>JBAUYF010000045.1:0-48318 GCA_049584655.1 Thermoplasmata archaeon | reverse complement strand
CTCTTGAATGTTACCCGAACCTCTTTTGCAAGTGCACCTTGGCGTTTTATGTACGGCGACTCCGATTTTCCGTCTCACCGCGAACGGAGCGACCATGGGATCCGCAATGGGATGGTTCACAACGATTGTTCTGCTGATTATGCTCGTGCTCGTCTTCCACCAACTCGGCGTGAATATCACTGGCACGATCGGCCAGACGCTACGCGGCGTCGAGCACTTTCTCGGCGAGCCGGTCTTCGACGCATAGACCGTCGCTCCGGCCCCGCCTTACCGTGGTCGGGAACGCAACAGTCTAGCCAGGCCCTTGGGTGAAACGACTCCGCCCGGCGTAACGAAGGCCGTCACATACTTCGCGGGCGTCACGTCGAAGGCGGGGTTCCGGGCGGTGCTGCCCTTCGGCGCGATGGCGTGGTCTCCGATTCGCAAGACCTCCTCCTCCTTGCGCTCCTCCACGGGGATCGTTGCCCCCGAGGCTCGTCGCGCATCGAAGGTACTCCACGGCGCCGCGACGTAGAAGGGGATCTTGTTTTCCCGAGCGAGCACCGCTTTCTCGTACGTCCCGATCTTGTTCGCGAAGTCCCCGTTACGGGCGATCCGATCCGCGCCGACGATTACCGCGTCGACCTGCCCAGTTCGCATGAAGTAGCCCGCAGCATTGTCGGCGATGATCGCATACGGGATATGTTCCTCGCGGAGCTCCCACGCGGTCAGTCGGGAACCTTGCAACATCGGCCGGGTCTCATCGACCCAGATGAAGAAGCGCGCCCCGGCCTCCCGTGCGACCCGGATCGGGGCAAGGGCAGTGCCCCACTCCACCGTCGCGAGTGCGCCGGCGTTGCAATGGGTCAATATGCGACTGACTTGGCTGAGCAGTGGTGCGCCCGCTTTGCCAATCTGGTGACATTCTTCCACGACTTCCCGACGGTACGCCTCGGCCGCTTCTTCGGGGTCTTTCCCCTTTTCCCACGCGGAGCGAACGACTTCGATCCCGACGAACAGGTCGTGCGCGGTCGGGCGCGTCGCCCGCAGCAAGCGCGCGGCGGTGTCTGGCGTGTAGCGCGACTCTCTCGAGGCCAACGCCATTCCGAACGCCGCCGCCACGCCGATCGTAGGGGCGCCGCGCACGGTCATCGTGGTAATGGCTTCCGCGACCTCGTGCGCCGTGCGGAGGCGAAGCACCCGAGTTCGGCCCGGGAGTTGCCTCTGGTCAAGAACGAATAGGGCGTGGTCTTGGTACCACAGCGCACGGACCGCCATAGTTCACGCGTCGAACGTGTGCAGGAGATCGATCCAATCATTGGAGACGGTCTTGGTCGACCCGATGGCTTCGTCAAACGAGATCCCGGTCACGATTTCCCCCCTGAGAACAGCGACTTCGCCGAAACGACCCGCCAACGCAAGATCCACCGCTTTGGCTCCGAGCCGCGTGGCGAGCAGTCGGTCGAAAAGAGTGGGAGGGCCTCCGCGTTGGATGTGGCCGATCTGGGCACTGCGAGTTTCCACGTGGGCCAGCTCTTGGATCCGTTGCGCGACCCAGTCGCCGACATTCCGTTCTCGCAGGAGTTCGTGGCCGAATTCGTCTTGACCTCCTTTCGAGCCGGATTTCGATCCGACATCGACTCCTTCCGAAACTACCACGAGCGCGTAGCCGCGCTGATCTACGGCGGCCCGAACATGCCGCAGGAGTTCGGCTTCGTTGTACGGCTCCTCGGGCAGGAGCGTGTAATCGGCTCCGCTTGCGACGCCGGTCGCCATGGCGACCCATCCGGCGTGCCGACCCATGACCTCGAGTACGATGGCCCTATGATGGCTATTCGCCGTATCGCTCAGCCGTTCGACCGCCTCCACGGCGACCGAGGAGGCCGAGTCGAACCCGAAGGTCCAGTCGGTCCCGGCGACATCGTTGTCCATCGTCTTCGGCACTCCGACGACTTTTCCGCCGCGGCGGTGCAGCTCGCGGGCGGCCGAAAGCGTATCGTCACCCCCGATAGCCACGAGCGCGTCGAGGGAGTGGGCACGTATCGTGGCCAGTACTTTCTGGGCATCGGCGTCCTTTTGGAAGGGATTCGTTCGCGAGCTACCCAGGAGCGTTCCACCCCGGCCAACCAGACCCACCACGTCCAAGATCGCGAGAGGGCGCGATTCGTCATCCCGCACTCCTTTCCAACCGTCGAGGAAGCCTACCGTTTCGTGCCCGAACTTGTGCGCTCGGAACACCACTCCGCGGATCGCCGCGTTGAGTCCCGGGCAGTCGCCACCACCCGTCAGGACTCCGAACTTCAAGCGAAGACCTCGCGATACTCGCGCGGTGCCGTGGTGAGGAACTCGAACCCGTTCTCCGTGACGACGACATCGTCTTCGATGCGGACCCCGCCGTGCCCCGGGAGATAGATCCCCGGCTCGACGGTCAACGCCATCCCCGCGACCAATTGATCGTCGGAATTCGGACCATAGCCCCAGCCGTCGTGGACGACCAAGCCGATCGAGTGACCGACCCCATGTGTCAGACGGCCCTTCCACGGGGAGGACTCAATGACCTTGCGGGCCGCGAGATCGACCTCTTTGGCCGGAGTCCCCGCCCGGATGACGTCGAGGGCAGCCTTCTGGGCGGCTTGGACGGTCTCGTGCACTCGCTTCATCTCGTCATCGCGCTTTCCGAAGTGAAATGAGCGCGTGATATCGCTCGCATAGCGCCGATAGTACGCCCCGAAGTCACACACGATCGAGTCCCCGGCCCTGAGTTGCGTGTCGGCAGGCGCGTAGTGCGGCTCGGCGCTGTGCGCCCCAAAGGCCACGATCGTGTTGAATGATCGGCCACTGGCGCCGAGGAAGTTCATTCGGTACTCCATTTCCGCGGCCAGCTGGAGTTCCGTCATGTTTTCTTTGAGCATCAGCGGGATTTCGATGGCTACCTTGGACCCGATCTCGGCTGCCTTCCGCAAGAGTTGGATCTCGTGCGGGTCCTTCGTCACCCGCGCCGTCTTGATCGCGTTCGAAACATCGGTCCACTCCGTCTCCGGGAGTAGTTTCTCGAGCCGCAGGAACCAGTCGTGGGTCAGCTCTCGGTAGTTGAGTCCGATCGTGTCACCGCTCGGCATCAGTTGCTTGACCTTCGTTTCCGTTTCTTCGCGCCCCACGACATGCACGCGAACGTCGGGATCGTGCTTGGCCGCCACCTGCGCGGTCTCCGCTTCCAGAGGTGAGCTCAGGATATCGAGTCCGCCGTCCGGATGGGCGATGGCGACCGATCCCTCGAATAGGCCGGCGGGAACGTCGAACAGATAGAAGAACGTCTGATCGAGATGCGGGTCAGTCGCGTTCGCCAAAAGAATCGCCTCGGGCTGTGGGTCGAGATTCCGGAAAATCTTCTGGACGCGGGCCTTCATGGAGTCGCACTCACGGTTCCGAGGGTTTCAAGGTTTGCGGAGGTGGCGCGCAAGTCTTTCCAGGAAAGCTTGGGTTGGCGGGCCGCGAGGACCTCATCGACCCGTCCGACCGATAGCGACTGGGGGGCCGCGTGCAGGTTTTCGGGCGAGTCTTGTACCGCGCGTTCGAACGAGGCAATGAAGCGGTCGAGCTCACGCCGGCTTTCCGTTTCGGGGAGCTCGATCATCAGCGCTTCTTCGACCAGGGAAGGGAAGTAGATCGTAGGGGCATGGACGCCCTCGTCCAACAGCCGCTTGGCGAGATCGAGGGTCCGCACCCCCTTGGCCTTCAAGGGGGCGCCCGACAACAGAAATTCGTGTTTGACGAGGGGGCGGAACGGCCGTGGCAAATACGCGCCGAGTTTTTTTCCGACGTAGTTCGAATTGAGGACCGCTCGACGCGAGATGTGCCGCAAGCCCTCCTCCCCGTGGGAGATGAGGAAGACGTAGGCCCGTAGATCGAGTCCGAAGTTACCGTACGCCGATTTGATCTTTCCAATCGACTTGGGTCGGTTGTAATCCCATCGATAACTGCGGCCGCTTTTCACGACGCGCGGTATAGGAAGATACGGAGCCAGCCGTTCGTTCGCACCGAGCACTCCGGCACCGGGTCCGCCTCCTCCATGGGGGGTGGCGAACGTCTTGTGCAGGTTCAAATGCGCCACGTCGAAACCCATGCGACCGGGATTCGTAACGCCAAGAATCGCGTTGAGATTCGCCCCGTCATAGTACAGAAGTCCACCAGCCGCGTGAACCGTCTCGGCGATCTCGAGGATCTCGGATTCGAACAGTCCCGCGGTATTGGGATTCGTCAGCATGAACGCCGCCGTGCGGTCCGACACTGCCGCCCGCAGCTGGGCGAGATCGACGCAGCCGTCCTTCGAGACAATCTCCCGGGTGGTGAAACCCGCCATGGCGGCTGACGCGGGGTTAGTTCCGTGCGCAGTGTCCGGAAGCAGTACTTCCGTGCGCGTCGCTTCCTCTCCGCGTTCCCGGAAGTACGCCCGAACCATCAGGAGCGCAGCGTGTTCTCCGTGGGCGCCCGCCCCGGGCTGTAGCGAGACCTCGGGATAGCCGGTGATCTTGGCCAGCGCTCGCTCGAGCCTCCACGTCATTTCGAGGGCGCCCTGGACCGTAGCTTCGGGCTGCGACGGGTGAAGCTCAGCGGCGGTTCTTCGGCGAGCGAGCACTTCGGAAACCTTGGGATTGTACTTCATCGTGCACGAGCCCAACGGATACACCGACGTGTCGATTCCGAAGTTCATTTGCGAGAGACGCGTATAGTGGCGAACGACTTCGAGTTCGGTCATCTCGGGCCATTGAAGGGGTTGCTTGCGACGCAATCGGTCCGGTAACCCAGGAATCGAGACCGGTTCCGACTCACCCGGCGCCGGGGCTAGGTCCCAGATGGGAGGCTCGTCCCATCGAGCCTGGCGGAACGTCATCCGCTACCTCGCGCCGGGGGAAGGGCGGCTCCGGCCGCTTTCGCGTACTTCTGGATATCTCGATCCGCGATGGATTCCGTTGCGGAGACCAGGATCCACTCGCCCCCGGGTCGCGTCGCTCCGGGACGCGGATCCGCCAAGGGCTGCCCGCCCAGGATTTTTCGGCGTCGCAGTCGGTCGAGAAAAGCCGTGGCATCGCCGCGCCCGAGCTCGATCGTAAAGTCCCCGAGATATGGCGCCTCGAAACGAGGGGCTACTATACCGTCGGTCCGGCCAAGAGCGGTGGCGAGAGTTCGGGCCTTCTCGGACAGACTCGCCTGCAGTTGCGCGAGGCGCCGTGGCCCAACGATGCTCGCATACACGACAAATGCCAGCGACATCAGCGATTGATTCGTGCAAATGTTCGAGGTCGCCCGCGAACGTCGAATGTGCTGCTCCCGCGTCTGGAGCGTGAGCGTGAAGGCGCGGCGTCCGTTCACGTCCTTCGTGGCGCCGACGATTCGACCCGGCGCAAACCGAACGTGCTCGCGTCGGCAGGCGAAGAGGCCGAGCAGAGGGCCGCCGAAGGCGGGCGCGATTCCGAACCCTTGCCCCTCCCCGACCACGACGTCCGCTCCATATTCCCCGGGGGGCTCGAGGACAGTAAGGGCGAGCGGGTCCGCAGCGACGACGAGCGGAATGTCCCCGATCGCAGCCTTCAGCTCGAGGACTCCCTCGTCAAGGTGGCCGAATCCGTTGGGAACATCCGCGAGTAGTCCAAAGACGTCGTGATGGCCAGCTTCGGTCCTGATCCAATTGAGATCGAGAGATCCGGTCCTTGGATCGAAGGGGATCTCATCGATCCGGATCCCGTGACCAACCGAATAATTGTGAAGGACGCTCTTCTCTTCCCAAGGTAGGCTCGCAGGGATCAGAAAGCGATCGCCCTCGTGGATCCGGCGACACAAGAGGAGTGCTTCCCCCGAGGCGGTCGCGCCATCGTACAATGACGCGTTTGCGACGTCCAAGCCGGTTAGTTCGACCCAAAGGCTCTGGAACTCGAAGAGCGCCTGAAGCATTCCCTGACTGGCTTCGGGCTGGTACGGCGTATAGGACGTGTAGAACTCGCTGCGAGAGATGATCGCATCGACGGCCGCGGGAAGAAAGCGAGGAGCGATCCGGCCCCCAATGAAATTCGAAAATTTGGAGTAGGGACGGTTCCGGTCGAGGATCTTGTCGACGGCAGCCACGACCTCAGCTTCGTCCATTCCCGCCCCGACGCCCATGCGGCCCATGCGCGCCTTTCGCGGGACATCCGAGAACAGTTCGTCGATGTCGTTGATGCCCAGCTCTCGAAGGAGCGCCTCTTCCTCCCCGGCCTCCTCCGAAATCCAGTGGGGCACGCGATCACTCCGAGCGACGTCCGAGTGGGCCGACAGCTAAATCGCTTCGCATGTTTGGCGCCTCGGCTTGCGTCGATGGGCTGCGGCGCGGGGCCGCCAAACCTATTGACGTTCGCCCCGTTTCTCGAGGACCGATGGAACCGCGTTCGACACGCCGGAAGGGCCGGGAAGATCGCGGAGCGGCGATCCGACCCAAGCGAGGGGCCAAACCGTCCGGCGCTATTCTGGACACAGCCTTTCGTAGAGCGTACCGGGCTACGCCGCATGGACAGTCTCGGCTCGATCGTTCCCGACGACGCGCGCAGCTCAAGATCGTGCGCAGCTCGGCGACGGTAATCCGTCAGATCCACGCGTTCGAAAAACCGTTGACCCGGCCACCTCTAACCCCGTTTTCTCGATCGCTGCTCGACCAGTCGTTTGGGGCCGGAAAATTTGAACGAGTGCTAACCCGATTGCACCGGGCTCAGGAACGCATCCGAGGTCTCACTCGGGACGCCGAACGAGACCTGCGGTCGAGATCGACGACAACGGAATTCGCCGAGTCGGTCCGCATGTTCTACGGCCGATTGGCAAGCTTCGTCCGCGAGGTAGACCCGGATATTGAGCTCGCACGCCAGTTCGAGGAGTTTCTCAAAGATCGCCCTCGTTTGGATCCGGGGGTACCGACCTTAGTAGTCGCTGGCTTTCCGAACGTGGGAAAGTCATCTCTCGTAGCCCGTCTATCGACCGCGCGGCCCAAGGTAGCCGATTACCCCTTTACGACGTTGGCCATCGCGGTCGGCCATACGGATCTAGGCTTCGACCGACTCCAAGTACTGGATACTCCGGGCATCCTTGGAAGAGCACGTAAGTCCAATCCAGCGGAGGCAGAGGCGGAAACGGCCGTTACCGGAGCGGCGTCCGTTGTTCTGTTCGTGATCGATCCCACCGGATCTTCCGGGTACACGGTGGAAGAGCAGGAGCGTCTCTTGCTCCGTTGGAAGGAGGAGTTTCCCAAACTCCCGATCATCGAGGTCGAAACAAAATCGGATCTCCTACGTCGCCCGGGAACCCGCCTCGCTGTTTCCGCCGAGACGGGGGACGGCATCGACGAGCTCCGCCAAACGGTCGAACGCATCCTTCGAGAGCATTCCCTGTTCGCCGATGCGGGCGCCCTCCCGCCGGTCGAGTCTTGGGAGACGGAAGGACAACCGTAGGCCGCCTTCCCGCAGGTGATACTCTAAAAGATGTCCGCGAGTACCGCGCGAGAATGACTTGGAAAACGACGGGCGTGGCTGCGGTGACCCTAACGGATGGGATGAGCCGCGAGGTCAACGTGGGGAGCGCATCGATATTGTTAGTCGCCTGGGGAGGTCAAGTCCGCGCGTTGACCGGCATTTGTCCCCACCTTGGCGGAATTTTGGCGGACGGGGTGGTCGAGGAGGGTCATGTGACGTGCCCCGAGCACAACGCGCAATTTGATGTCGCGACCGGTAAGGTGCTGGTCGACCCCTTTGGGATGGAGCCGCCGCAGGGCGGAGTGGATCCGCTTCAGACCTACCCGACGCGCGTCGAGGCGGGCATGATCGAGATCGATCTGGGATAATTCGTCGCGTTCAGATCGTAAAGCGACTTCCATTCTCCGGGAGCAAGACCTCGCACTCTCCTTCGAGAGATTCCTTGAGGTGCTCGCGGTGGTCGCCGTGCATGAGGATCACTTTCTCCGCGTGCGTCTTTCGGACCAGCTCGACCAGCTCCGAATGCCCCGCGTGCGCGGAGAAGTCGAACTTTTGCACCTCGCAGGTGGGGCGGATCTTGGTATCGTCTACGGTTAGCGTTCCGTGGTCCAAGAGCTGTCGACCATTGGATCCGTCGACTTGAAAACCGGTCAGGAGGATCGAGCTGTTGGCGTCTCGATAGATTTCCCCGATGTAGAACAACACCGGGCCACCGTCCAACATTCCACCGGTCGTGACGATCACATCCGCCTCCCGGAGCGCTCGACGTCGGTCACCGGGGTGCTCGACCTCCGTGACGGATTCGAGTGCGCGGCGGAAGCGGCGAGAGTCGGCGAGGTACTCAGGGGCGCTTCGATAGATGTTGTTCACCGCACGCGCCATCCCGTCGAGCCACACATCGTAGCCCGACGATTGGAGCGTCATCAACACCTCTTGGGCCCGTCCTACCGCGAAGGCGGGAACGATAACCTTCCCGCCCCGTTCCACGGTTTCGGCAACCTTGTCGCGAAACTTTCGTTCGGTCTCCTTCCGATCCGGGTGCTCCCGGCCCGCGTACGTGGACTCCAGGACGAGGGTGTGACAATCGACCGGTTCCGCACCGCCGACGAGGTGCGTTGGGATGGTCTGAACATCCCCCGAGAAAAGGAGGTCGCGCTCCCCCCGGTAAAGGTACATCGTGGCGCCCGGAATATGACCGGCCGAGGTCAGCTCGACCTCGATCCCTCGGTGGCGAAAGACCGTCTTCCGCTCGACCGCCGTGTAGCGCGTGTGCAGGGCGCGAACGTCGCCGGCATCGTATGGCGAGATGTATCCTTCGAGTCGAGCGATCTTGAGGGCGTCCTTGGTCAGCAAATCTGCGACGGCGATGGTAACCGGGGTCGCGACGAATCGGGCGTTTGGAAGGCGGCTTAGAATCGGAGTGCTGCCGGAGTGATCGAGGTGGGCATGAGAGAGAAACGCAACGTCAATATTCGTCGGCGCCGGGCGTGGGAAGGCCGGCGGATCGGTCGGCGTCATACCGTAATCAAAGAGGAGGGTCCGGCCCTGATCGCGGACGACCAATCCGAGACTCCCGATCTCTGAGGCACCGCCGAGAAACTGCAGCTCCACGAGGCGGCGCGAGTTGGGCACCTCATTTAACGTCTCGTAGACGAACGTGCCGCCCGGCCGCCCTAAATCGTATGTATCCTGCTCCGGTCGGGAGACCGTGGCGTTCCCGCTATCGCCAGAACTCGAGGTCCTTTTCCGGATCTGCTCCTCGGTTCAGGGCGTCGTGCGACACGCGAAATCGTCGCCCCATCGCGGCGACGTCGTAGCGATGGGGGCCGACGGCAGTCCAACCGAGCAGTTGGATCGAATTGCCGAACTCGAGATCCTGAAGGTGCTGGATCGCGAGAAAGTGGATTGGAACGTGCTCAGCGAGGAAGCAGGGTTCGTTGAGCGCGGGGGCTCGCGCACGTTAGTCGTCGACCCAATCGATGGTAGCCACAATGCCTTGCGCGGACTCCCTTTCTTCACGATCTCCGTTGCACTAGGCGAAAAGAACCTGTCCGGAATTGAGATGGGGGTCGTGTATGACTTGGTACACGGAACGACATATTGGGCGTACCGAGGTCAGGGCGCCTTTCGCGACGGACAGCGGATCCGAACTCGAGCCTGGAACTCTCAAAGTGAGATCTTCTTCATCAATTTGGGCCGCCATGCCACCCCTCGCGCGGTAGCCCTCGCCGGAAAGGGCCGGCGGGCGCGGTCGCTGGGATGTGCCTCCTTCGAGATGGCGATGGTCGCGCAAGGCGGCGCGGATGCCTACTTCTTCGAGAACGACGTGCCCGCCCGAAATCTCCGGGTCACCGATATCGCCGCGGCGTATCGAATCCTCCTGGAGGCCGGCGGGGGTGTTTCCGACGCGTTAGGGGGCAGTGTCGAGGAGCTTCCGCTCAATCTGGAACGACACACGAGCGTGTTCGCTTGGGGCGACCCGGCGTTCGCTAAGGGCGCTCCTTCGGGAGGATACCTGTGAAGATTGGAATCATGGCCCATCCGCACAAAGCGAAGGCGCTCGAGCTTGTGCCGCGGGCGATTGCCCTCCTTCGAGACCGCGCCGAGGTAGTCCTGTCCGACGAGACTGCCAGCCGACTGCAGTTGACCACCGCCCACTCGTCTGTCGGCGCCATGGAGGTCGACGCGCTCGTCGCGATCGGCGGCGACGGGACATTCCTTTCGGCTTTGCAAGAATCGCTCGCCCCGCTTCTACCCATCAATGCGGGCACGTTGGGATTTCTCGCTGAGGTCGACGGAAGTCAGCCGAAGGCGCTCGAGAACGCCCTGGACCGGCTCGTTCGGGGGGACTACTTCTTGGAGTCACGCATGAAGCTCGCCGCGCAGCTCAAAGGAGCGAATCTTCCGGACGCGACGAATGAGATCGTCGTCCACTCATCGCAAGTGGCGAAGATGCGACGCTTCGAAATTGGCATCAATGATCAACCGGCGGGTCGACTCCGTGGCGATGGGGTGATCGTGGCCACCCCCACCGGCTCCACCTCGTACGCGCTATCCGCGATGGGTCCCATCATCGAGGCGACGGTGGAGGGAATTCTCGTCGCGGCCCTCGCGCCGTTCCAGGCCGCGCAGCGGGCCGTCGTGATCGACCCGCTGAGGACCATTTCCGTACGATTGGTTGATGCGGATCGGCCGGGAGTCATCGTGGTCGATGGTCGACCGGAGATCCCGATGCCGGCGGAGTCTACGGTTCGGATCTATCGCTCGCCGCGGCGAGCCGTCTTCATTCGATTCGGCTTGCAATTCTACGCTCGGCTGCGGGGCAAGAAGATCCTGCCGTGGACGGAAGAAAGCTCGGGACCGGAGGTGCCGGCCGATGCCGATCTTTCGCCCCCAGCGTAAGCGGCGGGCCGGCGCGGCGGCGGTCGGTTCGAGTCCGACCGCGATCACGCGCCGCTGTCTCGACTCGGCCCTCGCCTGCGCCCAGTCGGCGTATCCGAACGAATTCGGCGGCGTCCTCCGAGCGGATGAGCCCGGCATCATCTCCGAACTTCTCTTACTACCCGGCACGACGGCGGGCCGTCGACATGCGAACTTCCAACTGCGGATGATGCCGGTCGACCTCGGCGTATCCGGGACGGTACACTCGCATCCCTCCGGAGCGTTGCATCCCTCGGATGCGGACCTCCGACTGTTCCGCGGTTGGGGGCGCCGGCATCTCATCCTTGGTTACCCCTTTGGCGCCGGCTCCTGGCGCGCCTATGACGGGAATGGACGAGAGACCTCGCTTCAGGTGATCGGCGTGGCGGAATCGGCCGATGTCGGAGGCCCGCTTCCAACCTACCGCCCGGCAAAGCCGGTCCATCGCGGCACCGAGCCGGTTAGTTCGTCAACCGCCCCGCTCGCCGAGGACCAGGAATAGCACTGCGCTACTCGCGGACCGGGATGGTCGGGACCGGCAATCGATCGGGATACGAGAGTGGGTCCACGATCGGGCGAGCGGGCTTGCGCGGCGGGCTCCAGAGACCGTTCATTTTGGAGACCCCTTCGAGGAATGCGATGAAGCCGCGGAAGGCATACCGATAGGCGTAGGTGTGCGTGCCCTCCCAATCAAAGAATTCCGCGAGCATGCTCTTCGATTGGCGGATCCCATGCGTGAGGCATCGCTTCAGCAGCTCCCGCTGCGATTGGGAGAGCATGTCGCGCCGGAACCAATCGCGACTCTTGAGATGCCCTAGCGGAACGAAGAACATGGGGACGAGCAGGGCCCGGAAGTCCCAGAGGTCGTCAATAAGGTCGATCGTACGCAAGACGTCGTCCTCGGTTTCTTGGGGAAGTCCCACGATGAATGTGCACGCCGGGTAGACGTGATTGTCGTTCATCAGCCCGGCTGCTTGCACGACGAGCTCCGGCCACTGGGAGGCTTTGAACGGCGCCACTTTGCCCGGCATGGCCGCCGTAATCATGTGCGGGGAGCCCGTCTCGACTCCGACCTCGACCCCCCACCAGCTTTGGTGATCGTCGATCAAGATCTCGGCGCATTTGGACAGGAGCTTCGGCTTGGTCATCAAGGACGCGATCGCGACGTGGCTCCATCCGACCTGACTGTAGTGTTTCTTGGCGAGTTTGAGCAGAGGGAGCAGTTTGTCTTCGTGTGGCATGACGTTCGGGCTTCCATAGAAGTACACGTCGTCCGAATGCAGCAGGCCCTTCCGGATTCCCAGCGCGGCGTTGATCTTGAGTTCCTCTTCGATCTTCTCGAGCGGATACCACCGAGTCGGCCTCGTTGTGACCGAACAGAAGGAACAGCCACGGCAGCAGCCTCGGCCGATCTCAATGAGTCCATTCACGCTCGGATAGCGGATCGAACTGATCTGTTCGACCTTGGGGGCTTCCTTGGGTGTCATGACGACGTGGGGAGGCATGTATTCGTCGTTGAGCGCCTTCTTCACGATCTCGCGGACGTAGATGTCGGCCTCTCCTTCCACGACCGTGTCGATGCCACCGAAGGAGTCGATGAACTCCTGGATCCAGGGGAGCTTCATCCGGGTTGCAGGAGCGAGTTGCCATGCGCACGGGCCGCCGGCGATGATCTTCATTCCCGCTTTGCGAGCGTCGACGACGCACCGCTGGGTGAGCATGCGCTTGAAATTGGTCGCGTTCATCGGCTCGCGCCGCATGATGCCGCCAAAAGTCGAACTGGGGGGGTTCATCCCGAGATAGTCGTGCCCGGAGATGAGCAGGACTTTGGCCCTCCCGGGCATGTACTTGTCCAGGTGACTGGGATGCACGATGCGCGCGTCGAATCCGCCGTCTAATAGGGACGCTTCGATCTTCCGCATCCCGTACGGAGCCTGGCGGGGGTAGCCGTTCTCGTCGACCGGCATGTCCGGGTAGAACATGCGCTTGTAGACGGCCTCGGGCAGGCCATAGGCAGGGGTCGTCGTGCCGAAACCCAGGAACTCCTTCCCGTGATGATTGCTCATCAGGGTCCAGTCGCAGGTGATGACGACTTCCGGCATATACCTCCCCTTAACCGACAATCGGTCGGCTCAACCGACATTGCCTAGGTTCTTATTGATTGCGTTTTGGACGCGGCTGACTTCTCCGCCGAATAACCTGCTAAAGACGCCAGACCGCTCGGTACCGAATCACTCAAACTCCGGATCGTCGTCGTCGCGAGGCAGGACGCCCTCAACGCTATCCGGCCCGTCCTCCTGCGGCGGATCCTCGCTGTCACTTTCTCGAAAGGCGGGGTCACGCTGGATTAGGTGAATGCGGACACAGTCTCGGTGGGCAGGATTACCGTTCCACGAGCTCGTCTCGGACGGGTGCCCGAGAGGCTCCTTACAGAGGCAACAGATCTCGGGAGGGGCGACAACCCATGCGATCCGTCGGGGAGGAGCAGTCATGAGCCCTCCTCTTCGAAATCCGGCCGGAGGCTTTCTACCTTTCCCCATGCCCTTGGGGCCGCAAGAATCCGAACCGCCGTGCCCCGCCGAGGTGAGCTGCAATCCGGACGCGACGTAAGAGCGAAAGCCGGGATTCGCTAGCCACGACTTGCACCTAATGCAACGCCCCAAAGGCCCATATGGCCTGAGTTCGTCGCCGAGCGAAATGGATTCGGTTGCCGACATTCGGAAACGGCGGCTCTCGCTCGGCATTCCCTTAGGCGAGGTCGCCCGAGCGGTTGGACGGAGTGACGCGACCTTATCGAGAATCGAACGCGGGCAGATTCGCCCTTCGTTCGACCTGGTCCAGCAAATTCTCGCGTACTTGGAAGAGCAGGAGGGGATCGCCTCTCCCAAGTTGACCGTCAAGGACTTGATGAATCCGTCTCCCGTGACTGTCGACGCGAACGAGCCGCTCTCCGTGGCAGCTCAACTGATGGAGCGAGGCGCCTTCTCGCAATTGCCGGTGGTGGACGCGGGTAAGGTGACCGGTTCACTTTCGGAGACCGCGCTGCTGCGAGCCCTGGCCCAACCCTCGGGCCGCCGAGTGCGTATCCGGGACGTTCAGGAGGAGGCCTATCCCCAGGTCGATGACGGCTTTCCCGCCGATCTCCTCTCGGGGCTCCTGACTCGGTATCCGGCCGTGCTCATCGCCCACCGAGGTCAGATCCTGGGAATCGTAACTAAGACTGACTTGATTCGCGGCCTTCGCGGCACAAGTCTGCGACGGGTCGGCTAGCCAACGGCGTTCTCAGCCGCACGCGCCGCCGTCTCGGCGACCGCCATCCCCAATCGGTCCACTGTGGCGCCTGGCCACGCTTCGCGCCGAGGCCGCAGGATTCGCTCGGTCGAAATTCCGAATACGACATCCCCGTCTGATGAGGTGTTGAAGGGGACAATCGCGCGGGCCAGCCCGAGCCGGGCTGAGATTACCAGTCGTAGGATCTCGGATCGGCCCAGCGTCACTTCGGTCGCGATGAGGGCCAAGGTCGTCCCACGACTCCCGGAGCGCTTACCTGACGAATCGAGTTTCGGAGGGATCACTTTCCCGTTCCGACCGCGTGCTCCCGCGAGCCACTTCCCGGTCGCGTGGTCTCTCACGGCCCCGACCGCGTTCACGACCACCAGCGCACCAACCCAGCCGAGGGTGCGTACGAAAAGCGCGGAGCTCCCGAGTCCCCCCGGCATCGATCGACCCCGGCCAAGATACTTTCCAACGGAGGCGCCGCTCCCCGCTCCGATTCGCCCGGTGACGACAGGGCGCTTCGAGGCATCGCATGCGGCCGCGTACCCGAGCGGTATGTAGTCGGGTACGGGCCCGATAATACGGGGGAGGTCGAAGAGTGCTGCTCCGGTTAATGGGACGAGCGGGTGGGGATTTTGAAAGGCCCGAGTTCCCCCTCCCTCTTCCAGGATCCGCGTGCGAACTCCTCGTGCGGCATCCAAGCCGTAGAGCGACCCTCCGGAGAAGAAGACGCTCCAGCGTCGCCCGAAGGTCGCATCAAGACTCAGAGAGGCAGTATCGTAAGTTGCCGACGCACCACCTCCTACATCGACGACCGCGGGACGTCCGGTTCCAAAGAGAACCGCCGTAACGCCGCTTCGCCCGTCGAGAGTTGATGCATGTCCGACGCGGATCCCGCGCACTCTCGTCAATGTCGGGCTTGAGACACGAGATCGCATGAATTCCCGAAAGTTCTTGAGAGGAAAAAGACGCGTAACCTCTAACCTTAAAGAGAATCAGGTGTGAACGGCGCACGATGGTGGCCCGTCGCGCGGAAGTTCGAAAATCGGGAGAGCCTCCCGCGGCTTTTCGCATCTCGCGAAATCTACCGCCAGGTCGTCACCCATTGCTCTCGGCCTTCCCCGGACTGGATAGGCTCCCCCCCGCCCCCAGACTCGAGCCGGATCCCAAGAAGCGCAAGAAGCTGTTCGAAGAGTCGTGCGTCGAACTCGTGGAGGGAGATGTTTGGATGTACGTGGCCCCCTTTGAGATTCCAACGGCGCTGCGCCGGCGACGGAGAGGCTGGAATCCGGTGGTCTCACCAGACTCCGATTGTATTGTGATCGGCGTCGCACACCTTCGAGAAAGCCCGGCCATGATGCTGTTCATGGACATCTATCACGAACTCTGTCACGTGCGACAGCGACAGTCAGGCGCCAATCTTTTCGACGGAAAGGTAAGCTACGTGCAACGCTGGACGGAAGTGGAA
Source organism: Thermoplasmata archaeon (assembly GCA_049584655.1). Lineage (GTDB taxonomy): Archaea > Thermoplasmatota > Thermoplasmata > Lutacidiplasmatales > UBA184 > Lutacidiplasma. The sequence continues at coordinate 32,685 of JBAUYF010000045.1, read as the reverse complement.
GCGTACCGATTCGTGGTCCTGGAAGCCCGTCGCCTTGGGGTTTCCAACGAGTTCCTTCGCGATTATCTGAGAGTCGAGTGGATCTCGGACTCGGAGCATCGCGAACTCTTGACGAACCTCGAAGTTCCATTAAACTGAGTCCGCTTTTCCGGCGTGATCGACGATCGATTGGCCCTCGCGCGACGACTTTCTTTCCAGATGAGCCGAGACTTTATCCCGCGGGTGCCCGCATTTCCGAGGGTCAGGTCGTTGCGAGGAATACGGCATGGACGTCAAGGTACCGCCAGCGATCCGACCCTCCACAAGCGACCTGTGGTTTCTCGCGTACCTTCCTCTCGCCATTTCGGACGGGATCGCTACCCCCCTCATTCCCCTCCTCGCCTTGCAGCACTTCGGCGCGACCGCCTTCGCCGTGACGATCATCATCGCGGCGAGCTCAATGAGTCAAGTTCCGTTCACGATTCTCTGGGGAAATCTATCCGACCGGGTGGCGCATCGAAAGTACTTTCTCGTCGCCTCCTTCCTCGCGACGGGCGTCAGTATCGTTCTGATCGCACTCGCGCAAAATCTGCTCACGTACTTCTGGCTCAACGTCGTTGAGGGACTTGCCTCCGCCGCGAGCGCGCCGATCGGAACGATGCTCCTGCTCGAAACGCGTAACAAGCGTTGGTGGCCGCAGGACATCGGGCTCTTCGGCTTGATCTCCGGGCTCGGCACGACGATCGGACTGGCGCTGGGATTCGTCTGGCTCTTCGTGATTCATGTCGGCTCCTCGATCATCGCTGTGATGACCGGCCTGCTGATCCTCTCGGGCGTGTTGGCCATCGTCGGGGCGTTCATCGCGTGGGCCTGGATCGAAGAGCCTTCCTCTCGGATCGAACGACGGAGTGTGGCCGACCTGCTCAATCTACATCGAGGGGTAGTGGAGCGAGTTCGACATTTCCGGACGCGCATCCTCAACTTGGTCGACCTGACACGCGGGCGATCAGAACGGCTGCCGCGGAAGGAGTACCTCTTTTTGGCGGCGCTCGGCGTCATGACAGTAGGATTCGCGATCTTCTACGGCCCCTTCCCCGTATTTCTCTGGCAGGACGCGCACCTTTCGGATGCGGCGATCTTCATCACCTACCTCGGAGCCAGCGCGGCGTCGACCGCGCTGTTCTTCCACTCGGGGAAGATCGTCGAGTGGCATTCGCCGAAGTTGGTTTTCCTGGAGTCGCTGGGGGGCCGGGTTCTGTTGATGCTCTTGTTCATTTGGGGTCCGGTTTACGTGCTGTTCGGACTCGGCAGCGCGGCGCTCGTCGGCTGGTTGACGCTACTCAACGCGCTGCTCGGCGTGACTTGGGCGTTCATCAGCACCGCCAGCACGCTCTTCCTGGTTCGGTTGGTTGGCCGATCGAGTCGCGGACGCGCCCTAGGTCTCTACAACGCGGTAGCAGGAGCGGGGGCGCTCGTGGGGACATTGATTGGTGGATGGTTGTTCGTCGCTGAGGGCGTTCATTTCGCGTACGCCGCGGCGGCATTCACGGTCTTAGTCGGCGGGATGCTCTTGCTCCCGATCCCCTACCACGTGTTTCAAGCCCCGCATGTGACGAGCCATCGTAGACCGATTCGAGGGGCGAGGGCGTCGCTCGGGAGCCCTCCCCACCCGGGCTCGCCCGACGGCACCGGCGCGCGTTCGGCTCGCCGACACTCTTAAGCCGCGTTAGACAACCGACCCGCTTCGAGGAGGAACCGCCATTTCCGAGAGCACGGCCGATCGCTGGCGGCGGCGGAGTTCCCATTTTTTGGCTCACCCACTACAATGGAGTCGGTACATCTGGAAGCACGAAGTACTGCACCAAGAAGTCCCGTTCGTCGAACATCCCCGATTTGGCGATTGGGGTCCGATGTATCGGGCGAGTCGGAAGCCGCTCGCCGAAATCACGGGAGTCGCTCCCGTCGCCCTCGATGGCTTTTTCGCAGAACTGGAGCCGCTCCATCACGCACTCGAGACCGAGGTGGGCTCCCTCCCCGCGTCCGGAGCGCTTTGGCAGGCGCCCTTGCTCTACGTGTTGGTCCGTGCGGTACGACCGCGCTGGCTGATCGAGTCGGGGATCTCCGCCGGCTATAGCAGTCGGTTCTTGCTCGAAGCCTTGGTAAAAAACGGTGGCGAGGGGCATCTCGATTCGATCGGGATCGCACGGTTCGCGCTAGGCAATGTCTCGGAAACGGACCGGCAGAGGGTCGCCGACCGCCCGATTGGTTGGCTCGTCCCGTCCCGCTTTGAAGGTCGTTGGACGCGCCACGTCGGCCGGAGCGATGAGATTCTGCCGGGGCTTCTTGCAGGTCGTCCCCCCGAGCTCGATCTCTTCTTGCACGACAGTCTACACGATTACACTACGATGCATTACGAGTACGAGACGGTCTGGTCACACATCCGTCCCGGGGGCTGGGTACTCTCCCACGATATCCACAGCTCGGAGGCATGGCCGGAGTTCCTCGCCGCCCATGCGATCTTGAAGGAAGCCGAGCTCGACCACGACCTCGGAGCCGCTCGGGCACTGACCTAGCGGAGCATTTCCCAGAACAGCGTTCGAATCAGATACCCCAATGCGAGGTCCGCAAGGAAGGTCTCGAGACCCGGAGGATATTCTCGGATCTTGCACGAGCGGAAACCCAGCTCGCCCTCTGCCACCACCTTGGACCCGTCCAAGATGCCGAATCGTCCGGTCAGCTTTTCGAAGACACTGTAGTGGACGCCGCCATAATCGAACGTAATCGGCCCGAACGGGGTCGATTGAGTTCTCCAGCGATCCTCTCCCGCTTGAATGATGATCTCGTCTCGCTTTGGATGGTACGAGACCGTCGAGTGGACCTGTCCTGGTTCGGAGGTGCGATACGTGAGATACTCCGTCGAAAAGAGGGCCGCGATGCGGCGCGTGAGCGCGCCCGTGGCGGTCGTTTGCGGCTTGCAAGTCCACAACTCTTCCCCGACCCGGATCTCGATTATGTTCTGCACGACTCGGGCCGTCGCATCGATCATCAGATTCTCTCGGAGGGCGGAATCAGATAGTTATAGACGGCCAGGGTCCCAAAAATGTGCCCCCGCATGCTCCACGGCCCCCAGAAACCGAATACGACCTTGGATTGGAGTTTTACGGAAGTCCGTCCCCGGGTGTTGGAGGGCGATTGAAGTCGGATGCTGCCGATTTTCAGGTGCGCGAAATCTCTGCCTATCCCGTCCCCGATCCCATGGGCCCGTACACCATAGTACGCGTCGAAAGTCAGAATTGGGAACAGCACGAGCTAGGTGCGGCGATCGCGCGACGATTGGGAATCTCGCCGCACTCGATCCAATGGGCGGGCACGAAGGATCGGCGGGCCATCGCCGAACGCCTCTTCTCTTTCAAGGGGGTTCCGCCGTCCAACGACTTCACCCTCCCGGAGGTGACCTTCCTCGAATGGTACCGCGCGCGGGACGGGCTATCGCTCGGGCATCATTACGGAAACGCCTTCGCGATTCGGTTGCGCGACGTGTCTCTTCCCGTAGAAGAGGCCGCACGTCGATGTCAATCCATCCGAAGCGAGCTTCGCGACGCCGGCGGGTTTCCGAACTTTTTCGGGCTGCAACGCTTCGGCGAGGTACGACCCGTGACGCACCTCGTCGGTCGCCGTCTGGTCCAAGGGGATGTCGCGGGCGCCGTGGACCTCTACCTCACGGAGATCGCGCCCAATGACGCCGGGCCGGGAGTCGAGGCGCGCCGCGCGTACGCGCTTCATCGCGATCCCAAGAGGGCCCTCCAAGAGTTCCCACCTTCGTATCGGTTCGAGCGGACGATGCTGGACCATCTGGCCCGCGGACAATCGCCGGAGCGCGCACTCCGGTCACTTTCGCGCGAGCTCCGCCTTCTTTTCATCCACGCCTACCAAGCCTGGTTGTTCAATCGATGGTTAAGCCGTCGGTTCCGCGAGGGCATACCGATGACCGAGCCGGTGGCAGGGGACTGGATCATCCGCGTGCACCGCGACGGAACCTACTCGGGCGCCGACGCGGTTCCCGTGCTGGTCGATAACCGCCCCGAATGTGAAGACCAGGTCAGCCGCGGGCGCGCGCAGATTGCGGGGCCGCTGGTCGGATTTGGAACCTCGGCGAACCGAGGACCTCCGGGTGACCTGCTCGATGCACTGCTGCACGAAGAAGGCATCGAACGTCGGTCCTTTGAGACGCCCCATACGCCCGAGGTCGCAAGCGCCGGGACTTGGCGCCCGATCTCGCTGCCACTTCCCCCGATCGGAGTCACGACGAGCGTGAGTTCCTCGCCCCTGAGCGGGGACAATCTGACGGAATTGAACTTTCGATTTGCGCTTCCGAAGGGGGCATACGCCACGGTGTTGCTGCGCGAGTTTCAGAAATCGGGCGCGCTCGAAGCCTGATCCTGCGCGCCTCGAACCGAGGCTACTAATAGGAGACCCGGGGAAACGAGGGTGCGCCACATTTCCTCCGGAGTCTACTACCAATGGCCCTCGAATCTCCTCGTCCGTTTCGCCTACCGCTCGCACCGGTAACCTCCCTGCCCGAAGTGACGCGCGACCCCGGAGCCCCGCGCGTTCCTACGGGAATCCCGGATTTCGATTTTCTAACGGGGGGGCTTCCGGTTGGATCAGTCGTACTCTTGATCGGAGAACCAGGAGCCGGGCACCAGGAGTTTGCGCTGACTTCGGCCGTGCACTTGATGCTCCACTACGACGACCCCCGCCTGCACCAGTTTTTCTTGGGGACGGCCAAGGGTCCGTTCGCCTATCCAAAAGCGGTGACCTACATCAGCGTCACTCGATCGCAAGAGCAAGTGCTTCAGGAGGTCGGGGGCTCCTTCGAAGGAAGTTACCCCGATGTCCTGCGCCGGCATGTCAAGTTCCACGATCTCTCGCCCACGTACTTCGCCGACTCAGTCGTACCGCCGACCTGGTCGTCGGTCCGCAGCCCCTTGCTGCTGGGAACCGGCCCAAAACGTGGGGCGAATGGGACGGATCCGCTCAAGTCGCTCGCCGACGCGATGGAAGAAGATGGACAGGACAATCTCCTCATCGTCGATTCGCTGACCGATCTACTCGTACGCAGCGGGGTCGAACCCGACGGCTTGCTCACACTGCTCAAAGGGCTGCGCCGTCGCGCGAAGGAGTGGGGCGGAGTTGTCTACCTGCTGCTCTCGCGCGGAGTGGCACCCCTGGCGGTCGAGCAAGCGCTGATCGACTCCGTTGATGGGGTCCTATCCTTCTCGTGGACGACCAGCCCGTCTCACTCCCATCGACAGCGCGTCATGCTGATCGAGAAGTTCATGTCCGTGCTCTCGCGGGTGCCTCACGAGCACCAGGGGCGGTTCGTCATTCGTATCAGCGCACTTTCCGGATTGGTGACCACCCAGTATGAGCGGATCTGAATCGTCTCGCTCCAAGGTCTCCACCGGGATCGCCGGGCTCGACGAGATGTTGGACGGAGGCTACCCCAGCGGTCATGTGGTGCTCGTCACGGGGCTCCCTGGGACCGGCAAGACTTGCCTCGCGCTCCAATTCCTACTCGCCGGGACGACGAAGGGCGAGAAGGGCATCTTCCTCTCGCTCGAAGAGGATGTGCCGCAGCTGTTGGAAAGCGCGCGACAGTTCGGCTGGCCCGTCGATGCGGCGGTAGAGAAGGGCCTCCTCAAGATCGTCCGGCTCGACCCCAAAGAAACCCGCCAGAATCTCCATCGCATTCAAGGAGAACTGGGTCAGGAGCTCAAATCTTTGGACGCCCGACGTATCGCCGTGGACTCGGTTTCGCTCCTGAACATGTTGAGCGATGACGAACCGAGCCGTCGGTCGACGCTTTTCACGCTCGCCGCCGCGTGTCGTTCGGCGGACGCGACCACTATACTCACCGCCGAAGCCGACCCGGAGCACCCGGAAGTGACGCGCGATGGACTCTCCGAATACGTCGCCGATGGCGTGCTGTTACTCGGATACAACACGGCCGCCGACGGGCATCGCGTCGGTCTTTCGCTCCGGATCCTCAAAATGCGTAGAACGGCCCACGCCCGCACGGTCCAACCGTACACGATCGGGCCACGCGGCATCACCGTGGATGCGAAGGCGGTGGACTTCGGGCGAGCCCCGTGAGCTCGGAAGCGCGCGCACACTGGTGGGTTTACCTCGACATCGACGCATTTTACGTGTCTTGCGAGCTCCGCGAGCATCCCGAGCTTCGGGGGCGCGCGGTCATCGTCGGTCCCTCGCCCAAGAACGGACCTTCGCGGGGTGTGGTTCTCTCCGCCAGTTACGAGGCACGCGCACTCGGGGTCCGGAGTGCCCAGCCCGTCGGACAAGCGGATCGCCTCTGCCCGGACGCCGTTTGGATTCCTCCAGATTTCGAGAAATATGGCCGAATCTCGCGCGAAGTGTTTGCGCTTTTGCAACGATTCTCCAACGGCGTGTTCCCGAACAGTATCGACGAAGCCGCCATCGAATTTCCAGAGGCGGCCTTGGAGGAGATCAAGGGCCAGGCGGCGAAAATTCAAGCGGCCCTTCGGAGCGAGCTGGATTTGCCCACGTCGCTGGGCATCGCAACGTTCCGAGTCGTGGCGAAGATTGCGTGCGACCGGGCGAAGCCGGGAGGCATCGTGGCGGTGGAACCCGACCGAATCGCCGAATTCCTCGCCCCTCTTTCAGTCCGTGCGATTCCCGGTGTCGGGCCAAAAATGGAGAAAATCCTGCGCGATCACAATATTGCGACGATCGCCGAGCTGGCCCAGCGGCCGGTCCGGGAGCTCGTGGGATTCTTGGGGAGCTGGGCCCACGAGCTCAGTGCTCTCGCGAAAGGAGTTCCCGTCGAATCGCCCGCCGAGTTGGGGGGGCCGCGCTCGCGTTCGACCGATCACACGTTTGCCCACGACGTGGACGCGTGGCCCGAGATCGCCCCCACAATCCAGACGATGGCGGAGGGACTTGCGAATTCTCTCGAGCGAGAGGGGCTACGGTATTCTACGGTCGGAATCGCCTTCCGCTGGTCCGATTTCACGAGATCCCAGAGGAGTCGAACCTTGGGAGCGGCCCGTGAGGGGGTCGCCACACTCGCGGAACGAGCCCTCCGCTTGGCCCGGGAGCTGTGGGACTCCGAGCAGGCCCGTCGCCGCCGACCGGTGCGGACCGTTTCCGTTCGAGTCGAGCGTCTCTCCGAACGGACGCGCCGCCAGTCATCCTTGGATGATTACCCTCCCGGCCTTCGCGCTTGAAATTAAGTACGGCGCGTGGAGTTGCCCGTCGCAAACTCGGGACTGATGATTCGACTATTCCATTGGGGCGAGCAATGAGGCCTTCGCTGGCAGAACGACTCACCACACCGCGGGGAGCTCTAAGGCTTCCCGTTCCGGCGTATAGCGGGCGGTCGATTCCCAACGTAACTCGATCGGTCTTGGATGCTCTGGACGTAGCCCCCCACGGGAATCCCCCGCTGGTCCCGCCTCTCACGCCAGATCTCGATCCCTTCCATAGGGACTCCGCCGAGGGTCCCGTAGTTGTCCTCCTGGTGGACGCGTTGGGCTGGGGGGCTTTCGTTCGCGAGGAGATTATCTCACGATCGCGGGTCCCCCATCCTTGGCAGGACCACGCCCAACCGATTACGACGGTATTCCCGACCACCACGACCGCGGCGTTGACGAGCCTCTCCACCGCTACGCCACCCGGTCGGCACGGACTCGGCGGATTTCGCCAATTTCTCCCCAAATTCGGACTGGTGGCCGATCTAATTCGAATGACACCCCTCGGTATCGCGCAGCCCGAGTCGCTGGTCGGCCCCGGGTGGACTCCGGGGTTGGTCTCGGGCGCGCCCTCGATATTCCGCCGAGGCGCTCGCGGAGTTGCATTATCCCGAGACAAGTTCGCGGGAACCGGCTTCACTCGCTTGCTGTACGACGGTGCGGAGTATGTGCCGTACACGACCGCTTCGGACTTGGCGCATCTGCTCGCGCAGCTCCTCGCTCGGCCACGTCCACCGCCCGTGATCTTCGCGTACTGGGACGAGTTGGACACGGTGCAGCACCGACGGGGCCCTCTCCCGGAGCTGATCCGATTGGAGATTGATCAAATGGCACGGGTGATTGGCTTCGTACGCGAGCAGGTCCGGCCCTCTCGTGCCGCGAAAACGACACTGCTCATTACCGGAGATCATGGGCAAGTCCCCGCCACCCTCGAGGCCCGGATTCCGATCGAGCGCTCCCCCGAAATCATGAACCTCCTCTCCCGACCCCCGGCCGGCGACCGGCGATCAGGGTTTTTCTCCGCGCTTCCCGGAAAGGTGCCCGCGCTCCGCAACGCGCTCGTCGATCGACTTCCGACCGGCTCCCGAGTCATCCCTATGTCGGAGGCTTTGAAAGGGGGTCTCTTTGGCCCCCCTCCGTTTCATCCCGAGATTCGGGAACGCCTCGGCGACCTGTTGGTCCTTGTCCCAAGTCCGGCGGGCCTCACCTACCTGCCTCCGGGAGTGGCTCAGCCGACACGGTACTCGCTCGGCGCGCATGGGGGGCTCGAGCCGGAGGAGCTCCTCGTCCCTCTGATCGCCGGGTCGCTCGCCGAGTTGGGTTCTCCGAGCACGTCGGCTCATTAGGCCGGCACGCCTGCCTCGGGGGGACTCTTCAGGTGTCCGAATTTCGTCGCGACCCGATCACCGGTCGATGGGTCATCATCGCCGAAAACCGCCTTGCCCGTCCCAACGAATACGCGAGTCCCTCAACACCCTCGAAGAGTGATGACTGCCCGTTCTGCGAAGGGCGCGAAGATCGAACCCCGCCTGAAATAGAGGCGGTCCGGCGACCCGGGACCGAAGCCAATAGCCCCGGGTGGACGGTGCGGACGATCCCAAACAAGTTCCCGACCGTGGCGGGAGCGGCAGTGCGAGCCACGAACGAGCGGGAGCCGGGTGAGTTCCAAGCCGCCCCAGGGACAGGACGCCACGAAGTGATCATTCAGAGTCCGCAGCACGAACCGCTGATGCCGTTTCTCTCGCTCGAACACCGCAAGAGCATTTTTCGCGTATTCCGCAACCGTGTTCGGGCCTTGAGTGCCGAGTCCAGCGTTCAGTCGGTCCTTCTTTTCGAAAATGCCGGGCCGGAGTCCGGTGGCACGCTCTATCATCCCCACAGCCAAGTGGTCGCGCTTCCGCTCCTACCGCCGGTGCTAAGCGAAGAACTGTCAGGAGCTGCGGGGTGGGCTCGTACACAGCACGGCTCGTGTGTTTGGGAAACGATTGGAAAAATCGAGCACGCAGCCCAATCCCGGATGGTTTGGGACGACACGGAGCTCTGGGCGTTTGCACCTTGGGCGTCACATTTTCCTTTCGAAATGCTGATCCTACCCCGGCGGCACGCGGCCTCCTTCACGGACGCAACAGAAGCCGAACTAGATCGACTGGCCGAGGTCCTACCCGACCTTCTACGTGCGTTCCTGAAGATTCAGCCGGAGGCCTCATACAACTACTTCCTTCACACCGCACCGCTGCTGTCCGCTGAGAAAATCGACTTTCATTGGCATTGGCATCTGGCTCCTCGCTTGATCCGGCCCGACGGATTCGAGCTAGGGAACGGGATCTCCGTAAACCCCGTGACTCCCGAATCCGCTTCCAAAGCCATTCGTGCGGCACTACGGACCTAAGCGCGCGATATCGGAACGCGGTCAGCGTCCCGGTTTCGTCAACGTCAGACGAGATCAACGGGACAATTCTGCGCGAAACCGTAAAGGGTCCGAATCGGTCCTAAGGAGCATGGCTGAACTGCGAGAACCGATCGTCTCGCTCCTCGGCCACGTGGACCACGGGAAGACCACCCTGTTGGATCGGATCGCGGGCTCGGTTCGCGCGGAGAAGGAAGCGGGGGGAATCACCCAACACATCGGGGCGATCGAGGTACCCCGCGATAGTGTACTCGAGATCTGCCGAGGGATTTTGCGAACCGACCAGTTCGAGGTCCCTGGTCTGTTGTTCGTCGACACCCCAGGTCATCGTTCATTCGAAACCCTACGTCGTCGCGGCGGGGCATTGGCCGATATCGCGATCCTCGTCGTGGACGCACGCGAAGGGATCATGCCACAGACGCGCGAATCGATTCAAATTTTGCGGCATGAGAAAACCCCGTTCGCGGTGGCCCTCACGAAGATCGATTTGCTTTCGGGGTGGCGCAAGCCAGCCCAGCGCATGCCCCTCAAGGAGGCAATCGCCAAATCCGGTAACGAGTTCGAGCGAATTCTCGACCAGCACCTATACACGGTGGCGGAGGAGATCAATCAGATGGGCTTCTCGGCCGAACGCTACGACCGGGTCAGCGATTTCACACGCAATGTCGGGATTGTTCCGGTCTCGGCGAAGTTCAGCGTCGGCGTGGCGGAACTGATTGCCCTCTTGGTGGGTCTTTCGCAACGATTCTTGCAGAGCGAGCTCGCCCTCGTCACCGGCGGGGGTGAGGCGACCATCTTGGAACGGAGCGATCAACGAGGGGTCGGGCCGGTGGGCAATGTGATCGTCTATCGGGGCCGATTGAAAGTCGGCGACGAGATTGTCGTCACAGGCCGAACAGAACCTTTCACTACGAAGATCCGCGGTCTCTTCCGACCTTCCCCCCCAAAGCACGGGAAGTCTCCGAAAGTCCCTCGCCTAGAGTCCCTGCCGGAAGTGCCCGCCGCTGCCGGGCTCTACCTCGCTGCGCCGGGGGTGGAGGAAGCGCTTCCCGGAGGACTCCTCAAAGTCGTGCACAACGCGGAGGAGCGCGCGCAAGTGATGGCGGAGCTCGCGCAAGAGAGCAAGCCGGTCGCCGATATTGCGGAAAGCGGGGTCGCGCTCTTTGCCGATACGCTGGGCGGACTCGAGGCGCTCGCGTTTGAATGTCGGGAAGCAAAGATCCCGATCCACGAAGCTGGCGTCGGCCCCGTCGGGCGGCCCACAATGGTTCGCATGGCGACGGTCAAGGACCCAACGCACCGGGCCGTCCTAGCGTTCAACGTGCCGCTCTTGCCGGACGCCCAACCTGCTGGCGAAACCGACGCGGTGCACGTCTTCCGGGGCGACGTCATGTATCGGATACTCGAGGAATATGGCAAGTGGCGCACTCAGAAGCTCGAGGCGCTGACCGCGCAACGACGACAGGATGTCGTGCACCCGGCGAAATTCCAAGTGCTACCGGGATTCGTCTTTCGAAGTTCGAAACCGGCGATTGTCGGGATCAAAGTGCTCGGCGGGACGCTCCGCCCGGGGGTCCGTTTGATCAAGGCCGACGGGACGGAAGTGGGGTCCCTACGAGGCTTACAGAAGGACGGCGTGTCCGTCCTTCAAGCCGAGGAACGCGCCGAGCTCGCGGCGTCGCTAGAAGGTGTCGTCATGGGTCGGAACGTGACGGAGGGCGATATTCTGCTGGTGTCGCTGCCCGAATCGGCGGCCCGGATCCTCCGTAACCAGGAACTGTCGGAGAGCGAGCGTGCCATCCTTGAGGAGGTCATCCGGCTCCACCGGCCTTCGAGCCCATTCTGGGGTCAATGAAGGTCCTAGCAGTGTCAACGGTCGAGGTCGTCTTCCGGTGGGAGATCTTCGGGATATAGATCTTCGAGATCATCCGCGGTACGCGAGACGATGGGTGGGGGGCCCCGATAAACCCCCCCCCGTAGGAAGAGTCCGAGAAAGACCGCCAGCGCTCCGATCACGGTCAGGATCGCTCCGCCGGTGTAGACGAACAGTTCGGTAACGGGCGGGATCAGGCCGTTATGGACGGTGAAGCTCTCCGTAAAAGCGGCACGGAATGAGGCCGACGCGCTCTCAGGATTCGACACGTTCAGTAAGTAGGGGAAGGACAGAGAGCCTGAATTTGTCCAGTAGCCACTGACCATCGCCGTCCAAGTCATGACCGGAGACCCTAGTGGGCAGGAGGGGAATCGACTACAGTCAGTAGGGTGATAGAGGTCAAGAGTCAACGGCAATGCCGAGGTCCAACTTAGCGCCAGGCTTCCTTGGGAGGAGTTCTCCATCCATAATGGGAACTCGTTGAACGTCTGCGGACCGACTTCCCCCTGAAAGGTCGTAATCGTCGTAAGTGTGGTAGGGGGCAGGCTGAGGAGCAAGGCGAACGTCCCCACGCCCACGACGACGAGAGCTGCCCCAATACCGACGAGCCATGGACGCACGACCATGGGCAGGGTTCGCAAGAAGGAAATACTCTCTGCATGGCCCGCAAGACCGTTGCATTTCGCTGACGGATTTCATGAATAGCATATATACCGTCGAGCCTCCTCATGGTACATTGTGACAGGGTCCGGGTCCACCCCGTCCGGCGACGCCGCCGATCCGACGGTGCGTGCGGTCACAGTCTGCCCCATGTGCGAAGGCACGCGGCGGATTGTCGATCCCTCTCGGGCCGAGGTTCATTGCGCCGACTGCGGACTCGTTTTCGAGGGGACGGAACTCGTCGCGTTGCCTCCCGCTCCGAGCACCGCCGAGGGGTCAGAGGGAAGCGGCCGTGGTATCGGTCCCTTCGTAGCTCCGGGCGGTTCAAAACGCACCCTCGGGTCGACTCTTTCCTTGGCGCGTGACGGTCAAGGGAAGCGGCTCGATTGGCACCGCCGGTATGAATTTCAACACCTCCGCCGGGTCATGCAGCGCCAGATGTCCCGCACCCTGGAAGGGCCGCTGGACCGTTCCCAAGCGCGCGGCGAGATAGCGCTGGTCGGGGAGCGGATGGCGCTTCCCTCCGTGGTGCTAGGCGAAGCGGAGCGCATCTACCGGGAGGCCAAGGTCCGCGGACTGTTCCGCGGCCGCAGCCTGCCCGCGAGCGTGGGAGCGGCGCTCTACGCGGGGTGCCGTCGTTATTCGATCCCACGGACCTTAGGCGAGATCTCGCAAGCCGCGGGCGCTCGTCGGTCCGAGGTCGGACGCGCATTCAAGGTGATCCAGCGGGGTATAGGTACTCCGATTCCGTCCGTCGAGTCACGGGCGTTCTTGGCGCGCTACGCGGAGGAGTTGGCACTTTCCTCGCACGTGCGGTCGACCGTCGAAGCGATGCTCGACGAAGTTAATCAAGACCCTGAACTTTCGGGACTTTCCCCGCATGGACTCGTGGCCGCGCTTGTGTACCTCGCCGCCGAGCAGAACGGGGAGCACCGCTCCCGCGCCCAAGTTGCCCGCGTGAGCGCGGTCACCGAAGTCACGCTTCGATCCACCAGCCGACTGCTGGAACGACTCATGCGGCCCCACGTCACCGAGCGGCCCGTGGCGCCGCCGTAGGCTCTATTTCGTAAGAAAGTAGCCGGCGGCCTTTTCACGTGCCTTGCGGCGCGCGAATCCCTTGGTCTGAAGTTCTTGCAACGCATTCATCACCATTGTTTTGGGGAGCTTCGCGGACTGGGTGATCCGCTCCGCGGTTCCCATTTTCTCTTCGATATGCATCCCGAGCTCTTTCATCGCCTTGTACACTTTCAGTGCGTTGGCGGAAAGCTCGTCTTCTATGGACATGGAGGGACCCTCGGGGAGCGGATTCGGGTCGCTTATTTAAGGCCCCGCGCGGCTGCGGGTCGCACGCCCCTCCGAACCCGCGTCCTGATCGCCTTCGAGCCAGCGGAACGCCACCGACTTCTTACCCGCCGCGGATCTGATGAGGGGTGAGGGGGGCCGAAGCAACGAAGCCGGAATGGACGCTCGTTTGGGACGACCGATTCCGTGAGTACGCCTTCGGGCCGGACCACCCGTTCACCGAAGCCAGCCGATGGCTAGCCGTTCGCCTGATGGAAGTGGAGGGGCTACTCTCCGATCAAACGCCGAGCGGCTGCAACTGGGTGCGAACCGTCCCGGTGGCGTCTCAGGCGGAGCTGGAGCGATTCCATGAAGTCGAATACTTGGATCTCGTGGAGCGGGCCTCGCAACTCCGAGAATCCTTTCCACTGGACCGGGGCGACACTCCTTCCTTCGCCGGCTGCTTCGACGCAGCCGCCCGATTAGCAAAGGGAACTCTTCTGGCGACCGACTCCGTCTTTGAGGGTCCGCCTCGAGCGTTCAACCCCGGCGGGGGTCTTCATCATGCCCATCCCGACCGGGCCAGCGGATTCTGCATCTTCAACGATCTGGGGATCGCAATCGCCAGTCAACTCAAACATGCGGCTCGGCGCGTGGGCTACGTGGATATCGACGCTCACCACGGAGACGGCGTAATGTACGGGTTCTACGAGGACGGCCGCGTCCTCGATATTGATTTTCACCAGGATGGTGCAACGCTGTTTCCCGGAACCGGGGCCGTTCACGAAATCGGAAGAGGGGACGGATCCGGACTCAAGGTCAACGTACCACTCCCCGCTGGCACGGGGGACGACGCATTCCGCGCCCTATTCCACAGAATCGTTCCCCCGATGTTGCGATCGTTCCGACCCGACCTGATCCTCCTGCAGAACGGCGTCGACGCGCACATCGACGACCGTCTCGCCGGGCTCGCCCTCACGTCGACGAGCTATGCAGACGTCGTCACGATGTTGCGGGCTCTGGCGCACGAACTTTGCCATGAGCGTTTGGTCGTGACGGGTGGCGGCGGCTACACGGCGAAGAACGTGAGCCGCGTGCTCGCCCAGGTAGGGCTTCTCCTTTCAGGGGGAGAAGTCGACTCGACGGAGCGGAAATCGCTTCCACCATCCTGGCGCACCGAATTCGAATCGACGATGGGAACACCAGCTCCGACGGAGTGGGCGAATTCTCACGCGACACCCCGGACCGCCCGGACGCCCGCATGGACTCGCGCCCTCGTAAGTGACTTAGAAGGGGCCCTGGGTCGCCTGCTACCGGAAGAAACGGCGCACTCTTGATCAGGGTGGATTACCCCAACTGGGACGATCCAGCAGATCCATATCGGCGGCGCGGATTCCCGCTTCCACGTCGCCTTCGGTAAGAGGGTCCGTGGGACGACCGGAGATTTTGCCGCGGATCACGGCTCGCGTGAGAACGTCGGCGCCTATTCTCTGAAGTTCGTCCTTGACCGCGTCGCCCACCAACCGTTCGGGCTCTTCTAACAGCGTGAGGTGGACGAGGCCAAAAAGGAAATCGCGCTTGAGAAAATAGCGCAGATAGGAATTGAGTAAATGCCGAGCGCCGGCGGTCAGTCGGGGAACTGACTCTGGCGGAGGAAAGACCCCCAAGTGCTTGTCGATGCCGCCAACCTCGGCGATCGTGATGGCCTCCCAGCCCCCGACCGACTCTGCCAGGGCAACCCGACCCCAGTGGTCATCGAAATAGAGAGGCAGCAATTCCAGACCATCCGACGCCGCGGGCGGTGACTCCGCGGGAAAGTCTTTCGCGGTCGGAAATGGAATGGCCGTGGAAAGTCGCGCCCGCACGGAATCATCCTCCTCCCAAACTCCGACCTTGGTGAGGAATCGCTTGATTTTCCGCCGCCGCTGGCGGGCTTGTTGCACGTGCCGGTCAAATCCGGGTTCTGAAAGCCACTGACGTACCGCTTCGACTTCCGATTCAAGACCATGCGGAGGAAAATTCGCCCCCGGGTCCAATCTCTCAGAGGTCAAGGGAGCGAGTGTGATCCCCGGGCAGGAGAGGACGAAGGAAATTTGGATCCTATCTCCGAGGTGTACGTCCAGCGGAAACCGCTGGCATGGGCCCGGCCGAGCGGTGTGCTCACCGCACCGGTTGGAGGAGAGAAGAGCGCACGCTCCGCCCCCGGTGCGGGAGGCGACGAAGGAACGGCCGCCGGGGCCAGCCAAGATCGGAAGTTCCGGCTGCAACTGGATCAGGGTCGTTCGTTCCGTCGGATTCAGCGCGGGCGTTGTGTAGCAGCAGAGTCCGCAGTCGGGCCGACAGCTGAAGGAGAAACCTTCGATCAGTGCCCAGTCGACGGGCACGTTTGGATTTTCGGGCACGGCTCGCTCGAGGGACCCCGCCGATTACGGCACCCTCGTGGGAGGTTGCTGCGACCGAGTTTCAGCGGAACCCGCACTCAACTCGTCAGAGGGATGAAGTCGCGCAACTTGTCCCCGGTAGTAGGCGACCCCGATCAGGAGGAGCACGACGAGGATCAGGAGTCCGACGGTCACCGCGAGAGCGAGGGGAGAGATGGAAGTCCCAAGTCCGCTTCCCGAGCTCCCTCCGAGCGACGCCAGGGAGATCGTGAGATTCGTTTCGTTCCCGCGCGTCAAACTGATATTGTTGAAGTAGGGCGCGTAGCCGGGCGCGAGCGCCTCAACCGAGTAAAGTCCCGGCGTCTCATTCGCACTAAATCGACCCGCACTCAAGGTGATCAATCTGCCATCAATCCAAACCTGAGCAGCACTCGGTGAAACGGCTAGATGGACAGCCCCGGGGAACGGGACAAAGGTGATTGTGACCGTGGAGGGCAGAGTACCTATGGACGCCTTGCCCACACTCGGAAGCGCGGTAAAGGTGCTGGCCACGGTCGTAAAGTTGTGGACGCCAGGAATTTCTTGGAAGACGATCGTAGCGTCTACGCTCGTCCGAGTCTCGTTCGTGAAATTGGTACCGTTCCCGTTGAGGATGACGGACCAGTTCCACCCGGGGACAAGTCCGACCTCTTCGAAGGTCAGATGGACCAGCGGATAGTAGGTCAGGGACACGGTGGTATTCATGTCCGTCAATTCGAAGATCCCCTGCGTCGGCCCCCGGTAGCCCGCCGGAATCTTCACGCTGAACGAGTAGTTGCCGTGGGGACTTAGGATCACGATACTTGACGTCGTGGAGTTCGTGGTGTTCCCTCGCGCCGTGACGCTCCAAAACGTGCCAGTTGCGAGACCTACTTCAAAGAAAGTGACCGAAAACAGGCTCCCGTTCGTCGAGTTTAACGCCGAAGCGGAGTACCCGGCTGGGGTCGCGGCGCTACGCGAAGGGCCGGTCCCGGAATCTTCGAGACGCGCTTGGTTCAATGTGCGAGCCATTTCCGGCGGAACGGCGCGGGGGGGCGCCATTGCCGGTTGATAGAGTGACGAGGCTAGAACGACAAATGCGATTCCCAGGATCAGTGACAATCCGAGTACACGAGACGTCACGACCTCCCGGAACCGCGCCTGCCCTGCTTAGCCTTTGCCGAATCCGCTCCTGCCGAACACTGGTCGTGGGGGGGTCCGATCGATGGGATTCAGACCCCCGGATACCGAGACAACCGACGAAGCGACTCACTTCTCTTCGTAATCGAAGTAAATGCGCACCAAGGCCCGGTACTCCGTGACCTTGTTCTGCGCGATCGATCCCTCGAACTCGGCGACCCGGAACCACTTCATTCCTCGGACCGTTTTACTGGCCGTAGTTACCGCGTTCTGGACGGCGTGGGCGAAGCTCTCCGGGTGGCTACCAACGATCTCCGTAACTCTCTGCACCATAGGGACTACCCGCAGCCCCCAGCGCGGAGGGGATTAAGAATTAGGCGTCGCGCGTTGGCACCCGCGTCGACTCAGGTCGACGTAGGCGTAGGAACGATCGCCGATCGCGCGATCAACCCGGTGGGGTGTCGCCACCAGTAGTAGAGGATTAAGACTACGACCGCCGCGCGGGCATAGATCGAAAGTCCCATCATCCACGAGGTGACCGCGATCGAGAACCGACCACCTTCAAAGTACGTGACGATCGCGTTGCCTTGAAACCCCAGCTGGCCGGCGATCCAAGGTCCCAAGGCAACGTGAAATCCGAAGAGCAGGTTTCCAATGAAGAAGTAGCCCACATCGTTCATGAGTGAAACGAGAAGTCCCAAACTCACAGCGAGGGGCCACGACTCCCAGCCCTGGAAGACCAGCAGTACCCCGAATGGCGCCATGTAGCTCAGCACGAGCCAGATCCCGTACCCGGGAACCTCCTTGCCAAAGAGATCGATCCAATTGATGAGGACGAGTCCGTAGAACGCCGCGAAGAGAATGAGCTTCAGCAACACAAATTGTCTGGGGTCCGTGGGCCGGAATCCGGCGACGACCGTTTCGATCCCGTTCACCAGCAGGATGACACCCACGAGGACGGCGAACGCGTAGAGCGCCACCCCCTCGAAAGCCAGCGCGCCCACCACCAGAATTACGATGAGCGCGCCCGTCGCAAAGGAGGAGCCGCGCAGCCAGCCCGGTGCTTCGGGCCGGAGGCCTTCTCCCATCCGACCCAGTCCTTGAGCAACGAGCGCGATCGTGAGAACAAAGATCGTCGCAGCAGTCGTCAGTGCTGGGTCGAGCGCCGCTCCTAACGCAAGTCCAACGGCGATGACACCGAGTCCGAGGAGCCCGAGCCGGCGATACAGCCGATTGCCCCATGTCGAGACCGGAAAGGCGACCTTGACGGACTTGAAGAGAGGGCCGCCGGTGACAACGATTCGCCCAAAGCTGAGCGCCGAGGCCGCAATCACGAGATAGAGCAATCCTCGCAACGAAAGAGCCGGGTTGGCGAGAACGATTACCGCTGGAACGACGGACGCCAAACCGAGGATGACCAGGGTGAATCGTTCGATGTCGTCCCTCCAACGCACGGTCGCGATGGGGGAAGCAGACGAGTCAGCCGGTGGATCGCGGGCGGATATGGACTCTTTGCTGTCAACGAGGCTCACCACCCGATAGCCCCCTCAGGTTGGAGAGCGACCCGGACGACCGTAGGTGGACAGCAGCTGGAGAAACCGCGGGTCCTTCCTCGCCACGGCAAACAGCGGTGAGAACCGGACGCGAGACATCTGCAGGGTATGCTCCTTGCCGGCGTCGAACATGTACTCGAAGAATTTGTCGAGATCTCCGAGGGCGAGATAGATGAATCCCGGCGAGGAGTTTCGCGCCCGACCCTTCAGCGAAGTGGACTCCATCCGCTCGATCATTTGGAGCGCAAGCGCTCGATCGCCCTTGAGGGCGGCGAGGTACCCGCGGTTCAGATATGCATAATCGCTCTCCGGCGCTAGGCGTTCCAATTCTCGGACCATCGTGTCGGCCGAATCCAGGTCTCCTTTGAGCATGTAGTATTCCGCCATACCACGATACGAATTGAGCGGATCGAGGTGGACGTTCCTTCTCCAATGGGCGAAGGCTTGATCTTCTCGACCCGAGAAGAAGTATGCGCGCCCGAGATAGCTGACCGTCGGCGGGAATAGCGGGTCCAGCTGGTACGCCTCTTCGGCCTGACTCACGTACAACTCGATGTTTCCGAGCGATCCCGCCAATTGTCCGAGCACGTTGTGCGCCTCCGCCAAGTTGGGGTTCAGTTCCAGCGCCCGAGTCACCTCGCGGTCCAAAACATCCGCGGGGTCGTCGGCCATGAACGCGAGTTCGGCCAGCAGGGAGTGCGCTTCTGCCAAATCCGGATTGATCGAGCCGGCCCTGGCGGCGGCGACCTTTCCCTTTTCGATGGCTTCCAACCAGGGCATGAAGGCCTCGCTGCCCAAGCGGATGTAGGAACGTGCGAGGCCGGCATATGCCCGAGCAAACGTCGGGTCTCGCTCGACGGCCTGCTCGAAGAATCCCTTGGATTGACGCAGAGGTTCTTCTTCGAACTTCCACATCAGGGCCTGGCCCTGGAGATAAAGGAGATAAGCCTGGGTCTCTCGTGCCTTGTCTAATACCGGAACCTTCGAACTGGGCAGGGCAAGATTACTCGGGATGGAGGCGGCGACCTTCGTCGCAATATCCGTTTGCACCGCGAAAATATCGTCGAGATTGTCGTCGTACTTGGATGCCCACAAGTGCTCCTCCGTGGCAACATCGATGACCTGAACGGTCACCCGGATCCGATTTGCGGCCTTTCGGACACTTCCTTCAACAACCGTCACGACGCCGAGTTCCTTTCCGATGACGGAGACGTGCTTCTCCTTCTTCTTGTACTCCATCACCGACGTCCGGGCGATGACTTTGAGCCCCTTGACGAGCGCGAGACTCGCGATTAATTCCTCCGTGAGCCCGTCCGCGAAGTACTCGTCGTTCGGATCGGGGCTCATGCTCACGAAGGGCAGCACGGCGATTCGGTTCTTCTCGAGAACGACAGGCGTGCTGTCGGCGGCGCCCGGACCTTCCACAGTCCAGGGCAAGACGACCCGGTAGATGTCCATGGGAAGCTGCAGACCCTTGAGGGCCGTCGGCGCAAGTTTCTCGAGCTTGTCGGGGATCTTATTCCGAACCTGCTCGAAGATGGCGCCCGAGATACAGATGCCTCCGGGTTCGGCGACGGGCTCGATTCGTGCGGCGATATTCACGGCGTCCCCGAGAATGTCGGTTCCGTTTCCCACCACATCTCCTAAGTGGATGCCGATCCGAATTCGGATCGGGCTGAGGCCACCTTCGGAATTCCGTTCGTAAATCCGGCGTTGAATGCTGACGGCGCATTGAGTGGCCTTGAGCGCGCTCTCGAATTCCACGAGAAATCCATCCCCCGTCGACTTGATTTCCCTTCCTTGGTGAACCGCCACCAGAGGGTGGACGAGTTCGGCTTGTTGGCGGAGCAAATCCAGAGTTCCGCCCTCGTTCGCTTGCGTGGATGCGGTGTAGCCGACCGTATCCGTGAACATAATCGCAGCTAGCCGACGAGTGGATGCCACGCGCTCGGGACAGATTCCGATAGATTAAGTATAATCTACCGGCCCTCGAATCGGTTCGGCCAGAACGGGATGGCCTGGGGTAGGGTGGTCTCGGCGAGTCCAGAGGCCGAGACCCCTCGAGTTTATTTTAGGAACTTGTATCCGTCGCGAGGGCAACCATGGCGGTCGATCCAGAAAAGCTCAATCAGTTCATCGGAAAATTTCTTGGGGACGTCGGGGCGGCCATCCAGGGCCCGTCAATCCTCATCGGCGAGCAACTAGGCCTCTACAAATCTCTCGCGGCGAGCGGGCCGATCAACTCTGCAGCTCTCGCCGAGAAAACCGGTATACCCGAACGGTACGCCCGGGAGTGGCTCGCCAGCCAGGCTGCCTCCGGGTACATCGAGTACGATGGAGATACGGATCGCTATTGGATGACGCCGGAGCAGACTTTTGCACTAACCGTGGAGGATAATCCGGTTTACATGCCGGGCGTTTTCTACAGCATTGCATCCGTCTACAAAGACCAGCGCAAGATCGCCGAAGCCATCAAAGCCGGTAAGGGATTCGGATGGCACGAGCATCAGAACGATCTCTTCATCGGGACGAAAAAATTCTTCCGGCCAGGCTACCTTGCGAACCTCGTGAGCTCCTGGCTACCGGCGCTGGACGGCATGATCTCCAAACTTCAGACGGGCGCTCGGGTTGCCGATGTTGGTTGCGGACTCGGGGCGTCTACCATCATTATGGCCAAGGCCTTTCCGAAATCCAACTTCACCGGCTTCGACTATCACCTCGAGTCGATCGAATGGGCTCAAAACGATGCGGTAACTGCAGGTGTGACCCGGAACACTGACTTCGAGGTCGCCAACGCGAAGGAGTTTCGGGGCCCCGAATATGACCTAGTCACATTCTTCGATTGTCTTCACGACATGGGAGACCCGGTTGGTGCGGCTAGACATGCGCTTCAACGGCTCAAACCGGACGGGACCTTGATGGTGGTTGAACCGTTTGCGAAGGAAACTGTCGCGGCAAACTTGAACGCGGTTGGCCGAATTTTCTATAATGCCTCGTTCCTGATTTGCGTGCCGGCGTCCCTTTCCCAAGAAGTTGGAAAGGCGCTCGGAGCGCAAGCGAGCGACGCGAGCCTCAACGAGGTTTTCCGAGAGGCCGGGTTCAGTCGGGTCCGAAAGGCCATCGAGACGCCATTCAACCGCGTCTTCGAAGCACGACCGTAGCTTTTGAGGCCCACCCTCGGGCTCCGCGTCTTGGGGTGCGGCGGTTCGGCTCTCGACCGATGCTATCCGAGGAGAGCCTTGGCCGCACCTAGGCTAACCTGCCGAGCTCCGAATTGAAGGAGGCCGAAAATGACCCGCACGAAACACGGGGGCGTCATTTCGAGGGCTTCATGAGGGGGTCTGCCCTGGAGTGCGAAGATAGTGTGTCCGATGTAGAACCCGAACCGCCGGAAGCGAGACTCCTGAAACTGATAGGAGGGTATCGCGTCACTCAGGCACTCTATGTGCGGACGAAGCTTGGGATCCCGGATTCGCTATCTGGAGGGCCGAAGGACGCGATCAGGCTGGCTGAGGAGGTCGGAGCCCAACCCGATCGACTGTACCGATTGCTGAGGGCGCTGGCGTCTCTCGACGTATTGACGATGGACGAGCGGGCTCGTTTCGGTTTGACCGATACGGGGCGGCTGTTGGTCAGCGATCCGAAGGGCTCGATGGCTTTGACGTCAATCTTTGCGGGCGAGGAACCTTACCGTGCCTGGGGCGGTCTAATGCACTCCGTGAGGACTGGCGAAACGGCGTTTGATCACGTCTTCGGCATGGGTCACTTCGACTTCCTGGCGCAACACCCGTCAGCGGCGGCCACGTTCAACAAGTTGATGGCCTGGTCCGTCGGGATCGCGGGGGATCCTCTGGAAGGCTATGACCTGGGCCGACATGGGACGTTGGTCGATGTCGGCGGCGGCAAAGGAGCGCTCATCTCCTCGGTTCTACGCGCGCACCCCCGACCGCGGGGAATCTTGTTTGACCAGCCTTCGGCAGTAGTAGAGGCTCCCGCACTCCTCCAAAGTTCCGGCGTGGCGGACCGATGTGAGATACGGACGGGTTCTGCGTTTGACTCCGTGCCTTCGGGGGGGGACGTGTACGTTCTGTCGCGTGTGCTCCACGATTGGTCCGGCGAGAAAGCACTCCGGCTGCTGGTCAACTGTCGGAGGGCGATGTCGAAAGGCTGTGCCCTCCTCATTATCGATGGCGTACTGCGTGAGGGCGATCTCTCGCCGTCTCGTCTGTGGCTCGACCTGGTCATGATGGTGATGACCGGGGGACACGAGCGAGCGGAGGCAGAATGGGTAGCCCTGCTCGAGAAGTCTAGATTTTCGATCATTGCGATTCGCGCGTCGCGGCCCAACCAGGATCTCATCGAAGCGCGAGCGATCTGACGCCCCGATCCTAGGTCGATTCTTCTCAATCTATTGGCCCCGTGGAGACGCGCCGCGACACAGAACTTTTCGAGGTCGATCGTTGGCCCGCAAGTCGGCGTTACAAGTCCTGCCAGGGGGGCGAACTTCGACCATAAAGTGAGTGAAATACGAGTCTCTCGCTCCGGATCCGTCTCGGCCTAGAGGCTGACGGAGCAGCAGGTTTCCGACGCAGCGTATTTATGCCGGAACGCGATAGGCAACCATAAGGTTGCGCATGAGCGAAGATCGAATCGAGAAAAGCGTCGTCATTCGAGCCCCCCGAGACCGTGTCTGGAAGGCGCTGACCGATTCGCAGGAGTTCGGTCGTTGGTTCGGCGCCAAGTTCGAAGGGCCGTTCGTACCTGGTCGAACGGTGCGGGGTGCGATCGCGCCAAGCGAGGTCGCGACTCCAGAAGAGACGACGAGCAACCCATACCTCGGAAAGCCGCTGCTGATCCAGGTGGAGCGAATCGAGCCTCCGCGTCGATTCAGCTACCGCTGGCAGCCTCTGGAATCCAGTCCGGATCTCGAAGTCGTCGAGGATCCATCGACCTTGGTCGAGTTCATTTTGGAAGAGACGAAGGACGGTACGCGACTAACCGTGGTCGAGACCGGATTCTCCCAGATTCCCGCGACCCATCGAAAGTCTGCCTATGAGAGCCACGAGGGTGGATGGGGAATTCAGGTTCAGCGCGTTCGCGTCCACATCGAACAGGGGTGATCCCGAGTCTAATGACCAGCCCCAGCAGATCGGCCCCGCTCTTCGCCGCCCTCGGGGATCCCCACCGACTTCGGATCGTGGGGCACCTATCGCACAGCGGACCCCAGTCAGTCTCCCGTCTCACCGAAGGTTCCGGGATCTCCCGACAAGCGATCAGCAAGCACGTTGGGATCCTCGAGCGAGCGGGGGTCGTCCACAGTTCACGTCGCGGCAGGGAACGACTGCTCGAGCTCGAGTCCCTGCGGCTCCTCGAAGCCCGCCGGTTCCTGACAGTTGTATCCGCCCAGTGGGATGGTGCGCTGCAACGGCTCCGCAGACTCGTGGAAGAGTGACGACCAGGGCTCTACGGGCTTTCGGGGTTCCCTGCGACTGGGAGCGAACTTTGGCGGAAGCCAGTTTCAGATTGCAGATTTCGGGACACGGCCTCAACTTCGCGGAAGACCCTTAATAGATTGCCGCCCAGAATCTTGCGGCAGTCATCGGCGGAAAAGGCGCGATCCAGCAGCGCTTGCGTGATCTTGGGAAGGTCGGCGACCGAGTCGATCCCTTCTGGAAGCTGTCCACTGACTCCGTCAAAGTCGGAGCCGAGTCCGACGTGCTCAACACCGGCCACCTTGGCTACATGTTCTATCTGGTCGATGAGTTTTGAGAGGGGTGGCCGGGGGATCTTGTCGAGGTAGCTGCGTCGAATTTTCTGTTGGTCGGTGTAGGTAAATTCTCGCCCCGCTCCTTTGGCGGTATCCTGCGCTTTGGTGACGGCCTGGTCAGCCTCCGGCCGCAGCGCTTTCATGGCGTCCCAATAATCCTGCGAAACGAAACCGGAGAAGAAGTTGACCTGGACGACACCCCCCTGTGAATTGGGGCCGCCGGACTTGGCCACTGCGGCGAGCATGTCGTCGGTCAGGTTGCGTAAATGGTCGCACAGAGCCCGCGCTCCAGAGTGCGAGGCGAAAACCGGGGCACGGCTGACCTCCCGCGTTCGGTAGAAAGTGTGGTCCGCGACGTGGGAGATGTCCACCATCATGCCCAGTCGATTCATCTCGTGGACTACCTTTTCGCCGAAGTTGGTCAGACCTTCTTTGATGTGCGGGATGCTTTTGTCGTCGAGATCGCCAGAAGAATCGGCCCAGTCGTTCGAGTTCGACCAGGTGAGAGTCATGTACCTCACCCCAAGCTCAAAGTACTGGCGGAGTAGGGCGAGCGAATTTTCGATCGAATGGCCACCCTCGATGCCCATGAGGGCGGCGAACTTGTGCATCCGATGAGCCGCTTCGATGCCTTCTGTGCTGATTGCGAACGCGACCTGATCAGGATGTAGGACCACCTGTTGCTTGACCGAGTCGATCAGTTCGAGCGTGCGGCGGGCGTATTGCCCCTTGTAGAGCGCGGGTTCGACCCAAACGGAAAAGAACTCCGCGGCGAGCTTCCCTCGCTTAATGGACTCGAGATTGAGTTGGCCACCGTTCAGCGGATTGCCCAGGTCGAAATGCTCGTCCACGAAGCGCTGCGGAGTGTCGGCGTGGGTATCGATGACAACGGCAGCGTTCTGGACCTCGGAGGCTCCGTGAGTCTTTCGGGCCATCTTGGCGGTCACTACCTAGGTAGGCCACTCAGAGACAAATAGCGAGAGTGGGAGCTTCAAAAAGACGACGGAGTCGCGGGTTGTGGGAACCATACGTGACTCGCGAGGCCTCTCTGCTGCGCCTGGCGTTTTGTTTGCGCATCGGACCTGCGAAGCCAACAAAATCCGATTGCGGAAGCTGAAGTGAGATTTCACGTGCCTCGCAGTTCCTTCTGCCGGGGATTAGACACCGTACGGGAGTTCTACATCGACCTCCTTTTGCGACCCGCGCCTCAGGATGAGCCACATTCAGATCCGCTCTGGTGAATCGGCGCCGGCATGTCCAACCCGAATAGATTCGGACAGCACTCTATTGGGCCGACTTGGAAAAGAGGACCAATCGGTCCGGGGGGCCGGTTCTCAAGGCGGAAATTGCGGTCAACCGAGAATCTAAACGGCCGCCGGTAACTCATCGAAATCGCGCAACGAGGCTGCCAGCCATCGCGGTAGCGGATCCGCGATCTGAGCTCGGATGTCCCGCGGTTGTGAGAGATATATGTAGAGGAGCTGCAGTTTCCCGCCGATGTCCGAATCATCTACGAAGCTCGCTAGCCAAGTAGCTCGCAACGTCCTCAAGAACACCCTCCGCGTGCGTCCGGGGGAGAACGTCGTCATCGAGACCTGGTCGGAGTCCCTCCCTTGGGCTAAACCCTTCGTGAACGAGGCCCGGCGTATGGGCGCTAATCCGATGCTGCTCTACGAGGACGAGGCCTCTTTTTGGGAGGCGGTGCAGGCCGGCGAGGGCCATCACACCGGGCGGGTCGGCGGTCATGAGTGGGCCGCGATGGAGAAGAGCTCCGCGTACGTGTTCTTCCACGGCCCGTCGGAGTGGCCGCGGGAGGACGAACTTCCCCCGAAGAAGTTGAAGGGCGTCGCAGCCTACAATCCGGACTGGTACCGCCGGGCGGCCAAAGCCAAGATTCGAGGCGCCCGAATGTTCCTCGGTCGAACCAGCCAGCTCTCTGCGGACCGGTGGCGGCTGGACCTGGACGAGTGGCGGGAGGAGCTGCTCCGAGCCAGCCTCGTCCTGCCAGAGGAACTCCACCGACTCGGTTCGCGAGTCGGCGATCGTCTTCATCGGGGAAAAGTGGTGAGAGTGAGCCACTCGAACGGCACCGATCTTACCTTCAAGCTGGGTAAATTTCCAATTCAGCTCGACGATGCGCTCGTGGACGCATCGGACCTAAAGGCCGGAAATAACATGGCCAGCATCCCGGGGGGAGTCGTCGGCGTCTGCATCGACCATACTTCCGTCGAAGGGGAAGTTATCGGCAACCACACGGACTATCCTCCGAGCGGACCCGTTACCGGGCCTCGATGGAGGTTTTCCGACGGTCACCTAAAGGCGCAGTCCTACGAGTCCGGAGGCGAGCCGATTCTGACCCGCTACGCGAAGGCGCCCCACGCGGGAAGGGATCGACTTGGGTACATCTCGGTGGGACTTAATCCCGAGATCACCAAGTTGCCCATGATGGAGGACCAGGAGCTCGGAGCTGTCCTTCTTCAGCTCGGAGCGAACAGCTTCCGCGGCGGCAAAATTGCGTCTCCCCCCGGACCATGGCTCGTTCTCAAGGGCGCCGACGTCAGCGTCGATGGCAAGCCTCTGCTCGAGGACGGCCGAATCGTCGTGTGAACCCTCGCGCATCGAGATCTCGACGAAACAGGTGGGTACCAAATTTTCCGGGTCCATCTCAATTGGCGTCTATCGGTGGTTTTACTTAGAGAGACTCAGTGCGACCGGCGCCGGGAGGGCAGCAACCTCACCTTCTGGGGAATTGAACCGTGTTCGCGACCACTCTGGTTAAGGTCATTCTGACAGTGAGCGCTCTGGCACTCGCAGGCTCCGCCGTGGGCGCGAGCTACAAGTGGACAGAGGTCCAAGTACCGAGTTCCTTCGTGACGGGATTCGACACGAACATCGTCTGGAACCCCGCAGGCTACGAGATGGTGATCGCCGAGGATGCCCACGGACATTCCCAAACCTACGGATTTGAAAGTGGTCACTGGGTAAACCTCGGACTCGCGACCCCCACCGTCGCTCCTTCCGTGGGCGACCTCGTCTACGACCATCACGACGGCCAAATGCTCCTCTTCATTGATTTCACGGGAACGGGTGCGGGCGTCCAGGTCTGGGAACTCTCACACGGGGCGTGGGGGCACCTGCTGCTCAAAGGAGGCCCGACAAGCAGCGTTGACTACCCGGCGACGGTCGTGTATGACGCATCGGATGGGTACGTCCTCTACTACGGAGGAAGCACCACGGGATGCGATTGCGGGTCCAACCAGACCTGGAGCTTCGTTAGCGGGACGTGGCACCACTTTGCGGGCTCCGGTTTTCCGCCCGCAGTAGAATTTCCCCAGGTGGTCTATGATGGCGCGCTGGGCAAAGTGCTCCTCTTCTTGAACGGCGGGGGGCCCAGCGAATCGGACTACGGATTCTGGACTTTCCACGCAGGAAGCTGGATCCACACCAACCCCTCTGCACGTCCCCACCTTTCAGGCGCCATGGGTTTCGATGTGGCACTGAACGCGGTTCTGGTATCGGGAGTCACGTCCCAGGGAGCCGGGCCGTATGTTTTCCTGTGGAAATCGGGGGCGGGCGGTTTCACCAACATCTCCTCCTCGACCACTCACAAGAACACCCAATGCACCGGTGTGTCCCTGGAATACCTGAACTATGATCCGAGTGAGGGCGGGCTATTGTGCGTCGGGACGGACGAGGCGCTCTGGGCTTTCACGTAAGCAGCAGCCGAAAGCAGCCCGCCGGCTTTTGGTCGCTAACGTACGGTTGACCGAGGTGAGGCCCCCACGCTTAATGGAATCTAGCCCCGGGCGGATTCGCTGGATTGTACAGAACTCAAGGTTGTACTACGAATGTAGAAATGCCGACGGTGAAGAGCCGGAGAAGGAATCGAGCCGGATCTACATTCATTGCTCGACAAACTTGCGAGGTTGATCAAAAACAGGTCATTTACCGGAAAGCCGGCCGAAACGGCCGAGTACTTTCATCTGCCGACGGTCAAATGCTCTGATCGCCCATCTACCGATTCGTAGCGAACCCGAACCGAAGGACCCGAGACAGTGTCCCCTAAAGCGTCAGTTGAGGGTTTTCCCGCGATGCAGCATCTGCAGGATTTTGGTTAAACGGCGGTCCCGGGTCTCGTCCTGCTTCGCGGTCGCAATCCACGCCACAAACGCCTTCCGATGCGAGGGCGCGAGATTTTCGAAAGCTTTGCGGGCGGCGACATCGTTCGTCAAGGCCTTCCTCAGGGCCGGTGGCAGGGAGATCCGGGTCGACCGCGTGTCGAGCTCCATGCTCACCTCGACCGCGTCTCCTCCGCTTTTGCCAATCTTCTCTCGCAGCACGCTGTTCACCACGAGAAAGAGGATCCCATCTCCCCGGGGCATGAGCGAGGAAGCGAACGGGACTCCGTCAATCGTCCCCTTCACGCGCTGGTGCGACCGAAGTCGGGCCTTCTCCGAGAGCCGCTTGGGGACCAACGCGAAGGTCCATGTTCCTATCCCCTCGGGTCGTACGAGTCGGGTCTGGAAGCTCAGGGCCGCCATGGACGAGTTTACGCCAGGTCCGTAAAAAAGGGTGTGCTTTGCGCGTCCATCCCTCAGATCCGCCGACTCCGTTGATCCTTTCTTACAACAAGGGTTCCCTAGGAGAGGGGCCTTTCGAACGCCCTAGCTGGAACAGAAGGTCGGACTGACCGATATAACCCCGGGCGGAATCGCTGACTACTGGCAAATGGGTTCTTTTGGAGAGATGGAAGTGACATTCTTGGACAACCGGCGAGCGCACTGGTCCGGTCTTTAGACTTCACTCTACGACTCTACACCGTTGCCTCAACCGCAGGGCGCAAGAAGAGAGGAGAGGCCGTTCACCGCCCGTCCACTCGGCCTGGAGTCGTAGCCGAGGTACTCCGCGGTTTTGACCGTACCAGCGACGGGACCGCGTCAGATGGGCGAACCCAGGAGTTAGCCGTGCCTGCCGCACCCCGGCCGAGGATTCGGGCCCAGCCGCAGTCGGCACAGCTATGAGGCGCTCCACGATTTCCGAGATAGAAGGAGAGAGCCCGTGATCGACGAATCCGACAGCGCCGAATCCCCGGAGCGCCGCGTCATCACGTGCCTATTCATCGACGTGGTGAGTTCGACAGAGCTCGTCCGGCGCCTCGGGCCGGACCGGATGCACGATGAGCTTCGGAAGATGTTCGCCACCGTCCGAGGCATCGTAGGCTCCCACGGGGGTACGATCGAGAAGTACCTGGGGGACGGAGTCCTCGCCGTGTTTGGTGCCCCTGTAGCCCACATCGACGATCCGGAGCGGGCGCTGCGAGCCGCAGCCGACTGCGTGAGGGTGATCGATCGCCGCCACCCCGAGGACTTGGGAATCGATGTGCGCATTGGCGTCGAAACCGGTGGTGTGTTGTTCGGCATAGGCGCGCGTGCGGCTGAGCAGGACCATACGCTCGTCGGCGCCTGCGTGAACATTGCTGCTCGACTTCAGGCGGCCGCGGCGCCTGGCCAGATCTTCATCGGGCCGGGGTGCCACGATGCCGCCCTCGACGCTGGCGAGTTCGAGGACTGTGGTTCACGCCCTCTCAAGGGGGTGGGAACGATCAATGTGTGGCGATTGGTCCGGATCCTCGAAGCCCACCCCACGGCGCGCCCGCCGTTCGTCGGCCGCGCCTCGGAGCTTGAAGTGGTGCAGTCCGCCTACGCAAGGGCCCAGAAGGGACGAGGGACTCTCCTCGTTGTCTTGGGACAACCAGGGCAGGGAAAAAGCCGGCTAGCCGAGGAGTTCATCGACACGGTTGGATCGGTATCCCACGTGCTGACGGCTCGATGCCGTCCCGACGACGAGACCGGCTCCCAGATTCCATTGCGTCAGCTCCTCACCGCCAAAGGCCAGGAACTGACGACCTCTACAGTACTGGATCGTCTGGTCCCCTTGATCCCTGACCCCAAAGAGCGTGAGAGAGTGAAGGAGTCACTGTGTCACAGCGCCGGCTTGGAAGTGGTGCCGCGGTTCCTGAATATCCGGGCGTCCGGACGGGAAGGGGAGTTCGCCCTCGGGTGGCGTCGGTATCTCGAGGTGCTGTCTCGGCAGCGCCCAGTGGTCGTGTGGATCGAGGACCTGCACTGGGCCGAACCCAACGTCGTTCGATTGGTCGATCGGCTTACAGACGCGAATCCATCACGACTGTTTGTCCTGGCGACTGCTCGACCAGAGCTCGGTGACTCCGCAGATCTGCGTCCGAGCGCCGACCACTCGCAGTTCGAGCTCGGGCCGCTCGACCCAGACGCGACGGGGGCTCTCGCGAGGAGCGTCGGCGCGATGGACGGCGCCGACATCGAGCGCGCGCGAGGAAATCCGCTGTTCGTGCTCGAGATGGCCCGGTCCTCCGGACCCGCGGGGGAGGTGCCGCTCACCATCCAGGCCGCGATCGGCGCGCGCCTTGATGAGTTGCCGGCAGAGGAACGCGACGTGCTCCGGTGCGCGGCGGTCGTCGGCGAGCGTTTCACGGTGCGCGATGTCGCCCTCCTCGCGTCTCGGCCGCCCGCCGACGTAGCGGGGAAGCTTGCGCGCCTGACCCATTTACGGTACCTCGCGTCGAACGACGGAAAGTATGGCTTTCACCACGGGCTGGTTCGGGATGTGGCGTACAGTCGCCTCGGGGCAGCTGAGCGGCTCCGGCTGCACGCTCGCTACGCCCGGGAGGGCGCGGATCCCGAGGACGTCGAGATCCTCGCCCACCACTGGTGGGAGGCGGTCGGTGGGGCGGATGCGGACTGGGTCTGGAGGGACGACCCTGAATTGCCCGTCCTCCGACACGGGGCGGTACGGACACTGCTTGCCGCCGCGCGCCGCCATTCAGAGCGCGCGTCGTTCGAGCATGCTGCCCAGCTCTGCATCCGTGCGGAGTCGCTCGCGACGGGGCCTGAGGAGTCCGCCAAAGTACACGAGCTCCTGGCGTCCATCCGCGTCTTCCAAAGCGACGGCGACCGTGCCTGGATCGAATCTCAACAAGCGTTGGACGCCTACCGAACCAGCGGACTGGAGCCCCCCGCCAAGTTGTATGCCGACGCGACGCGGGTTCCGACGTCCTACTGGGGTTTTTTTACTCACCTCCCCGAAAGCCGAGAAGTGATCGCCCTGCTCGATGAAGGGATTCGGGTCGCCCGCGGGTCCGGAGGCTCGGTAGCTCTCGCGGATCTCGTGGCCCAGCGGGCGCATTTTACCGGGAATGCCGCCGGATTGTCCGAGGTACTGCAACTAGTGGAAGCCTCGGCAGAACCGGGCGCATTCGCCGACGTCCTTCCACACGTAGTCGCCGCCCAGCTGATGGCCGGAGACGTTGACGCGGCCGTTGCCGTCGGCCAACGAATCGACTCGCTGGTCGGCTCAGGGGCCTCCATTCTCGAGCCCGAAGCCCTCCTGTGGAGGGTGCTCGCTTGCTATGAGGCCGGCGACCTCGAGGAGACCGAGCGCCTTGCGGCTCGATTTCGGGAGGTCTCGGGCACCCGGAACTTTCACATCCAGACCCATGCCTTAGGCGCGGTGGCGCTGGTTCGGGCTGCTCGCGGCAGGTGGGACGAGGTGCGGCGAGTCGCCGACGAGGTCGAGCAAATCGTCACCCAGAACCCACATCTCGGGTTCTGCCTGGTGGGGGCGAGTGCCCTCGCATGGGGGGCCGTCGGCGGCATCCTCACAGGCTCGGGCCTCCCAAGGTCGTTGCGGCCGATGGTAGACCGGATGGTGCCCGAATCGCCCTCGGTACGGGCGAGTACTCTCTTCCTTCCGTACGCGATGGTAGGTCAGGACGACATGTTCCCGACTGCTCGGGAGGCATTTGATGCCTCTTCGGGCGAATGGCATCGTCAGGAATGGGACCCGTACGCCGTGAACATGACGATCGGTCTGACCGTCCTAGGACGCTGGGACGAGATGTCCCCCTACCTCGCTCTGCTTCGCCGGGTCTCGGAGCGCGGGGCCCGGCTTCCCGGCGCAGTGATGGAGGCTGCGATGGAGGAGCAGACCGGCGGAGGGGGGGGCCCGCCGCCCATGCACGCTTCGCTGCGACGATTGGGATACTCGGGCCTAAGCCAGATACTGTCCAGCCGCGCCCGACGCGGGCTGATTCGATAAAGCGCGCTTGGCGTGCCCTCCGCCCACGTCAGTAGTTTCTGTCGATCTGTTTCTATGATAAGGGTTCTCAAAAGGGAGCCTTTCGAGAAACTTAGCCGAAATAGTAGGCGGGTCCATCTGCGGTAGCCCCGAGCGGATTCGCTGGGATTGCGGTTCGACAGGGATACATCCTCGGGACTAGGTCCGTCCGCCCGGGCGGAC
>JBAUYF010000044.1:0-9368 GCA_049584655.1 Thermoplasmata archaeon | reverse complement strand
GCGCGCACGCTCGCTCCGGTGAATAGTCGCGGAGTGGGCTACTTCAGACGGACGCCCCGACCCGTGGGGGCGTGCTCAATCTCCTGATTTAAGTCAGGTCGTTCGACACGATGCGGTTTGCCCGACGAGAAAGCGCCCTTGCGCCTTGTCCGCTCTCTCGACCTCGGCGGCTCCAGTCAAGACGGTTCATCCACCCAACTACAATAAAACAACATTAAATCCGAAATCTACCGTAAGCCAACCGCGGCCGAACACCGATCTTGTCAAGAGAACTAGGCTCGCCTGGCACAGAACGATTGACCATCCCCGAGAGGCTCATCCGGCCGACCCGCTTGCGATACTGGATAGGCTGCCTCGTACTCGCGATCGCGGCGGGAGGTCCCGGCTCCTTCCTCGTGTTCTATTTGGGCAACTTCAACGTAACTCAAGCCTGGCACGAGACCGTCTCGGCCAGCGTCTTCTCGATATTCCAGGTCACTCAACAAGTGCCGGTAGCTCAGGGTCTTGCCGAAGTCGTGGTGTCCACCCTGTCTCTCTTCGTTGATATGTACTTGACAGGGTACTTGCGGCAACTCGTCGTTGCCGCGAGACCCAAGCTGTCTCCTCTGGCGCAAGATGGCGAGGCGGCTTATCAAAGGGCTTTCGGTCCAATGACAAGCCTAGGCGGATCGCTATTCTTCACACTAGTCTTTTTTCTGCTGTACTTTCCCGCGCGGGCGCTGCTGGCGGGCAATCTAGTTTCCCTCGTGGGCATTACCTTCCTCTCCCTCCTCGCATTCACGATCTATGGGGCGGCCTTCGGGGTGTATCTGAGCTGTGTTCTGGGTGTTTCTAGATTTGGACTCGAACCCCTAAAACTGAAACACTTCTCTGAAGACAGAATGCTAGGTCTGCGACCCTTGGGACAGATCGTAGTGTACTCCGCTGGCATCTTTTCCATCGCGATCACGATCACGCTCGGAGCGAGCCTGATCACGGGAGATGTGGCTTCTCTGGCAATCAATCTCGTGATCGTGGCGATAGGCGTTTCGATGCTCTTCATTCCCCTACTCGGGATACACAAGAGAATGGTGGAAGTAAAGGAGGAAGAGGAGGCGAAGCTCAGTTCTCTGAGCAAGATTCTGCTCTCATCTCCCAAGCGCGCCGGACCAACAAATCATGAAGTCTCTCCGGCGAACAAGATTGAAGAGCTCATCGAGCTGCAGAGGTTTAAAGTCCTCACGGAATGGGCGTCAAACATCTCGGAGTGGCCCTTCGAAACTCGCACGGTAGAAAGACTGATTGCCATCCTTCTCGCCATCTTCGCGGCCGTGCTTGCTAGACTGCTCGAGTTGCCGCATTAGGGCCGAGTTCTATCTGGCCAGGCGCTGGAAGCCGATGGATCCGTCCATGCTTTGGCGGGGCAGGCGCGGAGCGATGGGTAAACTTACTAAGCTTGGGCGGGAAGGTAGTGCGCTCCATAGCGCAAGGCGCGAGCTCCTTCTGAATGTGCGCCCGCTTTCTGGCGAGCCCGACCAGGCTGCTTTCCATAGGGTCGCTCCCACTGTTGCACGGGAGAAGGGTCTTGCTGGGTCCACGCTCTCCACCTGCCTCGTGCCCGAAGATCGAGGCCCGGAACGCTGCTCGGGCGAGGCGAGACAGATAGCAAGGAGAGGGAGCGTCGGCCAATCCGCCAAATGCTCTTCCCTTCTCGGCGAGGACGGTAAAGCAGGAGAGCCGTCGTTCGAGAGCTCGGTGCGAATGACAGTTCGAGGACCCTCATGACGAAATGGCACGGCCCGCATACCATGGCCGTGTTGTTTTCAACGCCCCCAACGGATCTCCTTCACCGTTGGTGCATGGATTATCGTCGGGAAGACGGAAAGCTTCTCGGAGAGTCGTTTGTTCGAAGAGTGCAACGACGATCTGCGAGCACACTCATTCTTCCGGATCTCTAGACAACGCCGATCGGGTGGCTCTTGAACCAGAATCGGTCGACCCACTTTTCCCCGGATCGTTTGAATGTCGACTCGTTCGGCACTTATCGGACTTCATCCATCGAGTACTTGCACAGCGAACTTTCTCCTCGCCGCACTCGGCTTGTTCTCCCAGTCAGACGCCGGCCGACCGAGACGTACCCGGAACAGCCGTCGCGGCGCGAGTATGAGGGCAATCTCTCATAGATGTGGCGTCGCTTTGCACGGTCGCCGGACCGCTACGTTCGGCTCCAAATGCAACGGCTTCGAGAGTAGCAGATCTTTCATGTCTTCAGGGGCTCTGGAACGAAGTGGGGTGCGCTGGCAGGGGGGACTTGGGACCCTTCGACAAGTTGACTGGGGAGTCCATCAGACTTTCGGCAGCGCACTGTAATCGATGTCCACCGAAGCGGGAATCGGGTGAAGCGG
This sequence comes from Thermoplasmata archaeon, assembly GCA_049584655.1. Lineage (GTDB taxonomy): Archaea > Thermoplasmatota > Thermoplasmata > Lutacidiplasmatales > UBA184 > Lutacidiplasma. The sequence goes on along the minus strand of JBAUYF010000044.1, from coordinate 6,984 downwards.
ACGATGGATCCAGCGAAATCGACCTGGGCCCGGTGGGCTCCTGCTCGGCCGTGAAAGACTTCTTTCACCCCGTTTCATCCTATCAACTTGACCTCACACCACGGGGGAAGTCGGTGGGGATTGATCTCGAGAAGGTCATGCGTTCGACAAATCCATTCGAGCTGTCGCTCGGAGGCCCGGGGTACTGGCTCTAAGGCTCAGAGGTCGCGTCGCCCTGAGGCGTGTCAAAACGCCTCCACTCCCGCTCTTCCTATACCTGTCGCAAGGGACTCCTGGTCCCACTTCCGCCTGACGGATCATCTCCGCTACAAATTCCTTCGGGACATACTCCTCGATGAAGTCGACGGGGACATCGTCCCGCGTCATGTCGCCCTTCTTGTACGGCTGAAGCATTCTCAGCGTCGAAGGGCGAATGGACTTGATTGCCAGGCGATCGGTCGCCATCAATGTTCTGGGCGCTTCGCCATTACTTTGATTGTAGCCCCGAGCGGATTCGAACCGCTCCGATAGGGAGTTTGTACCTTTTCGCTCCATTCGGGCTCACGCCCCCCTTGCCGACGGGAAGACCTCGTTCAGCACCGCGATGACCGAGCGCACGTCCTCGAGGTTCAGCGCGAGGTAGCGACGGGTCGTCCGCGTGTCTTCGTGCCCCAGCATGTAGCTGATCTTCTCGATGGGGACTCCGTGGACCCACGCGGTCCTGCCGCAAGTGCGGCGAAGGGCACGATTCAGGTTCGCCGCCTTGCGAACGCCTGCCTCCTCGAACGCGGGGATCACGAACCTCCGGTCGACGTAGGCCTTCGACCACACGCGGATTCCGTACGGCTTCCACCGCCCGTCGTCGACCCGGTGGACGAACACGAATCCCGGATCGGGTCCCCGGAACCCCGAGACCACCTGTCGGCGGTGGGCCACCAGCTCGGGCAGGATTCTCCGGACCTCGTCGTGGAACGGCAGCCAGCGCTTCTTGCCGCCTTCCCGCCCCTTGCCGTGGACCGTGAGAATCCCGTCGCCGATATCGACCAGTCGGACCCGGAGAACCTCGGATCGTCGCAGCCCCATGAGGAGTTCGAGCGCGACGATCGCGTGACACTCGATGTCTCTGGAGGCGGCGACCACCAGGAGCCGTCTCGCTTCCTCCTCTGTCAGCGGCTCGGTGAGTCGGACGGGCCCCCGACCAGTGCTTTGTTCGAACAACAGAAGCAGCCCTACCAGCGAGCCTCGAAGACGCGAATGGAGCCCACGGGATGAAACCCGTGGTGTTTCAGGATCGGTCCCGAAGTGCCTACCCTCGCGGTGGTCAGCGCCAAGGTCGCCTTTCGGCGCAGAGCTTCCTCACATCGTGCTCGAACCAGTTGACCGTACACACCGCGCCGGCGGTGCTGCGGGAGCACCCCCGTTCCCCAAAGGCGAGCAACTTCTTCTACGACCTCCAGACCCGCCCGTCCGATAGGTAACGGTCCCTCCCATGCGACGAAGTAGTTCGAGTGTCCCTCTTCCTGCAGTTGTTAAGTGAATTCCCTTCTCAAAGCCACTAAGGTTTCCTCCGGCGGGGCGGGCTCATCGAAAATCGGGAGCGAAAGGTTCCGAAACGCGTCGTACTCCGGCTCGGCCAAGACTTCTCGTACGGTGACTCCCGGCGCGGGGCGGAAACCCGGAAGCCGGGGCGCACCGTTCTCATCGAGCAACTCCCAGGCGAGAGCTTCGGCCTCTTCGGCGACCTTGTATCCCCGTCGACCCAGCCGTTCCGGTAGATCGTGGGGATGCGTCCTTGGGTCGACCTGGACTCTGACTCCGGTTCCGCCCATGTCGCGAACGTGTTTTTCCATCTTGGTCAGGACGACCTCGGCCGAAGGACCATCCTCGGCGCGGAGCCCGTACGCATAGGTTAGCGCGTATGACCCGGGGGTGATCGCCAGCTCAAAGTTCCTGTCAACAATTCTCTTCGACTCAGGAGGAATCCACCTCCATGCGTCGACCGCCTCCCAAATCCGGTCTTCGGTCCAGGGCGACATCCTCGGGAGAATACGGTGCAGGGCGAAAGCGTACCCTGTGTGTGCCACGGTTACCCTACGACGGAGAAGGTGTCATCGCCTCCTTGGCCCCACATCGCGTCGGGGACCAGCCTTTCGGTCACATGGATATGGGGCCCCCGAGTTCATCCGGCGAAGGTAGAGGGAGGGGTTCGGTCCCGCCCGGATTCGAGAAGCTCCATGCGTTCTGCGACCGTAGCTCTCAAGAGCCGTTAGAGGCCGGCTTCGGTGGTGGACGACCAGCACGCCACTTGATTTCGACACCCACCGCGCGAGGATCCCCCTCCTGCGCCCGTTCGTGAGGGTCGTCCGGGTCAGCGGGTTCCCCAAGCGTCCAAACGAAGTACGGTCCGACAGACCGAGCCGGAGGGCGCCGGTATGTTACCGAGTAAGGGTTGGCATTCTCGAATGAGCGTCGCTTGCGTCGGGCCGAGAAGAACCAACCCGCGGTCGGCAGTGTGACAAGCAGGGCACCTGCAGCCAGCACTCTTGCGCCGCTCACCACACCGATAGCGATGAGTTCAATCGCTAAGCCTGCGGCAATCGCGGCCCTTACGATGTTTCCCGTGACCGCCGTAACCCAAGGGTCTGCCGGTGCGCTGGGGCGGAACGGGTCAGGAGGAAAGCGAAACTGATAGGAAGGAAGCTCCCGTATGACCACTTCAGTTTCAAGTGGCAGAATCGGACCGCTAGGAAGGATGGTGACTGTGGTATCCCGATCGGGTGCAGACTTGCGCAGTCGGATGAACTGATCTAGTGAAGCGTTAACGTGATCTCGAATCACGTCGCCAAGAGACTGACTGAACGATTCCCCCCTTCCAAACTGCTGTTCGAAGAGTCGCGATAACCTCGCCTCGAGGGTGCTGGGCGAGTCGTACTGAATACGGTCAAGTCCACGAAGATCGGACGGGGCTTCCTTGATACCGCCAGTGGACTTGGAGGGGTTGATTGCGATGAAGGTCGGGTGGCCAATCCCACGAGCGAGTCCTAGTTCGAGTGTGACGTTGGGGTTCCAGTCTGAAATGTCGAAAATTGAAAACGTCGACTCGCGAATCATCTGCTCGATCTTGTCGAGGATTTGCTCGTTGCTGATCTGAGAATCAGCATATAGGAATTCTAGCCCCCACACTTTCCCGGCCCTCGAGAAGCACGCGCGGTACTCCTCCCCCGGATAAAGTTCATAGGAATAGGCGACGAAAATCTTCTGTGTCATCTTATCTCCGTGACATTCCAAGCATCTAGGAGCGGATCTCAGCTTATCCGCTCGGCGGTAGGGTTCCGCTTGGACGGAGAGTCCGACCCTACCTCCTCAGGCCACCGTAGAGCACGGTGTCATGTGAGCGGAGCCTATTGGGCGATCACGGGTCATGAGACGCGAAGTGCCAAACATCAGGCTGGCGGTCTCGGCGGCGCTTATTGGTGCCCTCGTCGGCTTCTCACTCGCGGCTGGACCCCTTGTGTGGCGTTACATCGAGTCAGGCGGCCTGCCACCAGACTTCTACGATCTTCAAGCCGGCTTGGTTTTTGCGAACGGCACCTCGGGGATCATCTACACGGTCACCGCGACAGAGCAGGGTTCCGATTGTAGTTACGGTGCGGCGTACCTGCTCAATGGCTACACGCCAGACCGTCATTGGTACCAAGTCGGCCTGTCGTGGAATTGGCGTGGTCCGGGCTCAGGCCTGTTCGCGATGAACTACAATGTCTTCGATCCGATCGAAAATTAGACCCGCCTTGGTGAGAATTCGCGACCGAGCGCAGGAGTAACAGAACGGTTGGCCCGTCGATGCGGATCGGAAGATCGTCGACCATCCGGGATTGATCTTCGATCCGCAATCTCCACAGGACTCCGGGATCGGGCGGGGTAGCGGGATTGGTCGGACGGGCTCCGAGGAGCCGCTCATTTTCGACTCCGTAGCGATCGGCCGAGCGAAAAGAGACCGACGACGATCGCAAGCCCGTAGACGGCGAGATCGACGACCCGGACGCCATCACCGGCCGATAACTGAGCGATACCGCGCAGTTTACTCTCACGTTTTGCCGAGTTCATGGGATATGGACCCCGAGCCACGGAAGGAAAACGTAGATCGTCAGGAGCCCTAGGCCGATCACGACGGCGACGATACCGAGGGTAAGCAACGCGGAGTTCCCGCGAGCGTTCATCGTCGCTCGGTACGATCGATCCCGGGGACGGTCCGTCGGAGTCATGGGGCGGGAACTCCGATCGCTGGGAGGAGGACGAATACGATCACGAGGAAGACGGCGACGGCGACGATTGCGAGGACGGCCCCGACGACCGGGGAGCTCGCTCGGTCGTTCAAATTCGCCCCGAGAGATCGACCGATTCATCGTCCGGATCCGGGGCGCTCGACGCACCCTTTGCCCGGGCCTCTGCGAGGAGGCGCTTCGCTTCGTTTGGATCCAGATTAACGAGCCAGTCTGGGGCGTGAGGGGTAGGGGGTTCGATCGGATCGGCCTGCTCGTTCGGAACCGGTGGAAGAGCTCCGTCGTTAACGGTCTTCGGCTCGGGGAAAGCAACAATATTTTCTCCGGATCCTCTAGAAACGATGTCGCGCGCGTTACGCAGGAAGACGTCCCCGTTCTCGCCACCGTTTTCGACTCGTTCCCGACGGGATTCCTCTACGGCGCTAACCAGGGTTGCCGACTCGTTTCCGTCGGTTGTCGGTCTCGACCTATCGAGCGCGGATCGAACGGCCGCGCGAGAGACCCGAAGCGACCTAGCAACTCGGGTTATCGATTCCCCTGATTCGACTCGTTGGCGGACCCTTGCGACGTCGCGATCTAGGATCGCGTACGGACGACCGCCAAGGTTCGCCGAGTTTGGCCCCATAGCCCGTCTTGGAAAAGCGGCGACAGGTATATTGGCGGTTGGGTTGCGACATCGATAATCAGTGCACGTCCATCGGGTAAATGTGGAGGTCACGGTCCAACCGGGCGAGCCCGTCTGTCGCGAGGGTATGAGGAGAGGGGTCGAGCGAGCGTACGATGAGCGTGCTAGCCGAATTACAAATCTCACGGACATTCTCTCACGAACCGGACTAAGAATTCGAGTCGCCTGCAGATCGCCCAAATCTCGCAGTCCCACTCGATATGGTAAAGTTCATTCCTGAGATCAGAATTTTGCTCGTGTCTATCAGGGTCTCAGAGCGGTGTCGCCACAGGCTTGAAACGGACGCGATTCGGCTCGAAGAATCGAATGATTACGAATCGAAAATCGGCAGAATTAAATTGCGCCGAATACTACGCGGAGTTGGATGGTGAATGACGAGGAACGCGGAGATTTACCTCGCCTTACTTGTCGGCGTTCTGATCGCCCTCCTGATCGTCGGGGTGGCCGTTTACTATGCCGGGGAGAAACAAACTTCACTTCAACCTATATTCGTCACGATGCCACCCGGCTCCCCTTGTCCCAGTACGAACAACACATCGACAGTTGTGGTTCACTATAATGGGGACCAAATTAGTCTCTGGCTTTCTGGACTTTGCTCACCGGGTGGAGGCAATCTGGACGGGGTAGCCGTGAATCACTTAGGATCGTCTTATCAATTTTCCATCGGCGGCCTTGGAGGACCTGGACCGAATTTTTGGGTAGCTCCGGACAACTCTGTGAGAATCACATGGGTTTCTACATTTCTAGTTCGTATTCAAAGTGGAGCCACTTAGCTTGACGATTCTCGGGGGGCCACTTCGTTCGTTCATAGTTTTCTTACTGGTCTGGATTCTCTTTCTATCCGGCGTTTCAGTTCTTCTTTCACCGTCTACCCAAGCGAGCAAACCCCCGGCTGTAAGATCTAGTGGATTCGCCCCTAGTCCAGCAGATACGATTGAAGTCGGTCATGCCAGCCTCGCCAAAGGGGTCGGCGAACACTCGATACCAGCTCCTGGGCCAACTCCGGCACCGAAACCATCGAATAATTTTGACACTGGGTTGACTTCGAAAGACCTAGCCGTGTCTTCGCGGTCCCCGTATAGCGGGCCTTTTTACTGGGTAGGGGCTTACAATTCGCTTTCGAAGAACCCTACGTCCGTTTCTGCAACAATAACGACGCCCGATGCGGCGCCGGGCAGTGGGAGTTGGGTCTACGTGCTACTTTCGATCTGGGACAACGCACAATCGTATGACCAGATCGGGTTTCTAGGAGTTGGAAACTATTGGGACGGTGGTTGGTCGGTAGATCCGGGTTGCTCTGGAAACTACGACCCCGACTTCCCGTACACTTTGGCAGACAATCACGAGTATACATTCACGATGGAGGCAACGGCGGCTGGAAACATAAACTTCCTAATCTACGATACAGCCACCTCTGTCTTGCTCTACTCGGACTCTTACAACACAGGCGGGACGGGATTCTTTGGAGGTCAGTACTGGCAGTGCACAGTAGGTCAGCAACAGCAGTTCTACGATTATACCGATTATGAAGAAATTCACAACCTGCCGGATCAAAACTTTCCCGATTGGAATTTTCACTTCGTAGATAACTCCGCAACTAGCGGGTGGTCGTCCTACAGTAGTCAAGCACCATCCGGTCCTAATACCTATACAAGCGGAGCAAGTGTAACGATCGCGAACGAGTGGTTCAACGCTTGGATGGGATTTACTCTCGGGTGGGGTCAACTTTACGCAAATGACATAGATATCGGGAGTCAGGGTGCAATACAGGGTGGGTTAGGCTATGATTGTGGATCATCCTGCCCTCAAGACCTCCTCTACACAAGCGTCTATGACCTCCCCTCAGGGTGGACGTCATACTTCCAGAATGATGGAAACTCACTATCTTTGACCGTAGCGATTCCATCGAGCGCCTCACCGGGAACCCACCAGATTGGGGTCATGGTCACCGAGAACACGACAGGAATCTTCACGAAAGCTGAGTTCATCGTAACCGCGATCAAAAAATCAGGCGGGGGTGGAGGATGCGTGGCGGGGGGG
>JBAUYF010000043.1:0-26800 GCA_049584655.1 Thermoplasmata archaeon | reverse complement strand
CTCAACGATTCCCGATTTGAAGTAACAAGGGCCTGAGGACTGCCGACCTTCGTTGCGGATCTGAGGTCGCCGACAGTAACCTTCGAAGGCAGGGAATCGACCTTCCCCTTGTTGGGAAGAACCCTTGTCAAACGCTTGACCTTCGTAGCCGATCGCGGAAGAATCGAGAAGGTATTCTATCCCGTGTTTCCACCCGATAAGAATGCTTTCGTCGTCCTGGAGTATATTCGCGAATGAGCTCGAACCCGTCCGCCTAGTTCGGGCCAGTGAAGTCGTCGGTCACTCACCACGTTTCGGCATGCTCCGATTCGCGTCCACTTGAGGGTCCCAGGGCTCTGGCGAGAGGATCGGGGGGGACGCGGTCGACATCATTCAATCACCCTTGAGGTAAAGCCAACGACGTCAAGTCGCACCCGCGACTCGCGCGTCGGGAAGGCCCCAACAAGCTGTTGCCCGCTAGCGCGGCCCCGCCGTGCGCGATTCGCGGCGCGCGGGCTGCGTTCATCCCTCAGAAAGTAGGATGACTGTCTTGCCGGCAGCTCGACCAGACCGGATCTCAGCCAGGACGCCGGGAGCTTCCTCGAGTGCAATGGTTCGCTCCACGGGTACTTTCACCCCGCCGTCGATGATCTCCTTGGTCAATTGGTCGAGGAGGGCAACGGACGGCTCGAGATTGATATTGATCGCCCGGACCCCGGGTGGAACCGCGGCACCCGACGCCGCTCCGATTGTTGAACCGATACGACCGCCCGCTTGCACGAGGGTCGCCGTTTGAGCGAATCCCGCGGCGCTGTTCATCAGGTCTAGCGCGGCGTTGACCCCCCCGGGGACGAGCGCGCGGACTCGATCGTGCCAATCGGGAAGCGTGAGATCCACAAATTCCGAGGCGCCGGTTGCTTGGAGCCGCTGGGCGGATCCAGCTCGTGCGACGGCGATTACGCGAGCTCCTCGCCCGCGTGCGAGGGGCACCGCGAGAGATCCAATTCCCCCGGAGGCACCCACGACCAGGAATGTGCTTCCCTTTCCAGGTTCCAATTGACCCAAGGCTTGGATCGTGGTGATCCCCGCCGTTGGAAGTGCCGCGGCTTCTCGATCAGTAAGAGAGTCCGGAACGCGCGAGACCGCGTTTCCCTCTGGGACCGGGGCGTACTCGGTGTAAGTGCCTGTGCCGACCGGGTTGTGGAGGAAACTACCGAAGATCCGATCCCCCGCCCGAAATCGATCTACTCCTGGCCCCACAGTTTCCACGGTTCCGGCACCGTCGACCCCTAAGACGAGAGGAAATACGTGGGGTCGAGCCTTGAGCGTTCCGTCGGCGATCTTCCAATCGAACGGGTTCATCCCGGCGGCCGTCAGACGTACTACCGCCTCACCGGCCCGGGGGGTAGGATTCGACAAATCCATCAAGCGGGGAACGGCACCGAATTTTTCGACCGCAACGGCTCGCATTGGCCGGCGCATCGCTCGAAGCTATGAAACGTTCCCGCCGCCATCACGGTCGGGTGCGAAGGGCTGTGCGATAACCGGCCGACTGTGACTCGTCGCGTGCAGGGATCGGGGAGGGCTCAAGTTGATGTTCGGGCCAAGATTGTCGCGGTCGACCCGCCCGAGGCAATTCAACGCATGAGCGCACCTGAATCGAAGTCAGAAGTGACATCGACCGCTGAGTTCGATGCCATTGCACTCCGGCAAGGTCCACCGGACGCCCGCTCGCAATTATCCGACGAGTCGATCGAAGAGTTGCTGCAGATGGGCTCGACGCCCATCGAGGCGGTTGTCGTTGTGGGAGACCTCCGGATGTCTTCCCTCGTCCTGAAGGAGGCGATTCAACCGAGCTTGTTCGCGCGATTCATTGTGGGATTCACCGAGGCCGTTCGGGGGCTCGCGAATGCTTCCGGAGGGTGGTTCGACAAGTTCACGGGCGATGGGTTCGTGGCGTTCTGGATTCCTCCAAAATCGAATCCGGTAGACGCTACTAACATTCCGGAATTTTGTCGTACGGTCCTGTCAGCCGCCGACGCATTGCTCTCGAATCTGCGTCGCAACTCTCGTAACTTCCCCGCGGGTACCGGGTTATCGATTGGCATCGACGCCGGACCTTGCGAACTGGTGCGTGTCGGCGAGCTCGTCACCTTAGTCGGCAGCCCCATCGTGGGGGCAAGTCGAATGGTCGCGGGCGCCGCCGCGCGCCAGACGATTCTGAACATCTACTTCGGCAGCGCATTGGAGCGCGAGGCCTCGTCGCTCGCCACCGATGGGATACGGTTGGTCCGGACGGTGGTTCGAACGAAGGAGTACCCGGAAGGTCAGGAAGCGTTCGAGCTGGTTTTTCCCACGGCGTCGATCAGCGCCTCTCCGGGCGACGTGCAGTAGACCGACTTAAGCCGCGGCGGCGTCCTAGAGGCCCCGGCGTAGGGCCGTCCGGCATATTCCGAAATCCCTCCATTTCTCGCTGAAATCGGAATCAAGGTGCTTCCGGCGAGCCATTTCCGCTCGGATGTTTCGGGCGGGTTTTACTCCCACCGCACCCTTGAGAGACTTGGGAAAACCCCTAGGTGAGCGGAATGGAGCGAATGGGTCCGGAAGCGTTGATGGTCAAGTCAGAGATGGATTTCCGCGCCGAGCTTGCCGAGATCGCTCGGTCAGACTATCGGATATTGGATGTTCGGGCCCTCGACGCGAGATACCCGATGGAAGTGGCATATCTACCGGCCACTCGCCCGCCCGTCCCACGCTTCTTGCGCTGGCTCCGGCGAGAGGGCGGCCGAGCGAATGGGCGTCCGTTGGCCGCCGCGCCCGTAGCGGCGATGCTTCCCGAGGGCCGCGCTGTCCGTGCTACCGGCTTGGCAGCCATGCCTGCCGCGATGGGTTCGGCAGCTCCCGCGCGCCCGGCAACTCAACTCTCAGGGATGCCTCTGACGCCCTAGAGATCGGCTAGAACGGTACGAGAATATCCCGTCCGCGGGTTGGCAAACCCCTTCCAATCTTGGGCACCCTGACACTCGCCAGAGTCGTTTGCCTGAAGCTCAGCGCCTTCAAAGCAACCTTTTGGTGTCCCGACCGCTGAGTTCCGTTCGAATAACAATGGACCCGCTTGATTTCGCGATCTATCGCTATCTCTCCCCACGAGGCGAAGGAAGGTTCTGGGCGGGTCGTCGACTGATCGACCCGACCATTCCCGCGCGCGCAATCGCGGAGCAGGTCGGCATCAGCGAAAACGGCGTCCGAGCTCGCCTCCGGGGACTTGCGGAGCGCGGCTACCTTCGAGATCGATCCGTGGTGCTCAATCCCTCCCTTTTCGGCGTCCAAGTATTCGTGGCCGAGCTCCCCCTCGCAGGCACCGCAGAGGCGGAGCGGGTCTTCCGCGACCTCGCGCTCGTCGAAGGCGTAGTGTTTGCTCGGGATACGTTGGATGAGGGGGATCGACTACTACGGGTGCACTTTGTGTCGGACGGCGAATCGACGATCAACCGGCGGGCCGCCCTCATCCGACGACTCTCCCCGAAAGGGGAGCTCCGGGCGCCCCAATTGTACCACATTCCGCCGTGCGAGCGCGAGCTTTCTCCGCTCGATTGGAAGCTGCTACAAACATACGTCCAACATCCGGACGCGTCGGTCGCGGAAGTCGGTAAGATAGTTAGGATCAGTCTCAAGACCGCCGCTCGGCGCTATCATGAACTCGTTGAATCGCGCGCGTGCGCGTGGACTCACGGACCGAAGTCTGAAGAGTTTCCCCTCGCGCTAATTCGGGCGGAGGTCTCCGATTCGAATCATCGGGCTTCCGCGGAGGCACGGGTCCTACGGGAATCCTCCACGTGGATGCCGGTAGCAAGTGACGGACTCGGACTCGATCCTGCGAGCGCCGCGACCGTCTTTGCCGGTCTAGTTCCCGCGGATGCACCCACCGCGGTAGAACGGATCGTGAGTCAGGTAATCGGACTGCCGGGCGTTACGAATGTGCGACGAACGTTCGCCCTGGGCTCAAGGACGTATCCAGACTGGTATGCGGAGCGGATCGCCGAGCGCGTGGCGGGGCGCTAGTAGGACTGATGTCGTTTGGTTGTTGTCGAGGTCGGAGGATGTCAGAGCGGAGTCCGCCCTACTCGAGAGAAGGACGAGCCTGATTGTCGCATTGAATCGAATGATGCCGTCGTGAACTCGTCATGGACCCCTCTCCACGGGGCACGGCGAAGGGTGGGCCGAAGCCCCCATTTAGGCACGTTCGTTGAGTTGGGGGATGGGGGTTCGTCTCATGGCCGGCCGACATCGAAAGCAGAAACCCAACGAGCCGACCGAATCAAGAAGCGACCGACTTCGCGCGGGAAAGAAGCTGCGTCGCCGCACCCCTCGCTCGAGCCACGGGTCCTGGGTGCCCTCGCCGGACCGACCAGACCCTATCTCACTCTTGGAAACTTCCAATCGAGATCGTGTCGCGCGACTCCTGCCGATCCGCTTCGGCCGGATGTCGCTCTCCCCGTTCACTTTTCTTCGGGGCTCAGCGGCGGTTATGGCTCGGGATCTCGCCCAAACTCCGCAGACGGGGCTGCGTGTTCAACTCGGTGGAGACGCGCACTTGAGCAACTTTGGGGTATTCGGGACGCCCGAACGCGACGAGGTATTCGATCTGAACGATTTCGACGAAACGCTGCCCGGCCCCTGGGAGTGGGACGTCAAGCGCCTCGCCGCAAGCTTAGTGGTGGCGGGACGGCAGAACGGCTTTCCGCGGGAGACGACTCTCCGAGTGGCACTTCGGTCCGTACGTTCGTACCGACAGGTGATGAATGCCTTCGCGTCGATGCCGTATTTGGACATCTGGTATTCGCGACTCGACCCTCGAAATATTTCACGACCGGTGGCACGGCGAGCTCGGAAAGCGATCGACCGCTACGCCGAAGAAGCTCGGGGGCGCACAGGCCTCCATCTCGTTCCGAGACTGACGGTACACAAAGGGGGAACGTATCGGATCCGGGACCTGCCCCCGCTGATCGTCCATTACTCAAACAAGGAGGAGGCCGAGGTGACGCACGCTTTCTTCGAACTCTACCGCGCGTCGCTGCCCGATGAGAGGCGGATGATTCTCGACCGATACCATCCGGTGGACGTGGCGCAAAAAGTTGTCGGCGTCGGCAGCGTGGGAACCGAATGTTCCATCATGCTACTCGAGGGCGATCGGGGACGGGACGATCCCCTCGTGCTCCAGGTCAAGCAGGCGATGTCCTCGGCCCTCGAACCTTACGCTGGCCCCAGTCGATACGCCAATCACGCCGAACGGGTGGTCGTCGGGCAACACCTGATCCAAGAAGCGAGCGACATCTTCCTCGGATGGGGGTCGATCGGCGAACGGGATTTCTACGTCCGCCAACTCCGCGATTTGAAGTTCGCCGCGGATCCGGCTAACATGGGTCCGAAGATGCTGGCGGGTCACGGAGAACTGTGCGGCGCGGCTCTCGCACGCGCCCACGCCCGTACGGGCGATCCGGCGCGCATCGCGGGCTACCTCGGTACGAAGGATTCCTTCGATCGGGCGATCGCGAGATTCGCTCAATCCTACGCCGACCAAACGCAGCGGGACCACACCGCGCTGCTGCGGGCAATTCGTAAAGGGCGCATCAAGGCCATGATTGATGTCTGAGGTCTGAACTCCCTCAGTTCTAAAGGAGATACCAGATCCACGCGAAGACGAATACCGCGCTCCAGAGAAACAGAAACGCCATGGGCAGAATTTCGGTCAGGAATTCGGGATTGACCCGGTCCATCCAGGAAATCGAGTGGGAATCCGAGAATCTCTCCCGGTGCGTTTGATAGGGACGCAACAGATTGACGGGTAGGGCTTCGTGCGATCGCAGGGAAACCGGTGCGACCAGCGTCCCCTCGAGGGGCGGCTCGGACTCCTCGAGGCGCCACGCGGCTTCGCGCCAGAGGGCTTGCGCATCGTTCGTTCGGTGGAGCAGCACGGCCCAGATAACCGAAATCAGAATGCCGAGTGCAGCGAGGTACGTCGCCACGGCGGCCAAGATCAATCGTTGGCTTGAGAGATCGGCAAGGGCCACGACGACCGCTGTCACTAGTACGCTCCCGATCGCCGCGTAGTACGCGGTTCGTCCGGCCGCGAGCTGGCCTTCTTCCGCCGCAAGGCGCTCAAACTTGTCGTGCAACCATTTCCGATCTTCCGGACCAAGATTGGCCGGGATCGAAGGCCCTGGGGATACGGAACTAGGAGCAATCACGATTCGGAGACCCTCGGTCGAAAGTTAAACTCTGGTGTTCCACTCCTCTCCCCGTGCCTTTCACGCGACGGGGGTTTTCGGCGGTTTCCGTCTCGGCTGGACGCGTGATTGAGGCGGGACGCGCTCAGGGATGTTGGTCATCCATGTCTTTGGTCTGGTAGCGGTCGAGCCCCTCGCGATCCTGCTCAAATTCAATCGCGAAGAAGTCGATCACCTTCGATTTCAGCAGCGCAGCTGGAATCGAATCGGAGGCAAATTCTCCGACCAACGACACCTGAGTCCGATCTCCCACGGGAGTATAGTAAAAGAAGAACTTCGAGCCGGCGAACGGCCCCGCGAGGATTTCATAGGCCAAGCCGAGGGGCGGGTATTCGGTGCCGTGCATCTTGAAGAAGACGGGGCCACCGTTGTAATCCTGTTCCCAGGAGGCGACGAAGCTGGTTTCCGAGAGCTCCTCCAGGTGACTCTTACGATGGTGGTGGGCCGAACGGTGAGCGGGTCCCGAGTTGAAGTAAGCCCAAACGATCTCGATGGGCGCCTCGAAAACTCCTGAATCGTCAAAGACGAAAACCATGAGTGCACGAGCCGGGAAGTTGTATATAGCGTTCTGAGAGCCCCGCCCGCGCGGCCTGGAATTCCACGACGGCGGGCTTGCTGGATTATGCGCGTAGCGCACGCGCCATGAGGCCGCTCTCGATACCCACTTCGGCCCCGCATTGGAGTGCCGCAGGAGGGCTTGGGAATCTGCGCCTATTCCACGAGCTCTTTCGTGTAGGATCGGAGCCGACGAACGGTTTCTACAAACAGCTTGCGATTCGTCTCAGGGTCGACGCCAATGGCCGACCAGAAGTCCCAACGAGTTACAACATAGCATCGCACCTCGGTCGCCGCCACAACGTCAGCGATCCTTGGCGCCTCGACAATCAGCGCGGACTCGCCGAAGAACTGACCCGTGGAAAGAGTCGCTACCAAGCGACCCGAGCGGCGGACGTCGGCTAGGCCATCGACAATCAAGTAGAGACCCAGCCCCATCTCACCTTGACCGATGATGACCTCGCCCTCTCGGAATACTTGAAACTCGCCGACTTCTGCAAGTACGCTGATCTGCTCGGGGTCCAAATTCGAGAGCAGCGGTACGGCTGTTAGCATCGCGGCTGGGCTGGCAGGCCCCTTGTCGGCCATCATCGGCGGATTGGCCCACAGACTGCGTGCCGTCTATAATGGGCTGCGCTCTCCAGGCCCCTCAAGGATTCTCATTCTGTCTCGGCCTTCCCAATGGGGTCAAGGCGATAACCGACTTTCAATTCGTTGTTGAGAACACTTCGAGCGGCGGCCGCGGGAGCGGGTCGCGACCCTCGGGGGCTTTCTCAACGACGTGGTACCCGTTCGCGGACAAGAGCGCCCGTTGCCGGACCTCGGGCTTGAAATTGAGCCTCGACGCCAACACAAGCAGGGATGGGAACTGCGCAAGAACTGGCAGGGAAGTCAATCGCCGTCCTCCGGAACGCGACCAAAATGACGGGGTGGGACCGACCGCTTTCTGGGCCGTCTGCGGGAGTAGCTCGATCGTCAGTTGCTGACGTAACGAGCGGATGGATACTGTGGCTGGTTGGGGTACCTTTTCGTCGAGTGACATCGAGGGGAGAGAGACCGATAGGGGCGACGCGAGATTTTCGACCTCGAAGGGTTCTAACAGGGCGGGGACAGCGCGGGTATGGACCCGGGAAAGGCTAGGCGAGTCGCGAGTACCAACCCGGACCCGTGTGTCTGGGAGGTTGCGCTGAAGGAAGTGTGCGATTTGCCCCGCTTGCGCCGCCTCCGGCGAAGCGCATTGGACGACCGCTCCTTGACCGCCGAGCGTCAAGCCGATCGACAGAAGGTCTCGGTCCCACAGGCCTAGCGATCGAACCCTCGCCGATGCCTGCCGGCTCGGTCGCGCATATCGCAAAATCGCGCGAAAGATGCGGCTGCCGTCGCGAACGGCTCGGAGCTTGGGCTCGCCGACCCGTTCGCGATAATCCACCGGAATCTGGTGGATACTGAAACCGTGTCGGATCGATTTGAGAATGAGCTGGGCCTCTATCGCGAAGCCCGAGTCGTCGAGCCCGAGTTCCATGAATCGTTCCGTTGATACGCCCCAGAAGCCGCTGCATAGATCCAGAATGGGTCGGTGGGTGAACAGTGTCGCGGTGCAACTTAGCAAGAGGTTGCCCACGCGGTGGATGAGGTCCTTGAACTCAGTAGGGGGACCCCAAACGGGACGACGCACGCCAATCACCAGGTCGGTACCGCCACGAAGCAAGTCGAGCGCGGGAAGAATCCGATCGGCGGGGTACGTCGCATCGGCGTCCAGGACGACGGCGAATGGAATGCCCATTTGGTGGACCCAGGCGATCGCTTCGAGCATAGCGCCCCCCTTGCCGCGGGAGGTTTGGCGCAAGAAGGGAATGTTCCATCGACGTGCTACCTCCAATGTACCGTCGGTGGAACCACCGTCAATGATGAGCGCCTGTACGTTCTGACCCGGTTCCTTGAATCGGAGGAATGGGAGGTCCTCGAGCGTCCGCGCCAGCCCTTTTTCTTCGTTGAGAGTGGGTAGGATGACGGCGGCAGTTACGCCACGAAATCGCGTTGGGTCGATCTCCTCCTCGAGGAGCTCTCTCGTCGCGGCCACACTACTCATCGTTCGCGGCTCTCCGAACGGTCTGGGACGCGGATGGGGATATACAGCCCCTGAAACGAAATTCAGGAGCAGGTTATCAGTGAGGTCGCGCAGTCGGAAGTATGACCAACCACACCATCTCGCTGGCCGGCGTTCTAATCATACTGCTGCTCGCGATCCTTCTATTCATCTTAATCGGACCCGTGGGATTTTTGATCCTTATCGTGGCTGCGGTGGTTCTGTGGGTTGCATTTGGCCCTCTGGGCCGCTGGGCCGTAATGAATTGAGGAGAGGAACATGCCAACATTGTTTGTCACGTGTCGAAGTTGTGGAACCGAATTCCCGACGCGAATCGGCGAGCCCACGTCCGGTCCGAGTGGCGTAATCATCAGCGGCCTACTTCTCAAATGTCCGAAGTGCGGAAAACCGGATCAGTATTCCACGGCCGACTTCCATGTCCCGGCTGGGATGGAAGGCCCCCCTCCGGAAGGAACCTCGACGGCTGCCCCTAGTCCGGCCGAAGAACATTCCGCCAAGAATTCAGAGGCTCAGGAGAAGTACGCGGGCTTCGGGGTAGTGCCACCGGAAAATCGATCCACCCACCCAAGCTAAGGATGTGCCAATCTTGGACCGTTCGGGGCGATCCCCCACGCCGAGCGCGAGCCATTTTGACCGCCGGGGGGCAACTCCCCGGAGAGACAGACTTCGATTCGTGAGGGCAACCTCTCATGCCCCTCGAATTCGGTCGGCAGAAGAAAAATTCGACGACGAGGTTTCATGCCGACCAACTTACGCATAAGCCTCACCATTCTAACGTTGGGCTTTGGAGTAGAGGGGGGGGGCGAAGCATATTCGCTCCTAACTCAAGGCTCGTTTCTCCCCGGGACGAGCCTTCTCTTTCTCTTCCCCGCAATCATGACCCTCCTCGGTCTGCTATTCATTCTCGTCGGACGACATGAGTGGGACGAGATTCATCAGGCCCGGGTCTTTCAGGCGAACCTGATCTTCGGCCTCAGTATCCTCGCGGGGGTCATCGCGGGAGTCGAACTAGGCTTCCTGGCGTACTACGGTCTCGGCGCCCCGCTTTGGGCGGAGCTGCTGTTCGGTAGTTCCGTGGGTGCCTTTGTTCTGGGCACCTTTGTCACGTACGCACAGCTGGTGTTTCACCTGGTGCGACGACCCAGCAAAGCCGCGCTCGTCGCTGCGATCGCATGGGCCCTGATCATCTCGGCGCTCATCGGAGAATCGTTAGCTGCATCGCTCGCGACAATCCTGGGACTCATCGACGCCCGCTCATTCTCAGTAGGTGCTCTCATTGGGCCGATAGACTTCCTAGGCTCATTCCTGTTCGTTTCTTACTTCCTCCTCCTAATCGCCTACATGGATGCACACTTGACCGTGGCCAAGGGACTAACCAAAGCCCCGGCTCCGAAACCGCCGTCGACGCCGTCGTAGGGCAAGGTATTCCGATCTCGACCGACGTACTCAGAATCAGAAACCCACACCCGGGGAACGGAAGACCTTCTCCCAATCTTGATGCGAGTCCCGTTGAGCCAACCCGACTCGTCCGTGATTACTTCGACGCGGTCGGGTCAAAGTTTGCATGCCGATTGACGATGGGCAGACGCAAACCGAGAACGGCTACGTTCTTGGGGCGACCGGCTCCATACGCTTTACTTCAGTGATCAGCGTTGGTGAATCCTGTCGTGATCTGACCTGAGGTCGTCCCTCGGTTGCGACATTGCGGAGTCTCAGGTTGCGGGTCCCCGTCGCCACACAAATAAGTGGGTGCCCGACCGCCCAATTCCGTAGGCGGTCCAGTGCAGCGATGTCCGTATCCTCTGCACGTCGCTCCATGTGACACATCGGGCAGGATCGTACGATGAATCCTGTCTGGCCGATGCTCTCCGCTCGACCGTCCAGAGTCCGAAATGCACCGCTCATATTATATTTCGAGACAATCATTGTCCGGCGCGGGCCATAAACACGTCTTTTGCCTCAGAGGACAGAAAGCCCCCGGCGCCCCATTCCTGTCCGATTCGTCAATTGGAATCGGCCAAAGCGAACACTTTTCATTCTCCTTGCCATTCCGTTTCTTACTTGGCTCCTCGGACCCATGAACCGCTTGGATCTTGCCATTGTCCGCGAATTGCATCGGGAAAAGGCCGACCCGACCATTGGCATCGACCCGTTGATTACTGCGGCCCACCTGGCCGAACGAATCGGAGTCAGTCGGAACACCGTCTACGCCCGGATGGATTCCTGGCGCGAGGAAGGCTTTCTGGTTCGAATGGTGACCGTGCCCAATCCGGATCTGTTCGGAGCGAAGCTCACGGGATTGATGGTCTCGGTCGAGGACCCCGACGTGAAAACCCGACTCCTCCAAGCGCTGGATTTGGCGGACGACATTTTCTGTTCAACGGAAATGGGCTCCTTGATCTGGATCGTCTATTTCGCCCGCTACGCCACCGCCATGGATCGTTGGGAGCATTACCTGGCCACGTTAGCAGGCGTCGAGATCATCAGCCCCTTTACCACGATTCCCCTTCCACGCTGTTCTCGCGATCTGACGCCCTTCGATTGGCGAATGATCTCGGCGATGCGATCGACCGACCGACCTCGACCGGGGGCGTTGGCTAAGCTGCTGGGAGTCCACTCTCGAACCGTATCGCGCCACTTTCGCAATCTTATCTCGGCCAATGCATTATTCGTCTATCCCATTTGGGACTTTTCGCGGACGGCGGGGGCAATCCCGTTCGTAGGGGTCCGCATCGACCGGGACGCAGATCCAGAGCGGGTGCGCCAGGCGATCGTCCAGCTTTTCCCCGCTCAGGTTCCGGCCTCTCCCGCTTTTCCCGCCTTCATCGGCTCCGAAGGGGCGCTTCGAGAAGGAGCCCCGACGGAGTTCGGTTTCTTACTCTACCTCGATTCGGCCGCTAAAGTCGGCGACGTTACATCGATCGTCCGAAAAGTCCGGGGGGTCAAGAAGGTCCCGATCGGGTTTCCGAGCCGCACCCGAGAGTATCCCCAATGTTTCGACAACATGATGGCGGCGGCTTCGCCCTATTCTCGCTCTGCGAATACCCGCAACCTTCCGCAAGGTCCCTCCCGGGCCCACGATTCACAACGAACGGCCACGCGTGGGCGGGCGAAGTGATGCTAGCCGCCCCACGCGAATGAGTAGGCGTATAGTTCGCGGAAGGGACGAAGTCGAGTCCGGCGGTTCGAACCGCTAGGAGACGCCACAAGTCCGGAGCGAGCGACCGCTGAACCACTCGGAAACGATTCGAGCTTTGCAACGGCCGACCAGATCGGAACTAGCCGGGTAAAATTTCTCCGATATTCTCTCCCGGTAGTCATTCGCGGCAGCCATTCGTTTGTAGGAGCGACGCACGAAGCGCCCCATTACGAGGAGGAGCAGCTCTACGCTTTAATCGAATTGAGGACGCGTTCATGTAGGCGCCTCGGGGTCGAGTTCCTGGAAGGCTACCTGGAAATGACAGAAGAAACAACTGAAAATCGTGTAGAGCTGGAACAACCCTATCGAGCCGTCGGTATCTTCATGGCTGTAGTATCGTTCATCATCCTGGGGTTCACCCTCGGGGTGCTCGCACGATGCGGGGGTGGAAGCGGGGTGTGCTTCGACCCGAGCACGCATGCGGCCGGAGCGGCCGGGCTCGTTCTGTTCGTGATCTTCCTTATCATCGGCGTGGCGCTGATAGCCTACACTGGATCCGCCACCACATTTAGCACGCGGACCTCGATTCCCGAAGTCCCGACGCCCCCCGCCTCGACCACCGTAGTGCTGCCCCAGGCGGCGGTTATGGCCCAACCAGCCGTCACCAACGTCTACCCGCAAGCGCCGGTAGCCCCGGAAGCACCAATCGCACCCACGACCACCGTAGTGGTCGCCCCTCCCTCGTAGGCTCAACCGTTTCCCAGGGAGAGGGGGGTAGAGTGATCTCTGCCCCTCCCTCCCCCGACATTTTTCAAGGCACTTTTGAACGCGTGAGTTCCGCCGCGTACGAGCCGTAGCCTCGGCCAGAATCTAACGTCTGCTAGTCTCCCCATAGGAAAGGGAACTAATGCGAGCCTATCTTCTCGCCATCGGGCTCGCGATCATTTTTCTCGGACTGATCCTGCTATTCGCAGGATATGTTCACATCGGGTGTACCGTCGGCGGCACCAGCATGAATCCCACCTTTTCCAATTGTGCTGGCGCCACGGATCTCGAGATTATCGGAGCCGTCCTCACTATCGCTGCCGTCGTACTGTTCATCGGATCTCTCGTGCCTGACCGTGATTCGCGATACAAGTGACTCCGGTTGCGTGTACGGTCCGGACTCGAACCGGGGGTCGCGGGCACGCGCCGTCTCGCTCTCTTAGAGCAACCCCCTCGGTTGGTCCTTGACTCGAGTTCACGGGGGGATTAACTAGGCCGCTTGGCTCGGTAGAATCAGAGGAAAGAGAATGTCGATGAAATCGAGGGGAAAGAAACTAGAGAAGAGTATCGTACGTGGCTCGGAGACGCTGGGCCGCGATGTCAAGCGCGCCGGGAAGAAGGTTGGCAAGGCCGCCCGAAGTGGCATGGCTCGTGCGGGCAACCGACTAAAGGTGCACTCGCGCACCAAGACGCGCACGACTATCGGATGAGGTTCGCTCTATGTTGGGCTGGATCATCCTGATCGTGATCGCCGTCGTTGTGCTCGTCTTCCTGGGTTACATCGTAATCTGATGCTCGGGCAGGCTTCCTCGGAACACCGAGGGAGCCTTTTTTTGGGGGGAAGTTGGTTTCTTCCGTCTCCCGCACCGCAGCGAATTCGGCGAATTATCACTCCCCTAGGTCGCGAAGCGGAGAGAGGATTGGTTCGGCGGGCCGCGAGAACCCCCCATCGGGGAGCCAAGCAAAGCGCCACTACCCAGATTGGGTCGCGGAGGTTTTCGCACCCCAACTTCGCCGCCAGGACCAGGTAAACGCTGGTTGCCGCTGCCGGCTAGTGAACGGTCGAAGGGATCTTGATCGGAGGGCGACGATCCAATAAGTCCGCCCCCACCGGGGCGCCTGACCGAGTCCGATCGATGAGCCGGGGTGGGGTGCGGAGGGGGCCGAGCTGTCGACTCAGACGCGGTAGTCGAGGAGCAGCTCGTTCATGGGCATGTCATTGCCCACGACATCGATCCCATGGAAATCTTTGATCTTTTGGAAGAACCAGACGTTGAACGGATCCTTCATGCTCCGCAAGGAGTCCATCGCCTTCTCGGCGTTTTCCGCCTCTTGAACGACGACGACCATTTCGCCCATGGGAGTCTTCTGGAGGAAGATCGTCTCTCGGTGGAATCCGGCGTCCTTCCGCGACGTCTCATACTCCGTCTTTCGGGGACCGCCCAACTCGGCGACAAATTGGCGGTATTCATCGGTCTTGCCTGGCTGCAGTGGTGCTACGAACGCATAGAGCGGCATTGTTTATCCTCGGGTTTCCCTGGTTGACCTGAGAGGATAAGTCTCTCCTTAATCTGAATCCACCAGACCGATCCCTCGCTTCGGGGCGAATCCGCCATCGAAGGCCTGCCGGCGGGGTGCCGCGAATATGGTACGGGAACGTCGGGCGCGAATTTTACTCGTTGATCGTCGCGCGAACTGCGTAAAATCGAGCGATCAGGATCGGGGGGAGGATCGGCTCGACGTCTTCGAGGGAAAGATTCGGTTTCCGCTTCCCTTTCCCGAATCGAGTTCGTCGATCGAATCCAGTATCTTGATCGCTCCTTTGCCTCTGGGCGTCAGCCGATACCGTTCCCGCGCCTCGTGAGTGACGAGCCCACTTTCGGTAAGCTTGCGAAGATGAAACGCGATCAATGACGTATCGTCCAGATGGGCCGCCTCCATCGCCTGCATGAAGGTGCAAGGCCCCTCCGCGAGTCGGCGGAGCACGAGGCGGCGAACCGGGTTGGCCAGGGAATCCAGCGTGATACGCGCATCGCTCGACACAATAGACGCCCGGACGGCGAGCGCTCCGGTGGCCGTGATCTTGCTCGGGTCGTACCCCACGGCGAGAGGCCCCTTACCTTCCAGCAGCGCTCGAATTCCTTCGAGAAGTGCGGCGATCTCTTCTTCGCGATGGCGCGCGAGAAGCTCCTCAATCGCCGCGATCACCACCGCTGCCCGCTGCCTCGGCGTGACGAAATCCTCCACCGCCTCGCGAATACGGAAGGGATTCTCCGGGTCAAGCGGTAGATGACTCACCTTCGCTTTGACAATGGGGACCGGGGGCGGTGAGATGAGCAGCACTTCGTAGCCCCCTTCCATTGCGAGTGCGCTTGCGTATTGAACAGGGTCGAGCGGCTTTGCGCCGGCCCGGGTAAGTGCCAGCTGTTGACTCACCAATTCGAGGACCCGTTGCACTTGGTCGGGCCGGATCGGCTTCCGCAGGTAATCGAGCGCACCGAGGCGCAAGGCTTGGATCGCAGACTCCACGGTCGCATTCCCGGTCAACATCACCACTAAAAGGCGTGGCCACCGTTCCCGTACGGCGGCCAGGAGGTCTATGCCGCTCTGTCGGCCCGTCTTGATGTCTGTGAACATGACGTCAAATTCTTCTCGCTCGAGGACGGAGGTGGCCTGAGATGCCGCCGGCACGCTTATCGTCGTGTGACCGCGCTCTTGCAGCAAGGAGACTAGCTGCTCACGGAACTCCGAATCGTCGTCCACGACTAAGACTCGCATTCTTGCACCCTCGAAGCAACGGGCCTCTTGAGTTTGGCGAGAGGGTAGGAGATTGATGCCCGAAATATTACTTATGCGGACCCCCCCACGTTCCCCGCGGAATCCCACCTACGAAGTGATCTCGTTCTTGCTTACTTTCCGAGAATCGACTCGCTCTTTGAGGTTGAGCCGCCGCGCGACTTCTAAGCGACGAAGGCCGCTCGCATCCTTCGCAGCGACCCCTTACCCCCTAAAGTCGAGTCTCGGTTGGCCCCCTATGCTCGCGGCACGCTAAATCTAGCGCGAATTCAACGCGGCCCTTCTTTCCTTTTAGCAACGCGACGTTTGGATCCGCTTTGCTGAAATTGGGATGAAGAACTGTGAGGTTATGGCCAGGACGTCGCTTAACACGATTCAAGCGAACGGTCATACCCCATCACTGGGTTGCCTTGACCATGGCGCACACGATCAGCCTCGGAGCGGCTCTGCTAATCATACTACTGGCAATCGTACTTCTGTTTGTAATCGGACCGATTGGTCTCTTGATTCTGATATTGGCCGGAGTCTTTCTCTGGTACGCCTTTGGACCCGGGTCCCGTAGCGGCACCATCACCTGATCCCGACCACACTTTCAAGAATCGACTCTTCGCGCCTGACTGCTGGACGGTCGCGCCCGCCCGGACGCCTCCCTTTGCGTCGAACGCGGTAGGGGGAGGACTTCGGGTGTGAATTCCTCCTCCGGTAGAGTTTGTAACCCGTCCTTGACGACCGATCAGCTGTTGCGGGGAGCCGCGAACCTCAGCACTCCTCCGTTCAGAGCAAGATGCCCCGAATCCAAGGTCAGGGCACAACCTTCGGGTTCGCCCTCGAGCTACTTTTTTTCGTGTCGTCCATCCAACGGGACCGAAAGTCTTGAAAACCGTTCGGCGGTGACCCCGCTGCGATGACGCATCACGTGAAACCGGTCCCGGATGGATATCACACGGCTACGCCCGCCCTAACGGTCGACAATGCGAGCCGTGCGCTCGAGTTCTACGCGAAGGCGCTCGGCGCTAAGGAACGAAACCGGTCGTCAGGACCGGAGGGCAAGATCATGCACGCCGAGATTCAGATCGGCGACTCGGTCTTGATGATCTCGGACGAGTTTCCTGGAATGGGCGCTCGATCGCCGAAGTCGGTTGGAGGCGTTTCTTCGAGCATCTGGCTATACGTCCCGGACGTAGACGCAACGTACCGGCAGGCGACCGCCGCGGGAGCCACTTCCGTCACGCCCCCCACGGACATGTTCTGGGGCGACCGGCACCCTCGGATTCGCGACCCATTCGGCCACGAGTGGTCTATCGCGACCCACAAAGAGGACGTTTCGCAAGAAGAGATGACGAAACGCGCGACCGAATTCTACGCCCAGATGGCAAGCCGACCTCCCGGGAATCGCTAGCGTAGCAAGACCGGCCAGATCCGATTATTCGGTAGTGACACTGCAACCCGAATGGCAGAGCCCTCACCCTTTCGATCTTGCTAGTCAGGCAAACCTGCGCGTGTCCGTCCGGACTCTCTTGCGGCCCGCCGCTACGATTCGGGTAGCGATGGGGCGCCTAACCGCAAGCTTTGAGAACCACCCCAGGTAAATGCGTCGGAATAAAATTCCACGGCGTCATCAGCCTTTGATATGCCCAAGACCGTCCAGCCCAAAGATCGAGCGATAGAAGCTCCAACATCCTCCGCCTCCCTTCGACCTTTCCGGCGATTACTGGTCGCCGTCGATTTTCGACACCCGGGTCCCTCTGCCATGCAAGCTCTCTCGGACATCGTCCACTTCTTTGACGCAAAGGTCGTCATTTGTCATGTCGTGATGCGTCCGACGAGCGTGGCCGGCAACGAGCTCGACGGAAATCCCGCAAACGCGGAGGAAACCGGGATATTGCAGGAGCTCCGGGCCGCGATGGTCATGGAATTCGGCGACCCGGGAAGGGATCTTCCGATCAAGATCCTTCACGGCGACCCCGGTCAGCGGATCTGCGAATACGCCGAATTTTCGGATTGCGATTTGATCGTTCTTGGCCCTCGCGAGAAGGCGAGTCTTGCTAAGGCGCTCCGAGGAAGTGTCAGCAAATACGTAGTTAGCAACTCCAGAAGGAATGTGCTCGTGCTGGGGTCTTAATCCGGGGCTCGTTCAGTGCAGACGTCAAGTTACTGCAGGTCACCGCACAAATATCAGATCGGAGGTGAGAACCTACCGTGAGTGCGGCCGTCGTCCCCGCCCTTGGGCACCAAGGGACGGAGCAGCTCGGCGACTTCACAAGCGTCAACCGGCGCATCTTCTTGCTCATCCTCGCCTCACTGGGGATCGGAGTCGTCGCGGCGTTTATCGCCGTTGCGCTCCTCGATTTGATTGGGTTCTTTACTAATCTGTTCTACTACGGCCGTCTTTCGTTCTCCTTTGCATCCCCCTCAGGAAACCAATTGGGGTTGCTCGCGATCGGTGTTCCGATCTTAGGCGGCGTGATCGTTGGCATCATGGCCCGCTATGGGTCCGAACGGATCCGTGGACATGGTATCCCTGAAGCGATCGAGGCCATCCTAATCAACAAGAGTCGGATCGAACCGAAGGTTACCGTACTCAAACCGGTCGCGACGGCCATTTCCATCGGATCCGGCGGCCCCTTCGGAGCCGAAGGCCCGATCATCATGACCGGCGGAGCGTTTGGCTCCGTGCTCGGTCAATTCATCAAGGTTACCGCCGTCGAACGAAAGACCCTGCTGGTCGCTGGCGCCGCGGCGGGGATGGCCGCTACGTTCAACAGCCCGCTCGCCGCGATCCTCCTCTCCGTCGAGCTGCTCCTTTTTGAATGGAAGCCTCGAAGTTTGATCCCCGTGGGTGCGGCCGTCTCCGCTGCGACGGTCGTGCGTTGGCAGTTGATTAGCGCCAATCCGCTCTTTCCTATCGCATTGAGCGCCGCCCCGAGCTCTGCCACGCTCCTATCGGCTCTCTTGATTGGTCTGATCGCCGGGACAGTCTCCATGATCCTGACGTGGTCGGTCTACGCGGCTGAGGATTCGTTTCGGAAACTCCCGATTCACTGGATGTGGTGGCCCGCAATGGGGGGGTTGGCAATCGGGATCGGGGGCCTGATAGAACCGCGGGCCCTAGGGGTTGGTTACAACTCGATTGACGGTCTTCTCCTCGCGCAACTCGGTTTCGAGGTCGTGCTGGCCCTGCTTATCGTCAAAGCGGCGATATGGGCTATATCGCTGGGTTCCGGGACGTCCGGGGGCGTCCTCGCCCCCTTGTTAATCATGGGAGGGTCGCTGGGCGCGCTCCTTGCGGTCATTCTGCCCGGAGGCTCCGTGGGCCTCTTCGCTCTCGTTGGGATGGGGGCGATGATCGGCGGAACCATGCGGTCGCCGTTCACGGGGGTCGTATTCGCACTCGAGCTGACTCACGATTTCAACGCACTCTTTCCCTTGCTGGTGGCGGCCCTGGTGGCCGATGGGGTCACCGTATTGATCATGAAGCGTTCCATCCTGACTGAAAAGGTATCCCGGCGGGGCGTGCACGTTGCGCGCGAGTATTCGGTAGACCCGCTCGAACGAATTCCCGTTCGCGCCGTCATGCATACGGCGGTGCGTTTGATCCCCGCGGAGCTCTCCATTGAGCAGGCCGTCCGAGTCTCGGGTCAGCCCGATGGCGTCGAGAGCGGCCTCGCGTTGCTCTCCGATGCCGGCACCCCGGTCGGATTTGTCGCACGGGGAGATCTGAGAAAGTACCTCGAAATGGGGGGCGACCCGACGGTTTCTGTGGCCACGCAGGCGGTCCCCCTCTCCGGGGCAACGTACCCGGACGAACCGATGCGCGTCGCCGCGGATCGGCTTGCACAATTGGACGGGAGTACCCTTCCGGTCGTCGATCCCGGTGAGCCGTCCCACATCGTGGGCTTCGTCACTCGCGAGGGTCCCTTTGAAGCGAGACTCTTGTGGACCGAACTGGAACAACATAGCGAGCGTAGCATCGTGATTACGAACCCGTTCTCATGGACTTGGATTCGGAACCGTTTCCATCGCGATCGATAGTCATTGTAGGGCCTCCGTCACCCCCCCTTTCCCTCTCCCCAGCCCGAATCGTCATTCGGCGCGGCGGCTCAAGACCGCTCCCGGCGCGCCGGTTAGCACTTCAGGGCTTTCCGACACCGGATTCCGCCGCGCCTCGTCTTTGAGGTCTCCGGAGAGAGATTTGGATTTTTCGTGGGCGAGATTCTCGGCCACATGCGCTCTGACGATCCGGTTGATCAAGTTCTTGGGAAGGGGATGTTTCGGGTGAAGCGGAGGGTTCCCCTCCCCGATTCGAAGGGCGTTAACTCCTTGGAAAATCGGTGCCGAACTCGGTGACTCGCTACAAAGAAGCTACAGTGGTCCTTGAAGGCTGCGGAATAGACCAGCCTTACCTTCATTTGGAACGAGGGAATTCGGTAACTGATTGCCTCGGTTGCATTGGGCGCGGCGATCTTGATCGCCCTGCGCAGCTGATCGAGTACGGCCCGGTAGCCTGGCGACAGTCCTGCTAGGTACTCCACCACTTCCTTGGGGGGTGTTTTCAAAGTGCGGGCCACTGTCGACAGACCACAATGGGCAGTTTAGCCGTTTCCGATCTGGAGACAGGAAGGCGTGGTAGCGAACTGGTTCGCGCATTTGTTGCGGCACGGATGGGCAACATAATCTACCGGGCCCGATAGGCCCGAAACGCTGGGGTATCGGATTGGATCTTTTCACCCACGTAATCTTCGCCTACCTTCTCTCGTTCATCATATGGGGGCCTGCCGCCCCGCAATACATCGCTGCGGGCGCGCTCGCTGGGGGTTTACCCGATGCCGACGTGCTCCTCTTCCCACTCACTCGATGGTTTCCGTCGCTGCATCACCGGGGCGCAGTCCATACGGTTCTGGGGGTGACGCTCATCGCCGCGGTCGGAAGTTTCCTGGTACCCTTCCTTCCCTACTTCACGCACGCCTCGATCCTGCTCTACTTCGTCGCGATGGAGATTGGTGGACTCTCGCACCTCGCGCTGGATGGTTTCACCAATTACTCAGTGCGCCCTCTCCTGCCTTTCTCCGGTCGAGCGCTTCGACTCAACGCGGATGTTGCCGTGAGTCTCGTGACGATGGCCCTTACGGGCGTAACGATGGTGGTCCTGATCCTCGAACATGGGACCGTCCCGTTTGGAGTTTGGGAGGAGACGGCGTGGATCCTCATCGGAGTCTACGGCGGCTACCTCGTTCTCCGAGGGGTCGCGCGGTGGAGGGCCGGCGTCCTACGACGTCGGTTCGGGTACACGGAGGTCCTTCCGAGCACGAATCCGTGGAAGTGGCTGTTGCTCGAAGAGGTTGACACCGCGGAGCGTTACCATATCCGATTCCGCCGGCTCGCCTTAGGATCAGGTTTGTCCGGCGACGACCGGTCCTTGGACGTGACAAAAGTTCCTCAATCGACCGGTCCGGTAGAATCTCCGCACGCGGCGCTGGAGCGGACCTATCTCGCGGCCATGGCCGAAAGCGAGTGGCTGGCCGAAAGCTACCACTTCGGAGAGGCCACGGAGAAGGGGAGTGTCTACGAAGTCTGGTGGTACATGATCAGCCAAGCCGCGGGTCGTCGTGCGTACGGCGTACACGGTGAGATCGATCGGGTCACCGGCGCGATGCGACTGCGGTCGGGATTCCTACGCCTACCGTCCGTGGCCCCGATGTAAGGCGTCCGGGGGCCGCTCGCGAATCGGCCACACTTCGGGGACTCCGTAACTACGAGGCGCCCCCGATGGATTGATGCTGTGGGGCTTGGTACTAGTTTCGCGGTACTCATGGGAAGTTCTGCACCTTCGAGCTCGGGAGCGCCCCGTGAGAGAACAGAGCACGGACGATGTCCGGCTATCCTCTTGGCGCGGTCGTTCCGCTCGTGGTCGCGGCCATTTCGATGATGCTCGAGGGCATCTATCTCATCGCGTATCGTTGGAGTCCGAACGTCCTCTGGCTCGTTCCGTCTGGCTTCCTCACTCCGACCCCGTACGTTTCCGGCTCCATTGCCATGGTCGAGGGGATCTTCCTCCTCGTGTTGTCGCTCATCGCACTCGCCTGGCGGGGTTGGCATCGCTCCGTCGGAGTCGGAGCCTTGACCCTTGGCTTGCTAAGCCTCTTCTCCGGAGGTGGCTTCCTCATTGGAGCCTTTCTCGCCTAATTCGGCGGGGTCATCGCCATTTACCACACGCCCCCGCTCGAGGGGAATCTCGTCGTAGGACCCTCGCCGGACAGCCCCGACTATGATCCGGTCGTCGAGGCGGACCTTCGCGGCTCCGCCCCATAACCTACCTTCGATCGAGCGCGAATTCGGACGCCGACCGAGGCGTCTACGTCGTCTCTTTCTTCTGAGCACGCTGCCACCGGGAGGCTCTCTTGCTCCCCGGGATGGCCTCAACCACGAGGTGGAGCGGGATTTGAGCGATGTATCGGCCCTGTGAGCTCTTCTGCAGCAGTTCGGACTTAGGGGCCGGCTCAGCCAAACGTGAAATGACGAGACCGGCGTCGTGGAGGTACTGCACATAGGTCGACAACGTTCGGTGGTAAGAGGTAGTATACCCCCATTCTTCCTCGGAGACGTGCCACGCCACTCGAACCGCGCGTTCGTTTCGATAGCCCTCGACCTTCCGAGCGACCGACTCGTCAAATGGCGCCTGCTCGACCAGCCATGTGGATTTCTCGTCGATTTCGAAACACGGGTGGTTGATTGAGAACACGAACCGACCGCGGCGTCTCAGCAAGCGACTCGCTTCTCGAATAGTGGCGGCACCATCGTGGATGTCCATGAGCGACATGTTGGCCACCACGCGGTCGAACGACTCGGAGTCGAACCGCGGCAATCGCGCCGCGTTCCCGTGAACAAATTCGGCTCCCGAGGGCCGAGCCGCCTCACGCCGACGGGCGAGGCGTATCGACGCCAAGGAAGCGTCGACTCCTACGGCCCGCAAGGCTCCTTGGCGCCGGAAGCGGCGAGTCAGGTATCCATTTCCGCATCCAATCTCGAGAATCCGCTTTCCTCGAACCGATCCGAGTATCGACAGCAATGCGGGGTCGATTAGGGCGCGGTGCCAGAGGTCGCCGACTTCCCCCATGCGGTAGTCGCGCCACTTTGCCAGGGCGTCCCAACCCATTTTGGTCATCGGAAGGCGGTCGGACTTGAGCTCCGACGGGTCTTATCGTGGCGTACGGACCGTACTTTCCCTCGAGGAATATGCGGAAATCTCCAGAAGGTGGCCCCCTCCGATTTCAAGAACCCCACATTCTGGGCGTAGCCGGCGGGTCCCCGGTCAGGGGGGACCTCCCCCGAGTGATACTTGCAGCCTGTCGAGATCTGCCGGGGTTATCGCGAAGAAGCGGCGTCCCTCCATCCGGTACTGAATCGCCCCGTCTCGAAACGCGATGATCGACGGCGTGATCCGGATCTGGAAGAGATCCCAGAGTGGGTCGTTGCGATCCGAGATATCTGCGATGGCCAGCGTTCCGGGGATCTGACCCTTACGGGCGACGAACTGTGGCATGAAGCGACGCGTCGGCTGACACCAACCAGCCCCAAAGCAGACGACGTAGGTTCCCGCTCGAGTAAGGTGACCTTCGGCAAAGTCTTTCGTCCGGAGGATCTCGAGTCCCATTGACGACCACGCTGAATCTTGCACAACTTCTCCGACCCGTAGTCGTATCGCGCGATTACCTCCAAGAGAGGTTCTCGAACGTATAGAGCTCAGCACGACTTCTGGTGTCAATACCGTCGTGCGTCGAGACCGGTGTTAACCATCGCAACTGGTGGCGAGTGTTCGGCGAGCCAGCGCTCTCGGAACACGCAATCCGAATCGCGCGTCGTGGGAGGTTGCCCGACGCTCGATTGAACCGTTCTTCTCTGCCGCGCGGACCGTCGGGAAATGCTTGCCTCACGCTGGGAGCTCCCTCCGCCCGGAAGGGCGCGTTCGCGTGGGCCTAGAACCCCTCCCGTTCACGCTGGAACGAGCAAGCCTGTCGGGGATGGTTTGATCATCCCGTCAAGTTCGATCCGTGGGCTTCCGCAATTTCATCGGCAGGCAACAAGGGAGAGTCTTTGATTCTCCCTCCCTTTAGGCTGGCCGGATTGTAGCCCAGCGCACCTGACGTGGGACTCGTTCTTTAGAGCAGAAGTGGGCGCTTCCGCCGCACTGGCCGGTCTCGTTTTCGTAGGCATTTCGATCAATTTACGGCGCGTGATCGCGTTGCCGGTAATCTCGCACCGAGCGTTCCAAGCTCTCCTGATCTTGTCGGGCTCGTTGGGAATAGAATCCCTATTGCTTGCACCGGGCCAGTCAACCTTCCTCCAGGGCCTGGGGGTGTTGGCTGTCGCGGTTGTGTTGTGGGCAGCCCTCAATTGGTTGGAGGGGACGAGCTGGCGCATCGTGCCCCGGGCCAACCGAGCGAGGCTCGAAATTCATACGATCACCATCCAGATCCCGTCCGTCCTCGCCTTCGTAGGCGCGCTCCTTCTCCCGCTCGCGAACCCATCGGCGCTCTATTGGATGGTCCCCGCCACGCTTACGAGCATCTTGGGGGCCATGCTCGAGGCGTGGGTGATCACCGTGGAAATTCTCCGGTAACGGGCTCGGGTGCCGCCGCAAGAGATGAGTCGCGGAGCGACTGCTGGTGCCAGAGACGTCACGAATCGTTGCCCCCTCCCTCGGGACGCGAGTGGCGGGAGGACGGGCGACTCCTTCGAGGGCCCGGGTGTGGCGATCCGTCGCCGCCGGCGCGCGGGCACAAACCTCAACTCGCGGTCCTTGGCTGGGTTCGCGACCGTGCGCCAGTACTGGTTTTACCAGACTCCGTTCCCTCCGACCGCCCACCACAGCCCAACTCCTCCCACGAAGCCCGGGCCACCGCCAGTGGTCACATTCCGGTCGATCGTGGTTGGGTTGATCCACGCCGCGTAGGTCGCCACCGCGTTTTCTTGCGTCTGGTAGATGTAGAACCCCATCTGCGCCGCGATGTGCTCGACCAAGTTGTAGATCAGATTCCGCTCCACAAGGTTCGCATCCGTCGCCGCGACATCCACCATGAAGTAGGTCATCACCTGGTACGCGCTATACTGGCACGCGTTTGGCACGTAGCCCGAAGAGTTGCTCGGGCCGCCGTTCGCCCAGTAGATCAGGTCCGCCCACGTGTCGGCGGTGTGACCGCACCACGACGCGTTGTAGGTCGAGGGGGTCGCATAGTTGCCGGAGAGCGCTTCCTGAACGGTGTCCGAATACGTGTAGGTCGAGTCCGGATAGTACAACGGGGCCAAGTAGTCCGTGGGGTCCGGATAGTCCGGTGACCAGGCCAGAATGTAGAGCGGCATCGGGTTCCCATCGGGGCCCGAGTCGAGGCTGTAGCCAACCTCGGCGGCGAATGTTAGGTCCACCGTGTCGGGTTCGAATGCTCCCTTCGTCAGCGACACGATCGAGTTCGTCCAATCGACGATGACATCGTCAATGGACGTGGCGCCCTTCTGTCCCACAATCGGGAAGACGCAGGGCGCGCTCGACGTACAGGCGGACAGCTCGGAGTCATACCAGGGACTTCCGGGGGTCGTGAGTTGGGACCACCACCAGCCCGCGCTTCCGACCGTCGTGGGGTTGCTTACCGGGTTGCTATCCGGCCATGTGACGTTCTGCGGGTAGTAATTGGCCATGTACTGGGGAATCGCCCCGCCGTAGTTGAACCCGAACTGAATCCCATCGACCGTCCCGATCGTGTTTTCGATCGTCGTATACGGGTACGCCGTCGCGAGGAAGTTTCGTACCCCTACGTTCGCAAAGAAGTCCTGCGGGACGTTCACCGTCACTCCGAGGTCGGTCGCCGCGGTCGTGCTGAACTCGAAGTTGAACGGGAAGAAGGCGATGATCAGCGTCGGGGAGGTGGCCAGCCCGATCTTCCCCTGATTAACGAGGTTGACGAAGTTCCCGGTCTCGGGCGGCTCGAACTCCGAGAAGTCCGAGTATCCGGCAATGTACTGCTCGTAGCCCACTTGGTCGCTCGCCTCCCAGAAGGTGTTGACCGTCGGAGCGTAGTGACCGGGCAGCGGCTCGCAGCCCGATTGTCCGGCGCACGTCGGGGCACCGTAGTCCGGGTTCGCCCTCAGCGTGTAGCCGACCGCCGGGTTCGCGCTGTTCGGAACCAAGTAGTACGGCCCGGACCCCACAGCATTCCACTGGGTGCCGGGATCGATACCGGGGGAGCTTTCCGCCGTTTCTTCGAAGGCATCCCACTCCTTTGGATTCGCAAATGCATTGGCCAGGTAGCTTTGGAACGACGCGTCTGTGGTGCTTTTGGCGCCCCCGGGAAGCAGGCACGGGGAGTCGGCTCCTCCCACAGGAGTAAATCCCGGTACGGTCGCACCCTGAGCGGAGAACCAGCCGCACGGTTCGATCGCAGACCCCTCCTCATCTTCGATCAATTCGAGGAAGAACGGCCACGCATGGCCTCCGCCAGTGGCGTTGAACGTCACACAGCCGTCGTCGCTCGTGAGCGCCACGGCGGGACACGCCGCTCCACCGAGCGCCGAGGAGGTGTCATTCACGAAGATCGAACTCAAAATGGGGCCCGGCGTATTGTTGAACGCCCCGTGGATCCCGCCGTCCCAGCTTCCGTTGCCCGCCGGGAGCAACGATTGCGTCTCGATCCATCCGGGGTTGGAGCCGAAGCCCGGCAGTAACGAGAACGCCATCGTGCGCGTCAATGAGAACACGACGTCGGAGGGGTAGACGGGCCAGCTCTTCTGTGTCGTGGGGTCGTAGAAGTGCGAGTTCGGGTTGATCACGAATGTGAAGTAGTTCCCGCTCTGCAACGTTGCACCTCCGTAGAGGGCCGCGCACTGCGGGCTCCCCGGAACGCACGTCGCCGCTTCCGGCTGGTACGAAGCATATCCAGGACCGGTCGCGCTTCCGTTGTAGGTGATCAGTGACTGGTAGACGTTCCAGATCACTTCGAACCCAACCGTTTCGTAATCCACGGACGGATCGACGCTCGCGGCTCCACCGGGGGCCACTTCGTAGTTATCGATGGTGCCTGGGTGAGGGCTGGTCGCGGTCGTCACGTGGCATCGCGCACAGCCCGGCGTCAACCCCGCTGGGGCTACCACGACCGTCCACGTGTAGTTCCCAAACAGCCCCGC
>JBAUYF010000042.1:0-65640 GCA_049584655.1 Thermoplasmata archaeon | reverse complement strand
GGCGCCAGTTGCGGGGGAGCCTGACTTGGGGGAGGGGGTGGGGCTACAGAGACGGTCTCGGGTGGCGATGGTCCATCGGGGGTGGCCACGGTTCTGTGCTCTCGTGCGGAAATTTGAGGGCCTACTTGAACCATCCGGTCGCCCGCTTCACGAGAAGGGCCGTCGATTTTGCCGATGTCAGCACGTCCTCGATGCAGACTTCGCACGTTGTGCACTTGATCGATTGGCGGGAGTCAGTTCTTCACTCACATCTAGAAACTGGTTCGCTCCCCCCTCCCGCGGGCCCCTCGGCGACGGGCCCCGAGCGCGGAGAAGCGGGCTTTGCCCCTCCATGCACGCCCCCTCAACGCTCGGGGCTGCGCGGGTAAGGATAGTTGGTCCTTCGCACGTCGAACTTTCGTCGATAGTCCCGCGCGAGTCCGAATCGGGGAGTCGGCGACCTCGGGAACAGTCGGGGTAGGATTCTCGGGCGCGAGTCTAACTGCCGACGAGCGATGCACCGAGATGAGGCGGGATTACGTCAGAAAATGCGCATATCTTGACACGGAAGGAAGCGCACTCCCCCACCTCGGTCAGAAAGTAACTTCCTATCGGTTCCCACCGCATAAGACGGATGTATCGGAAGCCCCTTTCGGAACCTGGCCTCCATGACTTGGAAGTACACTGAGGATTACTATCGCGAGTACACTCGGACGACGTGGAACGAGAGCGCGGAAGCGTATGTCGGATTGATGAGATACCTTGAGCCGTTTCGGTCCGCCCTCGTTGCCCACCTAAACCCGCGACCGGGTGAGAAGGTTCTCGACCTTGGCACTGGCCCGGGGGAACCCGCCATCACCATCGCGGGGGTCGTAGGGCCCAAAGGCCATGTGACAGGCGTCGACCTCTCCGAAAAGATGGTGGCGATCGCCACTCAAGTGGCCCACGCTCGGGGCCTTCGGAACGCCGAGTTCCTGGCGATGGATTGTTCCGCGCTCACACTCCCAAATTCGTCCTTTGACGCGGTCGTCTCCAGCTTCGGCTTCCAGATTTTCACCGATCCAGAGAAAGCTGCTCGTGAGGCGCATCGTGTGCTTCGGCCCCGAGGTCGCATTTGTGTCTCTGTCTGGGGGACCGGCGATCGCGTCCCATTCCTCGATGTGATAATCGCTCCGATGCTCGAGCACGCGGAACCGGACGAAACCGGCTACATTCCCACACCCTACGAGACTGGAGGCCCGGGGGAGATGGTGGCATTCCTTCACGAGGCCGGATTTCATGATGCTCGGGAGGCTGTGGTCCAGCAAAAGATCCAAGTTGCGAACGCCGACGTTTACTTAGAGTGCATCCTGAAGGGAACTCCGATTGGCCATTCTCTTTCCGAGGAAGACCCCGCGGTCCAGCAAGAGGTAATTCGCAAGACTCGGGAGAACCTCAAAAAGTGGGAAACTCCCGAGGGCCTTGTGATTCCCGCCGCGTGCCTTGTAGTTACGGCAGTTAGGTAAGTTCGGCTTGCCAGATGGGTGGCGCTGGTTTGGCGTTGTCACTCGCGATCACGCCTTATCGGGGTGCGATCGCGTTGGCACTTTCTATTCACGCGATGGCCCGGACGGCCTCCTCGATCTGGGAGATCGCGTGAGGCACATCTGTGGCGTCAGTGGCGCGGACTTCGATTCATTCCGCAGAGGATTCCCGCGCCTTCAGCCGGCCGTCGAGCGGCCCATGGAGCTTCAGCTCTCGGATCACTTCTCTGGTCCGTCTAACGTCCACTCTAGTGTCCCCGTGGAAATGGGCAATTTCTCGACCTCCACCGGAATAGGCGCCTCCATGCCCGTACCTCGATTTCATTGGGACAATGCCGAGGATTTGGACTAGTCTCCGTTCCAATTCCGGACGGGGAGTCACAGCCAAGCAAAGGGGTCGAACCCCCTAATGACTCCTCAGGGGATTTGCCAAGGGGCGCGCACTCGGGCGCGAAAGTCAGTCGCGCACCCACCGGGGGTAAGGATCGGTGTTACGACGCACCTATCCGAAACGGATCCGACCATGTAGCGCGCCCAATGGCGGATGGGCTGACCCATCGCTCGCGGGACGACCGCGTGCAAGTACCAAGCTATCTTCAGGGCTCCTGAGGGTTTGTCGGTGTCGACGGGGGACCGAGGTCCGGCGTTGGGTCCGAAGGAATGGGGGGCGACGTAGGACCGCTCGGAACAGTGTTTGGCTGCGTCATTGCACCCGGAGGACTCGGGTTCGGCATCGCCCGCTGTTGGCAACTGTGCAGACAGCTGGGGCATTGGACTCCTCGCCCCCCGCCCATGGCTTTCGACACCGCGAAGCAGGCATCCTCGGTAGCATGAGCGCACGTAGGACAAGGGTGAGTGGCCATCATGGCGGTAAGCGAATACGGGGGCGCGGTAAATGGATTGCTCGCTTCTGGGAAAGCTCAAGGTGGGACCTCCTGCTGCCGTGTTCTCGGAGGGAGAACCAGTGAGCCTTGAATATTTGTCAAGCCCAAGTAATCCCTTCTCGGAATCGGAACGATCAATAGAGGCGATGACGAACCTGGCCGCGGCATGGAAGAAGAATTTTTCGATTGAATCTTCGGGCATCGGCACGAGACATGTGTTACCAATCACAACTCGCGCGGCCGATTTTTACACTTGAATTCTTGGTGAATCACCATCACAGGTCTCCAGAGTCGGCGAACGGGCTCTTCCACCAACACGAACAGCGAAACGCGATCTAAGATCCTGGTTTTAGAGGCCCGCCGCCGGCATCGAAGTGGTCCGGGTCCTGCGCGAGCTACTGGCCAACGACTTGCAGTCGGAGGCGGGCTTCTTCCTTGACCCAAGCTGACCCCTTCCCGGGGCCGGTCCTGTGTACAGTGATTTCAGCCGATCAGCTGCTCCTTCAGTCCACACTCACACCGTGATGATCTCTTCCGGTCGCAGCTGTTGGCGCACCCAATCATCCACGCCTTCGTCGGCGCCGGCTGGGATGTAGACATACCTCGCGCGGACGCCGACCTTGCGCGCGGCCGCCTCAGCCCCCTGGAAGGCCGCCTGAGCCGCCGCGTCGTCGGCATACGGATCGAGGATCTCGAGCAGGCCCGGCGGGCGTGTCCGCGGAGTTTCGCCGCGGAAGGCGAAGACGATGGGACCCTTGGGCGCTCGGGCCAGTGTCCGGCGCACGACGTCGGCGACCTTCCCAGGATCACTCGGGAGAAAAGCCAGGACGGGGGCTGGTTCGAGTCCTTGGTTCGCTCTCATAATGACGGTCGGACGGCCGGGCCAATGAAGGTACGGAAAGAGCGGGTACTGACCGCGCTTTGACTGAGCCCGAATCGTGAGGAATGCGATGCCGAGTCCGATCAGGACCAGAGCGCTGCCGTAGACGGTCGCGAATGGCTTCGCGACCAGGTTGGTCGCCCACGCTGCGACCACCGCCACGGAGGTAGCGACCCCGAGCACGAAGAGCGGCATGCTGGTCCTGAACGTCGACTTTGGGGACCGGGGAGCACGCATCTCGCGCCATCGGATGACGTCGAGGCTGACGCACGTCACACTGAACGCGCCTAACAAACCGAACGCGTACAGATCGCCGAGGGAGGTCGTGTTGGCGCCCGTAAGTATCACTACCAGCACTGGGACGACGGTCGCCACTCCGATCGAGACATGGGGCGTTCCACGCCACGGGTTCATTCGTTGCAAAATTTTCGGCAGAAACCTCATTCGGCTGAGGGCAAGAAAGACATGGTAGGAGCCGATCAGCGCCGTGTTGCAGGCGAAAATGAGGAGCAGCGCTCCGCTGGCCGCGACCGCGTCCTGCAGCCATGGACCTGCCGCCGCGCCACCGAGCAGTGAGATGGCTTGGTTCGTGTTGGCGCCGCGCGCGAGCAGGGTCGTAGACCATAGAGTGAGCAGCGGGCTCGTCACGAGTAGAGTTAGGACTACGTAGAGCATCGTGCGCGGAGCAACGCGAGATCTTGGTGACTTCATCGCCGGTGCCAGCTGCGCGATGCTCTCGAGACCGGAGAACGCGAGGAAGGCTCCGGCGAACCCGACGATGGCGTCGGTGGGTGTCAGCTGCGGCCCGGCGAACATTTCTCCGAAATCCGCCAAGATTCGTGCCGGCCCGAACGCCACGATCACGGCGACCACGACCGCCAGCTGAGTCACGGCAGCAGCAATGGCGAAAAATGCCGTGATCTCGGCGCTGGTCGCCACTCCGATGAAGTTCAGCAGCCCGAGCAAGAGGAGTGCGGCGATGGCCGCGGCGACAACGAACAGCTTGAGCGGACCGAGAAGTACGCTCAGGTAGATCACGCCGCTCGTCGCGCTGAGGCCGGCCGTCAGGAAGTAGTCCGCCAGAATGAGGAGCCCGCCGACCAACCCGACGATGGGATGGACGGCCTTGGTGGCGACCGAAACGACGCCGCCACCCTCGGGAAACCGGATCGCGACCTCAGCGTACTTGACGGCGAGGAGAACAAAGACGACGAAGACGAGGTCGACGAACAGCGCCGAGTGCGTGCCGAACCGCTGGAAGAGGATTCCTGGCGTGTAGTAGACCGATGTCCCAATGTCGGCGAACACAATGGCCCAGCAGAGGAGGATTCCGAGCGTTCCGGCCTCGAAGGCGTAGGCAGATGGTGTCTTCTCCCGCGTCGATTCTTGTTTCCGGGTTAACGCTCCTGTCATGCCGGGGTTGATACCGCCTCAGTCCGCTCGGGGGGTCGAGAGGGAAGCACTGGTGCGCGGGCGTCCCGGGCCGAGAGTTCGGGAAACTCGAGGCCGATCTTGGTGACCGGCGAGCCAGCCGGAGTGCATCTTGTCCCTCGGCCCGCTCCCCTCAGTGTGCGTGGTCGCCAACACCGATTACTCTAGTGTCTAGCGAGTTAAGTTGTAATCGCGTTTAGACTCGGGCCCCCTCTCAGTAACCAACTAGAAAAATTGAAGCAACGAGCCCTCGATTTCTTCAACAGGATTCATCTGGCCGCAGGAGTTGCACCGGTCATGAACCAGACTAGGCCCGAAGTCGGTCAGGCACGAATGAAAATCGGATTCATCGGAATGGGTCACATGGGGAGTTCCATGACTCGCAGACTGCTGGCCGCGGGTTACCCTGTGTCAGTGTACGATCGAACTATCACGAGGGCTAAGGAAGCCGCACAAATGGGAGCAATCGCTGTGCAGAGTCCTAAAGACTTGGCCGCGAATTCTCAGGTAGTCATGGCCTGCGTTACGAATGACGATGCCCAGCACGCCGTGATGTTCGGCCCGAACGGCGCGCTAGCTGGATTAGTCCCAGGTTCGATGGTAATCGATCTGAGTACGGTTTCTCCCGGCGCGTCACGTCGTCTCCATCAAGCCACTGCGGAGAAGGGCGCCTCGATGATCGACGCCGCTGTTTCGGGCAGCGTTCCGCAGGTGGAACAGGGCAGCCTCGTGATCTTCGTCGGAGGAGAAAAAGAGACTTACCAGAAGTGCAAAGCCATCTTGGATGCCCTCGGACACCAGAGTTTCTACATGGGCGAAAGTGGAATGGGAACTACCATGAAACTCGTGGTCAACACCTTACTCGGTCTGGGGATGCAGTCTCTGGCTGAATCGCTAGCCCTTGGCCAGAAAGCTGGAATCGAGAAAGGGCTGTTACTCGATGTCCTTGGGCAGACGTACGTGCTCAATCCTAGCCAGAAATCTAAACTCGACAATGTTCGCCGGGACCAGTACCCTACCAACTTCGCACTTGCGCTCATGCACAAGGACTTCGACCTAGTGCTCAGGGAGGCCCACGAACTCTCGGTCGCGATGCCGGCGACGGCGGCTGCTCAGCAGATGAGTGTCGCCGCCCGGGCAAATGGGCTTGAGGGGGATTATTCGATCATGATCAAGTTCATGGAGGACCTGGCAACCGGAGCCGCCCCTTCACGGAAGGCGCCTTAGGGTCAGCTGAGCGACCATCCCCGCGGATTCGGTGCTTCCGCCATTTCAACCCGGGAATCTTGGCTGCAAAGTTCGATCGAGTTAAGATTCCCCGGAGATTCTTGGGAAGGAGGGTCAACGTGAAGCCAGAGGAGTTAGCGGAGCTGATGCAGACTTTGGACGATGCCTGGAATGCCGGACCAAACAGCCCGCTCTGGGAGACGTTTAGAAAAAGGCACACAGAGGACGTAGCGGTTTACTGGCCCGGCCAGCCCGAACCTACAAGGGGACGGCATAACCATGATTTGGAATCGGTGGAGTTCTTCAAGGCCTTTCCCGACAACCACCTGATCAACCGCCCATACAAGATCTTCTTCACGGCGGGCAACAACACTTGCTCGGTCGCGGATTTCTACGGGACTATGAAAGGACCAATGAAGATGGGCCCGGGGAAGGTCGTTCCCCCCACCAACAAGAGTTTCCACGTGGAGTTCTGCACGGTTGCGTCATGGAACGAAGCAGGGCAGATCACGGAGGAGAGACTGTTTTACGACCTCGTTGGGCTGATGCACCAGATCGGTCTGACCTGACTGATGAGTGTCAAAGCCACACCACGCCTTGCGCCCGCGACAAATACAATTCCCCGCGGACCGATCGTGTTCAGGAAGTCGGTTC
The DNA here is from genome assembly GCA_049584655.1 of Thermoplasmata archaeon. GTDB lineage: Archaea > Thermoplasmatota > Thermoplasmata > Lutacidiplasmatales > UBA184 > Lutacidiplasma. Next base: position 59,062 of record JBAUYF010000042.1, on the reverse strand, counting down.
TTGGCTCCTAATTCGAGCCTAGCGGGTCCCTAAGGGCTTGCACCGGCAACTCGGTAGCTGTGCAGAAGTGAGAGGCACGAGTCTAGTGTGGCCGATTGAGCGAGAATATCCTTGCACGAGCGGTGGAATCATTCCCGGTCGGGTAGGTGTGGGAGGTTCCACAGGAGACGCTTCGGAGCGATCGGTCCGAGGCTGATTCGTCATACTTCGTAGGAGTCGAAGTACGCAAGTCCTCTCACTATCGAGACGCCGTCCAAACAACGGCTCCGAGTCCGGTCGCCTCGCAGAGACCGATCCCGAAGAGGAACGGCGCAAACGAATCCGGAATGAGCGGCATTGAGTTCAGGTATGAGTAGACGGTCAGACCGCTTTGAATCACGAATGCCCCGGCGAAGACGAGGAGGGCGAGAGCGAAACCTGTTCTTGCCTGCGTGTACAGCCTCCGGTACAAGGCGAACAAGACGACGGCCAGCGCGATACTGATCAGACCCAGTGCCACGCTCGCTACCATCAGGAAATTTGTCATCGGATTGCCCCCAGGGTGCCGGGAAGCCGCGCTCCCCGACGAACGACCGAACGCGACCCCGCCCGCTCGAACAGAGTTCCTTTCAACTCCTGAAAATGTTCCGCCAAGTACGGGGAGAGCTCGTACGGGGCCGCGTACGCGTCGCCAACTGGGCGGGCGACCGCCCCGTTCCGCTCTAACAATAGCAAGTGGTGGCGCACCGTGCGATAGTCAAGACCGAGGTGTGCGGCAAGCTGATGAGCATTCTCCGGCGAGCGATGAAGCCGCTCGATGATCCGCACTCGATTCGGTCCGCCCCTGGTTCCACAGAGGAGGTACCACATCAGCGAGCGGAAGCTCGGATTCAGCATCCGCATGATGCGAGAGGGACACTCCTTATCAAAACCACCTCCGCCTGAATATCCTCGCCCGTGAGCCCACGCTAGAAGGCGGCTAAGCCTTCGGATGTCGCGGGCAGCCCAACGACGGCGTTGTGGATCGTGAGGCTCCCATTCCACCCGATCGAAAACTCTTGGATTTCGGGAGTACCCACGTCCGAGACAAACAGGTAGTGGCTCCCCCAGCCGCCCACCGCAAGGTCGGTATCGCCAGCGGCGGTGGTGGCGGAGATCGCGGTTACGAGCGTCAGCGCCCCTTGACGATTAACGTCGTATGTTGAGATCGTACCACTGTGAGCGTTCGAGGTGTATGCGATCTGACCACCATCGACCGTGGCTACCCAACACGGCGCGGCTTGACCGTCCACATCGGCAGGGTTGACAACAGTTACAACCCCCGATGGGGCGACGCTGTACGTGGAGAGCGCGCCCGGTCCTGCGTCACTCACAACCAATGTGGCATCACGCGCCCACGCGAATCCATAAGGGGTGGCGCCGCCGGACGGGGTTATTGTCGGACCGGAAGCAAATCCGTGATGGTCAACGGTGTAGGTGTCCAAGACGCTCGTGTTCTTCTCCGTCACAACTAGGACGTTGCCGGCGGGGTTGAAGGAAATCTGCGCTGGCGCGGTCGACGCACTCGTGCTGAGGGGTTGGCTCGAACCGATAAGGGGCGTGAGCTGGCCATCGTGCGCGAGGCGGTATCCAAAGATATTTCCGGGAATCGAGGAAGTCCCGGCGTTGAGTACATAGACGAACGAACCGGACACTGTGATGCTCACCGGGAGCGTGCCGAACGAGCTCACCTGGTCGGTGAGTTTGAGCAGAAAACCGTAGTACAAGTTAGAGTTCACTTGGAAAACGGACACCGTGTTGCTCCCAGCATTGACGACCAGGAGCCATCCGTGGTCCGAAGTCAGTACGAGGGACCCCGAATCCGCTAGACTCGCGCCCGTTCCCGTCCCCCCCGTGCTGAAATCTCCGGCGGGAGTGAAAGACCCGTCTTGTGCTATCTTGTATGCCAGCACAACGTTGCCGGTCGGCGCGTTAGTTGCCGTGAAGACTGCCCCTTGTATGCCGTGGCCGCCTCCCGAATCCGAGTTCTGGGCGGCCGCCGCAACCGCGGTACTTGACGCGAGGAACAAAAGCACCGCAGCGATCGGCAGGACCCAGAGCATTCTCTTCCGTGTCATGGCAACCGTCAGCTCGCCTCCGCGCCTTAAGGAAAGAGCAGTTTCTGGCCACAACCCGACCCGAATTCAATCCCATTTCGACCCCAGTCGAGTGTTGGGATTGCCTGCCTCGTCCGATTCAGGCCTTCAAGATAGGCCACGACGGAGGCAATATCGAAGGAACTCACCGCCAATCTTACTCGAGGGCTACAGGCTAGCTCCGAACCTTTGCGGATTGTGATCAGTGGCGACGCTCGTGTCAGCACGCGAGCGGCGACACAACGTGTGAGCGGTGCCGGGAGCCGGGAGGAGTTGCAAGTTCGGGCCAGGTGGTTGTAACCGCACTTTCACCTAGCATGGAACTTAATCCGGTTGGGTATGGCTCGCCAATCGCTCCCCGAACCAGCCAGTGTAGACGTACAGTCTACGAGGGAAGTAAGTCTCGACGTCCATCACTCCGTCCACCTCTCGAATGACACGATCCGCGTCCTCTACTTCGCCCGCGGAGGAGAGTTGAACGAAGAGAGAGAGGAGGCGCACCGCTTTCGAACCCGTGTCAGGGAGACCTGTTTGATCCTCGAGCAGGATGTAGGAAGGGAACCGTTGTTCTAGACTGGCGAGTACGCTCTGCGAAACTGTCCGGGGGCTGAGCCAAATCAAGAAGCGGGCTACGGTGGCGCCGCGATAGCGAGAAAAGTCGAGCTGCGGAATCGACCAAACGGCGAAGTCGCGGATCAGCGCGTTGTAACGCCGCGTGAACGTCTTGGACGTGATGCCGAGCGTTCGCGCGCAACGAGAGATATCCTCCGCGGGATTGGCAGCGAGCGTCTCTAGAATTCGCCAGTCGAGACGTGAAGGCGTCATCGTGGTCTCGGGACAGTGAAACGGAATGCATGGTTCCATCTCCGCAACGCCAGGCAGCCTCCGAGTCAATCCCGCGCTCCGCTGCAGGCCTCGTTCGGACTGATGTGCGAACATCACCACTACCCACGGCCCGACCTGGTCCACCGCGAAGGCGGCGCCTTCGATGAGGCCAAAATCTCGGAAGAATCTCTCCTTGGCGCGGGAGTCCGAAATCCGGACGCTCCCCCCAGCGAGCCCAGCGCCGAAGAGTGTGGGGTTGGGCACGACCGAATAGCCGAGAAGGAATCCGTCGCGTTGCCATGAGCGGAGGCGGTTCCAGATCGTCGTTGGATCGGTTCGCAATCGTCGTCCCACTTCTCGAATGGAGACCCGGGGGTCCAGGCTACCCCACCACATGACCCGACCCCGGGAGGTCTCTCGAAGGATCTTCAGATCGAGCGGGTCCATCGACCGGGCCAGGGTTCTCCCTCCTGAAAAGCTTCGGCGGTTCCGATTTGTGGAGTGAATTCCCACAAAGGTGTCATCGAAGGACCTGACGATACTTTCTGTTTCAGTGGGCGGAACGCTGAGCTATCTTCTTGTCCCGGATTGAAGGCGATAGATGTCCGTGATGACCCAGCCGTCAAAACCGGCCCAGTTGGAAGAAGCGAAACTTCCCGAGTTGAATTCCCAATTCTCGCCGGCGGATCACAAGCGAGTCGTACGGCGCCTAATCGAAGAGGGGTTTAACCGGGGCGAGCTCCAGTTATTGGACGAATTGTTAGACCCATCGTATATCGAGCATCAGTCACTTGCCCCGGGGGTCCCCCCCACGCGAGTTGCGGTCGCTGCAATGATCGCTGCACTTCGGACGGGTTTCCCGGACATCCATCTTTCGATTCAAGCAATCGACGCAATAGACGACCGGGTCTGGATTCGACTCCGAGCAACGGGGACTCATCGGGGGCCCTTCATGGGCAATCCACCCACTGGCCGGCCAATGTCGATCGACGTCATCGATACGGTCCGGATGAAGCAAGGTCGAATTGTCGAGCACTGGGGAGTGCCGGATCACCTTTCGCTTATGGAACAGCTCGGGCTCTAGCAATTCGAGGAGCGATCGGCTAGTCCGTTGATCAGCCTCTCAGAAGGACAGCTAGTTTGTCCCATAGAGCCGGTGCACCCTCCATTCCACTCACGAACCTTTTCACGTAACCTCTCGCCGCGTCGAGGAGTAGGTGCCAACGGCCGGTCACAATCAAATCTAGTTAGACACCGACGGCCTGATCTTCAGCCGCCCTTTATCGACCAAGGTCTTTCCGTCCACGGTGAGCGTGGCTCCGCGTACGGCCTGGTGGGCCGTGAACCGTGGAGCCCGGGTCTTTCCACCAAAAAACGAGTTCCGCCCGATCGCCAGGTTGACGGTTCCCCGCTCCTGGTCGAGCAAGACGGGGATGGCTGAGATGCGGGGATTGAGACCTATGGAGAGGAGGCCCGGGCGATCCTTGCCCTCCGGAAGATTTGGGTAGATGCGAAGAAACTCCTCCTCCTTGGCAGGGAAGTCGTACTTGGTGAGCCGACCCGCCTCGAAGGTCCACGTCGCCGGTTCCAGCGGCGTCTCCCGATCCTGCACGAACATCACCGTGGGAGTGTTGCCAACAAAGGTACCCTCAGCGTACGTCTCGTCGATAGTGACCGTCGTCACTCCACTCGGGACAACTGTCCAAACATTCCCGGCCCGCACGTCCGCATCGTCCAGCACACCGTCATCCACGATGGGTTTGCGGCCGGCGAGTCGAAGTCGTAGATCGGTCCCATTGGAATGCCTGATCTCGACTTCCCTCCCCCTTTGCAGGGCGAGCGCAAGACGGTGCCCATCCCGCAACAGTGTTCGCGAATCAAAGCTTGTCGCTTCTATGAGCTCATTCCGCCAACGCTCCAGTGGTACCCCGTAACTGCGTGCGCGCGCTTCGCTCGTCCGTCCCAGATCCCAGCGGATCGTGCGCACTCGATACTTTTGGATCAATTGGAAGAACTCGTGGTCCACTGCCTGCTCGCGCCGTTCGAGACGAGGGGGACGAGAATCTTCCCGGGAGGTTTCGAGCGGTCCCGATAGGAAGATGTAAGCATGGGCCTCCTTCAGGGCGGCGAACTCGTGGCTTCCGACGTGACCGAGAAACGACGCAGGCGCCTCCTTGAGAGACTTCCAATACGTCGACTCATCCTCGAGCCAAAGGAGGGGGCGTACCCCGAGGATCCGAGCTTCGAGGACTATGCTCTGCGCCCAAGGTAGCGTGGCGCTCCAAGTTTCGATGATCAAGTTCTCCCCCCGTTTCAACCGAAGCGAACGGCGGAGCAGGTTGCGCGCCAGCGCCCTCCGCGTGGGTTCCGGATACTCGGGGAGCGATACCGGAGGCGCTTCCCTCCTCAGCATTTTGTCAGGCATAGGGCCACCCCTAGATTTCCCTCCCCTTTCGTGAATCGCTACGGGAGGGAGCGCTCTTGACGACTCGCGAACTCGGTTCGGGCCGCTGACGGCAATCCGTGCCGTTCGCGTCATCGAAAGACCCGAGATCACGACCACCTTCTCGGAGTTCCCCTCTACGGACACCTAAGCGGGAATGCGAGTCGCAATTTTAGCCTCGAACAGTCGGCCTACCGCACCGCTTCGTAGTGAAGTAGAACTTCGCCGTACGAGAGCGTCTTGGCAGATACCAAGCGCAGGGTGCGCTGACCGCTCGTCATTTTGGGCCAGTAGGCAAGACCACGGCCGTAGATGACCGGCCATATCACCATGCGGTAATCGTCAGCCAAGTCCTTTTCGATGAACTCCTGGACAATGGACGGCCCCCCATCCACGATGATGTCCTTTCCAGGTTGACTCTTCAACTCAGCGACAATCTGATCGAGCGGACCGGTCGCGATGCGGGTTTTCGGCCAACCCGTTTCTTTCAACGAGTTGGAGATGACCACTTTATTACATCGCTCCAGAAAGCGCGAGTATTCCACGATGTACTTCGGCTCGCTGGGTTTCAGTTTGGCTTGACTGAACGTTTCTCGGTGACCTTCGAATGAACGTCGCCCAAATACGACTGTGTCGACCTCGTCGAAGCGACTAATCCACATCTCCTGAAACAGGAGGGTCGGTTCCGCCGGATCGAACGATGACCCCGGATATTCTGGCCATTCGCCAAAGCCATCGAGAGTCATGTAGAAATTCACGGTGATTTTTCGAGTTCCCGACATGGTTGACTTCCCTCGCCGCATTTCGGCCGAACGGTGGGTCCAATCTCGATTAGTGACTTGAGATTCCGCGCGAAGCCGATCTTTCTCGTAAGCAGCATTTCACTCGTTCCTCCCGTTGGTCACTCCCGCAGCTTGATCTTCGTCTTCTTGGGTCGATAAGTCAACACGATCCCCCCGGTTTTGAGGAGATGCGTGCTCACCAAGCGAAACGCGAGGGCTCTTGGACCGGGCTTGAATAGCGGGGTGCCGGCGCCCACAACCACCGGTGTGAGCAGCAGTCTGTATTCATCGATCAGACCGTGCTTCGTTAGGGTCGAGGCGAGCTCCCCGCTGCCGAAGATGAACAGCGGCTTCCCCGTCTGAGCTTTCAGTCTCTTGATCGCGCGCACTACGTCAGTTGAGATTATCGTCGTGTTCTTCCACGCGGCTTGTTTCAGCGTCTTCGAAACAACGTACTTTGGGAGGGCGTTGAGTACCGCCGCGAACTTGCTCTTGTCTTTGGGGAAGTTCTCGGCGAACCCATCGTACGTCCGACGTCCTAGGAGAAGGCCCCCCGCAGTTCGATTCTCCGCATCGGCGATTCGCTTCGCCTCAGGCCCCCAGCAAAGAGAGTTGAAATTGAGATCCCACTTTTCGGGACCCTCGTAAACTCCGTCGAGCGAGATCCAGATGGATTGGATGATCTCGGTCATGCGACCCTACCTCGAGCGGTGCCGAGTTCGTCGGCCCCCGAGTGGGGCGATTCGCTTTCGGGACATCCGCCGTCACACAGGCTAGTAAGATCCTCTCTCCGAACCGTCTCTCCTTCCTGGTCGTGGCTGGACATGGGGGGAGGAAATGCGGGGCCCCTATTTAGGGATGAGTAAGTTTAGTATACTAATTTGTAATCACTCAATGGAGGTCGCCCCCGACCGTGCGGCTCAACAAGGTCATCAATCGAGTGCATCAGGGAACCACATACTATCGGTGGGTTCTCTCGGTCCCCCCGAGGTCAGTTCGGGAGCTTGGCTGGGTGGACGGTCAGGAGCTTTCTGTTACCGTTCGGGGCTCGATGATGTGGATTCAACCCGCCGTTCGATTCCGCGCGAGCGGCCCTCCTTCCAAACGGCAGGCTCTCGCGAACTCGATCGAGCGTATGGAAAGAGAAAGCCGTGTGTGACACCCCGAACCCAGCGCACACGTCGGCGACCGCGGTTCCATCGAGCGAAGTAAGCAGTCGAGGTCGTGCAAGTTGAGCATGACGGCCCCGGGAAATCGGGAGTTTGGGGCGGCGTCTCTTAAAGCGCCACGTGCTCACTCAAGCTGAAATTTCTATCAGAGCAGAAGGAGATGAACATGAACAAAAGGCGGCCTGTGGCTATAGTGACTCGAGAAATCGCAGCCAAGCCTCGTGACGTCTTCGAGGCGTGGACCAACCCCAAACATCCGGCGAGTCCTTGGTCCAAGCGAAACGGAATCAGGGAGGTCATCATGAAACCTGCCGTTCACGAGCTATTTTACATCAACATGGGACCACCGATGCCACTGGCGACCCACTTCGGTCGCTTCTTCCGTCTCGACAAACCGAGGCTCATCGAGCACGCATGGGCATCAGAGGGGACCCTCGGCGCCGAGACCCTCGTCAGGATCACGTTGAAGGCCAAGGGGAAGGGGACCGTGTTTACACTACGCCACACAGGCTTGCAGAATGAGGAAAGTGCCCGAGGTCACGAGGAAGGCTGGGGTTGGATCATCGGATGGCTCGCGGATGGTTTCGCGGCTCGGAAGCGCGGAGCCCGGTGAGATCTCGGCTCGACTCGAGCGTCATGAGGGGTACTATGGAATTCGAGATTCTCGAGGTCTCTACCTTTCCCGGTAGCTGAGCGCAACCATCATCACACGTATCCGGGTGAGAGAGGGCGCTCGGCCCTTAGGATCCCCGGGTGGGGTCTGTCTTCTCCCAAAGCTCGGTATAGGTTCACGCGTTAATGGCTCTCGGGGCTAACTCTGCTATGGGCGAAGATTTGCTTGAAGCTCTCAAACGGACGTGGGAGGCCGGAGACGCAGCCGGGGCGGCCAAGTTGTATCTTGAAAATGCGACTCATCAAGACGGCATCGGTCCACAAGGAACCCGCCTTCGCGGGCGAGGCGCAATTAGGAAGGCGATCGAGGAAATGTTTGCAGTCCGCGATCCGCAATTCAACGTGGTATGGATATCTTCGATGGGAGAGCGAGCCGCCGCGGAATGGGTCTACTCTTGGACTGACTCGAACGACGGATCCCGGTTGACGATTCACGGCGCGAGTGTGTTCGAAATTCGGGATCGACTCGTCTCGAATGAAACGAGCTACTACGATCCCGTCCCCACACCTGTTCAAACTCAGTCGTAGGTTCGAGCCATCCTAATCGACGCCAACTCACCCGGTGAGTGTAAGGACCAATACACCCAGGTAGCAACGAGTCGCGTAACTCGCCGGGCTATCTTCCGTCCTCACAAAATATTTCATATACTGCATGCCGCATGCGAAAATCATGACTACTGCGGTAACCTCGATCCGAGTGTCTAGAAGCACATTGTCGGAGCTCGACAGGTTTCGCAAGGCGCTGCACACCAAAACTGCAGATGAGACCATCAAGTCGTTACTGATTCTCCGCCGTCGAGAACTCATTTCGCGCCTGTACGGGAGCGCTCGTTTGTCTAGCCCATTTCGGGAGTCGGATCGTCTTGACACTGATCATTGACTCGTACGCGTGGATCGAGTTCCTCACGGGCGGTCGAAAGGGGCCCGAGGTGCGAAGACGTCTGGAGTCGGAAGATCACCTACTCACGCCGGACCTGGTGCTCGCCGAGGTCGCCCGCAAGTTCGGTCGCGAGGGGCACTCAGAAGCCCTCGTCCAGGGCCATCTTAGGGCGATTACCGCGTTAAGTGACGTCGCCCCGATCACTGTGGAGGTAGCCCTTCAGACTCCTAGGGCCGACTCCGACCTCCGGGCCCACGCTCGCCGGCGCAAGTTGAACCAGCCCAGCTTCGCTGATGTAGTAATTCTGTCATTTGCTCGGGCACTCGAGGGCAAAGTGTTGACCGCCGATTTACACTTCGAAGCGTTTCCTAATGTCGAGTGGATAGGGGGGTGACGGGATAATCCGTCAATTGGGTGAACTTGCGACGGGCGTCTACGTGACGCACATTACGCCGACCGATCATGGCAAAGGCGAAATTCGACCGAGGAGCCGCCGCTCTGAAAGACGTGATTGTTTCGGAGGTAGGGGAGGTTGAAGTAAACTGCACCGAATGGTGAAGTACCGATACCCATGATTCATGCCGAAGGGCTGACCAAGCGATTCGGGGACGTCACGGCCGTCGACGGCGTAACCCTAGACATCGGGGAGGGCGAGGTCTTCGGGTTCCTGGGCCCGAACGGAGCCGGGAAGACCACGACGATCCGAATGCTCACGAGCCTGATTTCCAAAACCAGCGGAACAGCTGAGGTCGCGGGTTGTGAACTGGGTAAGGAAGCGGACGCACTTCGTCTACGACAAAAGATTGGTCTACTGCCCGAGAATGTAGGACTGTACGAGGGCAGCACGGCCTACGAGAACCTGCAGTACTTCGGCGATCTCTACCGGGTCGACCGGGTCACCCTCCAAAGGAACATCGAGAGGCTCCTCCGGATGATGGACCTCTGGGAGAAGAAGGATCTCGCGGTGGAGACGTTCTCGAAAGGAATGAAGCAGAAGCTCGCCCTGGCGCGGGCGCTGGTCCACGACCCAGTCCTGCTCTTCTTGGACGAGCCCACCGCGAACCTGGATCCCGAGGCAGCCAAAATGGTCCGGGATGCCCTGCTCGAGTTCAAGAAGGAGAAACGGACGATCTTCCTGAACACCCACAACCTCGACGAGGCGCAACGAGTTTGCGATCGGGTCGGAATCCTGCGTACGAAGCTCATCACGATTGGTTCGCCGAGTGAATTGCGGTCTAGACTACAGGCAACACATACCGTGGTCCGGTTGGCGACGGCTTCCGAGGAGCTCGCGGCCAAAGTACGGGCCAGACTGGGTTCACGGAAGGTGGAGGTTTCGGGTAACGATCTTCTGATCGAAGTCGAAGACCCCGACCGGGAGAACCCGGAAATCGCGGACGCGGTGGTCGCCGCCGGGGGTCGCATCCGAGAGTTATCGCAACCCGGCCCCTCGCTCGAAGACGTTTACCTGAAGCTCATCCACGAAGAGGCGCTCTCATCATGAGGTTCTCGCAGGCGTGGACCGTCGCCCGCCATGACATGCGCATCCTCCTACGGAAGCGAGGCATCGTAGGCGGCCTGATCGGGCTCCCCATCGGTGTTGGGCTGGGATTTCCGGCGCTCGTCGCACTCCTGCTATCCCGAGCAGGTCCGAACCCCGTTTCTTGGCTTCCCACCTACATCGAGGCGTTCAGCTTCTGGTTCGTCATTGGCGCGGCTTCGCTGCCAAACACGATCGCGGCATACAGTATTGTCGGCGAGAAGGTGTCGAAGAGCCTCGAGCCGCTCCTGTCGACGCCTACGACCGACGGGGAAATCCTGGTTGGAAAAGGATTGGCTGCGTTCATTCCCTCGGTTCTCGCGATCTGGGGAGGATCGGTCCTTTTCCAGGTTCTCATTGATGTTGAGACCTTCCACCCGTTTGGTTACCTGTACTTCCCGAATTGGACGATGGCGATCGAATTGTTCCTCCTCGTGCCGCTCGCGGCCCTTCTGGCGATCGAAGCCTCCGTGATCATCTCATCGCACGTTACGGATATCCGTTCGGCGCAGCAGTACGCGACGGTGATCTTTCTCCCATTGATCGTGGTCTATGTTGCGAGCGAGATCTTCGGGCTCAACACTACCACGCTGCTGTACATGGCCGGAGTTTTTGCAGTGATCGTGCTCGTTCTGTATTCGATTAGCGTTCGGACCTTCCATCGTGAAGAGATCTTGACCCGTTGGAAGTGACCCCCACTTGGGTTCCCGCGCCAAAACAGGTCCGGCGAGGGAATAGATCGCCTACGAGTTAAAACGGGGTTGTCTCGCCGAGCAATTGGTCCTTAGATCGAGAGCCATTCAGACTCCCTAGCGGGGGGGACGTCGTTTCCGCACACCATCGGCTGACACTCGGGGGGTTGTCCCTCGGCGGGTGCAACCTATCCGACACCTGTTTTGGTCGACGCCATCAACTAGCAGGCAATATTGATCGAGATCAACGCGCCTGGGTGGAAGTAGTCCCATACGCGGGTGCGAATGTAATCCTCGCCGCCACGGTGGTAATCTTCCACTCACCTTGCCGTTCATATGGTGTCACTTTGATGCTTGAGCCATGCGGGCGACCAGAAGTAGCAGGGTTTCGAGTGGATCATCCTCAGTCGGTGCAGGGCCATGAGAAAGCTCACCGCACACATGTACACTACACTCGACGGCCGAGCCGAGTTCCCTGAGTACCCGAGCGAGGCTCCAACGGGGAAACCCGATCCGGCATTCCAGGAGATGTGGATCGATCGGTACGACTCGGTCGATACACTTCTATTCGGTAAGACGGCCTACGAAACGCACTTCGCATATTGGACCCCGTCAAAGCGAACCGCGAAAGATCCCCCGTTCATTCACGACTTCTCCCGATGGAAGGAGGCCGTCCCCAAGGTCGTGATTTCTAACTCGTTGAAGAAGGCCGAATGGAACAACACCCGAGTGATGAAGGGAGATCTGGCAGGCATTGTCGCGAAACTCAAGAAGGAGCCCGGGAAGGACATGATCCTCGAGGGCGGACCCAATATCACTCAACAATTCGTGGAAAAGGGTCTAATTGATGATTACCGGATCGTCGTGATGCCGGTAATACTGGGAAAGGGGCTGAACTGGTTCGGCGCGCTGCCGAAACAGGAAACCCTGAAACTCGTGTCCTGCAAGAGCCTGGTGGATGGGGAGCTCGTCTTACACTACGAGGCGCGGCGGTAAGCGACGAGCTGGCAGGGGAACCGCGCTCTCCCGTAGGGCGGCGGTCGCAGCTAAAGAGGAACGTTACCGCGGAGTGCGTGCAACGCGCTTCTCACCTCAGGGTTGGATGCTCCCCGACTAACGGGGTAAAATTCATGCGAGTCGATCTTTCAGCCCGCTAAAGAAAGGTTAACGCTGTAACATCGGTTCTTAAGTAGCGGCAGACAGAGCGGGGAGAAGATGACGAAAGGAGACGGGACTAAGGGAAGTCCCTGGGACCTCAAGACCCCGAGCGGACTCTCGTCCTTCCAAGCCTATCGAGACGAAACATCGAATCCGCCGACGTTGGTGGTCGGGGTAGGGAGTACAACCCTGCAGTATCAGCTTCGGTGCCTGGAGGATCTCCGCAAGATGCTGAAGGCGCATGGAGATTGGATGCCGCTAGGTAGTGCGGACGAGCAGAAGCCGGCCGCCGCTGGTACGGTGGAGGCTTGGGCTCGCTCTAGCGATAACCCAGTCGGGGGCTGGTACGGAGTCAGGAAGGGATATCGCGGTCGGTTCGCGAATTATGTCCCTCCCGTGATGGAGCTTCTCGGTTGGGCCGAAGTCGAGCATCAACCCAAGAACAATCGGATGCGGGCTCGATAGCGCTCATGGGTTAGCCTCCGCGGTTCTCGATCGTATAGCCGTGCGAAACAAGGAATCGAATCACCTCGTTTGAAAGATCCCGTCTTACGCGACACCCAAATCTCATCTCGGCTTGCTCGCGCGCCTCCAGGAAGTTCTGCACCGCCGCTCCAAGAGTCGGAGCGACGCCCGGCACGCCTAACGGACCGGTGAGAAAGTAGTGCATCTTCTGCAGCTCGCTCGTCACCAATTCGGATCGGCCGGCGGATTCTTTGGCAACGAGCCACAAAATCCAGTCCCAGAAATGAACGTCCATCGCCGCGAGCGTTTCGGTCCCCACCACGTACGGAGGCTCCTGACGGTGGCGCTCTTGGAAAATGAAATCCACCTTTCTAGGGCCGGGCAGTATCGCGATGAAGCACTGTCGCTGGCTGAGCGGATCCCAGAAGGTCCCCAGTGGAGCGAGTGGTCGAACGAGGATCGGAAGTACGGCGGCCGCCGACGGAAAGTTGGGAGCGTCCACTGCGAAATCCCAATCGGAGACGGCCGTGGCTCGATGCTCGGCGCGAGAGCCGACGAGTCGGACGCTCGCAATCGCCGGATGACTTTGTAGGAGGCGCGTGATTCTTAGAGGGAATTCATCGTCCCCTTCCGCCTCGATATTGGTTCCCATCGTGTACTGTCATCAGCAGCCGGGATTTGAGCCAGCGTCACGCTCGAATCTCGACTGACGATAAAGTCGACGATCCGACGTCAGGAATTTTCCCTTGATTTCGACAAGAATCTCCCGGTAAGACCGGGATCTTGTGGGGTTTCAGGGTGCAATAGCCAATGAACCGACTCTCGGTGACCTGCGCTACCGGGGTGGGGCGGGGGATGCTAAACCCAGGCGAGAACGACTCGCCAGGACGAAGAAGACAATCGAAAGGCCAACCTCAATTGCGCCGCTAATCACGGGCGCAAGAAGTTGCCAAAGCTGACTACCCGAGCAAGCTTGATTGAAACTCATCGAAGTACACTCAACCGCGAGGTCGACGACCCCGGAAACGAGGAATTCAATACCAAATACGAGTAAGAGAACTGCTCCGATCAGAAGAGCGGCGGATCGAATGGATCGATCCAGTTGGGCATCGTCCATTGTCATCAGGCCATGGAACATGCTGCTTTAGAGTTTGGGTGGGGGCCGGTGAAGGTGAGCCGACCATCGGAGAATGCCCACCGAAATCCACGAGGCCGCGTCGCCCGCTTCAACAAGCGTGGGCGCAATCACGCTTTCACCTACCCCGTCGAATCCGTCAGGAATTTGCACCATTGTGATTTCCCGACCGATCCGCTATCGTCGATGTCCGTGCATGACATTGCATTGGTGGTCGCGCGTCCTGACCGGGTTTAGGTGACGCAGTCGGGGCCCGCGAGTCCACCTCGAGGGACGAGTAGGTTATAACTAGCGGGCGGCGACTTAACCGCGGTCGCCTTCACCCTATGGTAGAGGCAGATGAACTTGACAGAAAAACAGCCGTCTTCTCCGCGTGTCGCGCTTTCCACCGCCGATGAGGTTGGTCAGCCAGGGACGCCGGACTGGGATTCTCTTGGGCGAAAATGGTGGGCTCACGTTCAGGTCCTCGCAGATGCCAAGATGGAGGGTCGTGAGACTGGCAGCGTAGGAATGGCCAACGCCGCGGCTTACGTAACGGAGCAGTTCCGCGTCTCAGGGTTGCAGCCGGCAGGCGTTGGCGGCTACCGACAACCGATGGAATTTGACGTCACGCAGACTGACCCCGCCCGGAGCTCGCTTGAGATCGTCCGCGACGGTAAAGTCTGGCCGATCGCCCTCAACGAGGACGCGGTTATCATCGCAACTTCTGGAACGAAAGAAACGATGGAAGCGGAGGCCGTGTTTGTCGGCTACGGCCTCAGAATCCCCGAGCAAAATTACGATGATCTGGCGGGCCGGGATCTGAACGGGAAGATCGCCGTCTACATCCTAGGGGGTCCGAAGGAAATATCGGGCACGATGAAGGCCCATTATGCCTCGCCTTACGAGCGTGTTAAGGCACTGACGGACGTCGGCGCCGTTGGCCTCATATTCATCCAGAATCCCCTCTCTCCCGAAGCGCCATTCGTGCGGCTTGCCGATACGCTTCGGCAACCCTGGATGGAACTCCGCGACCCGGGTCCGGGAATTCCGCTCCCGCTCTCGCTAGCCCTGGCGTTCAACTCGGACAGTGCGGAAATGCTCTTTTCGGGCAGCGGCCACAGCTTTCAGGAGGTAGTGGCGGAGATCAGTGCGGGAAGGTCCGCCCCCCACTTTCCGCTGGCGGGGAAGATTCGAGCGCGCGTGGGAATGACTCGGCGCGATGCGAGATGCGAGAACGTGGTCGGAGTTCTCCCGGGTAGCGATCCCACTCTCGGGCACGAATATGTCGTCGTCTCCGCTCATCTCGACCATATCGGCGTGGGTAAATCGATAGCCGGCGACAACATCTTCTATGGGGCGATGGATAACGCCTCGGGCGTCGCCTCGCTGATCGCGATTGCCCAAGATCTGCATCGCCGTGGAGCGCGGCCGAAGCGTTCGATTCTGTTCCTTGCCGTCACGGGAGAGGAAAAGATGCTGCTCGGTTCGCAGTATTTTGTCACGCATCCCACAGTGACCGGCCCGTTGGTCGCGAATCTCAATTTGGACTGCCACCTTCCCCTGTTCCCGCTCAAGTACCTCGAAGTTCAGGGGATTGAGGAGTCCTCACTCAGCGACGACGTACGCCTCGCGGGGAAGGAAATGGGAGTGGAGATCCACACCGCATACGAACCGGACCGAGTGATGTTCATTCGGAGTGACCAATACAGTTTCATCAAAGTGGGTACCCCGGCACTACTCTGTTCGTTCGGGTATGTTCGCGGGTCAACGGAAGAGAAACTCTACAAGGCATGGTTCTTCGAGCGATACCACGCGACTAAGGACAGTCTCGACCAGCCCGTCGACTTCGTGGCCGCAGCCCAGTTCAATAGCCTTTTCGAAAAGTTGGTATTGCATGTCGCCAACGCCGATCGTCGTCCGACCTGGAATCCAGACAGCTTCTTCAACCGGTTCGTCCACTGACCTCAGCGGATGTTTGAGCTGGTACGGTCCGGCCCATCTCCGTCGAAAACTCTTCGATGGAATCCGCGCCCTGTCTCTTGGCCCCGCCAGGCGTCGGATACATAACGGCCCAGGCGTTCCGCGGTCGGGCAGAAGGCAATGGCGCCACGGAAGGTAGTTCTTCAGATGCACACGACGTTGGATGGATTCGCCGACAGTAAGGATGGGTTCGTTCCCATCGAAGACCGATCCTATTGGAAGGATTTGGAGCAGGCGTTCGCGGAGACCGGTGCTTCCGAAGTCGACACTCTCCTCATGGGGAAGGGGACGTACAAGCAGTTCGTCAGCTTCTGGCCGAAAGTCGCAACCGATCCGGCAGCCCCCAACGATTGGAAGGCTCAGGCGAAGTTTCTCGACGGCGCCCCCAAGGTAATCTTCTCGAAGACTCTGCCAACGGCGAATTGGAACAAGTCGACTATCGTGCGAGGGGACGTCACGCGGGAAATTGCGCGTCTCAAGCGGCGACCTGGAAAGAACATGTTGGTCCCGGGGGGAGTGGAGTTCCCGCGGGCGCTAATCGAACTCGACCTCGTCGACGAGTACCTACTGTCGGTGGTGCCGACGATCGTGGGCCAGAACCGAAATCGACTTTTCGGTCCGTTGCCACGGCAGCGAAGCTTGAGTCACGTTCGGTCCTGGACTTTCCGCAACGGCGTGACACTCCATCAACTGCGACGGGCAAAATAGAGACGAGCCAATTCTTTCCCCCGGCCGGCAAGGGAGTTGCCCCCAAAGCAAGTGGGGTGGATTTCGATCATGCACTATCACGATCCAGACTCTGGTGAACACCCCTCGGGTGGAGGGTCCTTGATCGACCTTACTTACCCCCCTTAATTGCAAAAGGGGGATAAGTGGTCTCCCCATTTCCTGGTCGACGCGAGCAGCAGCTCCGGCCGCGCTCATTCATTGAATCCCCTTCCAGAGACACGGGACGTTTCGAATCCGCCAACTCAAAATCGGGTCTATAGTTGCAACGATAGTTGCACTCTAGGAGCAAGAACGGGTGCGGTCAATCCGCGCGTGGGGTCTGTCCCATGTCGGGTCAGAGCCCGCGCAACCGTCCGCTAATCGTTTATGCTCTAGTGATGAGATGGGGGAGTTCCATCATGCCAATACCGGCTCTGAAACCCCTGACGGTTCTCGCAGGGACATGGCATACAGAACTCCGTTGGTCAAAAGAAACTCACAAAATAGCGGGTGGCCCGGCTCAGCTTTCGGGGGAGGCTACCTTCGAATGGATGGAGCGAGGTAGGTTCCTCCACTATCAGTTTGGACCTTCGCATTGGATCATCGGTAGAGACGACTCGGAATCGGAATATCGCGTCCTTTACAGCGACGATCGGGAGGTTTCGCGAGTCTACGAGATGACCTTCGGTCGGGGGATCTGGAGAATTTGGCGGGACGCGCCCGGATTCCATCAGCGATTCGAGGGCAAAATTTCGAACCGCGGTCGGACCATCCGCGCGCATTGGGACCGGTCAGCGGACGGCAAGTCGTGGGTCCATGACTTTGACCTTACTTTTACTAAGACGTCCGAACGGCCTAGGTAAGGAGCGCTAAGTCTCGAAATTCGCTTGCGCGCCGAGCCCCCACGGGGATCGCCCGGGGCCAAATTCGAAGTCGGAGGAGACTTGTTGAACTTCTACTTAGGGCGCTTCTTCTTGCCGAGCGTCCGCTCGACCCAAAGAATGTCCCGACTCGCGATCGTCCGCAGGGGTCGGTTGTTACGACGGTCGGCTACGTTTCTCAAGAAGTTCAGTCGGCGAACGGTCACCGCGTAGCCGTCCTTGCGGGCCACGGAACGTAAGGCTTTCCGCCTTCGTTCGGCGGGGCACTTGACGCACCAACCCTTCAACGCGCCTTCCTTCATATGTACGTGACGAGCCCACTTCTTGCTTGTTTTCACCATAACCTACCTTCCCTCGTTGGCGCCCGACACTATACGCCGAAGAACTGTTTGGCGCCTTGCAGGACTTCCGCGAAGGTGACGCCAAACATCGCGAGTACGAAGGTCCCCAGGAGAATTAGACCAACGACCAACACTAAGTCGAGAAGGACTCCCCCTCCCTTGTTCGTCCGAATCGATCGAGTCCGGAATCGCCCCGGCAATGCGAGCATCTTCGCTGCCTCCGATTCGGCAAAGAGCTCTGGGGTACTAGTAATCTGGTCCAGTTTCATTCGCAATTCATGGCCGGTGTTCGACAATCGAGGAAATCTGGGAGTTGGGCGTCCGGCGATTGTCGAGGCTTGACCTTACCGAGTTCAGTTCCGCGGACAAAAGAGTGCCGCCCGTAGATTTGGGTCATTGGTTAGGGCATCGGAGGTAGGACAAGATTAGACGGTCAACGGCTCGAGCGGGATCGGAACTCGACTGTGCACCGGGATGAAGATGTGCAGCTCCGTCATGCTCCGATAGTATTCGATTTCAGGGCGGGTCTTATCCACGTCGTAGTGGCGCACCATGTCTTTGGAAACCAAGGGAAGCTTTCCCTCAGCAATGACCCTCGACCAATCGAATACCTTCCGCCGAATGTAGAGGCCCTCCGGGATCCGCCCCTCATCTAGACCCATTGCGATCGCATCATCCGTGGGGATCCGTTCTACGCAAGCGAAGTACTCCTCGCCCTCCGGAAGAATCCGAAATACTCCATAGAACTTCCGACCCTTGATGGATGGGAGTTTTGACTCAAGCTTCTGCATCGCCTCGGCAGGCCCCCCAGCCTTCATGTCAGCCAAAACACGCAGCACTAAACTCTCAGGTCGTTCCACGTACGAGTCCGTCATAGTTCAATAGCCACGACTCTTCCGTTGGCTAAGCTGAGTTGGTGAGATAGTGAAACGCTCCGGCACCTGCATGAGTCGGAGGACTCAGGCGCGGTAAGTAACGTCGACGCTCACGAAATATGTCCATCACCTTTTGCGCCTGCGTTGATAATCCCCTCCGGGGAGGGGTAGCTCTGGAGCGCCTGCGTGAAACTAGAGAGCCCTGACTCCGAGCATCATCGAAAATCCGTGCAAAAACCAGGTGGTTCGCATAAACCAAAAATCAGCTACGGAATCAACACCGCGCGACCCACGATGTCGCCATTGTCTACTCGCCGAAGTAGATCTTCCCCCTCCGCCAGGGAACCCTGAGCGGTGATGCTGGAATCCAACTCTCCCCGACTCGCAAGCTCCGCGACTTTCTTCAGATCGCGGAGGCTGCTCCCGCGCGATCCCAAGAATCCGAGCTCTCGCCGGAATAGTGAATACAGGGCCAGTGAAAGTCGGTCTTCTCGGGTCCCGGAAGTCACCACATAGCGGCCCCCGGGCCGGAGCGTTGGGGTTAGCTTGTTCGCGAGCTCTGAATCGCCGACGAGATCCAGCACGACGTCCACCGAGTCGAGTCCAAGAGAGTCGGCGCATTGACTGCTTACCGTCGGATCGACGATCACTGTCTGGTCGGCTCCCAGTTCGGTCGCGCGGTGAAGCGCATGGGTTCGAAGATCCGCCGCGACGACCTTCGCTCCCAGGTGTTTCGCAATCTGGACGGCAAAGAGGCCCACGCCTCCCGTTCCGAGCACCAAGACTGTCTCCGAAGGCGCAACACCTGCCACGGCCTTCAGCGCGTGGTAGGCCGTGACTCCACCGCACGTCAATGCGGCTCCGGCGCCAGGAGTGACCGAGGGTGGAAGGGGGATCACGCGCGAAGCCCGGGTCGTGGTGAACTCCGCAAATCCTCCATCTCGGTCGATTCCTAAGACTTGTGCGTTCGAGCAGAGAGTCTCCTTTCCTCCGACGCAATATCGGCACGACCCACACACGAGCTTGTGATGGGCCATGACAATCTCCCCCGGCTGCAAGGTACCGCTGCTTCCCCCGGCACTAACGACCTCCCCGACGATCTCGTGTCCAAGGATCAGAGCTCTGTCGAAATCGTGTCGGGAGCTACGAATCAGATGGATGTCAGTTCGACAGATCCCCGCTGCCAATACTCGGAGGAGCACTTCATCAGGACCGGGGACTGGCTTCGGAGCATCCACCAACGTGGGCCAATCCTGATCGGGTCGCAGCTGGAGCGCGCGCATGCGAGTTTCCGAGATTCCCAAACGCCCGCTACCTCTTCTCGCTTTGCGGTTTGCCGCGGCGCATCGACCGCGAAACGGAATGGGTGTGCAACCACAACTGCACGCAGTCCCTTCCTTCTGATTCGATCGATTTGATTTAGAGCATGAGGCGTCGATCGTTTGAGCCCGACCTCCGCTTTCCGGAACAGCAACCATTTCGCAATTGTCCGGCCAACCGTCCGAGGATAGGTGGCCGACTTGGGATCGCCGCGCGCATTGAGGGGATGGGAGGTCGTCCGTGAACGGAGGACGTCCCTGCTGACCAAACCCGAGTGAGATGGGTTACATTGATGCCGATGTGGGCCTTCGCGAGAGTCCATGCCGCGACACGCAATCCAAACGAATTCGGCACCGGCGAATCCTCGTTACAGCCAAGCGATTGTGGCGGGTGATTTCGTGTTTGTTGCGGGTACGCCCGGCGTGGACGTAGCCACCGGGGAATGGCTTCCCGAGATTGAGGCACAAGCCGAAAACGCGGTGAAGAGCCTGGGGGCGATCCTGGAGGCAGCGGGATGTGGCTACGACGACGTCGTGAAGCTCACGGTCTACATCACTGACCCATCTCACGGAGGGAAGATAGCTGGGACTCTCGCACGAGTCTTCACGACCCCGCCACCCGCGCGTGCGATGCCGGTTGTAAAGGGATTTCCAATCCCAGAGGCCTTGATCTCGATTGAAGCCATCGCCTTCCGGGCTCCGAAGCGCGGTGGCTAGTCCACCAATTTCGGCGCGGTTCAGATCACGGATGTTTCCCTCATCGCGCGTTCTCGCAAAATGAGTCACGGTTCCATGAGAATCGCTCCTGACCGGATTCAGACGGTGTCAGCCCAAAGTCGGAGGTTGGCGATCGGGAGTCAGCGCACCTTCCTCGTGAAAGTGATCTCGAAAGTCCCCTTACCATCAGAGTCGAGGGGACTCCCCCCTTCATGCCATTTCGAGCCGAAGTGAATCAACGTCAGAAGGACTGGCAATACATCCCCGCCCTTCGGAGTGATTTGCCAGGTGGGGTGACCCTTGTCCATCTCGGAGCGGGTGAGGAAACCGCTAGACTCCAGTTCGCGTAGTCGGATCGCCAGGATTCGCTTACTCATGCCGGGAGTCAACCGACGCAACTCGTTGAACCTCTTGGCCCGGCCAAAGGCGATATTCATGAACACAAGAAGCCCCCACTTGCGACCAAGAACTCCCAGACTCGACTGGATGGGGTACGGACTGAAATTGAGTTTAACGAGAATCCGTCCTTGTCCGCGACTTAATCCTCCCAAGGGCGTCCTACTTCCTTTCGCCTTCCCGTACAAATAGCCAGACGTGATAAACCTCCGTACAGGCGGGGTGTTCCGATGGTCTATCTGAAAGATGAGGGCAGTGTGTTCGATGCGCCGATCGACTTTGTATGGAGTTACATCTTTGGCGGCGAAGGACACGACTCAGCCCACAAGACGACCAGAAACTCGAAGTTTGGCAAGGTCTCCGACATCACGATCCTGTACGGATCGGAGCGCCTCCTTCGAGGAAAGTGGGCACCGGATCAACTCCGAATTTCGATGTTCCCACCCATTTCAGTTGTCACCGAGTGGCTAGAGGGCGTCCTGGCCGGTTCGAAGCTTGTGTACCTCTACTCTCCTCAAGGAGAAAAGACTCGGATCGACGTCTACGGCGAATTCACGTCGAAGAGTCTCTCCCCGAAGGAGGTCGAAGCAGCGGCCCAAGAGTTCCTGGAGACTGAGTTCGCGGCTGATGCACCAGTGATCCGAGAAGAGTATCTCAAGGCGAAGCGGAGGGAGCCAAAGCCTGCCCCCAAGTAGACCTCCCTTGCCGATCCGTGCAATCGCAATTGGACCGAGTTAGTAGATGATCACGCTGAGGCCGGACGCCTTCGCGACGTCTCCGAGATTGCGATCCCGCGTCACAAGTGTGTGTCCCCTGGATAGTGCTTGACCAGCGATCCTTACATCGGGGGCGCCTGGCCCCCTTCCCGGACGGAGAATTTCGGCTCGTAGTGCTGCCGCCTTGCGAGCGCCTTCTTGATCGAATGGTTCGATCTGAAAGCTGGAGAACAGCGCTTGGAGGCGCGTACGTTCGAAGCGTAACTTGGCAAACTCAACCCCCGAAAGGGCTCGAATACTGCGGCAGGGCTCAAAATCGGCAAGAGCCCTTATCTTCTGAGAAGCCGGCTTTTCGAAGGACGCCTTCCTAGGCCCTGAGCACGTCAGTGTGCGCGCTTGTTTCGTACGTTACGCCCATCGGTCTTCCGCCATTGCGCGGTCCGTCCTCGTTCGGCCGGTGCCTCTTGCGCTCGCATACGGCGAATGGCAGTCTTTACTCGGTTACAATCCGAAGGACTTAGAAATCCGGCGAGGGATCGAATCGAAGTTCTCGAGCCTGCGAGAATACGATTGATCGTCTCAGAAAAGCTCTCGCCTGGGGCTCTGGCCGCCTTCAGTCGTTCGTAGGCAGAAGACTCGAGAGACACGGTCTTACTGGGCACGGTCTATGAATCTACGTTTATACGCAAATAGACTACCGCCGCGGTGGAACGTGGAGCCCGGGCTGTCTAACCGCGCCTCCATCCGGGCGTGGCAGGTGCAATCTGTCTTGCGCACACGGGGGCTAGACGAACCCGCTCAGGATACTGCGTGATTACCTCTTCTTTGGGTGAGCCGCGAAGTATCGGCCAAAGCGAAGGTAAGTGGATTCAGATCTTGGCTCGATCTCTTCGATCAAGACGCGTGCTTGCCTAACTTGGAATAAGCCTCGATAACCCGATATCTTCATCCTCCAACGAATTGGATCATTTCGAATCGGCACTACATCCAAGGTTGATGAAGGCCGCCTTGGATGTGCGACCAATTCGGGAAAAGCACGGACCAAGTCGTCCTGAACTTCGGGTGCGAGTGAAAGGAACTCTCTCCACGCCGTCTCTGTGAAGTCGGGCCAGCCGCTGCGCGCGGGACCCCTAGCGGGCAAGTTTCCTGATCTCCTTGAATTCGCGTCGTGCCTCGGCACCGCTCACCAACCGATCTCTCTTCAGTCGTCGATCGAGCTCTGCCTGAAGCGACGGCGAGAGGTAGTCATCGGTCAGATTGATCAGGAACTCGTCCCAGGTCTCGGCGGCACTCTTCACCCTCTGCAACACGCGAAGTGTGGACTGGTGTAGTGGAATGCTCGTAACCGAGTCTGCGTCAGCCATCATGGTTACCATGATAGAAATGATATAACTCTGTTTCGGTTCTCGCATCTGCGAGTCCAAGGGCTGCCCAGGCAGGGCAGGCCCCTGCCGGAAAGCCGATACGATGATGGGATCGCTGAATTCCCCCACGGGACGCGCCCGCCGACGTTACTCAACCTGTAAATACGATTCCTCCGCTTCATTTCTCGAGGAGGGAGATGCAGCGTCATAACTCGTGGCCCCGGATTGTAATCCTCGCCGTGGTCGTCACTGCCCTCGCTGCGCCTCTGCCATTGATTGGTAGCTCCTCGCTCGCCGAACCGATATCCTCTCACGCTCCCGACTCGGCGCACGAAATCCAGTCAGTTGCGAACATGGCAGTTACCCCGTCCGGAAGGGCGCTGGGAGTGGAAGCGTGGATCTCGACTCATCAGAGTTCCGAGAATCCGGACGCCGGGTCGAACCGTTGGATTGGCACGATTCCCGTGGAATCGGAACCTGCAGTCCCCGCCTTCGATTTCCAGAATGGAAACGTTTACGTTACGAACGTCGGCGAGAACAGCGTGAGTGTCATCTCCGGTTCAAACAACAGTGTCGTTACAACCATTCGAGTGGCCGGCGGCCCCTCTGCGCCGCTCTATGACAGCTCGAACGACGATTTGTACGTAGCCAATTCTCTCGCAGACACGGTCAGCGTGATCTCAACTTCCACTGAAGCCGTTGTCAAGACGATAACCGTCGGGCAATGCCCAGATACCCCTGCGCTGGATACCTCGACGGGTGACGTCTATGTCCCGGACGGATGCGTTGGAGCTACTAGCCCGGAGAATATTTCGGTCATTGCGGGTTCCAACAACACGGTAGTCGACACAGTCGCGGTTGGCGCCGACCCGTATCCTCCGGCTTTCGATAGCTCGAACGGGGATCTGTATGTTCCGAACTTCGGGACGAGCAATCTCACGGTCATCTCAGGCAACAATCACACGGTCGTATCGAATATCGTGGTGGGTTCAGAACCCAGCACTCCACTCGTTGACCCGACAAATGGTGACATCTACGTTGCTTGCTCCGGCTCGGGTGAGATACGGGTCATTTCGGGAACTAATAATACGATAGTCGCGACCCTATCCGCGTCGATCGGCGTATTCCCCGCGACACCCGCGTTCGACGTCTCCACTGGAAATATCTACGTGCCAGGTCAAGGCGACGTGTACGTCATCTCTGGTACCAGTAACACCTTGCTCACAATCGTCACCCTCAGCCCTGGATCCCCGACGTACGATCCGGCGAACGGAGATCTGTACGTGCCGGGCCTTCTTAGCGGAACCGTTGGAGTAATCTCTGGAGCATCGAACACTGTCGTGGCGACCTTCACCGTAGGGAAGAATCCGCTGACACCGACATACGACAGTATGAACGAGGAACTTTACGTTCCCAACAGCGGTTACAATAACGTGAGCGTGTTACCCGGGCAAGTTCCCTATCAACTATTCGTAGCCGACTTTACCGAGTCCGGTCTCCCTACCGGTACGAATTGGGTGGTACACTTGGACGGAACTCCATACGGGGGAACCGTCGCATCGATCCTGATTACCGGAGTCCCGAACGGAACCCATCCCTTCCTGATTTCGCCTCTGCCGGGATTTTCCTTGAACCTGCCTTCCGGCTCACTGTTCATTTCAAATGCGAACGTCTCGGTGCCGGTAACGTATACGATTGTGCCCCCCCCTTCCTATTCGGTCACGTTCACTGAGCAGGGACTTGTCGCGGACTCGAAGTGGTCTGCAACCCTGAATGGAACGACTAGAAACGCGACTTCCGCCGCGATAGTCTTCAACGAAACCAACGGAACTTACGCATTCAAGATTGGATCTGTACCGGGCTACACCGTCGCTCCGACTTCGGGGAATATCGTCGTAATCGGCGCACCGAAAATGGAGGCCATTACGTTCCACACGATTCCGCCTCCAGCCTATCTCGTC
Source organism: Thermoplasmata archaeon (assembly GCA_049584655.1). Lineage (GTDB taxonomy): Archaea > Thermoplasmatota > Thermoplasmata > Lutacidiplasmatales > UBA184 > Lutacidiplasma. The sequence goes on along the minus strand of JBAUYF010000042.1, from coordinate 33,947 downwards.
ACCTTCACCGAAACCGGGCTCCCAGCCGCCACGAGCTGGTCGATCTCAATAAACGGGACCAGTAACGAATCGGCGACTGCTGCCATCCAAGTCAACCTCCCAAACGGATCGTACCAATATGCCGTCGGAACAGTTTCTGGATACGCCGCGCATCCAACCGGCGGTCCGCTTGCGATCGACGGATTGCCTGCTGTCGTTTCGATATCGTTCTCGAAGAATTCGACCGGGAGCTCCTCATCTGGACCGGGGCTCCTAGGACTCCCAAATTCAACGGGCGAATACATCCTCATCGGAGTCGGCGCCGTGATTGTCGTCGCAGCTGTGGCTGTGCTACTTCGAAATCGCTCCAAGAAGACTCGAAGCAAAGTTCAGCCGAACCCTCCCGTGAAACCATGAAGCCCGGGTCGCGGAGAGGGTCGGCGTCGGCGGAAGCGAATTGACGACTCGGGACCGGAGCGCCGCTCCCTTCGGAATCCCCTAGGGCACAATGGACCCGGGGACCTCAATCGAAACTGTGCCCCCATCCCACGTACTACAGTGCTCTCACTCATGAGGAGCGTGCCGATCTTCAACCGACTCGGGAGAGAACAGTCAGGGCCCGAAGAGTGATCATCTTGCTGGGTCGGCCCACTTCTTCGAATGAAAGCGGGGCTGGACGCTGCTTCGGGTGCGCGGCGTACCACTCGACTCCCTCAGGGTCGGGGTCAGGTTGAATTCCGTCGAGGTTCCATCGCTCGTCGGGCCGTTGCTTCGAACGGAGAAGGTCGAGCGCGTACTTCATTCGTGGGTCATCGCCGTAGCCCAGCGCCGTGAGCATATCCAACCCGATTAGCAGGTCGTAGTAGTAATGCACCGGCCAGTGAAATCGATACCACGGTTCGTACCGATCTCCCTGGTTATGGAGTTCGCGCTCGAGATAGTACTCCGCCCCACGCTCGACGCAGGCCGTCATTGACGGTGTCCACTTCGATTTGGGATACGCCGCAAAGGCGGCCAACCCCTCCCAAGCATCCAGCGAACGGCTTGTGGCCGGACCCTCCTTGCCGAAGCGGCATGTCCAACCGCCCTTAGGATGAGCGGTCTTGACCAACCACTCGAGCGTCTTTCGAACCCGTGGGTCGTCTTCGTAGCCGAGGCGGATCAGCCCCCGTACCATGTTGGCAGTATAGCAATGGTGGCCCTTACCCTTCCCAAAACCCCCGACGCCGCCACCTTGCAGAGGGGACTTGGCCATCCAGTACTCGGCAGAATCTTGGACTTCCGGAGTAGCACGTGTCGCCCCGAGGTCGGCGAGCGCGAGCATGTTCCAATGAGTTGCAAGGAATCTAGGTTCCATCCAGCCTCGGTCGCGAACCCACCAACCGGCCGGGTCTCGCTTGCCAAGGATGTCAGCCACCCATCCGGCGGTAGGGATGCGAGCCTGCGCCTCCCTGACCTCAGAATCAGTTCCGCGTTTTCCTTGCAGCTGGGTAAGCGCGAGATATCGAATCGACGGCTGGTTCTCTTCCAAAAGCCAGTCGATGGGCTTCTTCGGCGCCATTCGGGTCCGGACAGCTCCCCCGCACCATAAACACTCCCCGCGACTTGGTCTCAGAAGCTCGAAGCAGTGCTGCTGCGCTCACGGGTGCATCGAATCGCGATCACTACGATACGATCGGCACGGTAGTGGTAACTGCGTTACATTCGGACCCGATCACGGAGAGGGGGCCGGGGGTTGAAAATCGTCAGAGGCGAAAGTCCATAGCCGCCAAACCCTCATCGGGGTCGCGGCGATGAGACACGGAGGGCCGACCATCGGCGCACGAGAGAGTAGTCGTCTCGCGGTGCTCCCGCTGACGAATATTAGTGCGGGCTCCCGCGAGGAGTACTTCGTTGACGGGATGACTGAAGAACTCATCTCCACGCTCTCAAGAATTCCGGGACTCAGCGTCATCGCGCGAACTTCCGCGATGCATTACAAAGGGACCGACAAGACCGTCTCACAAGTTGCCCGCGAGCTGGCGGTTCAAAACGTCGTCGAAGGCAGCGTACGCAAGTCGGGACGCAAGGTCAGGATAACGGTCCGACTGGTCGATGCGGCTAGTGAAGAGGACCTTTGGTCGGAGGATTATGACCGCGAGCTCGAAGACGTATTCGCCATACAACGAGACATCGCGTTGCGAATCGGCCGGGCCCTGAAGATTCGATTAGTTCGACGGCAAGCACCGCCCGCCGAGATCCAATCTGATCCGTTGGCCAATGCGCACGATCTGTACCTTCAGGGACGATATCAATGGAATCTTCGGAGCCAGCTCGGCCTCCGGGAGGCGGTCAAACTTTTCGAGCGGGCCGTGGGAAAGGACCGAAGGTTTGCGTTGGCTCACGTCGGGATTGCAGACGCATGGGCTCAGCTCGGCTGGCTAGAATTTTCGGCGCCCACTGAGGCGTTTCCGAAGGCACGTGAAGCGGCGGAAAGGGCGCTGGCGCTCGACGACCGGCTGGCGGAGGCGCACACTTCGCTCGGCTTTGTGCGCTTTCTCTATGAACGAGATTGGGAAGCAGCTCGAGCTGAATTTCAACGCGCCATCGCCCTCAATCCTGGTTACCCCCTGGGCCATCAGTTTTATGCAGATTATCTGAAGGCGTTGGGTCGTTTCGATGAGGCATTGGTCGAAATGAGGCGGGCGCTCGAGCTCGACCCGGTTTCTATGGCAGTCAATACAGGCCTTGGCCACGTTCTGTATTTGAGACGTGACTATGATGCGGCCATCCTCCAATATCGGAAGGCGCTGGAAATCGACCCCGCCTTCGGCCCGGCGCACCTGTGGTTCGGGCGCCCCTATCTTCAGAAGGAGATGTATGACGAGGCAATTGCCGAGATTCAGAAAGCCGTCACAGCTTCAGGGGGCAGCACGATCTCGCTCGCGGTGCTTGCTCATGCCTACGCCTCCGCCGGCAAGAAGTCAGTGGCGGAGGATATCCTCCGTGGTCTTTTGGAGAGCTCAAAAACCCGCTATGTCCCGTCTTACTGGATTGCGCTGATCTACATCGGGCTCTCCGAGCGCGACGAGGCGATCGCCTGGCTAGAAAGAGCCTACGAGGAAAGATCCAGCTGGCTGGTGTGGATTGGTGTCGAGCCAAGATTTGACCCATTGCGGACCGACGTCCGCTTGATCTCACTCTTGCGAAGAATGGGTCTCGAAGATGTTGCGAAGGGCACGGCGTCTCGTGACTCCGCAGATCGCCGGCTCGCGGCGATCATGTTCACCGACATCGTCGGCTTCACGAAGCTCGCGCAAGCGAACGAGGCCAAAGCCCTTCGACTATTGGAGGAGCATCGGTCCCTCCTAAGGCCGATCTTCGCTTCCCGGAGCGGTCGTGAAGTCAAGACGATTGGTGACGGATTCATGGTCGAATTTGCGAGCGCGGTTGAATCTGTTCGATGCGCGGTCGAGATTCAAGCCGCGATGGCGAGGAGAAACTCCGCGCGGGAAGCCCGCGAACGACTTCTTCTCCGCATTGGCGTTCATGTCGGGGATGTTGTCCGCGAGGGGGACGACCTGGTGGGGGATGGGGTCAATGTCGCCTCTCGAATTGAACCCTTGGCACAGCCGGGGGGGATCTGCATATCTGGACCAGTATGGGATCAGATCCGGAACAAAGCGGACGTCAAGGTAGCGAAGCTGAGGAAGATATCCTTGAAGAATGTCTCCGCTCCGGTGGAAGTTTTTCGGATCGTCTGAAACAGCATGCACGCAAAGCGCCGATTCGCGCGATCGCAACATATCCCCGCGGATTGATCGGGCGATTGACGGTCGGCTCTTTGCGGCCACAGGATTGTGTCATCTGGAGAGTTTCACGTCAGAGTTCTTCGCTGGTGTCAGAAGGGTGCAACCATAGTTGCACCCAACCTTAGGCGTCAAGCCGCGAGACCGCCGTCGTACCCGAGAACCAATCAAATCGATGGCGTGATATACAATGACTACATGTAGAGGATGTAGCGATATGTCGTCCAAGACCGTTGCCCTCGACACTGAGGCGTACGAACTGCTGAAGCGCCAGAAGAGGGCAGAGGAGAGTTTCAGCGACGCGGTCAAGCGGCTCGCGCGCCCTCGACGGCCAATTTCCTATTTCGCTGGAGTGTGGAGTGACTTATCCGTGAAGGAGCGCAAGAAGCTAGACCAGGCCTACTCGGACCTCCACGAGGCCGATCTACGCAGAGCGGAGAAGATTCGACGCTCCTGGAGGTAGTTTCTGAAGTGCCTCGATTCGACATTCTGCATTGACCTCGTTAACGGCTCGAAGGACGCCGTTACTAGGGCCGAGGAGTTGTCGAGTGAAGGAGAGCGGCTGGCAATTGCTGCGCCCGCCCTTACGGAGTTCCTAGTAGGGGCATTTCATCAGGGGGGCAAGCGACTCACGCAGGCGCTCGAATTTGTGTCTGAGCTCGAAGTGCTCGACGTTACCGAGCCGATATCGGTAGATGCTGCACGAATGGGTGCTGAGTGCATCCGTCGGGGAGAGGCCGTCGGGACGCTCGATCTACTCATCGCCGCGACTGCAAAGCACCATCATGCCTCCCTCCTTACGAGGGACCAAGATTACTCGAGAATCGCCGGGCTCACTCTTGAGACGTATTGAATCGTGCCCGGTTCGGGGCCACCGTGCGTTCGAGGTTCGACTTAAAAAGAAAGCCTTCATTCACCCCGCTCTGAGGAACAAGGATGCCGGCGTACCTAGTTGCGGGACTTGAGTGGAAAGACGCAGTGATCGCGAACGAGTATCGAGATCGACTGGGCCCGACCTTGGAGAAGTACGGGGGCAAGACCCTCGTCGCCGGGAAACCCGAGATGCTCGAAGGAAATTGGAATCCACGAAGAGTGGTGGTAATCGAGTTCCCGAGCATGGACCATCTGCAAAAATGGTACCACTCAGTAGAGTACGCGCCCTTGCTTCAACTTCGCCAGGAAGGTTCCACAGGAGACTTGCTCGCGGTTCAGTACACGCCAGGATGATTGAGATCAAGGCTGAGCTCAGGATGTAGACGACCTTGCTCACGCGAGCCTCCGGGAATCGGTTCGGCGTTTGCCCTTCCGAGGGCCCTCAGCTCCGGGCCTTCCGAGACCCAGCCTCGGCGGAGGAAAGTGAACCGCCAACGTCCCGCGGCCGTAGTCGCTCTGAGCGCGCCCAATCGGAGTGAGACAGTCATTAACTCGCAATGAGAGTCTCTCGAGCGATGCGCGTCGATCCCCGGATTCGAAGTTGGCTCATCGGTCGCAAGTCAGACCCAAGCGTCCGCCTTCGATTCTTAACGGACGTCGACGGCAAGAAACCGACGGACGCCGGGGTGAGGAAGGCCAAGGAGTCCATCGGACAGACGGGCTGGGCGTCCTGGCTGCTCGGGTTTCAGCATCCGGACGGACACTGGGTTACCCCGGGCACTTCTACTCGGGAATTGATGCGACCGCGCTTCCTTTCCACGTTCTGGATCGCCAACGTCCTTGCGGACCTCGGCATGGAGCGTTCGGACCCTCGCATCGGCAAAACTGCCGAGCTAATTCTCGGCCTTCAGGAGCAGTTTCTCGCCGATCCGGGCTCGGACCACTGCATAGGGGCGAACCTGACTCGGGCCCTGATACAGTTCGGCTACCTGGATCATTCGGTGGTGCAGCGATCACTCGAGTGGCTGATCCGGACCCAAAAGTCCGACGGTGGCTGGCACTGCTTCCCCTCGCATTCGGGAACTCTGGACTGCTGGGAGGGGCTGGCCGCCTTTGCGGCGATCCCCGAGGACTCGCGAGATGATGCGACCCCCCGGGCGCTCGAGCGGAACGTGGAGTTCTACCTGAAACGCGGGCTCATGAAGGAGGGGAACGGGCGATATGCCCCTGGTTCCGAATTCACTTCCCTAACTACTACCACTACGATCTGCTCGTAGGTCTGCGACTCCTGACCCGCTTGGGTTACGCAGCCGACCCGCGACTGCGCCCCGCCCTTCGATGGCTCCGGTCAAAGCGCAGACCGGACGGTACATGGGCGCTCGACGCAGTTCACCCGGATGAGGAGTTTGGCAAGTTCACGTGGCCGCAAGTCATGATACCCGTCATGTTCGAGCCTCTACACGAACGGAGTCAGTGGGCGACCGTGGGGGCCCTGAGCGTTCTTGCCCGCATCGATTCGACCTAGATCTCGGTCGACCTGACAATTGCCAATCGAAGGAGGCGAGCCAGCTAACTTTCTAGATTTCGCGTTGGGTTTTCCGGAAGGGTCATGGGCGGCGCGGTTCATGTAGAGCGCCGGTATTGCGGTTCGATTGGAGGCCCCATGAACGAGGAACTCGTCCTCAGAGCTCCTAGGGAAACGGACCTAGAGGCATTGGTAGAGTTTGAGATGAATCCGGAGGCGCGGTGGATGGCGGCCTTCGGGGCGAAGGACCCAGTCGATCGAGGAACAACACTTGAGCACTGGCGGAAGATTCTACAGGACGAGTCCTCTGTGGTGCGTACGATTGTTCTAGACGGCCGAGTCGCAGGCTACGTCCTCCGAGCCGAGCTTTTGGGGAAACCCTGCGTCGCCTATTGGGTAGGCAACGAATACTGGGGAAAGGGTGTGGCCACCCGAGCTCTCCGTGAGTTCTTGCGCCACGTAGACTCAAGGCCGATCTACGCGCGAGTGGCCAAGGACAATATCGCGTCCCGACGGGTCCTGGAGAAGTGCGGGTTCACCGTATATGGTGAAGAACACAGCTACGCGAATGCGCGTAAGACGGAAATCGACGAACTCCTCCTGATCCTTCCACCATCCTGATTTTGAGATCCGTATGGATGTCCGCAAGGATGAGTCGCTCGCGCGTAATCAGGCGCCCTTGCCATCTTCAAAGATGTGTAGAATCGCGCCCCTACTCACTTCGATTCTGCGGAAAGGATCAACAGCGTGGACGTCCCGTGGGCGTACAATCTCTGTCTGGAGTCAAGGAGTCGAGCTTCGGTCGAAGCCACCCGCGAGCCCGAATGAATGACGTGGCCCTCGGCGCGTAACGTGCCCACGTCGGCGGTTACCGACTTCAGAAAGTTGACCTTGAGTTCGAGGGTCGTATAGCCCCTCCCCGCTGGGAGGGTCGTGTGGAATGAACAGCCCATCGCCGAGTCCAGAAGGACCGTGATAATCCCGCCATGCACGTTTCCCAGCGGGCTGTACATGTACTCGGCGGGATCGAACTCGAAGACTACGGACGAGGGTTCTACCGATGCGATCCGAATCCCCAGCAGTTGCATGAACGGGGGTGGAGGCAATTCTCCAGTGAGGAACGCACGCATAAACTCGATTCCATTGAGCTTCCGAATCGGCCCTTCGAACTGGGCCGGGTCCTGCCATCGAACCGTGCGTATGCGTGGGTCCGAATTTTCTTCCATGTGTTTGTCGAAGGGATTCGACTCAGCCACCCTTTCGTACGTCATCAAGGCTCGGGTTCGCCGAGACTCCAATTACTGAGGGGATCGCGGCGACATTTTTCTGCAATTCGAGTTCACGTCGCAGGACATCGGTTCGAAGGTTCCCTGAACTTGGCTCAATCGCCTCTCGACCGAGCTACGCACGAGGTGAATCTCCCGTCGGGTGAGTGCAATGAGACTTACGCCTACGATCAAGCTCTTCTAGGCAAGCTCGACGACGCTGGGGGCCCGATTGGTCGATTCAGCGCCCCCCTTGCGTTGGTGTCTCGTCGGAAAGGCTCTCTCAGCGCTCCAGGTGCAGACCGTTCCATGACCTCTTACTCAGCTCAAATACGATTTGTGCGAGTGCCGAGCGAAGGTAGAGCCAGTAATGAGCGAAAATCTCAACTTAACCGGCCACCCCGAAGACGCGAAGGTCATTGAGTGGCTCCTCGAGGAGGGCCAGCCCGCGGTCCGCTACGCCACGCTGGTCGATCTTCTCGGTCGCATGGAATCCGACCCCGAAGTCCGATCGACACGTTCGAAGATCGCTCGGATCGGATGGGCGTACGATCAACTACGTCGCCAGGGTGCAAAGGGATTCTGGGAAGCTCAAGAGCCCAAGAACATGAAAGAGTGGGTCGACTTCCTGTACTTCCCTGTCTTCGGCGCCACAAACTGGAGGGCGCTCGTACTCTCGGATTTTGGACTCGACTCGACGAATCCTCGAATCAAGAAAATCGCGGATCTACTCTTCGAGTTCAAGCTCCGCCTTAGTTCGCCCTTCAATTTTTTCAATGAGGAAATGTGCATCTCGGCGAACACCGCCAGAATGCTGACACGGTTCTGATATGCTGACGACTTCCGGGTCCGGAAGCTCTACGATTGGTTGATCGAGGATCAACGGAAGGATGGGGGATGGAATTGTTCTCAGGGAACGCCGGGCACCTTGGACGTTTGGGAGCCGCTCGCCGCTTTCTCAGCCCTTCCGAAAGCGAAGCGCAGTCCCCGGATGGAAGACGCGATTTCGAGGGGAGCGGAATTCTACCTCGACCGTAGTTTGTTCAAGGAAGGCCGATCGTACCCCCCTTGGCTTCGCCTTCACTATCCAAACCACTACTACTACGACATTCTGGTCGGGCTCGACGTGCTAACTCAGCTCGGCTTCGCCGGCGACCGACGGCTCCGACCAGCGCTGAAGATACTCACGGATAAACGAAGGTCCGACGGAAGGTGGCTCATGGAGAAGCTCCATCCAGATATCGGGCCGAAGACTGAGATCCATCCGGACCCCGCGAAGATCAAACCGCTCGTTATTGAGCAAGCGGGCAAACCCAGCAAGTGGATCACGATGAAAGCACTCCGAGTCCTGAGGCGAGTCGAGGAAGCTAGTTAGACGTCGCGCCTTCACACCCAGTCATTTCAGCCTAGGCAGAATTGGAATATGGTGGCGGACGGCTTCTCCTCCTGAAAACCCTCACCAAGTTCGGAAGCTGGCCCGCTCCACGACCTCTTGTTCAGCTCAAATACAAAGCGCGCGGATACCGAGCTGAAGCGAAGCGAACTATGAGCGACGGTCTCGACATCACGGGTCATCCCAAGGATGCGAAAGTCGTCGAGTGGCTCCTCGAAGGAGATCAGCCCGCCGCGCGTTACGCGACTCTAGTCGATCTACTCGATCGAAAGGAGTCAGACCCCGAAGTTCGATCTACTCACTCCAAGATCGCCCGGATCGGGTGGGCGAACGACCAATTGCGCCGCCAGGGCCCGCAGGGTTTCTGGGAGGCGCATGAGCCGAAGAACGTCCGAGAGTGGGTCAACTTCCTCTACTTCCCCAAATACCACTCCACAATTTGGCGGGCGTTGGTCCTCTCGGACTTTGGACTCGACTCGTCGAATCCACTAATCAAGAAGATTGCCGATCTCATCTTCCAGTACAAGCTCCGACTCGGTTCCCCGGTCAACTTCTTCTTTGAAGAAGCATCCGTTTCCTCGAACACGGCCCGGATGATGACCCGGTTCGGGTACGCGGACGACCCTCGAGTCCGAAAACTCTACGATTGGCTAATCGAGGACCAGCGAGAGGATGGAGGATGGAATGGGGAACAAGGCGCGCCGGGCACGCTAGAAGCATGGGGACCCCTAGCCGCGTTTGCAGCGCTGCCCAAAGCAAAGCGATCTCAGAAAATGGATCAGGCAATCGCCAAAGGGGCGGAATTTTACCTCAAACGGGAGCTATTCAAGGAGAAGGGATCCCACGCTCCGTGGTTTAGACTCCATTATCCGAACCACTACTTCTACGACATTCTAGTCGGACTCGATTCACTCACCCAACTCGGGTTTGGCGGAGACCGTCGGCTTCGACCGGCGCTCAAGATCCTCATGGAAAAGCGGCGAGGCGACGGCAAGTGGTTGGTGGACCGGTCCCATCCCGACGTAGTACCAGGGTCAATCAGCCGCTCCGATTTGAAGGAGTACAGACCGCTCGTGATCGAGAAGCCCGGGAAGCCCAGCAAGTGGATCACGCTGAAAGCACTCCGAGTCCTGAGGGCCGTGGAGGAAGCCGGCTAGTGGCCGGCCGTCGCGTCGACTCCGACCGCCCTACGAAGGCGCGCGATATCGACAGCGCAACCTTGGTAGCCTCGCCCAGTAACTCCGTGACCCCGACCGAGTTTCGCTGCGTTCGGGATTCAAAGGGGTGTATAGATGTTTATACTGGTAAGTTCCTTATACTGACATGGCCGCCAGAACCCAGCGCGTCCCTAGCACAGTCGATGTGAATCTCTCGACGACTGAGCTGGTTCAGGGTATTCTTGAAGACGCCGGCATACCTGTCAGTCGCAACTGGCTTCTCTCACGTCTTAAGGAGTCAGGACACTCTACGACCCGACCTCGATTGAACCGTATACTGCTGCACTACTTTGTGCTCGGGCTTGCCGTCGAGGGCTCCAAGGGAATTCAGTGGACCCACAACATGAGCCCCCATCTCCTCTACGCTGTTGCGAACGGAAAGCGGCTCTGAGGTCACCCCTTGCCTTTTCGACCTGCGTCGGTCACCGTCCACCCGTTAGTTCAGGCGAAATTCGACAACGTTGAGAAGCTCGCCACCACGGCCAAGCAACCTGCTCAAGCAATCTGGAAGGGGGTCCGAACGGCCGCGTCTCGCATCGAGGCCGATGGGCAGTGGGGAGAAGTGATTCCGCCCAATTCGATCCCGAAGGTCTACCGCCAGACCTATGGGTTGAGGAACCACTTCTGCGTTGACCTTCCAGCATTTCATCGACTGTTCTATACAATTCGTGACCGAGATATTATCGTCATTGACCTCGTCGATCACGACGAGTACGACCGGCTCATGAAAGTGTGAACAGGACTCGACAGACAGTCGAGAGGACGGATAGACAGGTCCCCCTGGCAAGTGCAATCGGCGTTACACCCGCAACGTCCAATTATCCGGCCTCTGTTCCTGCCTCGTGACTAACGACCCCGCTGCGCTACATATTCGATCAGCCGAGCGGGCGGACATCCCGGCGCTTGTCCGGTGCGCAACGACGTCGGTGAACGAAAGTGAGGAGATCGGATTTGGGCGTCCATGGTCCGAGCGAACGTTCACGGATTCCGGAAGACTTTCAGCCGCGTGGCATGAACCGAATCGGGTGGGGGCGGGGGAGCTCTTCGTTGGAGTGGCGGAAGAGAACGTGGTGGGTTACGTCACGGTGGAGGACCGGGGCGAAGCGTTGGAGTTGAACACCATCGAAGTCGCGGGCGATTATCAAGGGAGGGGGTTTGGCAGAGCCCTCGTGCTGTTCGTGGAGGACCGCGCACGGCGCCAGGGAAAGCGCGCCGTAACCCTCGGGACCAGCCGAAATGCAAACGGCGTACCCTGGAAGTCGCTCCCGTGGTGGCAGGCTCGAGGCTATCGTATCGTCATTGAGGAGGAAAACGAATGGACCCGGTCAATTGGTCCAGGGGTTCGTGAGATCCGGATGCGTAAGGAGCTTGTCTGAGCCTGAGGGAGGGCGGGAACAATCCTCCCCTCATCGAATCTCCGTGCCGCGCCCTTAGTCAACAAAATTTTTGTCAACCGGGAGAATTATGTTGTCATCCTCCGCGTCTGGAAAAAGGAATGTCAAAGAAAAGACTTCGGCCTGAAAAGGGGAGCGATAGCGTAGAAGTCTACATTTCGGGCTTCTCAACGGGGGTTCAAGCGAGGCTCAGGGAGATCAGGGCAGCGATCAGGGGAGTAGCGCCGGACGCCATTGAGACGACGAGCTACTTCGATTTCCCCGGCTACTCTTATCCCGGCTACGACTACAACGGGATGTTTGCGTGGTTTAGCTATAATAAATCCGGAATTGGTTTGCACTTGCGTCCCCCCGTAATTCAGGAGCACGCTAGGGAACTCGCAGCGTACAGGACAACGAAAGCGATCGTTCGCTTCCCATTAGACAAGAAGATTCCCGTGGTTTTGGTCCAGAGACTCGTAAAGGCGAGCTTGAACGTGATGAAGAGCACTTGATACTCGAGCATTTCGACGCCGGTCGAACTTCATCCGGCGAGGTACCCTCGGGTTCCCTCCACCCCTCCCCTACTCGTGCTAATCGGCATTGCAGCCAGAAGGCAAGTGTCACCCACCAGATCCGTTCCCATAGCGGAATCGGAGATGAATACCGGACCGTTGCAGCTTTGAGCACACCTTCTAGTCGTCGCCCTTCACTCGGTCTTGCCTCCCATGTCAATATCGAAGAAGGGCGGGGCGGCGCGACGCAGGAGGGGAATGCCCGCGGCAGATCGAGCCATGTGGACACGGCTTTACGCAGAAGGGCCCCTTCGCGAACTTCCGTGGGCCAACCAGGGTCCGTTCCCACTGTTAGTCCGAGTCGTCAGGGACGAATGGTTGAGTCGCCCCGGCCCCATTCTCGACGTAGGCTGCGGAGTTGGGACGAACACGTTTTGGCTCGCAAGTCAGGGCTTCCGCGCCACGGGTATCGACATCGCCCCGGGGGCAGTTGACGCGGCACAGTCAAAGCGAACACCCGAGATGCGGAATCCGAACTTCCTCGTGGATGATGTTCTCGCAAGCGCACTACCCGAGGGTCGATTCCGAGGGGCGGTTGACGTCGGCTGCTTCCAGACCCTCCCCCCGAAGTTGCGGGGCGCCTTTTCGATCAGTGTGGCCCGGTTGCTGTCGCCAGGCGCGAGCTACGTTGTCTTTTGGGTCGCCCGCGAAGAGACAGGCTCGTGGGGTCCTCCCCACCGCCTTTCGGTCAGCGAGGTCACGGACGCATTCGAACCACAGTTCCTAGTCCAAAACCTCGAGTATCGACCCAGGATAGCCCCCCTCACTCAAGAGTTGAAACGGGCCGCTCGCCCTCTTGCAACCCTCGCCGGCTACACAGCCCGACTCGTACGACGGCGCGGACCTCAACCTGGGCGCAGATGACCGTCCCGATTTCTCACCGGAGTGCGGGGTGAATTTAGGTAACCCACCTCGGCGACCAATTTACAGTGCGACTATGATGACGGCGTAGCGCCCTTCACGACCATTCCACCCTTCATCACGAACGGAACCACTCGAAGATCCTCGATGTGGACGAGCGGGTCCCCTTCCACCCCAATGAGGTCGGCAAACTGGACAGCCTCGATGCTCCCAACCCGATCTTGCCAACTAAGGAGCTCGGCGGCCGTGACGGTCGCGGCTCGGAGCGCTTCGATTGGGGAAAGTCCGAATTTCATCATCACAACGAGCTCGTCGGCGTTTCGGCCGTGAGCTTCGGGGCCGGTGGCATCGAAGCCATTGGCAATCCGCACGCCAAGCTCCTTGGCATGGCGAAGCGTTACTTGCGCCCCCTGATACCTGGCCTGAGCCCTCGCGGAGGCTTCCGCCGACAGGGTTCGCGTAAGATAGGCTTCTAAACCACCGACAGTCGGAACGAGATAGACGCCTCGTGACTTCATCAATTCCAAATTTTGGCCCGACGCCATGGTACCGTGTTCAATCGAGTCTGCTCCCGCGTTTACGGCGTTTTGAATTCCTTCCGGCGTGGTGGCATGCGCCGCCACTTTGCGTCCCAATTTGTGCGCTTCTTCTACGATCACCCGGAGTTCTTCCAGCGTGAGCGTGGGGGTGTCCCAGTCGGCGTACACCTTGATCAAGTCCGCTCCGTGTCCGACTTGCTCCCGAACCGCGCGTCGTGCTTCCTCCAGCCCGCTCACCATCTGGGCGCCGGTTGGAAATCCTACCAGATTCGAAGAAATACCGAACGGATGATACTGGCCAACGGCAGCGATCCCTCGGGTGGCTACCAGCATTCGGGGCCCTTCCACCAGTCCTTGGTTGATGGCGTCTCTAAGTGCGACGTCAGAGTAGCCCGCGCCTTCACTTTCCACGTCCCGAACGGTAGTAAAACCCGCGCTCAGCACGGCTTTGGCGTTCGCCGCTCCTTCGAGTGCGCGAAACGCCTCCGACTTGGTCAGAAGGTTCAGTCGGTAGCTATCGGACCCTTCCGGGACTCGCGCCATGAGATGCGTGTGACAATCGATCAGGCCCGGGAGCATCACGAGGTCGCCAAGATCAATCACTCGGGGTTTATCACTCGATTTCGATACTGAGCTAACCGGAGACCCTACCTCTTTGATGCGGTCTCCCTCGACCAGTACCTCCGCGTTCCGAAGATACGCACCATTCTGCACGTCAAGGAGGCGGGCCGATCTGACAAGGACGAGAGGGGGTGGAGCTAGCTCGATTGATTGGGGGGTCGCGTCGGACGCGGTCATTGCCTCTGGCGCGGGGATGCGCGCCTACGCATAAGTTGTAGAGCAAGCTCGAGTCGCACCGACAATTAGTCAACGGAATCCAACCGGGTGCTCCCTCGTGCCAAGCCGCCCCCCGGAATGTTATCCGCGTTCACACTCTGTTCCCGCGTAGTATGCCTTACCAACGCGTCTCGTACGGTTTTACTCAGAAGCTGGCAGTACCGCGAGCGAACGCGTACAGCTGGGCCACCGACTACCGTCCCGATGACTTCGAACTTTCAGGCTTGCCGGGACTCCGTAAGGTCGAAAAACTGACGAAAGACCTCATTCTTCTTACCGATTCGTTCGACGACGATCCGTTCGACTCTCGGAGGGGGACGCGGACGGTCAAAGTGAAGTTGGTCCACCTCTTTCCCGATCGCTGGATGTGGACCGCCACCCACGTCGCAGGTCCCGCCCAATATTCCCAATTCCTCTACCAACTCACGCCCCGCGGGCGGTCAGGCTCTAACTTGCACTTCTTGGGAAACCAAGTGGAACCCGTTGCCCGTCGACCGACCCGTGCCTCCCTAGCACGCCGATCGCGTGAGCTCCGTCATGAAGACTCTCAACTTTGGGTTCGGCTGTCGGCCGCCCTCGCCAACGAGTTCTCGTAGCGAGGATCCGGGCCGCGAAGAGATTGCGATTATTGCGGAGGTGGGTACTATCGATCGCGCTACCGTTGGAATCTCCCTTATACGGCCCCCGCCTGGAGCGTGCGCGAAGGGTGTGGGGCCGAGTGACGGATCTACCTCTTTCGATGCGGCCGGACCAAATCGTTTGGCGAGACCAGCCCGCGCTCGCGAGTGGCGCCCAATTCGCGGTTCTCTTGGGCGATCTATCTAAGCCGGGAAAGTACGTGTTTCGTTTACGGGTACCGGCAGGGCACCAGGTGCTGCCTCATCGTCATCCGGAGGAACGCGTCTACACCGTGCTTGCTGGGACGTTCTGCCTCGGATTTGGCCACATCTATTCTGCGGAGCATCTCGACGAATACCCCGAAGGAAGCGTCATCCTGGTCCGAGCTGGGCGATATCACTTTCAATTGGCAAAATCCGCTGAGTATGTCGTTCAAATCGAAGGGGATGGACCCACGGCGGTAGCTTATCTCCACCCGGCAGACGACCCTCGGACGCTCCCTCCACAAGCGTAGTCGAATCCCGCCGGGCGACGCCTAGGCGGAACCAAGTCAGTCGTTTCGCGAAGGTGGCGATGCGCCTATTCGGCCCCTCCGACGTTCTCGGAGCCCTCAAGTGGCGGGCGTGAGCATCGGGCCACCCGACGAAGGTCGGTGGATATCGAACTTACTTTCGAATTCGTCTTCGATGTGCCCGGCTACGAGAACCCTTTCCGCCCAATCCGCATCGGCGAGCGAGTCGCCGGTGTTCTGTGGGGGAGATCCATTCAACCTTCAGATAGTCGATCAACTGCCGTTTCGTCATGCCAATTCGCTGTCCTTCTTGGATCGTGAGTCGATAGGCTTCGATCTCCGAAGGGGCATCGACGTAACTCAGTTTTGGATAGAACAGGGGACGCCCTTTGCGAAACTGCCGGACGTGGCACAATTCATGCACGAGGTCGAGATAGACCGTCTTGAATTCCGAATTTTTCAGGTGATGGG
The DNA here is from genome assembly GCA_049584655.1 of Thermoplasmata archaeon. Lineage (GTDB taxonomy): Archaea > Thermoplasmatota > Thermoplasmata > Lutacidiplasmatales > UBA184 > Lutacidiplasma. Next base: position 18,122 of record JBAUYF010000042.1, on the reverse strand, counting down.
TGCTGATAATGAGGTGGCCGTCGATGTCGCTTGTCCCCATATAGCCGAACCGCGGGGAGAAGAATTCGACCTTCAAGTTCCGAAGCACGCGATTCGTCTGCGCACCAAATAGGTCGCGAACGGTTGGCACTGCCTCGAACCCCCGGAAAAATTTCGTAAATGGGTAAAGTTTCGTCGGCGCAGCTCTCTCGATATGAACTCCCAAATCGGATTCGACCGCCATCGCCCTTGTCACCTGGTCCCGAGGAGGTGCGGGAGGTCAAAGTGACTTCGCCCCGTCGGGTGGACGGCTCCGCCCGCCTGTTCACTGTCACAATCGTAGACAAGTTCGCAGGAAAGGTCGGGACGAACAGAGTCTGCGACCCGGCGGCAACCTCCTGACTAATCAGCGAGCGTTTCAGGACCTCTCCGCGACTTAGAAACCCCGAACCCTGTCTATCTGGGATGGTGGAACTCACCATGCATCGAACGGTTTCGAAAGCGAAGGAATTCCTGCAGAAAAATGCCCGTCTCTTGGAACGACTTCGATATTCGTTTCTCTTTGAAGAAGGGCCGGAGGAACCCGTGCTGACCGCGTTGGACGCGTATCAAAACGAGGACGGAGGATACGGAAATGCCCTAGAGCCGGACCTTCGGGGCCCCGAGAGCCAGCCGATTCCCGTATGGACGGCGCTCGGACTTCTCGACGAGTTGTCCAGTGTTGGGGGAGTACGAATCCGAAAGACTTTCGGATACCTCGAGAAGATTGAAACAAAGGGCGGCGGAGTTCCCTTCGTCCTGCCAACCGCGAATCAATCTCCGCACGCTCCATGGTGGTACTCGAAGGCGAGAAAGCCGCCGGCTTCCATCAATCCAACCGCCGGCATCGCCGCCCTGTTGCACAAGAATAAGGTCACGGGCGCCTGGCTGACCCGGGCCGATCGCTGGTGTTGGAAGTACATCGAGCAAATGCAGGACGTGAATCCGTACGAATTACGGGTCACCCTGGCCTTCCTCGATCATGCTCCCGACCGTGCTAAGGCCGCGAGACATCTGGCGCGACTCCGACCTAAGATCTTGGCGAAAGGAGTCGTCGAGCTGGATGTGGACTCCAAGGCCGAAGTGTTCCGCCCCCTCGACTACGCTCCCGATCCGGACAGTCTCTCTCGCCAAGTGTTCTCGGAGATCGACATGGATCGTCAGCTCGACGGTCTCGAGCGCGCGCAGGCGCCCGACGGTGGCTGGACGATCAACTTCCCGGTTTGGACCCCGATTACTGAGTTCGAGTGGCGGGGTATGCAAACCGTCGAGATGTTAAAGATTCTACAATTAAACGGGCGATTGGGTCGCTGATTCTCTCGTCAAAGTGCTTTTTTACGAGGGGCGAACCCGTGCGCTCGCGCTGCCCCGAGCCTCGGGGATCAGTACGGCTCGACGACCACCTTCGCGACCCACGGAGAGGCCGATTGGAGGAGGGAAAGGCTGATCGAGTAGCCGTGGATGGTATCCTGGTCCAGGATTGCGGTGCTGTTGGAAGTGCCCGCCACAACAGCGATCGCGTACGAGCCCCCGACCACGACATCATGAAGGAAGGTCTGGTTGGCGTCGATCAGGTCGAGTCCATAGTACGTGTTGGCAGTGATCGAATTGTGCACGATAGCTGCCGGCGCGCCTGGTCCCTCGACCAAGATTCCGGCATCGACGTGATGGATCGAATTGCCCTGTACGATGGTTCCGGGTGTAATGCTGGCGAGGAAGATTCCCAAGTCTTGATCTTCCGTAGACGGGTTAACGCCGCACGGCGGAGTGATTGGGAAGGGTGCGGTCGTACAGATGAAATTGTTGACCGTATTGTCCGTCACTACCGCCGAAGTATCGACCACGGCAATTCCCCCATCGGATCCCGGCACACCGACCACGAGGTTATTGGAAACGGTGGACACACCGTAGGCGACGATACCGTACGCCGCCGTGTAAGGTCCCGGACCGACGCGAACGAGATTGTTCTCAATCGTGGCCGTGCTTCCGCTGGGTCCGCGTACGCCCCCGACGGAGATCGAGAAAATGTCGAACCCCGCTGTGGAGACGTCCTTCACCGTACCATGTCCTTCCACTTCCACGTTGGTCCCAATACCCGGGCCGTCGTCCAGGCCGATGCTAATCGCCCGGCCGAACGACAGCATCCCCGGACTGCCGTGTGTCGTGCAGGGCATGTTCAGGTTCGGGTACGGGCCGAGGGCCACCAAATTGACATTCCATATCGTGAGCGTCGAGCCATCGCGAACGCCGACTCCTCCCCCGGTGGCGACCCCAATACTATTCGCCAACATGCACTGCTCCGTCACCTGAACGCTCAGTTTGGAAATCTGGACGGTGGAATGATCGCTCACCTCGATCACGAAGACGTTGCCGAGAAAATCAGGGATCATCTTGACGGGGGATTGCAGGATCGTGCTTCCTTCGCTTGCGCCTACCAGATCGAGGTCCTTAGCGATGCGCAGCTGGCCGATGTACGTGCCGGCAGGAATGTGAACGGTCGCGCCCGGCGCCGCCTCGTCGATTTCCATTTGCAGACCGGAAGTCGAAATGGCGCCTGCCGGAAGCGCCGAGATAATCGCTCCGGCTCGAGCTTGGATTTCGGACGACGGTTGGCTCGCCGCCGCCGACGGGACCATAGACAGGATCAGTATCGCCATTAGGGCCGCGGTCACGCCTACCGAAATCCATCGGAGCCGATTCGAACCCTCGAAATTAGTTCCCATAGACTCGCCCCTCGGGAAAAGTCGGTAAGGGCTCCCGGGTTATGCGACTTTCGCGGGGCCCGGTCCCAACCACCCCGCAAACCCTCCGGTCTGACGGATTAGCGATGTTGGGTGAAGCGTCGCCGCGTTCGCAGGATTCGGCCCGGCATTCGATGGGGCAGTCGAGCGCGGCTACCGGCCGAACGAGTGGTTTACCCTGCAGGCTCACTCATTCTCAATACCGTCTCAATCCGCTCGTTCAACCAACCTTGTATCGGCAGGGTAGCCCGGCCGTACCACAGAAACACCTGGTTTACGGCCGGCAAGTGGGCCACACGGGCACTCAGTTCATCGAGTTCTGCGGTCGTTGGTGCCGATACCCATAGGGAGAGTTCGGTAGTCGCCCCGTCCGGATTGGGTAGGGTAGGTCCCCAAGTGACGATCGCCGCCGGATGTAAGGCTCGAATCTGACGCTCGACCTCCTCACGCCGGTTCGCTGGCTCAACGGTTACGACCAACACCGCGAGCGACTGGTAAAAACGGGAAAACTCGAAAATCGGGTCGAAGATCAGCGCCTTTTCGTCGAGCAGGGAATCCAACCGCCGGGTCGTCGTTCGCGTCGACTGACCGACTTCCGCCGCGAGTTCCCCAACGGTCGCCTCGGGATTGCGCCGAAGGGCGAGGACGAGCCGCCAGTCGGACCGAGTCATTCGGTGAGTGCAGGGAGGATATTCAAAGATCATCTCAGGACTAATTTCCTTCGGGCCGTCAATGCCCTGAAGTTGCCTCAGACGACGTTCGGCTTGCACCGGGGAGTCGAGGTAGTAGACCGCCAAAAGCATGGTTCGGGCCGGGACGATTTGGATCATCGCATCGATCAGGCTCAATGCGGCGATCGCCCGTTCCTGCGTGATCGTATTCGGAAACTCCAACATTCGTGCGGCCAAACGTCCCCTCAGCAGGGCGGGATGGGGCAGGACGTCGTAACCGAGGAAGAAACCTTGACGACGCCACGTCGTGAGGCGACGGCGTACAGTAGCCGGACTTACCCCCAGTCGCTTGGCAATCGATTCAGGCGACCGTCTGGGGTCGAATCCTAGCTGGTCAGTTCCCTCTCCCGAGCACACCCGTAGGATTGCCAGGTCCAAGGAGCCGATGTTCTTCTTCGGGCGACCTCCCGAAGTGGAGTGGCGACCGGCGCCTGAAACCGACTTGGAACGGGCGATTCCATCCAACTCCCGCACACTGCCCGGAGCCGAGCGGGGGGGCGACTTCACTCCCGACATTGGGTGTCGTGGCCATGGTTTTCACTGCTCTTCAACATTTGATTTCGGTCAAGGGACGATCGAAATCCGATATTCCTGCCATTTTCTGTCGATTTTCGAACTCTTCCTGAGCGTCAGTCTTGAGCCTCGGAACGCGATCCCCCGGACCATGCGGCAGACGTCCCCCGAGGCGCGAGCGCTTTCGTCTCGAGTCGTTCACCAAGAATCGGCGCGCGTAGTGTCCATCGGAATCGCACTTCTTGTGGTGTGCAGTACAGCCGGTTTTGTAGCACTCACGGGCGCGGTCCTCCCCGCATCTTTTCACGGCGTGGGTTCGAAAACCGCTCTCGACCTGCACGTGACGTATCTGGGGAAGACGCTATCCTCGAGTCAGCCGAGCCCCTACTGTAACTACGGTACCGCGAGCAGCCCCTTCCTTCTTCTTTGCTACTCTCCCCAGGATCTCAAAGTCGCTTATGACTATCCAACCGGCCTCAACGGCGCCGGTCAAACTGTTGTGATCGTGGACGCGTTCGGCTATCCAACTGTGCAAGCCGATCTGAACACGTTTGACGCCCAGTTTGGTCTCCCTTACACACATGTCCAGATCGTGTGTCAAAGCGGAGTTTGCCCCGTTTTCAATCCAAATGACCCGGATCAGGTCGTGTGGTCCACGGAGATCTCCGAGGACGTTCAGACGGTCCACTCGTTGGCCCCGGGCGCTCACATCGTGCTGTTCGTAGCAACGACCGATGACGACCTCACCCTCGAGCAGGCGGCCCTATCGGCGATCGAGATGTTCCCGCACAGTATCATCTCGCAAAGCTGGGGCGATCCTGAGCTCGATATGTTGCAGGGTACTTGCTTCGATGACACTGACAATCCCTCGGGTGACTGTAGCCCGGCGTATGTCCAGGAAGTGCTGGCCACCGGGGAGAAGGCATACCAACTGGCGGCAGCGGAAGGTACAACCGTATTCGCATCCGCGAGTGATTGGGGAGCGGACAATTCGGCTCTGTGCTCCTCCTTCCCGAGTCCCTGTGGCTTCACCTCGGCGAACCCGATCTACCCTTCATCCTCTCCGTGGGTCACAGCGGTTGGCGGTACGCAAGGGAATCCGTACTACAATGGGTCTGCTCCCGCGAACTGTGGAACTGCAGCGGTTTGTAGTCTGGGTCTAGTGAAGTTTCTGAACACGCCCTCCTGTCAACTCGATACCGAAACTCCGACCCCTCCGGTCGAATGTATTCCCGTGGGCTACGGGGGCGAGCAGGTCTGGAACGAGCCCCAGTTTGATCTCGCCACGGGCGGCGCTCCGAGCTTGATCTTCGGTACTCCCGCCTACCAGGGTGGGCTAGGCCTTCATTCGCGCGCCACCCCAGATGTTTCCGCCGACGCCGCGGCCTCGGGCGGCGGCCTGAATTACTGGAGCGCAATTCCCTCAGAAGCCGGTTGGATGGACTCGGTCGGGACGAGCTTCGGTTCCCCGATATGGTCGACTATTGCCGCTCTCGCGGACCAGTACGCCGCGGAGTTCCACTTGGGCACGATTGGATTCATCAACCCCGCCCTCTACCTGATCGGGGAGATACCGCTGCTCTACCATCTGGCCTTCCACGACATCACCGTGGGCAACAACGCGGTCGCCGGTAGCACGGTCGGCTTCAACGCGGGGCCGGGTTGGGATGACGCCTCTGGCTGGGGCACACCTAACGTTGCGTACCTCGTACCACTGCTCGTGGCGTTCTCGCATTCGTAGGCGCTCAGACGACGAGGGGATCTTCACAACGGGTCGAATCGCCCGACTAAGGCCGATTGCCCGCTCGACTACGCTGGCGCTCCGACTGGTGGAGCCACCGGCATTCTCGACTGTCGGTAGAGCCTCCAGCCCATGAGGAGTGGGAAGATGGCGAAGGTGATCAGGGCGAACGGCGCGAACGAGCCGGAGTCGACCGGGAAGGACGCCAACGCGAAAAGCCCTGCAACTCCGAAAGCGGCGCTCAACACGCCGAGAGTCTTGCCGAACGTCGGGGCTCTCAGCATGGCTACGCCCAGGACGATGAAACCGACCGAGAGGAAAATGTACGCACACGTGTCGAACTGGTTGAACATGGCCTGAGTCGCCTGCCAAATCTGGACCGCCGTCGCCTGCTGCACCGCGGTAGCCCCCGCCGCATGGTACTGGGCGGAGATCTGGGCCATCGCAATATTCGGTTCGCTCTCGACAGCGAGGACGGCGAGGCCGAGAAAGCTCAGAACCCCCCCGAATAGGGCCGGCGCCAGGCTCGTCCGCCGGAGCGACAGAGACAGGGCAATGAACAGGGGTACGAAGAAGAGGACGCCCACCAGGAAGAGGGTCTGTCCGATGATGATCTGCGTTTGGAGGCCTGGGAATCTCATGAGGGGTCCGGCTCCCGCGGCAGTGGTGCCCGTTCCTACAAACGCAACTTGGTAGACTATGCTGACGAGGAAGACAACCGCACCGATTATCCCGGCGAAGCCCCCCCATCGCAGCAGGCTCTTCTCGTTTGCAACTCGAGTGGCCTTTTCGTCCGAATAATCCGTGCCCGTGGCCTTATCCAAGATCGTCGCCGGCATAGCAGGCGCAGTTATCGTCGCCATTGCCAAACTCCCCCCACGGACCTCCCTTGGTTCCCCAAGGGATAAGCGGCTCCTTGACCCAAATCAAGCAACCTCCCGGCGGCGACCGATGTAGATTGAACCTCGCCGTCAAATGTCGTGATTGCAGTCGAGGCCCAGCGGGGGCGGGGAGGGCTCAACTATCCGGGGGAGGACTTGGACGCTCCTCGGGCAAACTCCTCCTCCATTAGTTCCACGTACTTGTCCCAGACCCGATTAAACAGCGTCCTGTACCGTTTCTGATTGGGAAGTCGAGCCACCTTCCACTTAGTTCGAAAACGCATCTCCAAGACTGTCAGCCGGGGTCGCTTGCTGGTGAGTCGATAATCGCCTACCTTGTCGTCGGTAACGCTGAACTTCTCCAGGTGCCAGCGGTTGGGAGGCTGGAGAGAGACGACTTCTACGTCGGTGCTCCGATTTCTGTCGCGGCCGGGCACGACTATGATTCGAACTACTCTGTGCTGTTCTTTGAGGACTATTTTCGAACGGTAGTGATAGATGGAGTTGGTCAGGCGGTCATCGTCGTTTCGATAGTCGGTACACCAGCGATAGACGAATGGCAGGGGAGCACGAATGAGCTTCCGGTATCGGGTTGTGCGATAGCGCACTGGGATCCTTCGCAGGGACATCGATAACGATCCTATTGGCGAGGCGATGAAGTTTCATCTGTCTGTCGGTGGAGGCCGAACAAATAGTGCAGCACCCATGACGACCCGAGAGGATGCGGGAACGATGTGGGTGCAATAGTACTTACACTTACTAGCCCCGACGGATTACTGTCCGATTCGCTGCTCCTAGACGAGCCTTTTGGAATCGGGTGGCCCCGCGAGGGGCATCAATCCAATTTGTGGGAATGTCAATTTCGAGGGCGGCGCGCAGCAAATTTACTTAAAGTGGCCGAGGCAATTTCAGTATCGGCGCCGGGGGCCGATTTCAAAGAAGGTCCATGCCCGATCGTCGTGTCGACTATCTGAAGGAGGACGCTAATCCTGAAGGGCCAACCCCTGCCTATCGGAGATGGTCAAGGAAGAAAAAAGCGATTTTGGGTGCCGCAATTCTGGCTATTCCAATCGTCCTGCTTCTGATCTACCTACCCGTCGAATCCTCGGCAACGGAGATGACTGTCTACACCAGCGGAGATGCTTGTGCCAGCTATCCCTGCCCGACCTCCCCAGCAGAATTTACGGTTGGAGACTCTAGGTTTGCCGAGCTGACCGGAGCCTGGTCAACCAACGTGAGTGTCGGAGACATCGTCGTCTCAGTTAACGACGGTCCGTCGAGCCAGCCGTGCGGCGCCTGTGATGGTTCACTATACATTTCGGATCCCGGATATGACCAAGGCCCTTCGTCGGGCTCGTTTGACCTGAAGGCCTACGGCCCGTTTCACATATCGGTGATTCCCTTGGGCGGTCATGTGCAGGTAACGACCTTCCAAATCACGATCAAATCGACGATTCTTTGATCCCAATCCGATGGTGCTCGAGGAGGCGTGATGAACCAATCCTAGAGTGTAATGGACGTTGCACCTATCATTCCGAGCGCGATTCGTCCGAAGCCCCCCGAGCCGCGGCTCGATAGCCCGGAATGTGCGCGCGTCGGAGGAGTTCGGCGATGTCCGGACGCTCTAGCTCCTCGCGCACGTACGACAATCGCTGGGCGAGAGTCGCCTCCGTGCCGAACCGACGGCCGATCGCCTCGACGGCTTGCAGACGTTCTTTAGGAACCCCATCGATCATGTTTGTGACGATTTTTTCCGCATACGCCCGCCATCTCTTGGTGAGTAGTCGAGTGTACCAAACCGCCTCGGGGGTGGCATAAGCGACCCCATCGGTGCGGCTCGATGCCTCCTCGGCTAGGTACCGGTAGAAGTCGGCGCCGCTCCGTTTCCCAGCGAACACTGAAGAGTTGATGATGTCGAGTGGAACACCTCCATTCGCAAGGATTCGGAAGCGGCAGAGCTTTCCGTCGTCCCAATCGAACGCGAGGCCCTTCTCCTGGCGCAGAAGTTCCACTGTACGCCCATAGTCCTCGGTGGCCACCAACACGTCGATGTCCCGGGTCGTTGTGGCCGCGGTCTGAGCGATGGCCTGACCTCCCACCACGACGAACGGAATCGCGAGCCGGCGCAGCATAGCGTCGGCAGCTTGAACGTCCGGGTCCGTCACCTACCAACCTCCAGCGGCGGGTTGTTCCGCTCTATCCATGCTAGCTCCCGCGAAGAGATGGCCTTTCCGACTCGAGGTATTGCCGGTGAGAACTCTTGCAGTCGAACCCGCGTCGCGGGCCCTTCCAACCCTTCGTTGCCCACCCTGCGGTACAGTTCGTGAGGGTCAATGTTCCGTCGATTTCGCACGGCCACGATCCGAGCTGCGAGTGGGTCGAATCGGAGCAAGAATCCTACGACCTCGACAGTTCCGGGCCGGAGCACCGATTCCTCGTCGCGAACCGGCAGGATCCTGAAAGGGGAGGAAACCTTCGACGCAATCCGTTCTCCTGCGACGAGCCAAGGACGAAACGTCACCGGATAGCCGATTCGAGTGACAAGGTCGGAGGTTAGCAGGTACGTTGGGATCCCGCGTCTACGGAGGGCATTCGCGTCCGCCTCTGAGCGCACATTGGGCAGATACTCGATCCACGGTCGTCCACGCGGACGAATTGCGGGACTCAGAAGGCCCGGCGGAGGAGGGCGCTCTCCTGGCGACCGAAGAACGCTGCCAAGCAACCTCATCAGTTTCTAAACTGTTAATCAAATATATATAGTAAATTGCAGGGTCGGACTGGGGCGGGTAAGGCACGCGAAGATCAATCACACTTTTCAGGGAGTCGGTGCAGTGGTGCTTACGCCCAGGTCGCGAGGGGGCGACGTTCGGACCTTGAATCGAAGTTGGTCGGATATGGCGGAATCGATGTGACAGTTCCAAGAATGTTGGACGTGGAGATTGGACACATCGTCTTACGTAGTCGAGGTGTGAACCGTCCCTAGGTGAGGGGAGAATCAATGGTCTATTTCGAAGACACAGGGACAATCGTCGACGCGCCGGTGGCTTTCGTCTGGGATTATCTCGAATCGGAGCATCACGGTCCCGCTCACTCGAAAAGTGCGCGAAATTTTCAAGTTAAGGAGACAATCGGTTCGACAACCGTGATTTCTGCCGAGCGCTTCCTCAATGGGAAGTGGTCGACATTCGTCAGCAAATCGAGCGACTTCGCCCCATTTTGCGTGTGTAATGAAGAGATCGAGGGCGACTTCGCTGGGACGAAATTCGTCATCTTATATCGTCCTCAGGGGCTTCAGACCCGAATCGACGTTTATGGGGATGTCCAATCGACGGTATTCGACTCTTCCGAAGCGAAGCAGATCTTTCTAAAGCTCCTCGAGAATGCATACCTGGACGACGCGGCCGTGATTACGGAGCTTCGGAAGAAGCAGTCCTCATGAAGGTCCACTTTGCACCGTAAATGTGCGGTAGCGGAAAGCGGAACATGGTGTCATCCATCCAGGCCGCCAGTTGTTGCGTCGAGGATTGTTTTCTGGCACCGATGAGGTCCGAACCAACATTCGGCACGCCGCTAGCAGGTCGAGAGACACTCCGATAGCTCGACCGCCAGTAAAGGGGGACTAGCAACCGAGAGATGGAGCTGATATCGCGGGTGGTCCTGAAGGCAACCGAGGCCGATGTCGGACCAATCCTCACCACCGCAATCCCTCAAGAATTTGAAGTGTCGAAATTGCGGAAAGGAAATGACCAAGGGCGCGATCGCCGGCGACTCGATCCGACCGCTAACGCCGGCCAACGTCGTATGGATTGATCAGTCGGGCGGATCGAGCCTTCTCACGTCGGCGGGCATGTTTGCCTGGAGCAAATCGCCACAGATACCTGCCTTCGATTGCGAACATTGCAGGATAATCGAACTGCGTTACGAAGTGGAACGAGATCGGCTACTCGAATAGTCACAAACGTACAATGCCCCTTACACCCCCGGGGCGCATTGCCGCCTGCCGCAAAGTCAATCCCCTTCACGGAGTTGACTGGTTTGAATGATTCACGAGACCAAGTATGCAAAGAGCGGCGACACGTACATCGCTTACCAGTCGTTTGGGAGCGGACCCACCAAGGTCGTGGTCGTCCCGGGCTGGGTTTCGCACCTTGAGTACTCCTGGGAAGAACCGCACTTCGCTCGTTTTCTGGAACGGCTCGGCTCTTTCGCCCAAGTAGTCTGGTTCGACAAACGCGGAACGGGTCTCTCGGACCGCGTCGCCGGGCTGCCGATACTTGAGGAAAGGATGGATGATGTTCGAGCCGTGATGGACCAGGTGGGGTTCAAACGGGCCGCGCTACTCGGGATGAGCGAAGGGGGGTCGATGAGCGCCCTTTTCGCCGCGGCCTACCCGGAGCGGACCACCGCCCTCGTCCTCTACGGGGCATTTGCTAAGCGGGTTCGAACGGAGGACTATCCTTGGGCGCCTTCACCGGAAGCTCGTGAGGCCTGGATCGATTCCCTTGCTGGAGGTTGGGGCGAGGGAGCCGAGCTTGAGACATTGGCGCCTTCTGTTGCGCATGATGCTGCATTCGCCCGATGGTTTGCGAGCTACGGACGAATGGCAGCCACACCCACCGCAGCAGTCGCGCTGGCGCGGATGAACAGCGGAATCGACATCAGGGGGATCCTTCCCGCGATTCACGTGCCCACACTCGTGATGCATAGTACAGGCGACCGGGATGTCAATGTCGAAAATGGTCGCTATCTCGCCCGGAACATTCCCGGAGCACGACTCATAGAGCTGGACGGTGAAGATCACCTCTTTTGGATGGGGGATTCCGATAGAATCCTCGCAGAGATCCAGGAGTTCTTGACCGGCAGCCGACCCTCTCCGGAGGTCGACCGACAATTGATGACTGTCGTATTCACGGACATCGTTGGCTCCACCGAAAAGGCGACTGCGATAGGAGACCGAGCGTGGCGCGACCTCTTGGTCGCGCACAACGAGGCGATCCGCCGGGAGCTCGCCCGGTTCCGGGGCCGCGAGGTCAAGACGACCGGAGATGGGTTCCTCGCGACGTTCGACGGTCCGGCCCGCGGCCTTCAGTGCGCCAGAGCAATCCGAACAGCGGTCGCGGGGCTTGGGCTCTCTCTCAGGATCGGTGTCCACACGGGCGAGTGTGAAATCCTTGGCGCGGATGTGGGCGGTGTAGGAGTTCACTTGGCGGCGCGCGTCATGAGCGAAGCCGTGCCCGGTGAGATCCTCGTATCTGGAACCGTCCGCGATCTTGTGTCGGGTTCTGGCGTCGAGTTCCTTGATCGAGGACAGCATGCCCTCAAAGGATTCCCTGGGACCTGGCCGCTGCTCGCTCTTGCTTAGTTAGGGTGTCAACAGACGAATCGGGTAGACCCAGCGAGTCAGCGGCGGTCCTGACTAGAATGGGTGCGATGCTAATTGCGCACATCTCGAAGGTATATCGAGTAGTCGCCGAAGCCAGTGCCAGATCGCCACCGCAAGGTCGCGTCGTGGGTTATCGCGGACGGGGAACTAGTCTGCGATCCAAGGGTTTTCGGAGGTGCGTGAGCCTCGCGGAGACCGCTCCAGACCCGGGCCTTAATGTCTCCGGAGCCTTCCTCGAGACGTGGCCTCGAATCGCCGGCTCGCCGCCATCATGTTCACCGACATGGTGGACCCTACCATGTCCGTAAACATGATAGCCGAAAGGCGGCGAATGGAGGTCACGGTTCGAAAACGGCTTCGGCTAGATTAAGCTCCGGGCCAATCCCTACGCCTAGTCGGACGTCCTAATCGGCTGCTCGTTACCAGGGTGGTCAGAGTTTGGGATGAAAAGTGGATACGGGCAATGCTGGCACTGTCAGGCGAGCCCGCTAGAACACGTTCGGTGGAAGTATCCTTGCATTCCTGCCCACGCTCTACTTTGGAATCGGGCTTGCGTCGTCCGAGTCTCTCGCGAAGACGCGTCGACCAATGAAATACACTCCCGATAGGATCAGTTCCGCGCCCAACACGATGCCAGCACCGTCACGACTAAACGGTGAAAGGAGCAGAGGCAGCACCCCCATGAAACCGAAGACGCTGAGGAAGAAAAGCGTGGTTCCCAGCTTATCGACAAACCCACCCCTCGGTGACAAACCTCCGCCCACTTCCAAGAACGAAAGGAGTCCGACACTACTGACCGCCCCTACCATCCCTACGTAGGTGACGACCGTCTGAAAGTACTGCTCACCCGATAACGGGCCGAGTGGGGCGTGAAATGCGCCGGGCGCGTTGAGAATGAGGACCAGCGACGTCAGAGTGAGTCCCATGAAGAAGCCGAGCGCGGTGAGAGCTTGCTGATGGAGAACGCTCCCTTCCCTATCGGCCAACTTTCGACGCCTCCACCCCCTACCAACGCCGTCTGATTTAGAGGTCTCCAGGTAAAGAAGCTCAGATCAACCATGAACTCGCCCGCAACGCTTCGGGAACCCTTCGTCTTTCAATCCGATGAATGACCCGGATTTGCGCTTCAGTAGAATACGCTCGCTCATTCGTAACTGGATCCGACTAGAGCGCAAACGGCGAATCAAGGGCTCCCTTTCGTTAAGAAGAAACGAGCAATCTCGTAGACATGGAACGGTGGCCCCCGCCCCGATACCAGATTCAAATCGACTTCCACGCCCCCCTCGACTTCGTCTACCGCTGGTGCACCGATTATGGCTCGGATGATGCCCGACGTTCCGGCGATGAGTACGAACGTCGAGTCGTGCAGCGAACTTCGCGGCGGGTGGTCATCGAGGATCTGTGGTGGGAATCCGATGGCTGGAGGTGGCGACGCTCGGAGGTGATGCTGCGACCTCCGAATCGCTGGGAGGCTATGTCGTTCGGAAATGTGCGCGACGCGCGGATCGAGTACCACCTGACCGCGTTGTCCCCCGATCGCACCCGGCTCAATTTGCGCATGCGGCGTAGACCGGGCGTTCGCAATCGGAAGCAAGCACCGAAGAAGGCGATGGAGGAGGAACTTCGGCATATGTGGGGAAAATTCGGGAAATCTCTCGAGAAGGACTATCAACGCTCGCGCGATGCGGGGTCGGTGTCGAAGCGAACGGGGCGCTCCCGCCGTAAGATCTGACCCGTTCCCCTTGGCTCGAGAAGGACAATCTCTCCGGCGGGGTGCTCTGATGGTGCGCCGGCACCTTCTCTAGGACAGAGCCGTCACAAGCGCATCTGAAAGCCGCTGGGCCTGAGTTCCATCCTCGTCCATATCGGGATCGAAAACAGTCACATCGAGACCGACCGCCCGAGGGGAGGCCACTAGCTCCCGAAGGAGCGAGCCTAGTTCTTCAAGGGTGAGCCCCCCCGCGGCGGGAGCGTCGACGGCGGGCAAAATCGAAGGGTCCAGCACGTCGGCGTCGAGGTGAATCCAATACCCCAAGGCCGGGCGGGCGGTCATTTCGTGCACTACGCGACGACCGATCTCGGCGCCTCCTTTTTTTCGGCATTCGTCCGCGTCGATCAGCCCAATCCCATTCGCCCGGAGCTCGTCGCGACATGGGTCATCGCCGCGCGATCCGATCGTGATCGTATCTTCATCACGGACATAGGGGGCGAGTCCTTCGATCCCAGTGAGCGCGGGGGTTCCGCGACCCGTCACCAATGCAAGGTCCTCGCCCGCAGCAGCTCCGACGGGGCCCACGGTGCCCGCATTTCCCGGATGGCGAAAGTCACTGTGCCCGTCCACGAATACGAGTCCATATCGCCCCATTCGGCGCAACGCGACCATGGGGCCGAGTAGAATGCTACAGTCTCCCCCCAACACGACGGTCAAGTCACCGGACCGAACAAGCGGGGTTACTCGGACGGCAAGTTGCCGAGCGTACTTCGCGATCGCTTCCTGGTTGCGAATCGCCGGGCCGTCCTTGTCGGGGCGATACCGCGGAGGAACCACCACACCCCGGTCAACGGCGTGCAGTCGGGAAACAAAACCGGCTTCGCGCAACGCCCAGGCGAGCTTGTAAACGCCGGGCACGGACCCCGGGATTGGAGGAGAGAGACCCAGGTTCGACGGTGCATCGAGGACCGAGATTTGCCGCAACGAGAATGTCCGAAGCGCCGATTCACTTGAAATTTATCTCCAGGTCTCGGAGGACAGATTGGGAGCTAGAAGCGTCCGGAGTCGGCAACGTCCGACCCGGGAGCCTCAATGCGCCCTGGTCTGCGCTCTTGCACTCTACCTCAGCGCTCCGAAAGTGGCTTGCCGATTCCGCGAATACAGCGTCCACGGCAAGGGAACGTGTGGTCGTCCAGGAACATGCCCAGATGGACGCCTAAATTCGCCGGCATCGGACAACGGTGGGCCGATAGGGCGGTCCGACACCTAGCTCGGCATCGACGAGGTCACCGCTCGCCGAAAGGAACCTTCCAATCTACTTTCCGAAGCATTGCCAGGGGTGGATCCCAACGTTGTAGCGGGAGTTGCCAAGGAAGAGCGCGGATTGATCCGCGGGATCAGCGCCTTCAACCAATCTATCATCGCATAGGTGTAGTCGGGGCTGATCGCGCGCGCATTCATCCCGCTTCCAATTGTGGGAACATGAGCGGTTCCTCGTGGGCGGACAATCGTGATCTGCTGGTTCTGCGACTCCTGTTGGCCGATCCGCCATGTCTCTAGGCTCGAATTGATCGGGCTCCACTCGTCCGTCTCCCCATAGAACAACAGCGTTGGGACCACGATACGGCTGAAAACGGGACGGGGATTGTAGTCCATATCGGGCCACACAAGACGGGGCTGGATCCTGCGGGGGACCCAGGCGATGGGGAACCAGGGACGCGCAGCATACTGATTCACGATCTTTTGGGCGGCCCCCCGGGCAATTGTCCCGCGAACGGCACTTTCGTAGCCGAGACGCAGTTCGAGGAGTTCGGCCTGCGCGTCTTCCCCAAACCCGGCACGCCGGAGGTGTTCGGCCGTTCCATATCGCATTTGTTCCGCAGGACTTACGCCACTGCACGCAATCAGAATTAGAAACTTCGGTAGCCCGGAGTGCGCCGCTGCGAATGCTCCCGCCGAGGCTCCGTCGCCCCATCCCCAGATACCCCCGGGGAGGGAGGGGTTTCCCACCCGGGCTATGAGATCCCGAAGGGCAGCGAGGGCATCATCTGCTTGCTCGGCAAAAGACACGTTCCACCCGTATCTCTTGGGACGGCGATCAAAGCGCACCGTCGCGATTCCAATTGAGGGGAGCGTTTGGGTGAGATGACGCATGAGGATTTGATCCTTGGATTGATCGCCAGCGGGGTTGAGCGCCACTACGCCGGCGCGGACTTGTCCAGACGGAATCGTCATCGATACCGGCAGCCGCCGGGCGCCGCTTGAGACGATAACTCGTATATTCTGCATGTCGACCTCGCAGGGCCGTTTACCCCGACCCCGCCAGCGGGCGGGGTTTTACCGTCGGCGGTGCGAACCGGTAACTATCCGGTGACCTACTTGCTTTAATCGCGGAAAATCCTGACATAACTACAGCGTAACTTGACCACCAGAGCCATCGCACGCCCCTCGTTTGTTTAATTTCAATCGCCGGTATAAATACAAAACACGCTGATTATAACTACTATGCAGGCTATGGCCGTCATGGATTCATGCCGACGACCACCATCCAAATCGAGACCGACATACGCGATCAATTGAGGGCGCGCGGGCGAATGGGAGAGAGT
The DNA here is from genome assembly GCA_049584655.1 of Thermoplasmata archaeon. GTDB lineage: Archaea > Thermoplasmatota > Thermoplasmata > Lutacidiplasmatales > UBA184 > Lutacidiplasma. The sequence goes on along the minus strand of JBAUYF010000042.1, from coordinate 1,797 downwards.
TACAACGATGTTATACGGAGGCTGCTCTCCCTGACTCATCCGAGGGATTTCGATCGCCCCGAGGTCGCAGGGCGTTCGATGGGCCAAGAACCAAAGCCTCTCTTTGTCCATCAAGACCGTAAGTGAGCCACAGATGAGGTCGCTGCGCTTGCGTCGACTTCGCGCATCGAACCGCGCGTGTTGTGTCGATCAACGGGGCATGATCACGTGCCGACCCGCAAGGGCTAGTTGCCCGAAGAACCAAATAGACCTCCGATGGGTGACGTGACCGTGGGCGACTATTTCGATAGTAAGCCCTGGCGTCGCGTGGCCTCGACGGTCCTCAAACGTTCCTTGGGGCTCCGGCGCGGGCAGAGCGTCATCATCGAAACCTGGAGCTATACCCTTCGCGCGGCGGAGATCCTCGCGGTCGAAGCTCGGCGGTTGGGGATACGGCCCCTGATCCTCCACGTTACTGATGGTTCGTTTTTCGAGGCGCAAAAGACGGCGAGCCCTTCCGATGCGAATGCGCTCGGCGGCGTCGAGCTAGCCGCGGCCGAAGCTTCGGACGGTTACATCATGATACCTCCGAGCAATCGCGATGTTTGGAGGCGGGACGAGCTATCCACCGCGCACCAGCGGGCCTACGAGCTTCGCCGGTCAGAGTGGCATCAGGCTCTATTGAGACACCGGGTGCCGTCGATCCATTTCGTGGCCGCCGTCCCATCAGCGGTCGAGGCTCGTCTCTATGGGGTGAAACTTCAAACCTGGCAGCGCGAGAACGTGAGCTCGAGCCTCGTTCCTCCAAGTCGCATACGGCGAGAGGCCAAGCCCTTGATCCAGCGGCTCCTCAAGGGACAACGGCTCACCATCACCCATCCGAATGGAACGCACCTGGAGTTGGGACTACTCAAACGAAGACCCTACCTCATCGATGACGGAAGGGTGGATCGACGCGATATGCGTGAGGGATGGCTCGGTACCGTCGTTCCGGGGGGGTTTACAGGAGTCGTATTGGACGACCGGATCGCCGATGGAGTGATTATTTCGAATCGACGGGCGTACAGTCATCGCCACCCGGTTACCGGGATCCGTTGGAAATTCCGAGAAGGTCGACTCGTTCAATATTCGGTGGGAACGGGGGCCAAGTACTACACCAAAGAGTATCGACGCGCCGGCCCCGAGCGGGATCGACCGGCGTATCTCCAAATCGGACTCAATCCCGAAATCCATGATTCCCCCTTCGTAGACGATCAAGAACTCGGAGTCGTCGGAGTCGAGATCGGCCATAACGACGACATGGGTGGACGTACGAAGGGAACGTTCCGCCAATACGCCCTCATCGGGGGTGCGGACGTGTCCGTAGACGGGCACCCGCTCCTGCGGAAGGGACGGCGGGTCTGACCCCGACCTCTCCTCGCCAAGGAGAGGCGTCCGCATCGTGATTGGTCCCCATCGAGGTCGGAGTATCTGCCCGGCCTCCCCCGCCCGAGAGAAAGTCTCCCACGGGACATCGAGTTGCGTCGCGGGGGCTTTCCGCCGTGGTACAGCCCCCTTCCATGCTCCAAGCCCTTCGGCGAAGCATAGACTGTATACGCACTATAGCTTCTTTCAAGCTATATTTACAAGCACCCCGCATGGTGTGTTGGTTTCTGATTTCGGGAACCGGGTGCCGAATGTCGATGGGTGGCGAAGGGTCGTCGAGCGCGGGACGCTGGGCGAGCCGCAGGGGATTGTCTACGCCGACCGCCGCCGTGATCATGATCATCGTGATCGTGGTGGTCGGAGGTCTCGGCTTTGTTGGCCTCAATGCCTCGA
>JBAUYF010000041.1:0-5426 GCA_049584655.1 Thermoplasmata archaeon | reverse complement strand
GGAAGTTGCACGCTGCTGAGTGGGCCTGAGGGGCGAGCGACCGAGAACAGCGGAGGGGTAGAACACCCCGACGAGCGGTTCCCGTGGGCCGACTCGCTTAAAGCGGAGTAGAACTACGGGCTCCTAGGCGCCGCGCCTTCTACCGTGGCTCTTGCGTGGGTCATGGCGCGACCCCTCGTCACCGCCCCGATCGCCAGCGCGACCTCGGAGGACCAGTTGCGAGAGCTTCTCCGTGCGGCGTCGCTTCACTTGGATGCCGAGGCGAAGCAGGAACTCGATCGAGCGAGCGGCTAGGGCCTCGACTGCCCGTAGTAGGACGGACGGGTGCCTACCCAGAGGTGGATCAGGTCGTGTCCGCCGGACCGGAACTTGACTTGGCGAGTTGGTAGGCCCTGGCCAGGTTTCCCGGGAACATGATGGTGAACTGCCAGCCCGAGTAGCGTTCCGGGATCGGATAGTCCTTCAAATCCCGCAGGCGAACCCCCCGCCGCAATTCTCGGCTCGCAATTCGCGAAACGTCCGCCAGGTAGGTTTCGACCGTCCGCAGCGTCTTCCCGGGGGCGACGGGACCGTGCCCCGGCACGACGCGATCGACTCCAAGGCGGGCCATGCGGCGCAATATCAACCGCCATCGGTCGGGCCATCCATCGCTCAGAGACGGATGAAGGCCGACCATCGCGAGGTCGCCGGCAAAAATGATCCGTTCCTCGGATAGATAGGCAAAAACGTCGCTCGGAGAGTGGCCGCCCCCGTAAGTTATGAGCTGAATCGAGCGGCGGGATCCCTCGAGTTCGAGAACTTCTTCAAAGGTGACATCCGGCGGTACGATGCGATGATTGGCAGGGGTTTCCAAGACCCCTTGAAACCAAGCCCGCAATCGAGGCACTTCATTCGCTGGGATTGCGGTTTCAGGGTCTTCCAGCAGCGCGAGCTCCTTCGGAAACGACCTCCGGCAGTCGTCGAATTGACTCCGGCTCCGCCGCAGAATCTCGCGACGGACCCTCCTCGTCGAAACAATGTGACTCTCGGGAAATGCCGAGTTGCCCCAGATATGATCGCCATGCCAGTGGCTATTAACGACCCAGGTCGGATCGTGCCCCGTGACGCGTCGAGCGTCGCGCCGTAGGTGCGCGGCCGCCATCGGCGTCAACATCGAGTCGAAAACGAGGCTCGCCCCTCCCAGATCCACTATCCCCGAGTTACAGAGGGCGAATCCCGCTGGGTCCGCGATAGCGGCGTAAACGCCTGCGGAGATCCGCTCAGTCCTGAAGTGAGGAGTGGCCCGCCGGCCGGACATTTGCCGCCTACCCTCTGAACCACCCAGTCGCCTTTGGGTATTCCAGCTTGCTAGCGGCCGGGAGAAGGGGCAAAGTTGACGGACGATCGGCCTCGCCTCCTCTCCTGAGGGGCTCTAAAATCATCGCTGAATCGGCATGTGTCGCGCGTTCAAATGGCAGAAATGGTCCGCATCTCACCCTCTAAATCCCCGATTTGATTGCGAGTTATACGACCGCTGCCCGGCAGCAGTCGTGGTTTCCGGGTGGCGTGTGATTAGAGCTCGCTCTCTCGCTCGGCGCGTCCTTCTCGGCTGGCTATCGGCCGAGTGGGTCGGTATACTGACCGCCTATTCCGTCGCGATATTCGCGTTCAGTTTTCTCCTCGGAGATCTGCTGGTGCGGCTGGGCGCCATGACCGTCCTTTTCCTACCTCTCGTCCTCGCCGTCCCGATTGCAACCGTTTTCTTGGTCCGGCGCGCCGCTCGGTTGCCTCAAGAGCTGGTTCGCCAGGCCCGACTGCCGATCGACACAGTTCCTTCGATTCCGTCCTCCTCTTCGGTTCCACCTTCCCCGCCCGAAGTCGAATGGCATTCGGTAGGCCTTCTGCGTCGGATGGAGACCGTCTTCTCCGTTCGCCAGCATGGCAACATAAGCTCGGCTTCGCGTGCGCTGGTCGATACGCGGCCTGACCTCCCCCAGATCGCGACTGCCCCCGACTACCTGCGGCCGAACGAGACGGCTCTCGGCGTTCAGATTCCAAGTGGGGATGTCCCCATCCCTCTGGCGAGCGCGGTAAGTCCGATGGCGCCCGTTCGCCCAACGGGACCCGCGAATCCTAGCGCGTCCACTGACCCCGCATCTAAGCCTGGGGGCTAACCAAACAACCCTGGTCGGGAAGCTCGCTCTCGCGCGGGCCTACGTCGAGGTTTTGCCGATTCCGCCTGGAGCAAATGTTCGCATCCGCATGACGTGGATACCGGCGATCGACGCCCAGAGCAGTATAGGGGCTACGATGAGCCGTTCCGCGCCCCCGAGTCCTAGCGGACCCCACACATGGAACAGATAGACGAATAGGAAGACCAGCCCGAAGACTCCGCTGATCACGGTGTAGGTCGCATAGCCGTTCCATCGACGGTCCTTCGCCATGGCCAGTCCCAGGGCAACCACGGCCAGGTTCCCGATCAGGAAAGCCGCCACGGCGGAGAGGGAGTGCAACGTGAGGTTGACATCCTCGGGGAACAACCCCACTCCGATGGCGCCTAGGCCCGCTACCACGATACCGATGAGTCCGAGCGTGGTCCAATGACTCGAAGGAAATGCCGAACGGATCAGGAGGGCCGCCAGTACGAAGCAAATTCCCATGAGGATCGTAAACCCGTTGAAGACCTCGTGCCACGGCGAACAGACATAGTGGGTGGAACCGGCCGGCCAGTAGCCACAATAAACGGCGCCTAGATCGCTGATGTAATTGTGGAGCAGGCTGTAGGGATGGGTCCATCCCAACTGCGTTACCGCGTTCCCAATGACAAACCCGATGGCGCCGATCAGGAACAAAGCCCCGCCGTAACGCGCCGTTCGATGAACGAGTGGACCAGGGGGATCCGAATTCTGATTCATCCAATCCTTCCGCTGACAGGAATCGCAGGGCCGGGTTTCGTTCGGGTGCTCCGGTATTAAAGCGTCGGTTCGGAACGGAAACGACGAAGCAGTGGGTGAAAGAGTCGACATCACGATTCCAGTCAACTATCGCCGCCGGAAGTCGCGCCGCGGGTCCACGCTTGCAGATTGACCGCGCTTCGTTGACCAGATGCAGTTGTGGGGCAACAGCTAAGCAACTCTGGTCTGGTTCGGAAGGGTGGGCCGTTTGACAGTCCAGCCATCGCCCCGACGACGTCGTCAAATTCGGAGGACGTTCGACGGTCAAGTGCGCGAGGAATGGAAGCGGTACGCCGGAGAACCGAGGCGCGAACTTCATCGAGTCTTGCGAGAGCGGTTTCTTCACACGCAGGTGGCGAGCGCGAGAGGGCTCACGCTCGAACTCGGGCCGGGACCCGGGCGCTTCACTCCAATCCTGCGTGGGAGGGCGCGTTCCAAAGTCATCGACGTCGACCTTTCTCGCGCCGCGCTTCTCGCGACGAGGCGTCGGGCGGAGCGCCAGCCTCGACTGGCTCGCATCGACTGGGTTCAAGGAGCGGGAGAGCACCTTCCGTTCCGGAAAGGCTCCTTCAACACCGCGGTCGCCCTCGGCAACATCATTTCCTTCGCGGCGCGCGACGGGCCTCATCTCTTGCAAGAACTTGCGCGAGTGACTCGAAGCAACGGTCGCTTGATTCTCGATTTTGCTTCCCCGGCCTCGGCATGTCAGGAGTTTTTCCTCATGGCCACCGCCCACCACATCCTACCCCGGATCCTCCGGCAGCGTCGGTACTACCTTATCGATCAGGTACTGAACACCGGCTTCTAACCGTACGCGCCGCATCGCATGGCACGGTGGGAGTTCCAATTCTATACCCCCGCTGAAGCCCAAAGGGCGTTGACGCGCGCGGGCTTCCGTACGATCGATATCATGAGCGTCGCGCCGGTTGCGGCATTTCAAGATCGAATCGCCGCGTCCGCTCGCCGTGATGCCCGGACTTGGGAGGCCCTCATCGAGATTGAAGAGCAGATCGGCCGCCGAAGCGGAGTTTGGGAATCGGGGCACGGGTTCCTGATCGCGGCCGTCCGGCGGTGACCCGAAGTGACCACGCCGAAAATCCCTCGAGACGCTCCCCAAAGCCTGAAGCCTGCGTCCTCTTCTTCGATCTCGATGCCCACCACGCGGCGCTTTTGTCGCTTTAGCGAATCCGCCGACACGGCCGCGTTTTCCGTCACGCAAATCCCAAAGGATGGACTTTGCATTTCGAGCTTTGTCATCCTGAGGTCGCAGGAGAACCCGGAGGCCGTCTTGATGGGCCACATGAATCCCGAAGCGCCGTGGGACGATCTCGGGGCGCTTGACCCCGCCCGGATCGAGGCGCACCGGTCCGGGTGGATGTTGCCCTCTTCGCACTTGATCTTCTACGAATCTCCCGATGAGTCTGCGCAGCGGATCCTACGAGAGCAACTCGGACTTCCCCGTCAGACTTTGGCCCCCCCCATCGTATTGTCAGATACGTACGCGCCTCGCCGCCACCCGGGGGCCACGCAACATTGGGACTTGGGGTTCCTCTATCAGGGCTCAATCCCCTCGCGACCCGTTCCGCATGCCCCGGCATGGAAGGAGCTCGCGTTCGTCGATACCCGATCGGTCCATCGCGCCGACATTGCTCGGTCCCACGAAGACGTCCTTGGTCTCGTCGGGCTACCGATCAGTGACTAAAGGTATCCGACCTCACGAGCCGTTCCGATTAGCCCGCTTCCTAGTGCCCGAGGGGTAGTCAGATTTCCCAGAATGGTCCCCGCAATCCCAGAGAATCGAAAAGTCGCTGACGGGCTTCTCGAGAAGGGCGAGTGAAATCGTAGGCCATCTTCGTGCGATAGAACGGCTCGCTCAATTTGAGCGCTTGTTCGACCGATATCATTTCCCCGACGGCCGAGCGATCCTTCAATAGCCACCTATTCAGATGGGCCTCCGAAGCAAAGAATACCATCGTAGCGCCGCATGTGTAAACAATATCGTTCCACCATTGGGCGGCCGGTAAGCCGAAGTACAGGATAGGCGGGTCGAGCGACGCATTCTGCAGGACTCCCTCCTCTAACTCGAGATGCACGGGTTGAGCGCAGTCGTGACAGTAGGAATCGATCCCAATGGGAGTGCCCAGCATCACGTGAAACGCGACTGCGTCCCACGCGCAATTCGCATAGTAGCGATGGCCGTCCTTCACCGAAACTAGGTACGGAGTTGCGATCGCGGAGAAAGGGAACGCCATGAGGATTCGGGACGTCCTCGGGACGAGCTTCAGATGGTGCTCTTCGTCGAGACGACGCAATGCCAATTCTGCCGAATCAGGTGAGATATTGAGTTGCTCTGCGATTTGGCCCGTTATTGGCGCGATCCCATTCGAACGGAAGTATTCAAAGACGTATTTGCGGACGTCGCGATCGAGGTCCATCGAGCTCTCCCACTCCCTTCCTAGGAAGCTTAGGGGCGCCTCATCTGCGCCTATATTC
>JBAUYF010000040.1:0-36520 GCA_049584655.1 Thermoplasmata archaeon | reverse complement strand
CCTATATTCAATACGATTCTGCTTCGCGACCGCTTCACTTCGGGCGCGAATCGACACCAGACTCAGAAGTCCTCAATTCGGCACCAGGTCGATCGGCGGCTGGAACTAGAGAACAAGCCATAAGATTCCCTTCATCTCCATCGGCGATGTCTTCCACGCTGCCTTCGGTCGCCGAGCTTCGTAGGGTTGCCGCCGCGACTTGGCCGGAGCGCAAACTTCGACACTTCCGTGTGGTGGAAGGCGGCTGGGCCAATCTCGTCCTCGAAGCCGATGACGAACTCATTTTCCGGTTCCCTCGAAGAATCGAAGTGGCTCGCGCTCTGGGTTTCGAGGTCCGCATTCTGGACTATCTGTCCCGCCGCATCTCGACACCCGTCCCCGTGCCGCTTCGGATCGGCACGCTGGAGCGGCCGGAGGGCTGGCCGTACTTGGTCTATCGGAAGATCTGCGGCCTTCCGTTGAACGAGTATCGCGCTCTAGATCGAACGGAACGAGCGCGGCTTCGAAAGTTTCTCACGCGACTCCTCGAGGAGCTCGCGGAACTACCTCCGACGCCGCTTCGCCGCCTCGGGTGCCAGCCAGGGGACCCCAAGGCGTGGAGGGAACTGTACGTTAGACTCCTGCATCGATACGAGCGAGTGGGGGCTTCGAAAGTCTCGCCAGAGATGGACCGGAATATTCGAGCCCGATTCGACGCGTTCCTTTCCTCATTGGCGAGGTCGCATTATCATCCGGTCCTATCGCACCGAGACTTGGGCTCCTACAACATTCTCTGGGATCCGGAAAAGGGCCAACCCTCCGGGATCCTGGATTGGGAGGACACGCGTCTCGGGGATCCCGCATTTGATCTCGTCGGGCTCCTTCCATTTGACGCCTCGTTCGGTCGACCCCTCCGGAGGATGAGAAAGAGCTCGACCGATCTTGAGTTTGACCAACGCCTCGGATTCTATCGGGCGATCCGGTTCCTCCCGGAACTTCTGCATGGAATTCAGACCCACCGACCGAAACTCGTGCGGCAAATGCTACGGGAACTACAGGGTGACTTGGAACGTAGGTCATAGGGAGTCGTCCCTCGACTCCACCGAGCGGTCACCGGCGAGAAGAACGAAGTCGCTTAGGGCGTTTTGGGTGGGGCTTCTGCCGGCTTCCAGGGCTGTGCTGGGGGTGGCCTCGATCTCCGTTTCCGGACGATCATCCAAATGGCGATCGGGATGAGCGCGACCAAGACAGCGATCTCAGCAATCACGCTGTAGAGCGCCCAATCCGGCATCGGCGAAGAGGAGCTCGAACTCGTCGTGAAGAGGATGTAGATGTAATTCCCGGTGCCGTTGACCACGAAGGACCCGGTGGACGGCGTCGCCGCATAGCCATTGACTCCATTGATCGAGAAGGCGAACGACCCATTTGATAGAAGGAACGAGATCGTGTTTCCCTTACCATATAACGTCGTGCCATTCGTGGTTACGGACCAATTCGTTCCCGAAGTGAGCCCCGACTCAGAGAACGTGACGGCGTAACGCATCGGCCCGAGCGTGAAGTTCACTTCCACCGTGCGAGCCGAACCCAAAACGATGACCGATCCGAGAGAAGGGTCCGCCAGATACCTGCCAAGCGTCCCGACCGAGAAAGCAAATGTGCCGTTGGGAACTTGGAACTCAATCGAGCTACCCGTCCCGGATCGATTGGTTCCGTTTAAGATAACGAACCACGCGGTGCCGGTCGGCAGCCCTTTCGCAGTAAATGCTACTGCGTATTGGAGCGGCCCGGTCGACTGGAACTCGATTTCTGTCGGTGGGGGGGACGCACCACTGACAGTTAGCATTCCGGTCGAGGGTTTGTAGGTATAGTTCGCGACCGGCCCGGCGGTGTAGGAGTAGGTGCCGTTGGGCTCTTGAAATGAGATCGAACTGGTTGTGGTGTTCTGCGTCGAACTGTTGAGAGTTACCGACCAGTTCGTCCCGAATTGCAACCCGGACTCAGTAAATGAAACGTTGTAGGTCGGCGGCGGGAGGCGATTGAAAGTGATTGGCTGAGTAACCGGAGCCCCCATGACGTCGATCAGCCCATTCGAGGGACTCGTGGTGAAGCCAGGGACCGAATCCACCGTGTAGGGATAAGAACCGTTCCGGACCGAGAACACGATCGACGAGGACGTCGACGATTCGTTTAATCCATTCAGCTCGGAAGTCCAATTGGTGTGCGCGGGAAGTCCCGACTCGGTAAAGGTGACGTTGAAGAACGGAGCAAAGTCAAACAAGTCCATCATCGGAGGGTACGATGTCCAATCCACGCCGTTGAGGGTCTGCCCGAGGCCCAACAACCACATGGTGGTGGTGAGCAGATTGTAATGGGTGTAGGAGACCGTGGACTCGTATCCGGGTTTGGCCCACGGACTAAGTGCCGCGAAGTACACGGGCGCAAGGTTGGTGGTGTAGCCTTCGGTCGAGTTGTAGTCGAAAGTCAAAAAGACGACGCTGTCGGAAAAGGCACTGCTGTTCAAGAACGGACTGAGAAAAGCTCGAAGCCAGGCGTCTCCGTGCGGGATCGCCCCGGGGCAGGTAGCCGGGGGGCAGTGGTGGTCGTTGTCGGTGTCGTTGGGAGCAATCCAGACGTAGTTGGGGAGATCGTCGTTCTGGAGGGCGGTGGTCCATGCATCGAGATTCAGAACGTGCGCCTTGCAGTAGGCGAGATTGTGTGTGATGTTATTGAAAACGACGAAGGGGTCATGGTTGACGTCGTAGACCAAGTGATCCGTCTGAGTCCCCACGACCGACGCGGGGAGAGTCGTGTTGAAATACGTGCTGGTTTGGTCGCAGGGCGTCGGCATGCTCTCCTCAAAGGCCGCCCATGATTCACCGGCATTATCGACGAGCGTTGGGACGTTGAGGGTCGTAGCGGTGCCGTTCGAGTTCTGACCGCTGGCCGTGATCCGATAGTTCGCGAGCGAATCAGAAGTCAGGCCATCGTATTGGGAGGCGAACGCGTACTTCGTCAAGAGGTATCGCTCGAACGAGCCGTTCGCCAAGACGTCGGAAACTCCCTGATCCTCCATGAACAGGACGATCACATGGCGGATCGGGGTGGGGAAATTGGACGCGGCGGGCGCGGCTTGAGGCGAGGGGCCAACCGCCGCCGAAGCGGGTTGGAGCGCGAGCAGGAAGGAGCTCGAAAGAAGTATCGCAATGAGGGCGACGACCTTCCAATGGTAATTGATCCCTAGCGGAGTCGAATGCTGAGTCCTACGCCGCTGCGGTTCGTCCACCCGGGCTTTCGGCGCCTGCGCCCCCACAAACAGTCGATCTCCAGTGAGCATCCGGAATTCTGACCCCCCTCGACCCTCTTACGACTTTGTCCCGAACGGGAGGCCCCCCTGCCGACGCATATAACCGCTTTCGAACGGCAGGCGTTCTGACGAAGCTCGATTCCGCCAAGAAAATGGGATTCGAGTTTTAAGCTGCGCGCAATATTCGCTGGCCCGCGTTCCGAATTCATGTGCCTCCCTCCCCCATTTCGAATGCAGGGATGATGGAAGCACTCACCTTCCGGATCGGAAGCTCTCCTGGAATGGGCCCGCGCTGAACGGTCGGCCCGTAACCGCCCTAACGCGTGGAACCCAATTGTACAAGGAGCCCGGGGCAAACCACTCGCGGGTCAACCAAGGTCCTACACGAAGATTCGGCCACACCCGATCGCCGAATCTTTGTCGAATGGTTTGAACCAAGTGATGATGGAATAGTATCGCGAGCAGATAGTTCTGGCCGTACACAGGAGTATCGACGTAGAACGAATCCACGAAAGATCGGCCGGCGTAATCATCATAGCCGAACATGCGCCGCAGGTCGCGACGTGCCTGACTCTCCGGATTGCTCGAAGGATTGCGATAGAGCGTTTGCTCGATCCGGACCCAAGGAACGATCCACGCGGCATCCCACAAATCCGTTGCCGCGCGCTCGCTCGCAAACGCTTCCGCTTGCTCGCGGGTGACGCCCGGTTGGGCCGAAAGCCAATCGGGGTGGTGCGCGATCTCCTCGAAGAATTTCCCAATCCCTTCGTGGAAGCCCCCAAAACCCGGAATGTTCTCGTGCCAGCTCAAGAGATGTCCGGGGGCGCGGATCGAGGCCGAGTGAACCGCGTGGCCCACTTCGTGGAACATTACGTGGTACGCCGGCCAGCCTCCACGGGGATGGACCAGGATCCGAACATCGCGCGGCGGCGCCGGAGCCAGCGTGAGCCCGCCCGCGGGAAGGTCGTGGAAGACGACGCGGAATCGCATCCGATCGGTGCGGAACCCCCACCGTTGTACTGCCTTGAGGATACGGGGGAGCATGGGTAGCTGCGGAAACGACCGGTCGGGGAGCGGCGCGGCGTTGCGAATCGTATAGGAGAAATCCCAGGGATACCAACCGGCCCCCGGTTCGTCGGATCGAAACCGCTGTTCAGGCGCCCGCATACGACTGGGAGCGGTCGCGATCACCGAGTCGGCCAGTTCCTCCAGTCGTTCCGGGGTGATCCCCTCGAAACTCAATCGCATCTCGGCGAAGCTTCGGAAGCCCTGGCTTCGGGCGCGTTCGTTGCGCGCCCGAACGAGCTCTCGCAGGAGTTCCTCCATGGGGCCGTAGAGCGGTTCGAGCGCGTAGAATGCCCGTTTCCGATTAGCCTGGTTAGGATCCTCTTGGATGATTCGAGTGATCCGGGACCGCTCAACTTTCTTGCCGTTCCATCGAGGCCGGAAGGCGACCATTCTCTGCGTGAGGGCGCTTCGCATCCGTACGATCTCCGGGTGCTGTTCCACCTGGGCATCCAATAGAATTCGCTCGAGCAACTCGAGGCGACGATGGGTCTCGAGCGGCGAAGACCGCTGCAACGCCCGTCGGACCCACTCCAGAAGCCGGACATCAGACAGGAGCGCTCCGCGCTTCAGTTGCCAGCGATCCGACCCGCGAGAAGAGCGACCAGTATAGAGATCCCATTCGGCGACAAGGATGGCTCGATCGAGGGGCTCGAGCCGGCGATCGATCTCCATAACCAATCGACGCACATCGCGGCCGGAGTGGGACGTGGGAATCAAGAGCTCGGCCACGGGCTAAACCTCACGCCGAGTCATGAACTCGGGGAACTCAAAGTAGGGTCTTCAACCCTTCGAGGCGCGACCCCTCCTGGGGGAAAACGATATGGATAGAGTAAGGGGATTTCGGGACCTTTACACCTCAGATCATGCTCCGGTCATGGATCGGTAAGCCGTCCGCCCGGCACCGACCCATTTCCATATCGAGAAGACTGCCCTAACGGCCCGGGGCGCAACGGCCGTTAGTCTCGATCGCACCAATCTACGGGGGTCCATCGGGACCGCGCCGCGGGGGCTTCCGAGACGGAGGGACGATCCGCGCCGGGTTCGTCGGCCGGCGGATGTCGAGTCTCCTTCCTCGCCTCTACCATGGCTCAAAAATCCCCGCCCTATTAAAAGCGGATTTCGAAAGACGCGGAGCCTCGCCTTTTCCGGCGGTTCCTGCGCCTATTCTACCCCCTCATTGGCTCCCTTGAGACAGTTTGAGGCGACTGATCGCACCCGTTCAAGGGGCGCTGGTCGCCTGGCTCGGCGAGCAGGAGCCATCTCAAGTGACGAACGTGATATGCACACTCCTTGTTCCAAGTTCGAGTAGGAAGGATGCGTGCCGATCGGCCGAGGGCAGCGGTTTCTTGGAGTAGCGGGAAAGATTCCGCATTTGCCTTATGGCAGGTCGCGAGACAAGGCGAACTTGAGGTAGTAGAGTTACTCACAACGGTCACGAAGAGCTTCGGACGAGTATCCATCCATGGCGTACGAGAGGCGTTGCTGGAGCGTCAAGCTAGAGAGCTGGGTCTGCCGCTCCGGAAGGTCGAGATCCCGTATCCTTGCCCCAATGCGGCGTACGAGGAAGCCATGGCGACGGCCGTCAAGGCGATGAGGGGCAATCGGGTAAGCGCCGTAGTCTTTGGGGACCTATTTCTTGAAGATATTCGTGCCTATCGCGAGTCAAAGTTGGCGGCAACGGGACTGCGCCCGGTCTTTCCTCTCTGGGGTCGAAACACTACCGAGTTGGCCGACGAGATGGTTCGTGTCGGCATGCGCGCTCGCCTGGTCTGCGTCGACCCTCGCAAGCTATCGAAAGATTTCGCAGGGCGCGAATTTGATGCAGAGCTCCTGAAGGACCTGCCCCGCTCTGTCGATCCGTGCGGGGAGAACGGTGAGTTCCATACGTTCGTCACGGCAGGACCGATGTTCGCCCACCCAATCGCCGTTGAGGCTGGCGAGATAGTAGAGCGAGATGGATTCGTCTTCGCCGACCTCAAGCCCGAGTAGGTCGGGGGGGGTTCGCGAATGAAAGGTCAACGGCGCGACCGACCCTGAACCTTTGGGATTCTGGACCGGATCGATGGGGGACTTTGAACGGCTGATCCGCGAAGCGACCGAAGCTCCATTCTCGGGGTGGGACTTTTCGGCCATTGCAATAAGGTGGAGACAGGGGCACCCTCCATGGAAGTACAACGCGCGAGTCCGAAACCGAATCGCCAAGGCCGACTCGCTCTTGGACTTGGGAACCGGCGGCGGCGAGCGTCTGTCCTCCCTTCAGCCGCTCTCCCCCACGACGTTTGCAACGGAAGGGTACCGGCGTAACCTACGGATCGCGAGACGTCGCCTCCGACCGTTGGGCGTGCAAGTCATTCCGGTGGGAACCGACCTCCGCCCTCAAATTCCTGATACGTCGGGGGATCTTGTGACCAGTCACCACAAGGATTTCAACGCTACGGAGGTCTACCGGGTTCTTCGTCCGGGCGGCCAATTCATCACGCAGCACGTCGGAATTCGAAATTATCATGAGATCAACGACCGCTTTGGTGTAGCGCCGGAGCCGCCCACGAACGATGTGACTGGCGCCCGTGCGCTGGCGGCTGAAATCGCCGTCGCCGGGTTCCGGATCCTTACGAAGAAGGAGTCACACTATCTCGAATATTTTCGGGACGTGGGAGCCTTAGTCTACTATCTTCGCGCCGCGCCGTGGCAGGTCCCGAGCTTTTCGCCAGACCGATCTCAAAGACCCCTCCGAGGGATCCACCGGGAAATCCAGAGTCACGGGCGATTTCGCGTCACGGCCTACCGCCTCCTTGTGATCGCGGAAAGAATCCGCTGGACCCGGAGCTGACCGCATCGCGGAGAATCGACCTCGCGTGCAAAGACTATACCTTCCTCGGACCTTCCGTACCCGCCTCAAGGATGGCACGTGGCGGCGGAACTCAAAGAGGATGTACGAGCGCCGACGAAAGGTGAGCGACCGATCTGCTCACTTGTACGTTGAAAGGTGGAGCTTGCCCTCGTCGTCCGTGATCGTGATACATTCCCCTTCGCACTCGAAGAGGCAGGCCTCACAAACAATGCAATCCGGACCGTGAATGACGATGGACTTTTCTCCCCGAAACTGAAACTTGGCGCCCACCGTGGCATCGTCGACCACTTCGGGAAATTGGTCCCGTGGTTTGAGTTCGAAAACGTTCACCGGACATACGTCCCGACAATGCGCGCACCCGGTGCACTTTCCTAGCTCTACGATGACCTCGACCATCTAGGGTAGCTCCTCACGGAGCCAACCCCCGAAGTACTTTAGATTGCGCGAACGCTCCTTAGAACGAATTCGTGGTCCCCGGAATTGCGGTCCGCCGCATGCTCGGAGCGAATTTCGTATGGGTCAGTCGAGAAAACTGGGTTTTGGCTGCAACTTGTATCTGCCGCGGAACCAGTTTGTGATCGAAGAGGGATTCCGATAATCGTGAGGGTCCCACTTCCACGGCGACGTGGCGGACTGGGCCCGAGAGCATCCTCTTAGCAACATGCGGCCTGCCCCGAATGTGGCACGGAAAGGGAACTCTGCTCTCCCAGCTAGAAGGGTCACTCGCCGCGTCACGGCTCGGCGAAATACCGATAACAATTCGACCGCGGCGTCTGCCCTGTCCTCAGAAATCAAGTCGCTCGTCCGAGATTTGACCGGCACTGACGCCGGGAGGTCGCGTGCTGCCGCACTACGCCTAGGTGCATTGCGTGATGGGAAGGCTCGCAAGCCTCTAGAGGTTGCACTTCACAGCAGCGACGTCGGCCTCCGAGTCGGCGCCGCTTCCGCGCTCGGAGAAATCGGTGACCCCGAGAGTCGCCCCGCGCTCGAAGAGGGCCTGCTGGACTCCGATTGGCGCGTTCGCGCCCAAGCCGCTTACGGATTGTCCCGAATTCACGATCCCGAATCCACGGATTTGCTCGCCGACATGCTGACGCGCGACGAAAGCGCACTAGTTCGGAACGCCTGCGCGTTGGCTTTGGGTCGGATTCGGGATCCGCGAGCCATTCCCGCGCTCGAACGAGCCCTCGACGACCCATCCGACCGCGTCCGCCGCGAGGCCATCTTGGCGCTCGAACGCTCGCAAGACCCAGCCGCCTCGCAGAAGGTACGACGTTTTCTTCGCGATCCGGTACGGCGCGTTCGAATCGCGGCCACGGTCGTCATCGGCCTGCGTCGCGACCCGGAAGGCGCCTCCCCATTGATCGAACATCTGGCATTTGCCGACTCGTGGGAGAAGCCCGCCCTATTGGTCGCCTTGGGCCGCATTGGGACTTCCGAGTGCGGAGAGGCGCTCGCTCGCACGGCGAACGACCCACTCCGCTGGATCAGAGTGTGCGCTTTACACGGGCTTAGCGAAATGCGTTCGCCGCTCGGGCCGGACGTGGCTCGCTCGAAGCTCTCCGACCCTTCCTGGGCGGTTCGTGGTGCTGCGGCCTTGGCCCTCGGGCAGGTCGTTTCGTCCGAGGACTCCACCTCACTCATTCCTCTCTTGGACGACCCGAATTCCTGGGTGCGACGCTGTGCCGTATACGGGCTCGGGCAGCAGAAGGCCGCGGCGGCCCTGCCTCGCTTGAGAGCCGCGCTCGACGACCCAGACCCGGAAGTTCGACTTGCCGGAATCTGGGCGCTCGGGTTCATGCACGATTCGCTCTCCTCGGACCGGCTCACCCAACTTCTCCGGCATACTCGTCCGAAAGCCACCGGGGCGGCTCCGGTCCTGATGGAAGGAGATGGAGCGGTTCGACTAGTCTCCGACGCGGATGCTCGGCTGTTCGACTCGCTCGTTCAGGCTGTTCGTGCGGTGGCGAACGGTAGTGGTAGCCACGACGCGGTTCGGGCCTTGGCCCAAGCCAAGCGCAGTCTACCCGCGGCCGAACTGGACCGGCCTGCGCGACTTCCTACTCCGCTCGGATCGGGGGTCGGAACGAGGACGCTTCGGGAACTCTTCGACTCGCCACCGTAATTTCCAGTGGTGCGGCATCGACGCCAGCGCTCGGATCAATGGGGGTAGTAGAATTCGTAGTAGGTTGCGACCCCGGCGAGCAGAACGATCCACCAGAGAAGCAACTCCGTCCGCATCCAGAGTTTGTAACGCCGGAAACGGAGCCGAGGAGGAAGGAGGTTCGTCCCGGCGGCCAGGACGATGTATACACCAAGCGCTTCGGCGGTAGCGCCCGCGACGAGCATCAGCGTGGGAATCCAAACGGCGGCCTGAGCCAGTTGATCGGGGATCAACGGCAGCACATACAGCTGATACTCGGGAACCATCCAGGCCAGAATGATCGGGATGTTGACGAAAACCATCGAGCATTGGATCCATTTGTGCACTCTTATGTGCCCCGCGCGGGCGAGCAAACCCCCGATGATCAGTAGCACTCCGACCGCCAGTTCGAAGAACAGCACCCAGTTCGCTTCCGTGGGCGCGTAGGGTCCCAAGAACGAACTCATTCGTTCGTACCCACCGTGTACGGAAGCGCCGTTCGTCGGCGCGCTGGAGTAGCCCGGGACCTTGGCGCGTTTGGGGATGACGCGCGAGTCACGATCAGAAATCGCTCGGCGGGATTAGGTCGACGACCATCTTGTTCTGGCTTTTCGAGTGGAATTCCTCCCACAGTCTCCGGACCTCTGGCTCGTTCAGCCCGGTGAGATAGACCGGCGATACCAAAGGCGCCGCGTGGTCCACTTGGATGATGACGATCGCACGTACACGGCGGATGTCGGCTCCCTCCGTCTTGTAGTGCTCGATCGCTTTCCAATAGTCGCCCCCGGACCGGAGGATCTTCGCAATGCCGGAAAATCGATAGCCCTTCCGAGTGAACGGATCCACGACGTTCACTTCTGTTCGGGGGTTTTGGGAAAGATTGCGAATCGTGTTGGGCGACTCGATGTCGGCGAACATGAGATGCTGATCGTCCCAGACCGCCAGGGAGCCTTTGGGCGAGACGTTCGGCGAACCGGCGGGCGAAACCGAGGCCACGAACCCGAGTCGTTGCTCGGTCACGAGCCGCCTCATGTCGTCGGTGAGCGAAATCATGGGAGAGTAGGGAGCGGACCAAGGGATGTATTTTTTGGGAGGGGGGGAACTGCAGAGCGCCACGCACTATCTACTCGCAACATCAGAGCCCGCCTGTCCCTCGACTTTCAGTCATGACCAGACCGCGAGCACTGAAGGGGTTGCACGCTTCAACTTTCGGACACGAACGACACGAGGCGATCGAATCCTCGTTCAACCGAGGACGACGATCCGGTTCCGACTCCCTCCTAGAATCCGGATTACGGGAAGACTACAAGGGAGCGAAACGGGCCGTAAAGTGCGGAAGCCGCTCGGGTCGATACACCATTCGCAGTCCGCGAATACTTTCTCGGCGGGCGTACACCCGGCTCACCATTTCGGCGACATACCCGAGATGACTCGCGGAGTAGACTCGTCGAGGGATAGCGAGCCGGACCAGCTCGAGCGATTTCGATGAACCCTCGGCCGAGGCACCGAACATCAACGCACCCACCTCTACGGCGCGAATTCCGCCCTCGCGATACAGC
This sequence comes from Thermoplasmata archaeon, assembly GCA_049584655.1. GTDB lineage: Archaea > Thermoplasmatota > Thermoplasmata > Lutacidiplasmatales > UBA184 > Lutacidiplasma. The sequence goes on along the minus strand of JBAUYF010000040.1, from coordinate 25,616 downwards.
TCGACAACCAAGGCTTGCCCGGGAAGTTCCGCATCGGTTAAGTGAGGCAGGAATCGCCGCACGTTAAGGTAGACCGCGTGGCCCCCTACGGGGTGAAGAATGGGCACGCCGGATTCCTCAAGTCGCGCTGCGAGAAAACGAACTTGCGCGATGCGGTGGTGCAGGTAATCCAGGTCGGTCGCCTCGAGGAGCCCTACGGCCATCGCCTCCAAGTCCCGGCGGGCCAAACCTCCGTAGGTGGGGAACCCTTCGAATAGAATCACGGACTCTTTCAACCGCTCGGCGAGTTCGGGATCGCGCGTCGCCACAAAGCCGCCGATGTTGACGAGGCCGTCCTTTTTGGCGCTCATCGTCGCCCCATCCGCGAGGTCGAAGAACGCGCGACCGATCTCGGCGATTGTCTTCGCGCCCATCCCCGGCTCTCGCTCGCGCACGAAATAGGAATTCTCGGCCCATCGACACATGTCGAGGTAAAGCGGAATGTGATGCGAGCGAGCCACGCCCGCGACCTGTCGGAGATTCTCCAGCGATACGGGCTGGCCCCCGCCGGTATTGTTCGTCAAGGTTACCATGACGAGCGGTACCTTTTTCGCGCCGGCTTCGTCCAATAATCGCCGGAGCGCGGCCACGTCGACGTTGCCCTTGAACGGATAGTCCGATTCAGGATCGTAGGCTTCTGCTATCGCCAGATTTACGGGGGTGCCGCCCTGATGGAGAACATGGGCTTGCGTCGTATCGAAGAACATATTGTTCGGCACGATAGATCCGGGCCGACACATATTCGAAAACAGCAGGTTCTCGGCGGCGCGTCCTTGGTGCGCAGGTATGACGATCGGGAACCCGGTCAACGATCGTACGGTCTCCTCGAAGTGGGCGAAATTCCGACTCCCGGCGTAGGACTCATCTCCCATCATCAGGGCGGCCCACTGATGATCGCTCATCGCTCCGGTACCGGAATCAGTCAACAGATCGATCCGGACTTCGCTCGACCGTAGATTGAACAGATTGTAGTTTGACCGCTCCAGTGCGTGCTCACGCTCTTCGGGAGAGGGATTGGGAATCCGCTCGACTACTTTGGTCCTGTACGGCTCAATGGGTGGCGCAGGTCGAGGGGGTACGGTCACTCTCGACACGACGTGTCCGGTCTATTTAGGTCGGGGGTTTGTTCTTTTGTCGCACGCAAGTGCACTCAACCGCGCCCATGCGACGCCCGGCCCGGGCAGCGTGAGGCGATATTCTCTGGGCAGATCCTCGGATGGCGCGCCCGAGAACCGGAATCCTTTCAGACGCCGGATTCAGCGTTGGACAGCACTTCTTGGAGGAGGCGTCGAGCACGGCGTAGCGGTACACGTAAACTCAGTGCCGACGGATTCGCACCACTCCTGCGAGACACGGCCCTCAAAATTGCTCGCGACTGACCCCGATAGCTTCGCTTCTTGGCCGCGCTCCAAGTCGCGTTCGCGCTGTCCCGAAGGTTATCCGTGCGATCGGCGAGCTTGACCAGAACCGCCTCCCAGGACATGTGGGAAACCGCGCCGACAAGGAGCTCCGTCTTGTCCGAATCCGGAACGGTAGGACCATGAAACTTTTCAGGAATGGTCAACTCTTCGATCCATCGCGTCACGCGATCCCCGAAAAGAAGCCGCAATTGGGGTGACGTTCGCGGGGTGTCCTCCAGGACGTCGTGAAGGAGCGCCACGCAGAGAAGGTCCGGATCCGTTACGCCCAGCTCACTCGATAGGACGCGCATTACGGCCACGGGATGAACAATGTAGGGCGTTCGCCCATCCTTCCGGGACTGCCCCTCGTGTGCCTTGGCGGCGAAGAGGAGCGCCGTGGCCACTCGGTTATCTCGAGTGGCGGGGACGGCCCGCCTCCTGCCATCGCGCGCCCGATTCACCATTGGAGAAGGAAGCTGGAGAGCACACGGATAAACCTTGACGCTGGCGCTGCAGGTAGGGAAGCATCAATCGCGCCGCCCTTCGCAACTACGATCAAGTGCTTGAAAGGTTGCGCGAATGATGTTTTCCGACGGCGGATCACGCGAAGCGCCCGATTCTGAAGAGCCTCTGGCTGAGCCCGCGAGTAGAAGCGTCTAGTGTCGCCCGACCGGCCAGAAAACCGTTAAGCCCCGGCCTTCCTTGCGGCGACTTGGTGAGACTTTGAAGACGGCTCGAACGTCGCAGTCACCCCGTAGTCCGCCCGTACTACTTCCCCCCGGAACCCCCGCGCCGGAGTTTGCGCTTCACTCGACTCCCGACCAAAAAGTGGCTCTCACCGAGCTGCGCGGTCGCCCCGTCGTCCTCGCCTTCTATCCGGCCGACTGGAGCCCCGTGTGCTCGGATGAATTGGCCCTTTACAATGAAATTCTCCCCGAGTTCGAAAAATACGACGCCGAGGTAATCGGGATTTCAGTCGATGGGATTTGGTCCCACGCGGCGTTCGCCCGCGACCGGAAACTGCATTTCCCTCTGCTGGCCGATTTTGAACCGAAGGGCGAAGTCTCACGGCAGTACGGCGCCTACATGGACCACGAGGGCGAGAGTGCGCGGGCCCTGTTCGTAGTGGACGAAAAGGGAGTGATCCGATGGAGCTACCTTTCCCCCACGGGAATTAACCCCGGGGCGAACGGGATCTTGGCGGCCCTAGAACACCTTTCCAAGGGTCGGAGTCCCAAACGATGAGCGACGAAGATGCGCCGATGCTGGCGGTGCCCGTTAGTTCGCGCGATCACGCCCAGGGCGCAGAGAACGCCCCCGTAACGTTGCTCGAGTATGGGGACTATGAGTGTCCGTACTGCGGAGCCGCGTACCCCATCGTCAAGGAGCTTCAACGGCGATTAGGTGCCGAGGTACGATTCGTGTTTCGCAACTTCCCCCTCGCGAATGCGCACCCGCATGCCACGATGGCAGCGGAGGCGGCCGAGGTAGTGGGCGCCCAAGGCAAGTTTTGGGAGATGCATGATCTGCTGTATGAAAACCAGCGGGCCTTGACGGAGGCTGACCTCGTGAGCTACGCGGGGCGACTGGGAGTCGCGAAGGAAAAGTTCTCCACCGAGATCCGTCGCCCGGTCTACGCCGACCGAGTGCGCGAGGATTTCGCAAGCGGAGTTCGCAGCGGGGTGAATGGGACGCCGACGTTCTACATCAATGGAATTCGGCACAACGGCTCGTATGAGCTCGAGGAGCTTCAAGCGGCCGTGGAATCGAGCGGGCGAGGGGAGACCGGGCACAAACGGCCCGCCGCCGGCTCCGCACACAAGCGTCAGCGAACCATTTCCTAAGCGTTCGCCGCCCCGACACCGGGGCTTGTGGCTGGCCTTACTTCCCGCATGCGAATTTTAACGACGCACTACCATCAGGACGGGGGGGCGGCGTCGCGTTCGGCGACCCTGTATGGTGCGGTTGGTATCGATAAATCAAGTACGCCAGAATTGCGACGTAGAGAATCACTCCACCAATAATCGCGACCACGACCGACCCGAGACAACCCAGCGGTCCGGCGGGAGAAATGTAGCCTAGTTGCGCCGACGAGACGACCGTTACCGCGAGATCGAGAGTGATCTGGGCGCCTCTGGGACGTCGCTTGGAAAGAGCGAGCGAAATGAGACCGGGCGGGATCGTTGGCTCTCCCAAAGCTAGCCGGGATAAAGGCGCATACTCGTGTCGAACGGTCGGGCGCCAGGATTACTCGCGGCGTAGCGCCCGGTTGCGAAGGCTTCGGAGCCGGCGGACCGAAATGGGAGATGGTGAGCTTCGGTTTCCGCCAATTCTGTGACGGAACAGGTCGAATCGACGCTTCTTGGACCCTTCGACGCACGATCGCTTACGTCATGATTAACTACTAACTGCCTCTTCTCAAGCCTGGTGGCGACACCGGGACGAAGACGATGGTAGTAGGAATAGCGGAAGTCGAAGCGATCGGGAGAATTGCGGCACTGTCTGCAGCGCGTTCGGCAGCTGCGATGCAGGCGATGGCTTCCTTCAAGATTCTGGCGATCTCGAAGTCGATGGCCGTCTCGCATTATGCGGTATCCAAGCTGGCAGTGACGAAGATCGGCGTGTTCAAGCCCTCGGTGACGAAGATCGGCGTGTTCAAGCCCTCGGTGACAAAGATTGGGGTTTTCAAGCCAGCCGTGGACAAACTCGCGATCATCAAGAACTTCGCCTCGGTCCATATGCTTGCCGCCGCTCGGAGCGCGGCCGCGGTTCATGCCCTCTCCGTCTTCAAGACGGCGTCCGTCGCCAAGCTGGCCGTGGCCCATCCGGCCTCGTTCCACCCGGCGTCTTTCCATCCCGCAGTCGCTCACCCGTCCGTCGCCCACCCAGCGGTTGCCCACCCCGCGGTGGAGAAGCTGGCGGTCACTAAGATCGAATAGACGGGACTCTCCGAGCGAAGAACGAATTTGCCACCACTCAGGCCCTCGAGGGCGAGACGGTTGGTCGACCGTCCGACCTCGGGGGCCCCCTCCCGCGATCCCTAGAGTTAGCTTCCGTTCCCAGGGCCAGAAGATTGAGATCGATTTACGACGTATCAGGGGTGAGCAGAAATCCGTGCTCCGATGCGGTCTGCGAACCAGAGCGGATAGGTCGCCGACCCTAGCGGGAAGGTGCGACGCACTTTCGTGACGCCCCGAATTCCGGTGCATTTTCGAACCAAACGCTCCAGGACCACCGGCGCGTCGGCCGGTACGAGACCCGCAATCCACGTGAGGGGAGATCCCGGTTCGAATCCGAGCCCATCGCCTGCGACGGGCATCCAGGCGACCGCGCCTCCGCGGACCTTCTCGGATACGGCGTCTCGGTGCGACTCGTCACGGACTTCGATGAACAGGAGAGCGAGGGGAAACTCCTCCGAATCCGGTCCGTGTGTCCACCAACAAGCCCGCGATTCGATCAGACGATGGTAGCGTTGGGCCGCCGTCTTGGGACTAATCTTCAGGGCATGCGCGGCTTCCACGATATTCGCGTCGGGATGGCTCCAGACCGCCTGAAGCATCCGCCAGTCGAGGGGAGACAGTTCACGTTCGCACGCGGGGATCCAATATCGTTGAGGCCCCCGGATTTGGTTCGTGGGTGCGAGTCGACGCAAAAGCGTGGCGCGGCGCTCGGTGGTGGCGTCGCTGTCGGAAAGGAAATGTACCCGGATGTGACGATCTCCTTCATCGAGCGTGTCCCGTGCGAAGATTACCCCGTCCACGAGCGCCAGATCCCGCAGCACTTGGTCGACCTCGCTGACGTCCCGCACCGGCACTTCCGCGACGAAAAGCTGCGTCCCGAACAGAGAAGGATTGGGGATGACGGTAGTCCCTCGAAGGAATCCCTTCGCGGCCAACCCCCGGAGGCGCGCGCGGACCCCATTCTCACTGATCCCGACGTGGCGGGAGACCGCCTTGGCCGAGATTGTCGGATCGATGAGCCGACGTCCCCCCCAGAACCGGGCCTCGCCGGCAGGCGATAGGTATCGGTAGATGGCGAAGTCCAGCAGGTCCACTCTCGTCCCTGGCTCGGCCGGAGGGCCTTCCCCCAGAAGATTGTTTGGAAGCCCCGGCGGATCACAGTTCGTGTTGGCTACGGTCCTCGGCGACAACCGAGTCGGGGAATTCCGCTCGAACCTCGCGGAAGATCTCCGCGTCGCTGCCCTCCATACTCCCGATATGGGTCAAGAAGAGCCGACGGGCTCCCAGGAGCTTCGCGGCGCGCCCAGCTTGAGTGGCCGTGGAGTGACCGTACTCGTGGGCAATCCGAGCGTGGCGGTCGGCGTAGGTGGATTCATGGATGACGAACTCCGCTCGGAGCCCGTCCGGTACCGAGGGTTGTCGAGTGTCGCCCGTGTAGTATACGGTGCTGGAATCGCCGGTCAAGAGATACCCCAAGTTGTAGACCGTATGGTCGAGCGGAATGCCTCTTGCCCGCCACGCACCGATCGTGGTCTCCGGTCGGAGCCCTTCGATGAGTTTGAAATCGTAGAGCTCGGCTGGATCGCGGACCATGGCCTCCACGTCGTTCATCGCGCGCAGGATCGGGGCGAGCCCTGGCGGAGAAACAATGGTCAAAGGCCGTTTGCGTCCGGTGATGAGGGTGTGTAAGAGGAAGTCGAATAGGCCGGCGATATGGTCGGTGTGCAAGTGCGAGATCAAGATGCCATCGACGCGGTCGAACAATCCCGCATCATACAGGCGACCCGTCGTCCCGGCCCCGCAATCGAGTAGGAGTCCTTCGACGAACGCACTGCTCATCTGACGTCGGCTGCCCTGGAAATTACCCGCTCCGGTCCCGAAGAACGTGAGTTTCATGAATCAAAGCGCCCGATCCGTTGTTCGGGGCCGAACAAGGCGGGGGTATTTCATCCTCTGCGCCAAACGGCAGCCCACGAGCCGAAGTGCCACCACGGCCGTTTCGCGGAGCACGTTCGACGATTATTCTGCGAGGGCTTGGTTCGTGGCGCGGAGGCGCCGGCTCATCTCCTTCAGGATGCTCAGGAGAACCGCTGGTTCGCTCGCGGCGAAACCCCAGAACTCCCACTTCGACAAGACACCAAACTTCGAAGGAGTCGTTGCCACCACGTCCGCCGAGCGCGGTTCGTCGTCGAACAGAGTCATCTCCCCGAAGAACTGGCCCGGTCCGAGCTTCGCCAGGACGCGACTGCCGCGCCGGACCTCGGCGGACCCTTCGAGAATGAGGAACAGCCCCGTTCCCTCGTCCCCGCGCTTGACGACTCTTTCGTCGGGCGCGAACGCCGTAACTTGGACCCACTTCGCCAACCCCTTGAGCTGTCGGTTCGTAAGCTCCCCCAGGATCGAGACCTTATCTAGGCGGTCTACAAGCTGACTCGTCGGGTAGTCTACCGTTCTCGCCACGAGCGCCGGGATTTTCTCCCGGGATTAATACATATCTAAGTCGGGCCGGGCTCTGGATCGAAGACGGATTCGCTTGAGTACGCCGATCGACCCGGCGGAATCCGCCGGTATGATATTGGGATGAGATTGAGAATCCAAGAACCCGTCGGAATGTAGATATCGCAGCGAATAATCCCACCCACTCCCGGGGGACTCTATATCTGTCGCTGAAACAGGTCCTGGTACTGGGCCTCACGTTGATTGCCGTCCTTGGCTGGATGGGCCTCGACGCATCCGCAGCGATGGGCTCGGCGACCAACGGTCCGAGCAGCCACTCGCTCCTGAACCCACACGGCGCACCGGACTCGGGATCTGGAACCGCCTTGGCGGCGGGCGCGGGCTCGAACCTCCAGGCAGCGGCCTCGAGTGGTCCGTTCAACGCCGGCGCCACGATGGCCGCAAAGGCTCTTGCCGCCACGAAAGCGGCCGGGCTCAAGCCGGATGTCGTTTACGTTCCTCGCCCTTCGGCGACACCGGCGCAAGTTGCCGAGGCGAAGCAGAAGGGCGCGACGGCTCCACTTTACCTAGGATACCCGGCCCCCATGGGTATCGCGGATTACGGGCTGAGTGTGAACGGCAAGCTCTTCGTGGCAAACCTCGAATCTGACAACGTGACCGTCATCAACGGAACGTCGAACCTAGTCATAGCCAATGTCAATGTTGGTAGCGGGCCGATCGAGGCGGCCTATGACTATGCGAATGGCAACGTGTATGTCACGGATCTCGATTCAAATGCGGTAAGCGTGATCGACGGGGTTACGAATCTCGTCATTGCCACGGTTGAGGTCGGCGTCAGTCCGTACGGTGTGGCGGTGGATCCGACCAACGGCGATGTGTACGTCGCCAACAAATTTTCGAACAATGTGAGCGTGATCAGTGGGACCACGAACAAAGTGGTGGCCACCATTCCGGTCGGTAGTTCGCCCGTCGCGGTTGCGTACGACAGCGAAGACGAGGATGTCTACGTGACCAACGACAATTCGAGTACCGTGAGCGTCATTAGCGGTGCGAACAATCTGGTCGTGGATACATTGGGCGTGGGGGCGAACCCCGGGGGGCTGGCCTACGACTTCGGCAATGACGAGATCTTTGTGACGAATTACGGCTCCAATAACGTTAGCGTCATCAACGGTGGGACGCGAGCGGTCGTGACGAACATTCCCGTGGGTGCGGCCCCCTTTGGAGAAGCATACGACGATGCGAACGGCGAAGTGTACGTGGCGGACCTCGGGTCGACCATCGTCAGCGTGATCGACGGCGCCTACAACAAAGTGGTGGCGTCCGTCAACGTGGGAATTAGTCCGGCGGGGGTGGCGGTCGACGGGGGGGATGGGGACATCTACGTTACAAACTACAACTTTGGCGGCCCCTCGTGGAATGTCAGTGTCATCGATGGGACCACGAACTTGGTGGTGGACACCGTTGGGGCTGGCGACGATCCAGTAGGTATCGCGTTCGATGGGGGAAACCAGGCCGGTCCGCTCGCCGCCTCCGTCCTCAACACGACGAGCCTACAGGGCTATGTGGATGCGAATGCGACCGGGATCCAAGGGGAGGACCTCTACCAAAGCTCGCCGGATAGTTTCAGCATTCAGTTGAATGCGGTCCTCACAAACGTCACGCTCTTCGGCAATTCGTCGTACCAGTTCTGGACGCAGGACGTCATCACCTACTTCCCGGCCACCGATTACATGATCCTGGTATCGAACGTTTGGAACTTCTCGGGACCGAACGCGTCGATGACGAACAATTCGATCTACAGTCATGGGCCCGACGGTACGGATGACTACGGCACTCTCGGATTCTACTATGCCAATTATACGGTAGGAGTCCCAATCACCTACCCGTTCAACGCGATCCTCACCATGAGTTCGTCGGTGGTCGCCGGACGCAACGTCGTCTCATTCAGCACTTCGGTGTTCGACGTGGGCTTTCCTACCGATAGTTTCGACCTACCCAGTTGGGACACGGTGACGTTTAATTCAGTTGCACCGGGCCCCCACCCCGTACACGTCGGCACTCCGGGGCCTGGCGACCCCCCCGCGCCCGTCGCCAACTTCACGGCGAGTGGCTCAGGCTATAACGATGTGGGACTCCTGGACGACTTCGAGCTTGTCGTGGTTGGCCCCGGGGGAGGGAGCCAGGTCGACCTTGGGACCGCCGACGCCACACTCGGATTGGCCTTCAACTCGGACGGAACCTATCTTCCGATTCCTTCCGCTTACAATTACGGAAGCGACACCGGGGAGACCTCCACTGGAGCAAATGTCGAGTGGAGTCAATCGGGAGTCGGACCGGATGGACTTGGGCTGTTCGCGAACATGACAACCGGCCCATCCATCATGTCAGGGCTCTGGGCGACTGGCGCGCCGGAAGGCTCGGTACGGGTGCAATTTGATGTCAACCCCACAAACTCGTTCATTTTTCTCCGATACGCCGGACTGACTGGTGTCTTCACGACGAATTTCATCGATGAGTTCGTTTTCGTCCCGACCATGAGCGCGGACACGTTCTATCTCGAGGCGGGAAGTTACCAGGTATTCACCTTCTTGTCCTATTATGACCCCTCGAATCTGTTTCCGACGTTTACCACGTCGACAGTCTATGCCGTAAATCTGACGCGCGACGCTTCGTTCGGAACGGATACGCCCCTTTGGGCCTTCTCGAACTCCCAGCTCGCGGCGATCTCGCAGTCCGGCACGGGCACTCCGTCCAATCCGTACATTCTAGACAATGCGCCGAGCGGTTTGGCTACGTCACCCGGACAGTTGGGGTCGGATTTCGGACTTTACAACGACTATGAATTCCCCGTTTTCCCCGGCGTCTTTCTCAAGGGCACGACCGATTCGGTCGAGCTGAACAACTCCACGAACTTCAATGCCGTAACGAACACGTTGCTTCCGATGCCGGGCTACCAGCTCCCCCCATCGAATGATCTACAGTTGTGGTTCTGGGGCGTGTCGAACGTCGACCTCCACAACGACTCGAATATCAGCGGCTGGTTTGGGCGACAGAATTTCTTCCCCTTGACCTACAATTCGTTCAATGTCATCTTTTACGCGTCGGAGGACAATCTCGTCGCGAACAACAATTTCCTAACGCAGGGCGAGGGGTTGCTCATGTACGCGAGCGGAGCGGATTACTATCCCTTCACCACGGTGGGAGGCAACAACACGGTCTGGGGCAACAAGTTCTTCCAGGTCGACCCTCCGCTCGATACCAGCTGCCCCGGGCCCGGAGCATGTCTACCGCTACTGCCGTACAATTCCGGACTTGGCATCGAGATCGGGGAAGGCTACGACACGATCTACAACAATCTCGTCGCGACGCCGACTACGGCGTGGCTCCTGCCGCTTAATCTGGAGTCGGAGGGGCCGTACCTGTGGACCCATAACGTCTGGAATATCCCGACGCAGCCCGCCACCAACGTTCTCTATGCCTCCGGATTCCCCACGATTCCTCTGACAGGGAGCATCGTCAACGGCACCACGCAGGGTGGGAACTCCTGGTGGGATTACGGAGTCACCCAAAACTGGGCGAACGGCGCCAACAATACACTGGGCGTGCTGCCTTACGTTGAAAACGCGAACTCAACGCTCGACCCGCTCCCCGGATTCGGCTCGCCCTTGCCGGGCTACTCGTGCCTCCTGTTCTACTGCTCGACCTTCATCTACGGAGGAGGAGACTTCGCGCCATTGGCGACGGCCGCCGAGACGGTCACGCTCGGCCCGCATGGACTGATCTCCGGAACCGTCTGGGGCGCCACGGTCTCGTGCGCGCCACCCCACAACGGTGGCGGTGGGCCTCCGTCGAGTGTCTGCTGCGGACCTCCGCACAATGGAGGAGGTGGCCCGCCCGGATGCAACGTGGACCCACCGGCGATCATCTTCGCCCACTTCACAACGAAAGCGACCTTGGTCGATCTCGTACTTCCTGACGGTACGTTCAATTGGACACCCATTGCCGCGAACGGCTACACGAGTAGTTCCGGGGGTTCCTTCAACGTAACCGCCGGCGAGCCGGTGACGATCGTGATACCGTATGCGCCGCCGAACACGGGGTCCTTTGTGTTTTCGGAGCGCGGGCTCGCTCCCGGACTTCTGTGGTCCGTCAAGGTCGGCAGCACCACGCAGTCCCTGACGACGGACGGAGGGACGGACAGTCTCGCGTTCTCCGAGACTCCGTCCGGTGGGTACCCCTACACCGTTACGGCGATCTCAGGGTGGGATCAGACGACGCTCGCTTACTCGGGCACGGTCACCGGGGGAGCCGTCTCAGAGCCGACCCTGGTCTACAAGCAGGCGGCGTATTCGGCGACGTTCACCGAATCCGGGCTCCCCTCGCTCGATACGTGGTACGTGAACATTACGGGCGGTCCCTCTCTCTCGGGGACTGGCGCGACGACTAGCCTGTTCGCGAGCCTCCCGAACGGATCGTATCCGTTCACGGTGGCAACCAACGACATGCGCTACAGCGCGTCGGGATTCACGCCAAATCCCTTTGTGTTGAAAGGAGCGTCCGTCTCGCTCAGCGGAACCTTCTCCTTGATCGGCTACCTTGTGACGTTCACGGAATCCGGATTGCCGACGGGCGACCTTTGGTACGTGAACATTAGCGGCGGCCCGTCGCTTTCCGGCACGGGCGCGGGCACGACGCTGAGCACCAGTCTCGCGGACGGTTCGTACGCCTACACCGTTGCGACCAACGACAAACGGTACGCACCTTCGGCCTTCGCGCCCAATCCGATCGTAGTCAGCGGGCACCCCGTAACCGCCAGCGGGAGCTTCTCCCTCCAAACCTCCTCCGTGACTTTCACGGAAACCGGCCTTTCCAGCGGAACCAGCTGGAGCGTAACGCTCGGAGCGAGCACCCTAAGTTCCACGGGAACCACGATCACATTCCGCGAACCCAACGGCACCTACGCCTTCACCGTGGGCCCGGTGAGCGGATACAATGCGAACCCCAGTTCGGGTTCCATCCGAGTAGCCGGCATCCCCGTGAACCAACCGATCACATTTGCCGCCCTCGCACTATCGGTAACTCCCGGTCAGGGGCCGGTCGGCGCGACCGTTACGGTCGCGGGCACGGGGTTCACGGCTTCGTCGACCCTCAAATCGTTGGTTTTCGATGGAGTCACGATCTCCTGGTGCACGAGCGGATCGCTCACGGTCAGCGCCACGGGGACGTTCAGCTGCACGTTCCTGGTCCCCCACGGAACTTCCGGATCGATCGTCACCGCGACCGACGTGAGCGGCTTGAAGGTCAGCGGCGCCTTCACCGTGACCACCCCCAAACTCACGGTCAATCCCATGCTCGGGCCGATCGGAGCGACCGTCACCGTAAGTGGAACGGGATTTTCGGTGTCGAGCCTCGTTCACCTGAGCTTCGATCGAGTGACCATCTCGAGTTGCACGACGGGATCGTTCACGACGAGCGCCGCGGGTTCTTTCAGCTGCACGTTCCGGGTTCCGACGGGAACCTCCGGAACGGCCGTGACGGCGACCGATGTGGGGGGCTCGACCGCGGGTGGTTTCTTCCTGGTGACGGTCCCGGTTATCGCCATATTCCCGGGTCAGGGACCTGTGGGGGCGACCGTGACGGTGGCGGGCATTGGCTTCTCCGTCCTGAGCCCCGTGAGTCTGGTCTTTGACGGGGTAAAGATCACCAGCTGCACGAGCGGTTCGCTGGTGACGAACAGCCTAACGATCTTCGGCTGCACGTTCAAGGTCCCCAGCGGCACATCCGGGACGACTGTCACGGCCACGGATGTCGGCGGCCAGAAGGCGTTGGGCTCGTTCAAAGTGACCGTGCCCTCGATCACGGTGAGCCCCGGTCACGGAGTAGTGGGATCGACGGTCACGGTATCTGGGACGGGATTCTCCACGATGAGCCGGGTGAGCCTGGTCTTTGACGGCGTCTCGATCACCCGTTGCATTACCGGCTCTCTGATGACCAACGCGAAGGGCGCCTTCAGCTGCACTTTCCGGGTCCCGAGTGATACCTCCGGAACGACGGTGAGTGCGACGGATATCGGGGGTCAAGTTGCCCTCGCCAAGTTCACGGTCCCGTAACGACTCGGCGGTTCCCTCGTTGCCGGTTCCGGTACCCCCGAGCGTCAGCGCAATGCCGCCTTTCCTCACTCGCGCTAGCTAGTGTCGCCCCGGCCGACCCACGCCATTATTCCCCGGGGGTTCTTGCCGACGAACGTGCCCGAAGGTAGGCGCCGGCTTGCGGCGATCATGTTCACCGATATGGTGGGGTTCTCGGCGCTCACGCAGCGTGACGAGACGTTGGCGCTGACGCTGATGGAGGAGCAGCGGAAGATCGTACGACCGGTCTTTGGCCAGTTCGCCGGCACCGAAGTGAAGACGATGGGCGACGGCGCGCTCGTCGTCTTCGACAGCGCCCTCGATGCGACCGAGTGCGCCGTCGAGGTGCAACGTCAGCTCTTCGAACGGAACCGGGACACGGTGGGTGAGCGCATCGAGCTCCGCATCGGAGTCCACGTGGGAGATGTCGTGCAGACCACGAACGACGTCTACGGCGATGCGGTCAACATCGCTGCGCGAATCGAACCACTCGCCGATACGGGTGGGGTATGCGTCACCGGCCCGGTCTTCGAGCAGGTGCAGAACAAGATCCCGACTCCGCTCAAGCTTCTCGAGAAGGCGTACCTCAAGAATATTTCGACCCCGGTTAGTGTGTACCGCCTTGAACTTCCGTGGACCCCGCCGAGCCTGGCCGAGGCGACGCCTTTCACCGGACGCAAGGCCGAACTGGATCAATTCAAGACGGCCGCGGCCCGGTTGAAGGGTGGCCAAGGGTTTGTCATTGCGATTACGGGGGAGGCGGGCGTCGGGAAGAGCCGGTTAGCCGAGGAACTCGTTTCCCGAGCGGCAAAGGACGGCGCGCAAATCCTCCGAGGACGAACGGATCGAGCCATCGTCTCGGCGCCGTTCACTACCTGGTCCGAAGCCGTACGTGACTTCGCGCGCGAGGCCTCGAATCCGACGCTCTACGACGCATGCACCGACTGCGCCGTAGAGATCGCCCAACTGGTACCGGAACTCCGTTCCCGGCTCGGGCATGCGGCCGACCCTGGGCCGGGCGGCCCGCCGAGCGAGCAGCAGTTTTTCGAAGGGATTCTTCGATTCTTGGAGAACCTAGCTCGCGAGTCGCTCGTGGTCGTGCTCCTGGACGATTACCAGTGGGCTGGCACGGCTTCGCTCCAATTGCTCCAGTTCGTGGGACGACGCATCGTCGGGCAGCGCATTCTCGTGATGGTCGCTTATCGAGACGAACCAGCCTCCGAGGTCGCCGCCGTCGAAGCTACCGTGACGGCGCTCGAGCGGGAGCATCGGACCGACCGGATTCGTCTGAAGCGTTTCGACGCCGCGACCTCCGGGGAGTTGCTCCACCAAATGCTCCGAGGTCGATCGCCGGCATCGGGGAGCGAACTGAGTACCCCCGTCTTCGAAAAGTCGGGCGGGAACCCGATGATCCTCGAGGCGATCGTTCGCACGCTCGTCGGAGACGGCTCGCTCATCTGGACGGACAAGGGATGGGCGCGCAAGCCGGGCGTCGACATCCATCTGCCGCCCGGGATCCAGTCCACCGTTCGTTCTCGACTGGCGCAGCTGAAGCCTACGACGTTAGAGACCCTTCGACAGGCGTCAGTATTCGGATCTCACTTTTCATTCGATGCGTTGCAGCGGGTCACCGGGGCACGGCCGCAAGAACTGCTCCACCGTTTGGAAGAAGCCATTCAGGAGCGCATTTTGGAAGAGCGTTCGGTGGGCGCGGGCAGGTCTGCCTACGCTTTCATCGATCGTCCCGTACAGGACACGCTCTACGACGAGATCAGCCTCGTCCGGCGAGCCCAATACCATTCCAGTGCGGCACGGGTGCTGGAAGAACTCTCCACTGAGGGATCTCTCGTTCCGGCGGCCGAACTGGCGCACCATTTCCACCGCGCGAACGAGATCCCGAAGGCGCTGGAGTACACCTTGCTCGCGGCCCAGGATGCTGTACGATTATACTCCCGCGAGGACGCGCTCCGACTCTACTCCGCCGCGTTAGAAATGTTGGAAGCGCAGCCGGATGATCGCCGTCGCGCCGAGGTGCTGTACAACGTCGGCGACCAAATGGACTTCCTGGGCCGCCATTCGGACGCGTATCGCACCTTGCGGGAGGCCGCCGAACTTTACGAACGCCTGGGACTGACGGTCGAAGCGGGCGGCGTGCACACTACGATCGCACGACGGATCAGTGCTCACAACGAACCGGTCCGGGCGATGGAACATCTGGAGATCGCCCGGCGATTGCTCGAGACCGGTACGCCCAGTGTGGAGTTGGCTCGGCTCTACGACGCTATGGGGAACGTCATGTTCCAAGAGGTGCGGATGGCGGAGGCGGCCGAAAATTGGCGCCAAGCGATCGACATCGCCGGCAAGGTCGGGGCGTTACGGGAAGAGGCCGGCGCCCGAATGATGCTGGCATCCATCCTTCCACCGGCGGAGAGCGGGAAGGTTTGGGAGTATCTCGACACGGCCCTCGTGCTCGCGAGGAAGGCCAACGCGCAGCAACGCGTCTCGAACGTGATGATGTTGCAATCCATCGCGCAGCTTCAGATCAAGGGCGATGGACGCGCCGCACTTCGCATCGCGGACGATGCGATCGAATATGCGCAGAAGAATCACGATGTACTCTACGAGATGGTGACCAAGGGTGGAGTCGTCACCTACATTGACTGGCGACTGGGCGATCTCGAGCGCGCTCAACAGGTCGCTCTGGAGCATCGGACGTTCGTCGCGGGCGATCCGCGCCGGGAGCGGCCTACCGCGATTGCCGTCCTCGCCGAAGTAGCGCTGGCCCGCGGAGAAATTTCCCGGGCCGAGAAGTTGCTCTGGGAGGGGGAGCGACTCTTGGCCGAGGGGGGTGACTGGACCGAAAGCTCGCAGACGCAGATCGTACTGGCCCGATGCGCGCTCGCGCGACGAAAGCCCCTCTCCGCGATCGAGCATCTGAGGAGCTCCTACGCGTTGTGCCAGAAAGCCGGCCCGCCCGCGATGGATGCTCTGTTTCTCATTGAAACGCTCGCGCTGCTGGTCCGCGCTCACCTGGACGCGGAGGAACCCGCCGAGGCGGAGACCAGCTTTCGGGAGTTGACGGAGCTCACTACGACTTTCAGTCAGGATTTGGGGCTGGCCTTTCGGACTCGGGCGGACGGTTGGATTCGAGCGGAACGAAGTGAATGGCCGGCCGCGATAGCGGCGCTCCAAGAGTCGGTCAATCTCTGGAAGCGGCTGGGCTGGCAATACGAGTGGTCGCAGACGGCGCTCAGCTTGGCGACCGTTTACGAGTCCTCGGGCGAGTCGAAGCGCGGGGCCGCGATCACGGAACTCGCCACTGAGTACCTTTCGAAGGTCGGAGTTCGCGTAAACGGCGCTGCGACGGTCGGCCTTCCCAGTGGCCAGCCTACCTAGCACTTTCGTTGGAGCACGCCACGGAGTCGAATGTTCTACAGAGAAGACACGACCGACGCTTACACGAACACATCGACTTCCCACCGTGGAAAGAGGACACTACTCTTGTCCCGGCGAATTGGCCAAGGCTAGTCGAAGGCGTTCGCGCACCTCCGAGTGACGCGACTCGGGAAGTTGAGGGAAATCCTTGCTGACAATAGCCGTCATTCCGCTCGGAAGTTTCGTCTCTACGACGTCGCCCCGGATCATGGAGGGATTCAAAGCATCCCCTTCCGTGTGCGGTCCTAGATGCAGGTGGAGGTGAGGGATTCCCCCGCCGAAGACGTAGATGTAGACGAGTTGTGAATCCGTCGCCTCCTTGAGGGCCTGCGTGACCTTGGCGAGCGCCGGTCCCAGAGTACGTGCCTCCTCGCCGTCCAGATCGGTGATATGCGGGACGTGTCGCTTGGGTTCAAGATAGGAAAATCCGGCAACCTCGCCACCAAGGCTTGTGGTGAGCCGCCAGTACGGGTCTTCCCAAACTTGTTCGCGGCCGAGTTCTCGATCCGCGTCAGCACCCCGACATAGTCTGCATTCCCCGGTCCCCGCGCCCATAGCCGGCCATTCTGGGGCGAAGTATGACCTTTGGGTAATTTCCGTCCCGGGCCTCGCAGGTGTTGCCCGTTCCGACCAGATCAGCTCGGAGAGACTCCGACGTTTCGCATGAGGCGCGTATACTCGGTTTTACCGAGCCACGTCACGCGAAGATACTCGCGAAGATAGCTATCGGGCACTCCCAACCGCCGAGCTTCTGCGATCGAATAGGAATACGCCTCCACTTCCGTCGGCCGGTCCGCGTACGGGATCTGTCGTCGTGGCCAAATTTCCCGCCCTTGCTTTCTCTGGAGAATGTGGAGGAACTCGTGGATCACGTCGAGGTACACGTCCATGCGAGGGCTATTCACGAAATGAGATCGGGAAACGACAATCACGTCCTCCAAAGTTTCCACCATTCGAAAACCGGCCGCGCGGACTTCGGGTGGGGTCCTGGGGGGGGCCACGTACATCCACCCCGGTCCGTCAGTCAATTCGACCGAGGTTTGTTGCGCCGTCCTCAAAGTTCGGCGATCGTCCCCGGGATATTTTCGGAAGGGGACTGTGTCCTCAAGGCCGACGAAGACGTGAAGAAACGGGTATCTTCCCACCGGGAGACTCTTGTTCGGACGAAATTCCCGGGGGACCGGATAAACCTCGCGTGTCGCGTCTGCCCGGACCTCCGGCAGCGTAACGCGAGGTCGTCTCGTCCGTGCCATGGCCACGACCTTCGCTGGCGCTTATAGCGATTTGTAGGGTTGAGTGTCTTCTGGCTACTTCTTCAGAGTCAGTCGAACCGCAACCGGGTTTTCGAGGCGGGGCGACCTCAAACCCATCGTGGAAGTCCTCCTCCCATGAGTCCCTCAGCGATTGTCGCGAAGCCTTCGTTCTCCGAGGGCCTCAAATCGGTCAGGACCGCTTTTGGCGGGGGAAGGCCAAGTGCAAATTCCTCGCCGTCAGCGCAGCCCACGAAGATCTTGTCTTCCGCCACGGTGGGGGTCGTATAGTCCGCCGAACCACAGGACGGTTCCTTGATCTTCACCCCCGTGGTCGCGTTCAGAATGAACATGTGGGTGCCTCCCGAGACGAAGAGGAGCCCGTTCGAATACGCGGGGGCCGAGCCAGTACTCTTCCCCCATAGCGGTTGTTCCCATAGCACGGCTCCCGTGTTCGGGTTGAGCGCCCACGCGGCCCCCGAGGAAGTGATTCCCTTGTATGTGATCGAACCCGATGCGAGGTAAAGGACTCCGAGAGCAAACGAGGCCGAACCGACCGATTGCCCAGTTGTGATCTGGGTTCGCCAGCGCGGACCCTTCGCAATATTGGACGCATTGAAGGCGTAGAAGTAGCCATTCTTGTCTAGCGCCCCCACCAAGGTCGTCCCGGTGGACGTTTGGAATAGTGTGGCCGATGAACCGAAGTCTCCGTCGGTTACGACTTGGGACGCCGGGATTGTCCAGCTGGAGACAACGTCGGTGATGTTCGACGCGTCTACTGCTATTACCGCATCCGTGTAGGGCCCGGTATGGTGAGGATAGTCATTGCCGGTCGCAAAGTAGACGGTGTTGGTCTTGGCATCGATGGATGGCGACCCCCAGACACTGGAACCGAGCACACCGGGTGAGGTGGTGTTCAAGAAATTCTGTATCGCATGCGTCGTGAGATTCACCTGAAGAAGTCCGCCAGGTACCAAAGGCAAGTCGCAGTAACTCGCGACACCGACGTACGCGTATCCGCCGAAGATGAGCGGACTCGCCCAATTGAAGTAACCATCAGCTGAGTTGCCGACCAGCACGTCCCATTCGATGGCGCCGGTAGTGGTGTTGAGCGCATCCCAGTACCCGTTTCCGCCCCCGACATAGAGGGTCCCGTTTTCGACGGTCGCGGTTGAAGCGATGCCCTGGTTGCCGCAATTCGGGCTCTGCACCGCCCCAAGGTACGTGCTCCAGAGTAACTTCCCCGTCGACCCTTTGAGCGCGTACTCGTAACCATTCCAAGAGCCGAAATACGCTACGCCGTCGACCACTGTAGTGGAGGCGGAGATCGTGGTCTTAGTCCCGGAAGGACCGACGGTGGCTGTGTAGGTCCATAAGGTTGTGAGCTTCTTCGCAACGGCGGGTGAAATCATCGTCGGAGCCAAGTTGGCGGATGTTCTCGATGGATTCTGAAGGTACGTCGGCCAATCGCTCGTGAGCCCGATTTGCGTCGGCTGGAGCGCGGGGGAGGTGCCGCCCGTGTCCGTTGCGGGAGGTATGCCACTCGTCGCGAACGCCGTCGCGATTCCAGGAAGTAGAAGGGCAAACACAGTCGAGATAGTGATGGTCGCGCCGACTACAGTCAACCCTACCCGGGAGTGCCGCGAATGCCAATTCGCGGGTGCTCCATGATCCTGAATGTTATACCGCATGAGAGCGGGCAATGATCTCTATGGGTAAATCTATCGATAATCTCAGGACCATCCCCGAGACCTGAGCCGGTACCATTTGACCTCCCGACCGCTGGGGAAGGAGTGAACGGGCGGGGCGACCTTCATTCCGAACACTACTCCTTCAAATCGATTGGAGACGGCGTTACATTCGGGCGCGCCCGATCGGAAGGGACCGGCTTATCCAATACCGGAATCGTGGATCTGGGGAATGCCACACTCGTCTTCGATACGAGTCTGACCTTGCGCTCGGCCCGGGAGATCCGCCAAGCCGCCGAGAGGCTTACGCGCCGACCTCCGTCATTCACCGTGAATAGTCACTGGCATCTCGACCACACGTTGGGCAACCAAATATTCGCCGACCGTCCGATCTACGCCTCTCAGCGCACGATCGAGATCTTGATCGAGAAGCGCAGCGAAATCGAGGCCGACCTGGACCACGACAAACTGGAAGCGGAAATTCATGATTTCGAGCGCCAGCGTAGCGCGGCTACGACTGAGGCAGGGCGCGCACCCTACGACACTGTCTTGAGGATCAACCGGGCAATTCTGGAGGAGACGGGTCAGCTCAGGTTCACGTTTCCGACGACCGGGTTCGATAACGAGCTCCGTTTGCCGGGAGACCGAAGCGCCCAGCTGCTTACCTTTGGCAGCGGCCACACCGATAGCGATACGCTGCTTTTCCTGAAGCGGGATCGCACGCTCTTCGCGGGGGACCTCATCGTGGCGGGGAACCATCCGAACCTCGCCTCCGGAGATCCGGAGCACTGGCTCGTCGTGCTCGATCGGATTGAGGAACTGAGACCCGAACGGATCGTGACCGGTCATGGGCCATTGGGATCGCTCGAGACAGTGGACCTAATGAGGGACTACCTGAGAACCGTCCTCGAGCTGGCTACTCTGCCCGACGATCCGGAGATCCCAAGCCGCTTTCAGTCGTGGGCAGAACCGCAGCAATTCACGGGAAATGTGGCCTATATTCGTACAAGAATGGCCGCCAAGACCACAGAATCTAGCTAACCCCACGAAACGTTGGAATCAGATCGTATTCATCCATCAACATTCTCCGAAGCGTCCCCTTCCCTTCCTCGGCGTGATAAGGACCGTGAGCCGCCCGCATGGGCTCCGCCAGCGGATTGACCTCGTGTTCTACGCGTCGGCTAACGAAGAACCGTCATGCAGGGCGATCGCGGCTGTGGGGGCGGCAGCTTAGCGCTCACCCGACCAATTTCCGGTCAATTACAGAGAGCTGGAGGTCTCTCCAAAAAGCCGCGACTGAACCGGTGAACACGAAGGCTCCACCGACCACAAACAGCCCCGTCCCGGTCAAGTTCCAGTTAGAATCCAGCCCACTCAGCGCCGTGAGGCCAAGAACCATCAACGTCGCGCCCGCTGCCAAGGCCCCGAAGGCGGCCTCTCCGCCAACGGTCAGCCAAAGCGGCCCGGTTATGAAGAATATGATGATAGCACCAAAAATCACCACGCTGAAGCCCGTCTCGAGACCATTGTCAATGGGCGCGAGGAATCCGCCCGCAAACAGGACGGCCCCGAAGACCGCAACGCCGACCCACCGGAGGATGGAGTCCTCGAACCACTCGAAGTCTCGCGTGTCAAAACCGGGGGGAGGAAGCTCCGCATCGAATCCCGCCGGAGACACTGTCGGAGGGCGCCTGGATCGGAGAGTCATCGCCGACAGGCCAGGTATCGGGAATTGCGTACTAAGAAGTATTCCCCCGTCGAAAATTTCAAGTATGTATTCGAAACCGAGAAAATACCCGTGCTACGCCATATCCGGTGCGGGTCGGAAACCCATCACCCCTTTCGGGGAGTGGATGAGCGATAGCCCCCGGAGGGCGTGAGCGCTGCGTTCTGAGCCTCTAGCGATTGCCCGGTCGCGCTATGCTTTGAACCCGCGAACCGTCTCGTAGTGAAGCATCAACTCTCCGTCTTCCATGGTCGTCGATGAGAGCAGTTTCAGCGTCGCTTGCGCCTTCATCGGACCCCAGTACTGCGGCCCCTTCCCGTAAACCACCGGCTGCACGACGGCCCAGTAGTCGTCCGCAAGTCCTCGCCGAAGGAATTCGAGGATCAGTCGCGGGCCACCCTCGGCGATGATGTTCCCGCCCTTCTCTTTTTTCAACTTCGCAACGATCTTCGAAAGATCGCCCTTCATGATTCGGGAGTTTTCCCATCCTGGCGACTTCAAGCGCTTCGACAGGCAGACCTTGTCGACCTTGTCGAGCCATCGAGAGTAGTCCTTGAGGTACTGTGGGTCGCTTGGCTTCCGCGCTTTCTCGGTCCAGACTCGGCGATGACCTACGAACGAACGCCGGCCCATGATGACGGTAGTGACATCATCGAACCGATTCAACCACATCTCACGCCACATTTCGTTGGCCTCAGTAGACGGCCTGTCCCATCCCGGGTACTTCGGGAACGCGCCGCGGCCGTCCAGGGTCATGTACATACTCGCGGTGATTTTTCTCGCCATTTACGGTCCTCTGCGCCCTCGCCTCGGCGAGCTCAGGTCAGCGCCTCTCAAATACCTTAGCGACGGCTCCCCCACATCGTCCGTGGAGATCAGGCGGCGGGTGACAAAGGAAATTGCGCTCGCTCTTCGAAAGCTGGGTGCAATGACTTTGCATCCATTCGAGCAGGTGGCGCCTTCCTTTAGCGCGAAAGGGTCTTACAGCATCCGGATTTGCGAAACACGAGGAAGAAGACGATGGTCGCAGAAAAGACGATTCGATTTCAGGGAAAGAACAAGGACCTCGGCGTTCTCGGACAGCAAATCGCGGCGAAGCTGCAGAGCGATGGCTACAAGGTCCAATCGACCACATCGCCGACTGCCGGTACAGTCATTCAGGCTGCAAAGGCCGGCATTCTACGAGACATCATCGATGCGGATCGGGTATTCTCGATTCACATATCCGGACAGCCGAATGACTTTACAGTCCGAGTGGGGATCGGTAAATTCGTCCAAAACCTGGCGGTCATGGCTGTCGAGGCCGTGCTACTCACTCCCCTCTTCCTGGCGGTGGACGTTCCTGAGATGCTCTGGACAACCCACGTGGAAAAGGGAGTCATCCAGGAAATCACTCAGGTTATCGGCTGAGGGGGCCTCGTTCCCCTTCTTCCCTAAGTTCCCTCGCCAAAGTGGAATCGATTCGACGTTCGAGTAACGCCCAAGCCGTCCGACAATCTCGAACACAGGTGACCTAAATGGAAACCGGAAGGGGAGTCACCCCGGGGGAGCCGGTGGCTGATGGAGTGGGTCGAATTCCCGGATTTGTGAACAGCTACATCTTCTCGGAAGGAAACGAAACGTACTTGATCGACACCGGCTTCGCTCGGCGGGCCAAACCAATCGTACGATCATTCCAATCCGCTCGGGTGCCGCTTGCGTCGGTCACCAAGGTGCTCCTAACCCACCACCATATCGATCACATGGGGGGCGCGGCGTATCTCCGAGAGACCCTCCAGGCGCCAATATCCTGTCATCGAGACGACATTCCGTATGTTGACGGTCGATCGAAAGCTCCAATGCCCCTTCTCATGCGACTCTTCGTGCGCGCCCATCCGGCCCCCGTCGCGGTCACGCTGAACGATGGCGACCGAGTCGGCCCCCTGCAGGTCATCCACGCGCCTGGCCATACACCGGGAGAGGTCGTCTTCTACCATCCTAGCCGAAAGATTCTCTTTTCCGGAGATGCCGTGGTGGAAGGGAAGGGTCGACTCACGATTCCCGGCGTGAGATATGCTTCCAATCTCCCCCAAGCCGTGCAGTCGCTTTCCCGCCTTCGAGGGCTGGACGTGGAGATTCTACTCCCCGGACATGGGGTTCCCGTTACCAAGGACGTAAGTTCCCGACTCGACGACCTCATCCGGCGGGCTCCTCACGAGTTCTTGGGAGAGAAACTCGAAAGCAACTCCGGGAGCAGCAAGGACACGTACTAGACCACCCGGGGCGTAGCGGCACCCGTCACCCTTGCGGCGGGCAATCAACCGTTCCAGGGAAGGGCCCGACGGGAAACGGAACGATACCACAGTTCACCGAGAAACAGGCAGGACGGAAACGTAGTTCGGGCTCTAGTCTGGAGCGTTAGTCAGACCTCGTGGAACTCCGCGGCCATTAATCCGCCCACCCCACTTCGGGGTGTGGCCCCGAGCCCGCGGCGCCCGGGAAAGGCTGTGGACCCTCAACGAGGAGTCTGGAAGTTAGACTGGGCGCCGCTTACCGGCGAGAGATTCTGGGAACGCGCTCGACCCAGCGCGGTCACCCGTAGAGGAGCTTGGTTCAGTCTCACGACTGTTCCACCCCGCCGGCGGCTCGAGACCACAGGAGAGAGAATGCCCAGCAGTAGAAGAAAGGTGAGGTAGCGACGGTGACGAACGGCTACTACGTCGGGATGGACGTCCACCAGCGGACGACCTCCCTCTGCCTGATGGACGGCGAGGGTGCGGTGATCCGTGAGTGGAAGACCCGCAGCGCCCCGAAGGAGCTGGATGAGCTCCATCGGGAACTCGGACGACTCTGCGGAGACATACCCGTGACGCTCGGGCTGGAGGCGTCCACCGCCGGGAAGGCGACCTTCCAGCACCTCCGCAAGCTCGGACGGAACGTCGTAATGGCCCACCCGAGAGCGCTCCGGGCCGTGACCACCTCGGAGACCAAGACCGACAGCAACGATGCGCGAACCCTCGCCCACCTGCTGCGGCTGAACTTCTTCCCCCGAGCCTACGTTCCCGAGGAGCCGATCGAGCGGCTCCGCACGCTCGTGCGGCTACGCGAGGAGCAGGTGGACAAGCTTCGGCGGGCGAAGATCCAGGTTCGGACCCTTCTGCTGAAGCACCATCTCCAGCATGAGTCGCTGAGGTATGACGACATCTTTGGCGTGCAAGCGCTGCACTGGCTGAAGGGGATCGACCTCCCCGACCCCTACGCCCAACGCCAGCTGGTCCTCCTGCTCGAAGAGGGCGCGCTCTACACGCGCCAGGTCGAGGAACTCAAGCGAGAGCTCGCGAGGGTAGGGGTGGAGGAGAAGACCGTTGGGATCCTCCAGAGCGTGCCGGGCATCGACTATGTCCTGGCCCTGACCATCCTGGCGGAGGTGGGCGACGTCCACCGCTTCCCCAACCGCCGGAAGTTCGCCGCGTACTGCGGCCTCGTTCCGAAGAACCGGGACAGCGGGGAGGTCGTCGGTCGGCACTCGAAGCTGCGACACGGGAGTTCCCGGCTGAAGTGGGCGATGATGGTGGCCGTACAGGCGATCCGAAAGAGCGGGAAGGGACGGTTCGCCCTCTTGCTGAAGCGGCTCGAGAAGAGGATTGGGACGCCGAAGGCCCTGGCCGCTGTGGCGCACCGACTCGCGTTCACCGTGTACGGGCTGTGGAAGACGGGGACGATCTACGACGAGGTGTCCGCTCAACAGTATGCGTGGAAGCGACGGCGGCTTCGGCGCCACGCGGCGGAGGCCCCCGGTGCCCCAAATCCGGCCGAAGCGGTAGAACGAATGCTCAAGCACATCGGGGCGGTGGGGGTCGGGACGTGATGCTCGAACCAACTCTCATCCGATCCGAATTCACAGGGCTCGGTGGCGGAGTTCCAGAGGAGACCCTTCGATTCGAAAGAGGCCGCTTCCGCTCCGCGGGCCGCCTATCGACCTCAAGTTTTTTACTCCGGGAGTCCGGACTCAACGACTTGGGTCCATGACCGAAGAAACTGATCGTCCACGAATCCGAGAGCACCTACACGAAATGCGAGTAGCCCTGGGAGGCATCGGGAGGGACGTCGAACTCGACGTCGCCGACGCGCCCCACCTGGCCAAACAGGGAGCGAAGAACGCTCTCGCGCGAGCCGCGGGAATCCGGAAGAAATCACTAAAAGAGTGGTCTGAGCCGGGTTCCGAGGAGTCGAAGTAATCTCTTTCCCAGGCGCCCGCCGACGCAGCGTAAGCACGTCGGTACACTCTGGCTGTTCATGGAGAGGCTTCCGCAGAACTCAGTCTTGGCTTATAATCAGCAAAGCGCGGGCTATGGCTCGATTTCTAACCGGTCGACCGGTTAGGTCAGATGGGTCTGTGTTGCCATCAGAGATTCCTCCCGGAGTCGGTGCCAGCCTTTTCCGGAAGCAAGATGACGGGAAGCGGAGCGGGTCGGAAGTGGTTTAGCTGAGAGGCAATAATAACCGCCGGTGTCGGCAGAATCGAATTCCACGAAGAACATCACTTTGGAT
>JBAUYF010000039.1:0-18042 GCA_049584655.1 Thermoplasmata archaeon | reverse complement strand
GGAAGTTGCACGCTGCTGAGTGGGCCTGAGGGGCGAGCGACCGAGAACAGCGGAGGGGTAGAACACCCCGACGAGCGGTTCCCGTGGGCCGACTCGCTTAAAGCGGAGTAGAACTACGGGCTCCTAGTCGAACGTCGGCATCCAGAAAAAACAGATATTCCCCACTGCTGGCACGTGCCCCCATCTCGCACGCCCAGTTCTTTCCCACCCAATCAGCCGGTAGGGGCGGTTCTTCCAGGACGCGGATTCTAGGATCCCGCGCGCGCGCAATCTCTCGCGTTCGATCCGTCGAGCCTCCGTCAACGACAACGATCTCGAGATTCGGATAATCCTGGGCCAGCACGCCGTCGAGCGTCTCGCCGAGATCGGCCTCCTCATTACGCGCCGCGATCACGACGCTGACGCGAGGTCGGGGGCCGGTACTTGGCGGAGGAATCGACGGTTCGAGTCGTGGCAACTGGGCCGCGAGAACGATCACGGTTCCGTGATAGAGGAGCACCAGACCCGCGGCGACGAGGAGAACGAGCTCGATCCAGAGGGGAACCATCGCTCCGCGATGACGGTGCCTAATTAAGTTCGGCTCCGTGGGGAGACCGAGCCCGTCGATGGAGACCGTCAGTCATCCCAGGATCCGCCCCGGAGTCTTGGAAGATCGA
Source organism: Thermoplasmata archaeon (assembly GCA_049584655.1). Taxonomy (GTDB): domain Archaea; phylum Thermoplasmatota; class Thermoplasmata; order Lutacidiplasmatales; family UBA184; genus Lutacidiplasma. The sequence continues at coordinate 17,386 of JBAUYF010000039.1, read as the reverse complement.
CTGTATCAATCGCGCATCGTCCAAACGGCGCTCGCCCACAACACACTGGCCGTACTACCAACCGGCCTCGGCAAGACCGCAATCGCGCTTCGGGTGATCGCGGAATTCCTCTTGCGGGAACCGACACGTTCGGTTCTCTTTCTGGCCCCCACGCGGCCGCTAGTGGTGCAGCACGGCCGGACGATTGCGGCGACGCTTTTCTCCGCCCCGCCGGTCGTTCTTACGGGGACGATTCCTCCGGAGCGTAGAGCGGCCCTCTTGCAGCCGCCCCAGATCGTGGTCGCCACCCCTCAAGTCATCGAGAATGACCTCGCGCAGGGCGGTCTTTCGCTCGCGAATTTTTCTTTGATCGTGTTCGACGAAGCCCATCGCGCCGTCGGCGATTATCCGTATGTCGCCATAGGGAGAGCGAATCGCGATGGCCCTCGCGCACGGGTATTGGCGATGACGGCCTCTCCCGGCTCCCGCATTGAACGAATTCGCGAAGTGTGGAACCACTTGGGCATCGAACGTTTCGAGTATCGTACCGCAACCGATGCGGACGTGCTGCCCTATGTCCATGGCATCGAGATCGAAACCGTGGAAGTTCCGCTTCCCGCCGAGGTTCGTCACCTGGCGATCTTGCTCCGAACGGCGTTCCAGCGTCAAGTGGAGGTACTCCGACGATATGCGCTCCTCCCCGCCGGAGATGCGGGTAGACGGGATCTGCTGGTGCTCGGGGAGCGACTCCACCGCGAGGTCGCGGCCCACCGGAAGCACGGGGAGTCGGCGCCTCCCGGACTTTGGGCGACCGTTACCGCGCAAGCGGCGGCGATGAAGACTCTCCACGCGCTCGAGCTGATCGAAAGTCAGGGCGTTGAGTCGCTTCGGGAATTCCTTACCCGCCAGTCCCGGAGCGCTTCGGGCCGCCTGACCCCGGCCCAAAGAACTTTCCTCACCGACCCGGACGTGATTCAACTTCAAGCAGGATTGAACGAGATATCGATCGAGCATCCAAAGGTCGCCAAGGCGCTTGAAATCGTTCGCGCAGAATTGAGTCGTTCCGAGCGGGCCCGAGTGATCGTGTTTTCTCAGTATCGCGACACGGTCGAACTCCTGGTGCGCGAGCTGGAGAACCTGCACGACCCGGCAATCCGGCCGGCCCGGTTCGTCGGGCAAGCATCGCGCGGCTCGGAAGAAGGACTCTCGCAGAAGGAGCAGGAGCGGATCCTCGATCAGTTCCGAGAGGGGGCCATCAACTGTCTCGTGTCGACGTCGGTAGCGGAAGAGGGATTGGACATTCCCGCCACGGACGTCGTGGTGTTCTACGAGCCGATTCCCGATGTGATTCGCACGATCCAGCGCCGGGGGCGCACGGGGCGCGCTCGCGCTGGACGCGCGATCGTACTCGTATCCCAGGGCACTCGGGACGTCGGCATGCATCGCGGCGCGGGCGCACGGGAGCGACGCATGCACGAGATGCTCGAACGAGTCGAAATGGAGGCTCGCGACGGGACATTGCGACCTTCCACGTCAGCCCCCGTGGTTCAGCGAACGCTGACCGAGTACAGCCAGTAGCGCGGCGATCAACGCCCGGTACTGCCAAAGCCACCGACGCGGGATCGCGCCGGACGGACTTTCCCTACGCGAACTGTGGTAGGCAAATCATTCACCACCCGAAGTTGTCCAATGCGATCTCCGGCTTGAATCCGGTAACTCCCTTCGAAAAGATAGGTCAATGGTACCATCACCTCGCCGGAATAATCCCGGTCGATCGTACCGGGTGCATTCACCACGAGCACGCCCTTCGAACTCAGTCCGCTCCGCGGGCGCACCTCGAGAAAAGTTCCGGAAGGGGCCCGCATCCGAAATCCGGTGCGGACGAGGGTGACGGCATTGCGCGTTAGCTCGATCGACTCCGCGGCGCAGAGGTCGAAGCACGCCGACCCCGGGGTAGCGCGCGATGGGATCGCTACCGGGACCGCCCCCTCAACGCGCTCTAGGATCACCACTCGGCGACGGGACGGCATGGTCGGAAGCAAGCCTTCTGAAACTTAGCTTTTCGTTAGAGAACGTAGGCCCGGGTTCTACCCTGATGCCGCCACTTCGGCCGGAGAATCGTCAACGTCGGTGGACTCTGTCGTTTCCTCGGACGGCTGCGTCGACAAATATCGGACAACCAGATGTCCCTCCGCGCGACGAAGTACCTTCCCTAACGCCGGCGGGCTTCGACCGGTCAGACGAGCGAGGCGAGTCAACGTGATGCGACGGGGTACCGAGTAGTATCCCAACGCCCAAGCACGCGCGAGGAGCATCGACTGCAGACGAGTCAGGGGGGCCGCACCGGCATCTTCTACATAGGGACGGCTCGAGGCACGGAGGACCCGGTACGAGAGGCCCTCCCGAGCCAATCGTGAAAGAACCCGATGCAGGGACCGCTCCTCGCCGTGAAACGAGGCCACAACCTTTTCTGAGGAGATTCGAAACGGCGCAGTCGGTGAGATTTGACCGCCGGCGAGTGCAAGGAGCCGACGAACGCCCTCGGGGTTCCGTTGGCGCACGAGGAGAATGTAGTCGCGTGTCCGCGGGCGACGGTCAACGACCTCGAAGCTCTCCAATCCGTAAAGGCGTCGAATTCGACGGGACTCTCGCTCGAGATCGCTGGCCGACCGTAGCGGTCCGCGACGGCGGAGCCGCAATAGCTGGAGCCGCCAGCCCCGCTCGAGGCGCAAGGTCTCGAGCAGCTCGACCTCTTCGTAGCGATCAAAAAAACGGGGTGGGATCAGCCCGAGTAGGATCAGGTCCTCCGTTCGAAATTCGAGCGTTACGGTCTGCATCGCCGAGAAAACCTCCAGTCCCAGGTTTCCATATGAACCTAGGGGCCCGCTGGGACGCTCCGGCTCTTAAATAGCGAAGGAGGCTCCGCGCGGCGATGGCGTTCGATTCCCTCGGGGAATTCCTCGATACCCTCGAGGCGCGCGGGGATTTACTTCGAATTCGTCGCCCCGTCAGTCGGGACCTCGAGATCACCGAGCTGACCCAACGGGTGGTTCGGAGCGACGGACCGGCCCTCCTGTTCGAGAACGTCGTCGACAGCCCGTACCCGGTCGCGATGAACGTCCTGGGCTCACCCCGTCGGATCGCGCTGGCGCTAGGAGACTCCACCGTCGACGCGACCGCCGAACGGATCGCGCGGCTCGTGCATCTTCGCCCCCCCGCCGGGATCGTGGGAGCGTTGCGAGACTTGGGCGGGACCCTGGCCACCTTGGAGACGCTTCGTTCGCTCGGCCCGAAACGGGTCCGATCCGGGCCGTGTCAGGAAGTCGACGAGCCCCAGGTAAATCTCGATCGACTTCCAATCCTGCGGTGCTGGCCCAAGGATGGCGGTCGAACGATCACGTTCCCCATCGTGATCACGAAGGATCCGGAATCCGGCGAAGCGCACACCGGAATCTATCGACTGCAGCAGTACGGGCCCGATACGCTAGGTATGCACTTCCAGATCCACCGCGTCGGTGCGAACAATTATCGAAAGTGGGCCGCTCGCGGCGAGCGCATGCCCATCGCGGCCGTTCTCGGCGCCGATCCGACGACCCTATTTTCCGGACTAGCGCCGGTACCCGAAGGCATTTCGAATTTTGTGTTCGCAAGTTTTCTCCGACAGTCGCCGTTGGAGCTCGTCCCCGCGCGCACCGTCGACCTCGAGGTCCCGGCCCAAGCCGAAATCGTACTCGAAGGATACGTCGACCCGACGGAACGGCACGTCGAAGGGCCTTTCGGCGATCATACGGGCTACTACTCCGCTCCCGAGGATTTCCCGGTTTTCCATGTGACCCACATAACTCACCGGGCCCATCCGATCTACCTCTCCACCGTGACGGGAAAACCCCCGACGGAAGATGCGATTCTGGGAAAAGCGGTGGAACGGGTCTTCCTTCCCGTCGTACGTCTCGTCCTACCGGAGATCGTCGACATGGAGCTCCCGTTGGAGGGACTCTTCATCAATGTGGTCGTGGTCTCCATACGCAAATCCTACCCCGACCACCCGCGCAAGGTGATGCACGCGCTCTGGGGGCTGGGCCAGATGATGTTCGCCCGGTACATCATCGTGGTCGACGATGATGTGAACGTGCACGATCTTTCCGAGATTCTGTATCGTGTCGGTCTCCAAGCGGATCCGGGGCGCGACTTCGAGATCGTGCAAGGACCCGTTGATCAGTTGTCGATCTCCAATCCGATCCCGAACCTGGGAGCGAAGGTCGGCATCGACGCGACCCGAAAGCGGCGGGAGGACGGTTTTCCGCGTCCGTGGCCCGAGGAGATTCGGATGGATCCGGCAGTAGTCGAGCGGATCACGAAGTGGCTGGCCGAGGATCCTATCTTCCAGCGACTCCGGCCGCCGGATAAGTCGTGACGGCGGCGACGCCCCAGCCCCGAGGCCGTCTGGCCGAGTTTGGGAAATTCTTAGAGATTCAGAACCTCGGCCTCAACCTGCCCTTCGCGCTGGCATTTCTGCTCGCCGCGTCGAACGGTCTGCCCACGGCCTGGAAATTCCTCTGGATCATCGTGGCGTTCGTTGCAGCGCGCAATGCCGGACACAGCTTCAATCGCTGGGTCGATCGGGAACAGGACCGGAACAACCCTCGAACGCGCGACCGCGCTCTCGTGACCGGCCGCGCATCTACCGCGTTCGCACTGGGAGTGGCTGCCGCCAGTGCCGCCGTGTTGCTGATCGCCGCGTACTTCCTTAATCCACTGACCCTCGTGCTGGCGCCGGTCGCCCTTCTGTTGATCTTCGGCTACAGCTACTCGAAACGGGTTACCACTTTCACCACCGTCGTGTTGGGCTTGGTCGAGGCCGTGACGCCGGCAGCGATCTACATTGCGATTCAAGCGGCGCTACCGATCACTGCGGTCGTGGCGGTCTTCGGCATGCTCTGCTGGGGAACGGCTTTCGAGACCGTACACAGCTTGGGCGATTTGGAGAGCGATCGAAAGTTGGGACTCTACTCGATTCCGGTGAAGATCGGCCAAGAGCGGAGTCTCCTCCTCGTCCCAGTGCTGCATGCCCTCGCACTCGGATCGTTCGCCGTGTTCGGGTGGTTGAATCATTGGGGTCTCGTATTCGACGGCGCACTCGCGCTCATGGGAGTCGTCGCGGCGGCGGCGGACATTCGACTGTTCCGACGGCCGACGGACGCCCGAATCCCGTTCCAGATTCATTTCCTGCTCAGCGCGCTCTTCCTTGTCGGAACCGCCGCGGCGGTCTTCGTTCGGTAATACCGCAATAGACCGAGATCCGTGGGGAGGTAGGACAGCTCAAATCCCGCGGGGACTCGCTCGAACGAGGAAACGCGAATGCCCCAGGTAATGATCGGTCTGTCCGCCCGTGACTACCGGACGACAAACGAGGTATGGAGGATGGCGAAGCGCCATCTGAACCCGCTGGTACGTCGCCGCATCGGATGGCGTGGTCGTTCGAGCTTCCTGCGTCAGCTGATTTTGTACGGCTTCGAAAAAGCGAGCGAAAACCCGGGTGAATTCCTACGGCAGGTCCGCGAAACCCATGACCCTTTGTTCGGCCGACGCGGTCGGTCGGAGGCGGGCGCAGAGCACCGAGAAGCGTTAGTGGCCGGCTGGGCTGCGTTCTTCCCTCAGAACGTCAGTGGTCTGGGACGGTCTCGCCCTCGAAAAAGCGGGGCGAAGGACGGCGCCGCTCCCTGAGCGGCTCCGTTGGTATTGATTGGACGGCGAGTTCGCCCAAGGATGGAATGACCCGGCGTCTCGAGAACCTCGATGGGCTGGCCCTCCTGGGATCGGCCCGCGTCGGTACGCTTCATATTCGCACTCCGGCAGTACTTGAATCTGGGGAAACTCCCGGTCGAACCTCACGCGCATCGAATCTTCGACTCGACCAGCGCCCCGGTGCCAAGCTCGGAAGACGTTCCCTCGCGATTGAGAGCGACGCGGAAGTTTTGGAGTTGACGTATGAAGTCCCCGCCCCCGAAGTCTCGGGGCGCCCCGGAATGGCGCAGCCTTTAGGCCCCGATGCATGGCTCGTTCGTTGCCCACTGGAGACTCCGCAATGGGAGCGACTGCGTGCCGCCCGACCGGCGTTAATCGTCCTCTCCAACGCCCGCTTCCTCCTTTCGGAGGGTGCCTCGTTTGTGCAGGCGATCCAGGCAATCCGGGAGCAAGTGGGTGCCCAACCAGTGCTCTGGACTCCGCGGGTTGCCTTGCCACATCGATTGGCGATGCTCGTCTACCTAGGGATCGACCTCCTAGACACGACGGAAGGACTCAGGCGGGCCAACGAGGGCACTTACCTCGACACCGAGCTTGGCGAATTCGACGCGGACGTCGCGCGTGATGAGAATCGATGCGTGTGCTCCGCGTGTCAATCAACTCCGCGAGGCTCCCTCGAAGAACACACGAACGAATTGTATCGCCGCGAAATGGCACTGGTGCGAGCGGCCATCCGATCGAACCGGCTTCGCGAACTCGTGGAGGTCCGGCTCGCAGCGGAGCCAATGTTGGCGGAGCTTCTGCGATATGCGGACGAGTGGCTCGGCCCCTTGCTTGAAGAGCGCAGCCCCGTGGTCGACACTCGACAGTGGTCCTACGTCCTTGCCGAATCGCAACGTCGACCCGAGGTTGCTCGCTTTCGACATCGTTTGATTGCCCGATATCGCCCGCCCGCGAGCAAACGCGTTCTCCTGTTGGTTCCGTGCAGCAGGACAAAACCCTATCGAAAATCCCACAGCCACCGCCGATTCGCTCAAGCACTCGAATCCGTCTCCGCTCGCGAGCGGGTCCACTGGGTGTCGGTAAGCTCCCCGATGGGGCTCGTGCCGCGTGAATTGGAAGATGTGTTCCCGGCGAGAAACTATGACATTCCGGTCACCGGAGAGTGGAGCGAAGTCGAACGGGACCATATACTCGAAGCGCTGGATCATCTGCTCGCCACCGGGCAGTATCAGCGGGTCGTCGCTCACCTCGATCCGGAGGAGTACGCATTCCTCCACGATCGGCTGGCCGTGCACGGAAACACTCAGTGGACGATCCTCGATCATCGGACGACCACGCCAGAGGCGCTTCAAGCGCTCCAGGCCGCAGTTCGAGGGGCGCTTGAGAAGGTCGCCCCCGTTCCGGGAGGCCCTCTGGAGGTCGTTCGGGAAGAGTTGCACGAGCTCGCGGCGGTCCAGTTTTCCCGGCCTGCGGCGGACCAGCTCTTCGCCCCTCCCGTCCGATTGATGGGGCGACCTTGGTTCCAAAAAATCACGGACGCGCGACGCGCTGACTTGGCCACGTGGCGGGAGGAGCGCGGATTGTTCCAGCTCACTGTCGCGGGTGGACGTCGGTTGCTTTCTTCGGGGGTCCTCCAGGTGGAAGTGGCGCCCGAAGTTCCTCTGCTAGGAGACCTATTTGTCCCAGGGGTCCGGCGGGCGGACCCGAGCATTCGTATCGGAGATGCGGTCTTGCTGGTGCGGGATGGAACACTTCTTGGTGTCGGGGAGGCCAAGCTTTCCGGCCATTTGATGGTCGAATTGGACCATGGAATCGCCGTTCAAATTCGCCACCGTGCGCCCAGCGCCGTCGCTCCCGCGGAACGACCGACACTCCCATGAGAGCGAAGCGGTGTGGCGGGGCCAACGGGCCGGTCGTCCAGCGGTGAGGATGCCGCGCTTACAACGCGGAGATCGACGGTTCAAATCCGTCCCGGCCCACCTATGCTCGCCTTCTTTCATTCGGGTCGCGGACTCACCGGGAACTAACGACTCGACTAGAAAGAGCCTCGGGTCTACCCAGCCACCAATCGATTCCAATACTCGATCCGCCCGGCATTTTCCGCGTCGACCAAGGGGGTTTTCTTCTTCAACGGAAAGAAAGCGTATCTATCAGGATGCAAGCCCGCATATGCTCGCCTTACACGTCGGCCTCGTCGCGGGGCGGGCCGTACGCCGTGCGTGCCTCTCACTCACCTCTCCCTTATCCCCTTTCACGGCGGTTTATATACCAAGGAGCAGAAATGTCAGCAGTTACAGAGACCCAAGCCCGCGAAATGATCGCGGTCGTCAACAGCCGTAACGTCGAAAAAGTCGTGGACCAATACGCCGAAGACGCCACTTTCCAGGGCCCGGGTCAAGAGCACCCGATCAAGGGAAAGGAAGCGATTCGCGCGTTCTACACCGGTAGTTTCGCCGCGTTCCCGGATTGGACTCTCCATGTGACGACCCTCTCGGTCGTCGGCAACGAGGTTCTCATCGTCAACTCGGTTGGTGGAACTCACGACGGACCTTGGGCGAGCCCCGAGGGAAAGTCGATCCCCGCCACGCACCGCAAGTTCGCGCAGGATCAAATGACCCGCGTCGTCGTCAACGAGAAGGGGAAGGTCCAGTCTGTGCGCGCCTACGGGAACCCCGCGGACCTGATGCGCCAACTCGGCCTGTAAGCGCCTCGGGAAGCCAATCTATCCTATCACGGGTAGACTTTCGACAGCCAACCATTTCCAGCCTCGCCACCTCGCAGATTGCGAGATCACTTTCCGTCCGCTTCTCCGAAGGACGTGAGCCGCGTTGCACGGACTGGTCGGGGCGAAATACTCATTCGGTACCCACGTCGTGCCCGGCGGCATGTTTCGCACCGTCCTCGTAACGATCGATGGCTCGGACGACTCCGAACGCGCGCTGGCTCTTGCGATCCAAATCGCCCAGGCCTTCGAAGGGACGCTTCACATCGTTACCGTAACGCGCACGCATGTCATTGCCACTCAGTTGGGGGGCGCCATCGCTCCGCCAACTACGGACGACATTCGATCCGCGGACGAGTTGCTGCGCGCGGCACAGACCCAGGCCAAGGCGAAGGGCGTCGAACTCGTCATCACCCAAGTTCTGGAAGGTCCCACGATCCCGGACGAAATTCTCGATTATGCGGCGAAGATCCACCCGGATATTTTGGTGACGGGGGCACGCGGACTCACGACGGGTCAGCGATGGCTATTGGGCTCCGTCTCCGACTCCCTCGTTCGAAAGGCTCCGTGCCCAATCCTCGTCGCACGTCCGCCGCCCTCTTCTTAGCTAAAGATCCCGCGCGTCGAATGGATTGGATTCCCTCTTCGTAGACGGCTTCTCACGGCCACGTCATTAGGGAGGCTCCCTTGACGGACGGCGTGACTTCTTCGCCGCGATTGGTGGGCCCCATGGAGTTACGCGAAGCAATCGGAGAGACGGGGGCGATCGGCGCAACGGTTCAGCAGCTTGCGCGGCGACTCGACGAGTCGCCGCCGTCCGTCGCCGCGGCATTGGCGACGCTCGAGGCCGAAGGCGAGGTACTCCATCATGGGCGGGGTCTGTGGGTCCTCCATGCCTTCGCGGAGCTTGAGTCGCGGTCGGATTTCTTGTCTCCGGAAGAGTACACGGAGCGTTTTGCACGAGAGAGCGGCGTGACCCTGGGACGATACCGCGGGCCGATCACGTTTGCCCAGAACGAGACACTTCCGATCCACCGGTGGTGGCCCTACGTCCAGGGCTATTCGGCCGAGTTCGTCCGTTCGGTGATCGGGGAACGAGGACTGCAGCGTGGGGAGACGATCTTCGACCCGTTCGCGGGAAGCGGCACGACACTCGTCGAGGGCCGTCGCGCGGGATTACATTCCGTGGGCTGCGAACTTCTGCCCCCGGCCGCCTTGGCGGCGCGGGTCAAAACGCACTTCGAACTTTCGGCGCGCACACTCGAACTCGCGTGGGATCGTTATCGACGGCGAGCTCGGCGCGCCCGCCCCGCGCCGCTCCCGTTCCTGCGGGAAACCTTGCGCCAATTTTCTCCGGCGGTGCTTCCCTCTCTCTCGAGCCTACGCGCGACGCTGCCACCGGAAGGCACACCGGTGAACGACGCGCTACGCGTGGCATTCGGCAGAATCCTGATCCCGGTTAGTCGACTCCATCGGTCCCCCTGCTTGGGTTATCGTAGGACTCCGGTAGAAGCTGCCCCCGACCCCTACCGGGAATTGGACAGAGCGGTATCGGAGATGGCCGAGGATTTGCGTCGGCTCGCCCCCGAGCGAGCGCGTTGGGGCTCTTCGGCGGACATACGGACGCACGACGCCCGGACCATTTCGCTACGCCGGGGATCCGTCGCTCTCGCGGTCACGAGCCCTCCGTATGTGAACGGGATGGACTACGTGATGAACTACAAGCTCGACCTGGCGTGGCTCGGGTACGCCCGCTCCTACGCAGATCTCGCCACGCTTCGCCAGGCGCAGGTTTCATGCGACAATCTTCCGCGGGCCGAGGCCGTCCCGTATCTGTCCACTCGCCGAGTACCGGACATTTGGCTCCGGGAGATCCTCGATCGAATTCGACGAAACGTCGCGGAGAAAGGTTCGTATCGGCGAAACGACGTCCATGGAATTGTGAGCCGATATTTTTGGGACCTGATTCCAGTCCTCCGTCGCGTTCGAGAGAGCTTGCGCCCCGGAGGGCAATTCGTCGTCGTGGTCGGCGACTCTCTCCTCGCCGGAACGTATGTCCCCGGCGACCTCCTGCTCGCCCGACTCGGGGCTTCTCTCGGGTTCCGCATTGCCTCGGTGGACGTCGCGCGGGTCCGTCGCTCCGGCCAACGAAGGAGCTTCCGGCTCCGCGAATCGATCGTTACCCTCGAGCGTCCCCGGTCCACCCCGGGAGTCGCATGAACGAGCCTTACCCGCCGAGTGGGAGGAGCTGACCCCGACGTATGTTCTGCCCGATCTGTGGGCGGGCCATGGCCGCCCCTCGCTCCTTGCAGGTGCCGTACCCGATGTATCTCTGTGCGATCGACGGCCTCGTCTACGATCAGAAACGAGACACGTGGTACGGGGTCCCTCCGGTCGGCGATCGATTGTGTTGCCCGATTTGCGGGAACGGGATGGACGCCGAGCCCCAGCAACCTCCCATCCGGCTCTTTGCGTGCTATCAATGCGGAACCACGTTCGATAAAGTTCGCACCACGTGGTACGGGCTGGCGTATCATCAGACCAAGTAGACCGGTGCTTGCGGGTCGATAGAAATCCTTACCTGCCTGCTCGCCGGGTCATGCCTTCGGAGCGGAGGACTCTTCTGATGCCGTCCGACACGCAGCCGGGTTTCCTCGAACCGCTTTTGGGAATCGTCTTCGATCTCGACGGTACGTTGGTGCTCAGTCACCACGACTTCGGCCGTATGCGCCGCGACGTTATCCGGACGGCCGAGAAGTACGGGGTAATCCCGGGCCACCTCTCGGTCGAGGAGCCGATCCATCGCCTGATCGAACGGGCACGCGAAGAGATGGTGGCGAACGGGGTGCCTGACGGGCAGATGTTTCGGTTCGATGCTTCGGTACACGAACTCATTGACGCCATCGAACTCGAGGCCATCCCGCGGACCGTGGCTCGCTCGGGGGCGGACGCCATGCTGGCCGCGCTGACCGAACGCGGGTTTCGGCTCGGTCTCCTGACTCGGAGCTCGGAAACGTTCTGCCGCGAAGCACTGCAGCGCACCGAACTCGCTCGGTACTTTTCCTATCTGCGCACGCGTAGTTCGCCCGGACCCTCGAAGCCATCCCCCGAGGCGCTCGACCGCTTGCTGAAGCAAATGGAGATCCCCCGAGATCGTGCCCTGTATGTGGGAGATCACCTGATCGATGCCGAGTGCGCTCGGGCTGCGCACGTACGATTCTATGCCGTCCTCCCCGACCCCGCTGAACCAAGCTCGATGAACTCGGACCGCTTCCAAGCGGCGGGAGTGGCCGCCATTGCCAAGGACCTGCCGGAGCTCGCCCGAATGCTCGATGTTGCCCGTCCGCCTCCCCCGGGCGCGAGCGCGCGGTAATCGACCTAAAGGTACGACCCGTAGGCGTGGATGACAGCCCGTTCCGCCGTCGCCCAAGCCTCGGGTATCTGATTCCATCCGTTGCGCAAGTCTCCCACGCAGTACAGACCCGGGATGGGGGCGCGGGATTCGGCGTTCAACGCGCGACAGTCCTCGTCGGTGATCACGTACCCTTCGGAATCGAAGGCGCATCCGAGGGAGCGCGGGATTTGCTGGTTCATGTCATACCAGCCGAGGGCCGAAAACCCCTTGTCATACTGGCGGGTCGACCCGTCCTCGAACTTGACGTGGAACTCCTTCTCTCGAATTCCGTCGAAACCCGTGATGGGTTGGGCTACATGCGTAATCCCCGCACGGGCCAACTGCTCTTCGATCGCTTTTCGCTCCGGGGCTCCGCGGTCCGCCAAGAGCCGCATCCCATTCGTCAAGATCTCCACCGATCGAGGTTCGAAGTGCACCAGGTCGAGCGCTGTGAGCGCGGCGTAGGTATCGTGCCCCAACACTGCCACCGATTTTCCTGGCATGGTGTGCCCATCGCAAAAGATACAGAAGTCGACGATCCCGAAGTTGGCCCACGGAAAGATCGGGTCGATCTTACCGTCGACGACCGGCATCCGATCGACGACGCCCATCGCAAGGATCAACGCGCGCCCTCGGGCGGTCAGCGACTGCTTCAACCACTCGAAAGAAACCTCCCACCCCTGGTCGCCCCGGCGAGCGGCGGCTGCGCGAGCGGGGGTGAAATATCCAACTTTCTCCTCGACGGTTCGGAGCGCGGCGATCTGCAGGTCGAGGAGCTTGTGACCGGAGATCCCATCCGGAAAGCCCGGGATATTGTCCATCCTCGGGGCGTAGTAGGAACGGCTGTACTTCGGTCCTCGATCGATGACGGCGGCCGTATGATTCAACATCGCCGCTTTGAGGCCGGCCTGCAGACCGGCGTGGCCTCCGCCGATGATCACGAGATCGTACGATTCCTTGAGCCGTGGAAATCCGGGCAACGACTGACGCTATGGTTTCGGGGATTTGACGGCTCCCGAGCGGAGGGAAACTGCGGTACACCCTTTCCGGCCGATTGACGCGCTCGCGCCGACGCAAATCTTAAGCCCGTCATCTTTCCTTGGCACGGTTGGGTTGTTCACGCCAAGCGCCGTCGACTCAGCGGCTCCCGAGCTTGGGGGAACCCTTTTTCTTGAGGACGGGACGCGATTTGATGGGGTCGGCTTCGGCGCGCGCACCCATCGGGTCGGCGAAGTCGTCTTCACGACGGGGATGGTCGGGTACCCCGAATCTCTCACGGACCCGTCGTTCCGCGGTCAGATCCTGACGTTCACGTACCCCCTGCTCGGCAACTATGGCGTCCCACCGGACGGTCCGGACGCGTTCGGACTCCCTCGTCACTTCGAATCCGGTGAGGTTCAGGTCCGCGGCGTCGTCGTGCGGGGCCTCACCACTCCGCATCACTGGGGCAACACGCGTCGGCTCGAGCAGTGGCTAGCCGACCAGGGGATTCCGGGAATCGCCGGAGTGGATACGCGGCTGCTCACCGAGCACCTCCGATCCCAAGGCGTGATCCGAGGGATCTTGGACGTGGGCTCGAACGCGAAGCGCCCGAGCTCGGAGGAGCTCGCACGTCGCCTCGCGCGAGCGCCGCGCTACTCGGACGAGAATTACATGGCCGATGTATCGGTCCGCAAGCCGAAGTTGCTGGGGGCGGGCCTCGGTCCCACGGTGGCGGTCCTGGATTGCGGCATCAAAGCCAGCATCCTTCGCGCGCTGCTCGAGCGGAAACTCTCCGTTCTTCGACTTCCCCACGACACCGACGTGCCGAGCCGTTGGGACGGTCGACGCGTACAGGGATTGGTTGTAGGGAACGGACCGGGGGATCCGACGGCGCTCGCCACGACGATCGAGGAGTTGCGACGGCCGGGACTTCGGGAGCTTCCGACGCTCGGGATCTGTCTGGGCCACCAACTGTTGGCACTTTCCCGAGGTGGTTCAACGTACAAGCTCAAGTTCGGGCATCGGGGCCAGAACAAGACGATCTGCTTTCCAGACGACCGCGCGCTCATCGTCAGCGAGAATCACGGGTACGCGGTCGACCCGAAATCGCTCCACGGGACGGATCTTGCTCCCTGGGCCCACAATCCGGACGACGGCACTCTCGAGGGGCTACGCGACCGGCGTGGTCGCGTACTCGCGCTCCAGGGACACCCCGAAGGACACCCCGGACCAGCCGAGGCGGGATTCGTCTTCGGGGAATTCACAAAGAGGGTGCGGCGGAAGGCTGCGTAGATGCCCGAGAAGTTTCCGTCGAAAGTGCTCCTGCTAGGCTCGGGCGCTCTGAAGATCGGCGAGGCAGGGGAGTTCGATTACTCCGGAAGTCAGTGCCTCAAAGCGCTCGCCGAAGAGGAGATCTACACCGTCATTGTCAATCCGAATATTGCCACGCTGCAGACCGACCCGCCGCAGCGTGGTCGAGTGTACTTTCAACCTCTTTTGCCCGAATTTGTCGAGCCAATCCTCGCCTTCGAATCGCCGGATGGCATCCTCGTAAACTTTGGCGGGCAGACCGCCCTCAACTGCGGGATAGGACTCGCCCAGCGTGGCGCACTTCGCCGATCGCATACGCGCGTGCTCGGGACTCCCCTTTGGGGGATCCGTGCCACGGAGGATCGCGCGAAGTTCGTCCGACTGATGAAAAAGGCGCACGTCCCGACCTTGCCGAGCCGCGCGGTGTATTCGTTACCCGAAGCGGCTGAGGCCGCCAAAGAACTCGGCTTCCCGGTCATGATCCGAGTCGCGTTCACGCTCGGGGGCAAAGGAGGAGGCGTCGCGCACAATGCGGAGGAGCTGCGCGAAGTGGCCACCCGCGGATTACGCGCTAGCCCGGTAGGCCAGATCCTGCTCGAGCGGTATGTGGGTTCGTTCAAGCAGCTGGAATACGAAGTCGTCCGGGATCGACGCGGCAATGCGCTAACGGTTTGCAATATGGAAAATGTCCTGTCGATGCGAGTCCATACGGGCGACAACATCGTCATCGCCCCTTCGCAAACGCTGGACGACACCGAATATCAGATGCTGCGCCAAGCGGCGCTGCGGGCGGTGGAGGCGTGCGGGATCGTGGGCGAGTGCAATATCCAGTTCTGTCTCGACCCCGAAAGCCGCGAGTACTACGCGATCGAGATCAATGCCCGCCTGTCTCGATCGAGCGCTCTAGCCAGTAAAGCGACCGGGTACCCGCTCGCGTACGTGGCCGCGAAACTCGCCCTCGGTTACACGCTGCCCGAGCTCAAGAATCGGGTGACGGGGGTCACGACCGCCTGCTTCGAACCGTCGCTCGACTACGTCGTCGTCAAACTCCCGCGCTGGGATCTCGACAAGTTTGAACGCGCCGACCGGCGCTTAGGCCCCTCAATGAAGTCGGTCGGGGAAGTGATGGGTATTGGCGCCTCATTCCCGGAAGCGCTCCTCAAAGCCGTCCGCATGGCCGATCCGCGAGCGGAGCTCGCGCCCCCCGAAACACCTCGCCCTGGCCCCGGGCTCGAGGCGGCCCTCTCCCAACCGACTCCCGAAATTCTGGCCGTCGTGCTCGAGAGCCTGCGGGCCGGAATGGACCCCGATGCAATCGCGCGGCTAACGTACATCGATCGGTGGTTCATCGACGCCTTGGCCGAAGTCGAGTCGGTCGACCGGTCGTTGATGGAGACGAGAGCTCACGCGCTTCCGCCGGCGCTCCTCCGTCGTGCGAAAGAGTTGGGGCTTTCGGATCGAGCGATCGGCCGGGCAACCCATGTGGACGAAGAGGCCATCCGACGCCTACGATTGGAGCTTGGCCTTCGCCCCCGACTTCGAATGATCGACACGCTCGCCGGGGAGTGGCCGTCCACGACCAACTATCTCTACGCCACGTACCGCGCCGCTGCCGACGACGTCTCGCCGGTCCCGCCGGGGTCAGTTCTCGTGCTGGGCGCCGGTCCTTACCGAATCGGCTCCAGCGTGGAATTCGATTGGTCGACGATGAACCTGGTGGACGGCCTTCGCGCCGAAGGAATCCCCGTCGTCGCCCTGCTCAACTCCAACCCCGAGACGGTCTCGACGGACTACGACCGATCCGACCGTCTGTACTTTGAGGAAATCACACTCGAGCGAGTGCGCGACCTTTTCGACTTCGAACAGTTCCGAGGCGTGGTCACGTGTGTCGGCAGTCAGCTCGCCCAGAATTTGACGCCGCTCCTTCACATGTGCGGCATCCCCATCCTCGGCACGACCCCCGAATCTATCGATACGGCCGAAGACCGGGCCCGCTTCGCCCGCTTGCTCGAAGAGCTGCACATTCCGCAGCCGGCCTGGCGCGCCTTCACGACCCTCGAGGACGCGGCGGCCTTCGCGGACGAGGTCGACTACCCGGTTCTGGTGCGACCGTCGTACGTGCTCAGCGGGCAAGCGATGCGGGTCATTGCGGGGCGCCACGACCTCGCCCGGTTCCTGGGTGAAGCCGCCCGCGTATCGCCCGAGCACCCGGTGGTGATCACGAAGTTCATTGAGGGGGCGGATGAGCTCGAGCTCGACGCGATCTCCGACGGAACCCGCGTGCTCGTGGGAGGCATTCTCGAGCACGTCGAACGCGCCGGAGTACATTCGGGTGATGCGATCTTCTGTCTGCCGCCACGCCACACGTCCCGCGAGGTGCAGGAACAGCTGATCGATGCCGCCGAGCGGATCGCTCGCGCGCTCCAGATCCGGGGCCCGTTCAACGTACAGTTCCTGGTTAAGGATCATGCCTACCAGATCATTGAGCTCAATTTGCGCGCCAGCCGATCGTTGCCGTTCCTGACGAAGGCGACGGGCGTGCCACTGCTGCGCGAGGCTGCCCGAGCGATGCTGGGCCGGCCGCTCTCACGGCAGGGCTTGGCCCCCCTCCCTCCAAATCAGTGGGGAGTGAAGGTGCCACAATTCTCGTTCCTGCAGCTCACCGGATCCGACCCCCTGTTGGGTGTGGAGATGCAGTCGACCGGCGAAGTCGCCTGTTTCGGCCCCACCTTTGCGGACGCCTTGGTGAAGGCCCTGGTGGCGTCGGGGGTCCGCCTCGTGCCGCGCCACGGTCACGCTTTCCTCTCCGTGGGCGGAACCCGGCTCAAGCAGGAGATTCTCCCGGCCGTCGAGCGTCTACATCAGCTCGGTTTCTCGCTCTCCGCCACCGAGGACACCGCGGCGTTCCTCGGCTCGCATGGGTATAGTCGCGTCCGAATCCTGCACAAAGTCAGTGAACCCGAGCGCCATCCGAACGTCTTAGAGGCGTTGGACCAGGGCCAGATCGACTTGATGCTGAACGTCCCATCTTCCCTGACCCAGGAGAAGCTCGAACGGATGCTCGAGGACGAGTACATCCTCCGTCGCCGGGGAGTCGAGCTCGGAATCCCGCTCTTCACGAGTCTCGAGGCGTTTCTCGCCTACATCGAGGGGATGCAATGGCTCGAGGAACACCCGCTCGCGATCGAGCCGTGGTATGGATCACCCGACCCGACCGCGACCGCTGGGGCCGGCCCGGTACGGCAATCCCC
>JBAUYF010000038.1:0-71053 GCA_049584655.1 Thermoplasmata archaeon | reverse complement strand
GAACTACGGAGACAGCTTCCTGCGGATCCAGCCGCCGCTCACGATCCCCGAAACGCTCCTCGATAAATCGCTTGACACGATGGAGGCGGCGCTCCGACGTCAGGCGCGTTAATGGTCGGATCGTCAGGGAACGATTCGTTCCCACGTGACCCGCTCGTGCACGACGATCCCTCGCTCCTTGAGGAGGGAGAGAAACGGACGCGGGTCGAGCGATTCGGGCGAGAAGAGGCCGGGAGTCCGGATTTCTCCGGTGGCGAGTAGGATCGCCCCGACAGCCGCCGGGCTTCCCGTGAGGTAGGCGGTTCCCGTGGCGTGGTAGCGCGCGCTGGCGTCCCGATGGTCGAGCACCGTGTAGAGCATGTGCTGCTTGGTCTGCCCCTTTTCGTGCCCGCGAACCTCAACGACGAGAGCGGCCGAGCCGTCAATCTTCCCCGTTAGGTCGGAGGGCTTGGGGATCGTCGCGAACACGGCCTGTCGGGGGTTCGGTCCTCCCGCAGGGCCACGTTCGAGAAGCTTGAGGTCGCGCAGGAAGGTCAGGGTGCGCACGGCGTTATCGTCCAACGCGAGCTTGAAATCGACGTACTGGACCCCTTTGCCGATCTTGACCGGTAGCGTATCGACTTCTTCGTGATCGACCGAGTAGACCGGTTGGGGTCCGACCGGCGCGGGGAAGTCGTAGATCTCCTTGCGACCGAATGGGGGCACCTCCGAGTAGCGCCCCTCCTCCCAGATGCGGGACGTGTGCAGCGTCTCCTCGACGAACGTTTCGGGGCTGAAGAGGCAGATAAAAGGATACTCTGTGGAAGTTCCCGTATCCCCATCCCGTACCCGGATCGAATCGACGCGGTCCATCGAGTCGGCCGCGTAGCGAACCATCAGATTGCTGAGCCCGGGATCCTCGCCCAGCCCGACGATTGCCGTCTTCCCGGCCGCCCGCCACATAGGGTCCGGGCCGAAGGGGTCGCTCGAGTCGCTCGCCAAGTCCAGGTAGTGGGCGCCGACGGTGAGCGCGGCCCGCTGAATGATCGGATTGAATCGGGGAACGCTCGAATTGATGACGACCGTAGCGCCCCGAGCGGCGGCCTCGACGGCCGCTGCGTTCGAAGCGTCCAGAGCGATCGGGGTCAGTTTCGCGTGTCCGATCTCGCTCGTCACGCGGTCGGCCCATCGAATATCGACGTCCGCGAGGCAGACTTCGCCGATGCCAGGATGGGCGGCCAAATGGCGCGCGATGACGGAGCCGATCGCGCCGCACCCGATGAGCAGGATCCGGGGTTGGGAGGAGCTAATAGTGTCGACCCTCGGAGGCGGGGAAAAGGGGGGAGGGATAACGCTTCCCGGGGGGACCGGGGACCGTTAGGTCGAGTAGATCGTATTCCAACCCATCGTATCGAGCTCAGTGCTGCCCATGGGGGTCTGGAAGTACCCAGCTAAGTTTGAGTTGTAGACGGCGAAGAGGGTCGGCACCGCGAACCAGGCGTTCGTGTAGTTCTGGTACATGATCTCGGTCATCTGGGTGTAGTAGTTCGTCAGGTTGGTCGCATTGGTATCGCCCGCCGCATTGTACACCAGGTTGTCCAGGCTCACGTTCAATGGGCCGTCGTGGGTAGCATTTGTGTTGAACTCCGATTGGCAGATGTTCGCGCTTCCCGTGCTGGCAAAGTCGTTCTGCGTCCAATCGTCCGGGGAGATGTAGTCCGAGGAATAGAAATCCTGCCCAATGTAGAACGGTCCCCCGTCTTGGCTTGTGTCCGAAGTACAAACGCCGTTGTTGACGACTTGGAGCGCGTAGAACGTCGGGAGGTCGACCCCTACGGGGTTGATCGTGATCCCGATCTGGGCCAGGTCGGTTTGTATAATGAGCGCGGCGTCTTCCCAATCGTTGGAACCGCTGGTCAGATACTCGTAATTGAACGTCATGCCGGCGCAGGCATTGGCCGCGCACGGGGAGTCCGCGATCTCTTGCTTCGCTAACGCCAGGTTGTATTGGTACGGGGTCAGGTTCGCCGGATTGTAGTAGGGGTGACCCGGGGCCACGGGCCCGACCCATTCCGAGGAATAGCCGCCGAACGCCTGGGTGGCGACCTGTGAATAGTTAATGGCATGGACGATGGCCGCCCGCACGCTCAGGTTGTTGAACGGGTATTGCTGCTGGTCCATGAAGACCCACCAAGAGCCTCCCGCCCCGCTGAAGACAATATTGAGTTCTTGGACGGTGATACAGGAGATTCCCTTCACCTGATTGATCGCCGAGGGGCCGAAATACGCGAATGAGGCGGCGGCGACCGCTTTGGTCTTCAGATCGTTGATCGTGATTTCCTGACTCTCCTGGAAATTCACCTGGACGGAGACCTTCGCGGGTTGCAAGTTGTTATTCCACGTCTCGTTGGCCGCAATACCCTTTGCCCAATAGTTCGGATCGGGCTTGAGCGTGTAGCCCGCCGTCGAACTGTAGGCGGTCATGAGGTAGGGACCGGTACCCACCGCGGTCGTGGCAAGCGGCGTACTCGGGTTCCCGGGCTGGATCCCGCCGTTGGCTTGGATAAACGTCGGGTCGACGGCAGCCGCGCCGGGGGTGGACATTTCGGCTAAGAAGTACGCGTAGGGAATGAGCCCGTTGTAGCCGTACCCTAGATTGAACTCGATCTCGTACGGGCCGAGCACTTGGAAGGACTGATTTCCCTCCTCCATGATGGCGATCTCGCTTGAGGTGGGATTGTCGAAGTTCCACGTATTGAGCCAGTTCGTGAGATTCGCGGCCGACGAGTTCCAATCGGCGTAGTAGTTCGTGAAGGGGAACCAGAAGTTCTGGGCGAGCAAGTACTGGTCGATGCCTTGGAGCGCGATCAGACGGTACAGACTATACCACATCACGTAGGCATTGAATGGGTCCCCGTTCGAGAAGTGGACGCCCGGGCGGAGGGTGAAGTTCCAATTGTACGCAGCAACCGATTGGGGGTCCGGCTGACTCGAACCCGACGCAGTCCAGTTCTGGGCGAGGACGGGGGTGAATTGGGTCAAACTGGACTGATTGTACATGATGAGGGTCTGGTAGATCTGTTGGACGAGCCCCCAGTCGGGGGTCGAGGAGGCCACCTGCGGGTCGGCCGAATCCGTCTCCTCCGCTTGGTCGATGATGAGCGGATTCGAGGACTGCAATCCACATCCGGTGTTCGCGTGGGTGACGCTATAGTAGATTCCAATCCCCGCCAGGACCAATCCAATGACGACCACGATGGCGATGACGCGCACCCACTTCGGATTCAAAGCGACCCCGGGAACCGAAATTCTGGAAAGCTCCAACCCTGATATACTCTGGCATGCCGACACTAATCCGTACGATTCCGGCTCTCCGGGGTGACGGAAAGGGGGCGGTTCTTTCAGCGATCGCTCTATAACTTCCGATCCGGATTCTTGGGACAAGTACCGAGGAAAACGGCAAGGTTTTATCCCGGGGGAGGTCCCAGAATGATCGATGAGTTCTCAGGTAAAATCCGCAATTTCGGACGTGGAGCATAGCGAGCCCACGGCCCACCTGAGTCAACATACGCCGGACGGTCGCAACTACTGGGATCCTGCGATCTTTCAGGCCGAACTGGATCGTTTCTTCTATCCCAGCTGGCTTTTGATGGGCCGAGAAGATCAGATCCCGAACCCGGGCGATTTCTTTACACGCCAACTAGGTCCCGAGAACGTCCTGTTTATCCGGGACCGAGCCGGGGAGGTTCACGGCTTCTACAACGTCTGTCGGCACCGCGGCACGCGCTTGCTATCCGAACCCGAGGGGACCGTCGCGAAATCGATCGTCTGTCCCTATCACGCATGGACCTACTCGCTCGATGGGAAGCTGACGGCCGCCACCCATACCCGAGAGCTCGTGGGGTTCGACCGGAAGGATTTCGGCTTGTACTCGGTTCGGATCGACCGGTGGGGAGGGTTTCTCTTCGCCAACCTCGAATCAACCGGCCCGACCTTGCGGGACCAACTGGGCCGATTTTTTGACCGATTCCAACGGTTCCCGATCGCCGACCTGAAGCTCGGAGCCCGACACGCCTACGAGATCGAGGCGAACTGGAAGCTACTGGTCGAGAATTTCTCAGAATGCTACCATTGCGCGCCAATCCACCCGGAGCTCAATCGTTTGACCCCTTACATGACCGGGGATAACGACGCCTTCTTCCACGAAGCCGGCCGAATGGGAAGCTTTTCGGGCGGATTCATGACGTTCGCGAAGGACTACCAGTCCATGACGCGGTCCGGCTACACGACCCGTCCCCTCATCCCGGGTATGACGGCCGAGGACAAGAAGCGGGTCTACTACTACACGCTCTTCCCCAACACGTTCTTCAGCATCCAGCCAGACTACGTGATGATCCACCGGATCCTTCCCCAGTCCCCCTCCCATTCACGCGTGGAGAACGAGTTCTACTTCACGCGAGAAGCGGTCGAAAGTCCCGGATTCGACCCGAACGACGCCGCCGGACTTTGGGACGAGATCAACCGCCAGGACTGGCGCGTCTGCGAGCTCGGCCAGCAAGGGACACGTTCCCGCGTCTGGCACGGCGGCCGCTACAGCGAGCAGGAGACGCTCGTGTGCGACTTTGACATGTTCGTGGACGAGCAGCTCAAGGCCCGCAAGTAGGGGGCAGGTTCCATGTACGCGAGACCGCGGTTTCAGCGGCCTCGTTTCAGCAGCCCCATCCGGCGCAAATAGTATCGATCGACCAGGTGAACGACTTCTTCCTCGCCGCTGTACCGGCCCTGCGTGTAGCCGAGCGTCTTCGATCCTCGGTGCGCGAGTTCGCAAATATGCCAATCCTGGCGGTTCGTCGTATCCCAGAACGCCATCGCATCGTTGGCGGGGTCCGATTCGTCGCGGTCGACATAGAGGTCGAACACTAACTGCGTGAGCTCGGGGCCCTTGGGAATGAACCAATCGAGGGTGACGTAATCCGGGAGGAAGCTGAGGAAATTCGCGGGCCATAGCACGTAGTAGTACACACGCGCCAGATCCTCGGCGGAGAGATTCGAGAACGTGGCTCGCGTTGTCCGTCCGTTCGCGGTGAGGCTGGTCACTCCCTTCACGAAGTCCATCCAGCCTCCGAAGATAGGACCCTGGCGGAGGTCCTCTTCGCCCGAGCGATAGGGTGTCAGGCAGACCAATTGGGGATGCACGCCGGGGCAATGATAGCACTCGTTGGCGTTCTGGACGATGAGCTTCCAGTTGGCATGGACGTCATAGGTCACCCGATGGGCGAGGCGGAGCCGTTCGAGTGGATACGGCTGGGCCCGTTGCGGGAGGTCCCCCAAGCTCCGCTTGAGCGGTTCTGGATTCGGGCTCAGGTTCAAGAACAGGAATCCTCGCCAGATGTCGAGTGAAACCGGGATGAGCCCGTAGTCGCGACGGTCGAACTCCTCCACTTCCGACATATGCGGAGCGCCGAGCAGTCGGCCGTTGAGGTCGTAGGTCCAGGCATGATAGGGACACAAGATCCGTTTCAGTCCGGACCCGGCCGGCTCCTCCACGAGACAAGTTCCCCGATGGCGACAGACGTTGTGGTAGGCTTTCAAGTCCCCGTCGGCATTGCGAAGGACAATGACGCCTGAACCTGCGATCTCGTAGGTCCGGAAGTCACCGGGCCGTTGAATTTCGTCCGCGCGACCCACGCACTGCCAGACGTGACGGAATAAGCGCTCGACTTCCGCGGCGTAGACCTCGGGATCGCTGAACATCCGACCGGGGAGGGTCGAGGCGCGTTCGAGGGGGCGATCTACTGCGTGGAACTCGGGCGAGCCAGCACGTAGCAAACTCTGGGCGCCGGAGCCGACTGAACTCTTCGCCACGGACCCCTCGCGGATGCGACAATTTTTAGGAACCGGAGGACGGGGATAACGGTTCGGGTCGCTAGCCGCGACATCCCATTGAAATCACTCGCGCGTATCGGAGATCCGTCACACCTCTCGCCTTTATTACCGGCCTCGTCTCCCCGACCTGAATGGCCGACTACGACGCCATCGTGATCGGAGCCGGCCATAACGGTTTGATCAACGCGGCCTACCTAGCCAAAGCCGGACTCCACGTGCTCGTGCTCGAGCGCCGGGATATCGTGGGAGGGGCGTGCGTCACAGAAGAACCGTGGCCCGGATACCGGATCAACACGTTCGCGTATGCCAGTGGGTTACTCCGACCTCAGATCATTCAGGATCTCGCGCTCACGCGGTATGGATATCAACCGATTCTGTCCGATCCCCAGGGATTTGCCCCGCAGCCCGACGGCCGGTACCTTGCCTTTTGGATCGATGACGAGAAGGAGCAGAAGGAGATCGCGAAATTCTCGGAAAAGGACGCCCGCGTCTATCCCAAGTACGTCGAGTACTGGGATCACGTTCTCGATGTGATCGAACCGGCCATGATGGCGCCGCCCATGCCGATCGCCGATTTCTTCCAAACACTCCCACCCGGGGAAGCCGAACCGATGTTGCGGGATCTTTTCCTGAAAAGCGCGCGGGATTTCCTGGATGACTGGTTCGAGTCTCCGGAACTCAAGGGCGCTCTCTCCTCGTCCGCCGTTATCGGAACTTTTGCCGGACCGTATACGCCAGGAACGGCCTACATCCTCGGCCATCACAATATCGGCACGATCGAAGGTCACCGACGCGTTTGGGGGCAAATGACGGGCGGGATGGGTGCCATCACCCAGGCGATCGCCACTTCGGCGCAACAGCATGGGGCGGAGATCGTGACTGGCGCCGCCGTGCGCCGAATACTGCTCGCGAACGGCCGAGCCACCGGAGTCGAGACGGAGCAGGGCGCGGTACATCGGGCCGATCTCGTCGTGTCCTCCGTGGACACTCAAACGACCCTGCTCAAACTTCTCCCGCCGGATACGCTCGATAAAACCCTGGAGGCTCGAGTCCGACGCGTGAAAGCGCGCGGGGCGTGTCTCAAGTTCAATGCGGCGCTCGATAAGCTACCTCGATTCGAGGCGGCTCCTAACTCGGGGTATCTGATGGGCGCGATCGATATCGCTCCCTCAATGGAATACATCGAGCGCGCGTACGACGACGCGAAGTACGGTCGTTTCTCGCGCGCCCCGTACATCGACCTGTACTTCCAGAGCCTGGCTGACCCGGGCACCGCCCCACCCGGCAAGCACACGATGACCTGCTTCGTCCAATTTGCTCCAACGCAGTTGGCGGGGCTTACCTGGGACGATGCCCGCGAGTCCGTGGCCGAGACGGTGCTTGCGACTCTCGAAGGGTATGCGCCCGGGATCCGAGCCCTCGTCCGCCATTGGCAGGTCGTCACGCCGTCGGATATCGAGCGGATTCTTGGCATGCCCGGCGGAAACATCGATCAGGGTGACATTACGCCCGACCAGATCTTTTCCATGCGCCCTATTCCGGGTTGGGCCAATTATCGAACACCAGTCCCTGGTCTCTACATGTGCGGTTCGGCTACACATCCCGGAGGAGGAGTGATCGGCGCCCCGGGTCACAACGCCGCTCACGTGATC
The DNA here is from genome assembly GCA_049584655.1 of Thermoplasmata archaeon. GTDB lineage: Archaea > Thermoplasmatota > Thermoplasmata > Lutacidiplasmatales > UBA184 > Lutacidiplasma. The sequence continues at coordinate 63,536 of JBAUYF010000038.1, read as the reverse complement.
TTGGAAGACCGGCGCGGACCTTCGCGAACGCTCCCTAACTAGCGAGGAACCAATCGGATGCCCACCTCCACAATCACGTTCACCCTGCCGGCGGCGCCGAGCCGGATCGTGGATCTACTGAAGGATCCCAGGTTCCTGGCCTCGAACATTCCGCAGGTCGTAGGGGTCGTACCGAAGACCGCGACCACAGCCACCTGGCTCGTCGAGATCAGGCTTGGGCCGCTCACCCGTCGGACCGAATTTCAAGGGGAACTACTCGAAGCTACGGAGAGTCGGGTTCGGTTCGCGGCGCGAGGGGCGGATGCGACCATCGAGGGACAGATCGATTTAGTGCCCCAAAGTACCGAGACGACCGCCCTCACACTAAAGCTGGACATGATGGGCGCCGGCCCCCTGCGTGTCGTGATCGACGGCTACCTCAAGCGTCGGGTACAGGGCGATGCGGAAGCGTTCGCGAGTTCGCTCACGAAACATCTGTCGGAGCCGCCACCACCTCCCCCGCCGGCGCCATGATGCGTTAGTCGATTGGCTGTCGAAAGCGTACCTCGCCGCGGCATTTATTACCACGGCGGCGGTGCGAGGGCCTCGTGCGTTGGTCCGTAGGGTCCTCCAACCCCGACCCCCCTCCTTCGGAGGTCGAGTAGGTCCTCATGGGACGGAGCCTCCGCGACCTGGCCGTCTTTATCGCGATCCGGTTCGCGGAGCTCATTCCCGTCGTGATCGGGGCCATTCTGATCACGTTCATCTTCATCCACATCGGAGTTTCGGACCCCTGCACTCGCTGGATCCCACGGGCGAAACCCGACGCGCTCGCCGCGTGTCGAAATTATTTCGGCTTGAATCAACCGATCGACGTCCAGTTTTACAAGTATCTCGTTCAGCTCGTCGGCGGAAACTGGGGGGTCGACCCGAACGGGACGGGGCCCGTCCTCCCCGCGATCGCTCAGGCGCTTCCCGAAACGGTCGAGCTCGTTCTCGCTTCATTGTTCCTGATGATCGTTTTCGGTATCACACTCGGGGTGGTGGCCGCGCACTATGCGGGGCGCTGGCCCGACCACCTCGTGCGCATCTTCTACCTCAGTGGTTGGGCCGCGCCCACCTATTTGGCGGCGATCGTACTCGCGATCGCCGTGGGTCCGTTTTTAGGGCTGCCGACGAGCGGCGATTTCACCACCAATCCGCCTCCGTTCCCTCAACCGACCCATATGTCGGTCCTCGACGCGCTCCTTGCGGGAAACCTGCCGTACACCTTGGATGCGATCACACATCTGATCCTCCCCGCGACGGCCTTGGCCTTCCTGAACCTCGGAATCATCACGCGCATGACGCGCGCCTCGATGCTCGAGGTCCTCCCGCTCGAGTACGTGAAGAGCGCGAAGATGAAAGGCCTCTCGCAGGAGGTCGTGCTGTTCAAACACGCCCTCCGAAACTCGCTGATCACCACGACAACCGTGCTCGGTTTCACCGCGAGCGGACTGCTATCAGGGACCGTGGTCGTCGAGGAGATCTTCTCGTGGCCGGGGATCGGTCAATATGCCTACAACGCGATCATCAACTACAATTTCGCCGGCACCATTGGCGTGGTCATCGTATTTTCCATTTCGGTCGTCGTCGCGAATCTGATCGCCGACATACTCTACGGGATCATCGATCCCCGGGTGGATTGGCGCTAGATGAGCGACGACTCCGCGCCCACGCCCACCATTTCGGAATCTGAGGCTGCGAGTCCGGTGCCGGCGGAATCGTCTCCAGTTCCACCTACCCGGCGTTGGTCCCGCCGATCGACGTCCTATCGCGCGTATCGAGGCGTCGTCCGCCTCATCCAAGTGCTCCGGGCCAACGTGCTGTCGCTCGTCGGGTTCATTCTCGTCGTCCTCATCACCGGCGGCGCATTCATCATCTGGGTCGTCCCGACGTTTACGGGGTTCTTTGCCCAACCAATCGTCCTCTTCCACCTTTTCGGTCATACCGTCGCCTTCCCGCAGCTCTTCCGGATGTCGTATTCGGTCCTGCCCTACGGGCCGAACCAGATCAGCCCCACGACCGCCCCGCAGCCGCCCTCCTGGCAGCACTGGTTCGGGACTGATAATCTCGGGCGCGACATCTTCTCGCGGACGCTCTACGCGGCCCCGCTCGACCTCGGGATCGGGATCTCGATTACGGGAATCTCGCTGTTGATCGGTGGCGGATTAGGCTTGGTCTCGGGATACTGGGATTCACCCGGCCCTTGGCGCCGCATCCTTTCCGCGACCATCTTGCGCGTTACGGATGTGTTTCTCGCGTTCCCGAGCCTCGTACTGGCGCTGGCGCTGGCAGCGATCTTCGGGCGGGGCCTAGGCGCCGGCTATCTTTCGCTCCTCCTGACGTGGTGGCCGTACTACGTTCGGCTCGTCCGCGGGGAGGTCCTGGCGATCAAGTACCAACCCTACGTGGTCGCGGCGCGTGCCGCCGGCGTCAGTGACACGCGGATCCTGACCCGGCACGTGCTCCGAAATATCGTCGAGCCGATCGTCGTGTACTTTACCCTGGATATCGGCTCGGTCCTCGTCACGTTCTCGACAATCTCGTTCGTCGGCGTGGGCCCGAACTCGTCCGTTCCCGAGTGGGGGTCGATGGTACAGTACTACCAGACGGCCGGTTTTCTCCTGACGTACCCCTGGACGATCGCGGCTCCCGGGCTCGCGATTTTCATCAGCGTGCTCGCCTTCAGCCTCCTCGGCGACGGGTTGCGGGACGTGCTCGACCCGCGGACGCGACGGGCTTTGTCAGCCGCAGATACTGATACTCGGCTGCCGGAAGAAGCCCCTGCGACGCCAATCCCAAATGTTGCGCCGGAATGAACCGACTTCGCTACGACGTGATCGTCGTCGGGGCCGGCGCCGCGGGGATTGCCGCCGCCGAGCGGCTGTTGCGTGCGGGCCGGAGTATTCGCGTGCTCGAAGGTCGCGACCGGATCGGCGGGCGCGCCTTCACGGATTACTCCCGTGGCCCGTCGTGCCCGCTCGAATTGGGAGCCCAGATGGTGCACGGCCGATCTGTGGCGACCCACGCCTGGATTCAGGAGACGGGCCTCTCGGTGCGCCCGCTGCCCTTGATGCAGAAAGGCCGGTTTGCCGTCGGTCGGAGGGTTGCCCGAATGCCGTGGATGGCGTTCCCCTTCCATCCAGTGTTCGGCACGCGGGCAACCCTCGAGGGTGGCATCCTCATTCCTCGCCGACTGGACGCGTACGCAGGGACCGATCTGCCGCTGGCCAGTTGGCTCACTGAGGCCCGCACGGGAGTGGCCGCGCGATCTTTGGTCGACCTGATGTTCGCCCATGTGTACGCCGCGGATGCGGACGCTATCGGAGTGCGAGGACCCCTTGAAGAGGAGCGCGCGGCCTCGGAGAAGTTTGGCTTTACGAACTTCCAGTTGCGCGAAGGGTACTCCGAGTTGATGCGCCGACGTGCCGATTCGCTTCGCCCATGGATCCAGACCGGGGCGGTCGTGCGGCGCATCGATTTTCGGGAGCCGACGATCCGCGTACGGTGGGAGCGACCGACCGATGGGCAGTCCTTCGAGTTGGGCGCGACCGCGGTGATCGTGACTGTGCCGTTGGGAGTCTTACGAGCGGGAATGATCGCGTTTGATCCGCCGCTCTCTGAGGTGAAGCGGCGCGCGATCGACCGGATCGCGATGGGCGACGCTATCGCGGTCCATTTCTGGACTGCTGACCACCCGCTTCGGGACCGATGGGGCGACTTCTCGATGATCTGGGGGGACGGCGCTTCCTCGTTCCTGCGCCCCCGCGTCGGGCTCGGCGAGGCCCAAGAGGTCTACACGGCCTTCACCGTGGGCCGGGAGGCGCGTCGCAGGGCCTCGTGGGAAGACAGCCCTCTATTGGAAGCGACGATTGCGGAATTGGAGTCGATCCTTCCCGCGGGGAGCCGCGTGGGTCCCGCCCTCGGGACGGCCGTCCACCGGTGGCCCTTCGACCCATTTGCCGTGGGGGCTTACTCGTATCTTCCCCCGGGGGTGGGACTCCAGGACCGACGAGATCTATCCGTGCCCGAAGACGGCCGTGTTTTCTTTGCCGGAGAAGCCACGCATTCCAGCGGAGCAGCCAGCACCGTGCATGGGGCGATCGAGACTGGATATCGAGCTGCCGAGGAGGCTTTGCGGGCTTTCCCGAACAAATCCTCCTCGGCCCAATAATTCGAAGGGAAAGCGACGGGCCAAGGAGTCATCCCCCTACGGTGCATCGGCGCCCCATGACGGCAGAGCGGTGGGACTTGCACCAGCTGTTCGATGCGCAGCACCAAAAACGGGATCGGTACTTCGAATTCTTGCGGGTTCCTACGTTGAGCGCGGGAGTCTATCGACTTCCCGCGGGGGTGACGGACTCCCAATCCCCGCACGCGGAGGACGAGGTCTATTACGTCCTCGCCGGCCGCGGCCGGTTCCGATGTGGCGCGGAGGATAGCGCTGTGACGATGGGTTCGGTCCTATACGTCCCAGCTCACCGGGAGCACCATTTTCACTCCATCGAGGAGGAACTTCGTCTCCTGGTCTTCTTCGCGCCCGCGGAGCAAGTTAGCGACTAAGAAGCTCCTATGGGACGACCTCGCAGACTCCCCCCGCGGGAGCCGTCGGTTGCGTCACCTTCCGCTGCGAAGTCGGCGCAGAGCCGTCAGGTAGACAGCCAGTTTTGGGTTCTTTTGGGTATATTTTAGTGCTTTAGTAGGCAATAATGCTGAAAATATCGCGATTTACTTACGAATGATTGCGCGTTGGTGTACTATATATGAGAACAAAATCGCATTCTCCCCTCACGCCAAATATATATAGGCCGTTCCGGCTGCCCGAACCACTTAGGATTATGTTTTTATGGCGGAGAGAGACGCCGCCCCTCCGGATCGGCCGACGAGGCTCGGTTTGGAGGTACCTCCGACCTCAACCTACCCGGATTCTCCCTTCCCCGACCGTTTGAGTGCCGAGGGCAGCGCGGTCAAGAAAACCGATAGCTCCTCGGTAGCGATCGTCCCGACCACGCGCTCGCCCGCGTCAGAGGAACGCGACAAGCGCGAGTCAGAGAAAGAGAAAGAGAGAGAGAAGGAGAAAGAGAAGGAGCCACGGGATTCCAAGGAATCGAAGGACGCTACCGAGGCCAAGGAGGCTAAGGAGGCTAAGGAGGCGCGTGATTCCAAGGAAGCCAAGGAGTCAAAAGAGGCGAAGGAAGCCAAGGAATCGGCCGAAGAGGAGGTGATCCCGCTTCCCATCCCGATCGCACGGCTGGTACCGAAACTCAAGAAGAGTGCGAAGCTCTTCGAGGAAGGCAAGAAGTACATTCCGAACTCCTCGAGCTCGCTCATTCGAGTGGCTTCCTACGACCCAGTTCCCCCGTTCATCGCGCGGGGTAAGGGCGCTCGAATCTGGGATGTCGACGACAACGAGTACCTCGATTTCAATCTCGCTTACGGCTGCCTTATCAACGGGCATGCCCACCCCGAGATGGTCAAGGCGGTCGAGCATGCCGCGGAGCTCGGACTCCATTTTGCGGCGCCGACCGAACTCGAGATCGAAGTCGCGAAGATGTTCCACAAGCTGGTTCCCAACTCGGAGCGGGTCGCCTTCTGCTCGAACGGCTCGGACGCGACGATGAATGCGATCCGCATCTCGCGGGCCGTCACTGGGAAAGATGCGATTCTCAAGTTCGAAGGTCACTACCACGGACAACACGACTATGCCCTGATTAGCGCGGAGGCGCCGCCGATCGTGGCCGGGCTGGACGAGTATCCGCGTCCGCTTCCGAACTCGGCGGGGATTCCCCCCGGGGTGACGGACTACGTCATGGTCGCTCCGTACAATTCGATCCCAGCGTTCGAGCGTATGGTCAAACGGTACCGGGACCGGCTGGCCGCTGTCATCCTGGAGCCGATCATGGCCAACGCCGGCGTCATTGCGCCCGCGCCGGATTACTTGAAACGACTTCGAGAGATCGCGCACGAGAACGAACTCTTGCTGATCTTCGATGAAGTGTTCACCGGATTCCGCGTAGCTCCCGGAGGGGCACAGCAGCTCTACAAGGTCCAACCGGACCTGTCGTGCTGGGCCAAAGCCTTGGGAGGGGGCGTCACGATCTCTGCGGTTTCCGGTAAAGCCGAGTACATGGACTCGATCTCTCCAGGCCGTATCTCCTTCGGAGGCACCTACTTCGCGAACAATCTCTCGCTGGCGGTGGCCCTCGCGAATCTCAAGATCCTCGCGCGTGGAGGAGACGAGCTCTACGAGCGGTTCGGGCGATTGACCACACAGATGGAGAGGGGGATCGAGTCCGCCGGTCGGGATGCGAAAATCTCGGTGCTGGTCCAGTCCGTGAACGGCATGCTCCAGTTCTTCTTCACGCGTCGGAAAAAGATCTCCAACTACCGCGAATCGCTGCAAATCGACTGGAATCTGTTCCTGCGCAATCACCAGCTCTTGCTCGATCGAGGGGTGTACATCCATCCCGATAACTACGAGCGGATCACGTTCTCGACCGCGCATACGGAGAAGGACGTCGAGCAGTTCATCGGCATCCTCCACGAAGTGTTCACTGAGCTTCGCACCCTCCCCCGCGACTACCTTCCCTGACGCTCCGGGGCTCCTGAGCCTCGGGGGGCCTCCATGCTCGATTTCGGCACTTATTAGTAGGGCGGACCGTTCAATGCGGCGTGCAATCACCGGCGGCTTCCGCGCCGGATCTTCCCCAGGCCTCCTTCCTTTCGGACCGGCCCGGGAGCGAGCTGGCGCTGCGCGTCGAGGGCCTCTCGGTTCAGTATACGGTCGGTTCCGGTACGTTTCGCGCGCTCGACAACGTTTCCTTCGAAGTCCCGCCCGGCCGAGTGGTTGGGATCGTCGGGGAAACCGGATGCGGAAAGAGCACGCTCGGCCACTCCATCCCGCGTCTATTGCCCGAACCGCCCGCGAAGACCTTGTCGGGCAAGATCGAGTTTCGCGGTGTCGACCTGTTGTCGATCCCCAAATGGAAGGTGCCCTACGTCCGGGGTACCGGAATCGGGATGATCTTCCAGGAGCCCACGAACTCGCTGAATCCGGCCTACCGCATCCTCGACCAAGTGGCCGAGGCGGTCCGAGTCCGGCGCCGACGGGAAGCCGGCAATATGCCTGACCTCGGGCCTGAGCTCAAGGCATTCGATTACTCGCGAAGGCAACTCCCACCTACCGGGGAGATCCTCGCCCATCCGTTCCTACCGGCAGCGGCCACGAGCGAGGGCGCCAAACGACGTACGATCCCCGATCCGCCCGAGAGCATCAAGGAGGAAGTGCTCGAATATCTTCGGTTGGTCCGGATCAACGACCCCGAGACGATCCTTCGGCTGTATCCGCACGAGCTGTCGGGCGGGATGCGACAGCGCATCATGATTGCGATGGCCCTTTCCGAAAAACCCGAGCTCCTCGTCGCCGACGAGCCAACCAGCGCGCTGGACGTGACCATCCAGGCGCAAGTGCTCACGTTGATGAAAGAACTGATCGACGAGGTCCACACTTCGATCCTCTTCATTAGCCACGACTTGGGCGTGATCGCCGAGATCGCGGACGATGTCGGCGTCATGTACGCCGGCCATCTCGTCGAATTCGGCCCTGTCGCGGAGGTGTTCGAGAGCCCGGGTCACCCCTACACGAAGGCGCTACTCCGGTCGGTCCCGAACCGGTACAAGTCAGACGGCCCGCTCCCTTCCCTTGCGGGAACGGTTCCGAATCTCTCGCGACTTCCGACGGGGTGCAACTTCGCCCCTCGGTGCGTCCTGGCTCGGGAAAAGTGTAAGGTGGATCCAGGTCCGCCGATGGAGCCCCTTCGCCGGCGTCCGGCGGGCAGCACGCACGCCTCGGCGTGCTACTTTGCGGAGGGGGTCCCGGAGCTATGAGCCCACCGCTGGTCGAGGTCAAACATGCGGTGAAGCACTTTCCCCTCTCCCGATCGGTTATTGATGCGGCCATGGGGCGGGAGTCGCTGGCCATCCATGCACTGGATGACGTTTCTTTGACGGTCGAGGCCGGCGAGACAGTGGGACTGATCGGGGAGAGCGGCTCGGGCAAAACCACCCTCGGCTGGCTGATCGCGCGACTTCACGACCTCACGGACGGCGAGATTCTGTTTGATGGGCGGGACGTGAGCGAGCTCTCCGGTCGGAAGCTGCGCGAGTGGCGACGAAATGTCCAGATCGTTTTCCAGGATCCGGTCGGCTCCCTCGACCCACGGCTCAAGGTTTGGCAGATCGTGAGCGAACCGATCCGGGCGCAGGAGCAGCTGGCGCGTCCCTCTTGGACCGCGCGCATGAAACAGCGGTTGGGCTCGTCCGGGCATAAGGCGGAACGCCCGCCGAAGAGGTCTCGCCTATCCCGGCGTCAGCTCCGTGCGCGCGTATCGGAGGTCTTGCCCACGGTCGGACTACCCCCGGACTGCCTCGATCAGTACCCGCACGAGTTTTCGGGCGGCGGTCGCCAACGCCTTTCGCTGGCCCGCGCCCTCTCCGTTCGACCTAAGCTCATCGTGTTGGACGAGCCGACGAGCGCCCTGGATGTCGCCGTCCAAGCGCAGATCCTCAATCGCCTCGTAACCTTACAGCGCGAGTTCGGGTTCGCCTACCTACTGATTACCCACAACGTCGCCGCCGTGCGCTATGTGGCCGATCGGGTCGCGGTGATGTATCTAGGAAAGATCGTCGAGGTCGGACCGGTCCACCAGCTGCTCGAACATCCCACCCATCCCTACACCAAGGCGCTCCTCGCCGCCCTTCCGGTCGCTGATGTGCGCCGTCGTCACGCCCGCTACCGGATCACCGGAGAGATTCCCACGCTGGTTCGCCCTCCCCCGGGATGTCGATTCACGGCTCGATGCCCGTTCGCGATCGACCGATGCAAGACAGAGGAGCCCCTCCTCCGCCCTCGTCCAGGCGATCCCTCTACGCTCGTTGCGTGCCACCGCGCAGAAGAAGTCGCGGATATCGCGCCCGAGACCCTCTTCGCGCAAGGTCCCGAGCCCGAAAAGGCTCCGATTCCGGCCGAGGGAAGCACCTCCGCCGCGGTTGCTTAGGTCGCACTCGCTCCGGCTCGCGGTTGGCAACGACACATTGGCCGACGGTCGGCTATCGCCAACATATTTACCTCACCCGGGCTCGGCTCACCCGGGTGCGAACATGGCGGCACGGATGCTGATCCGAGGCGAATGGGTGGAGGCAAATTCCGAAGCGACCTCGTCCGTGATCAGCCCGTTCGACGGCGGTAAGATCGGGACCGTGCCTCTGGGCGATCGCGAGGACGCCCGCAATGCGATCGACGCGGCGCGCGAAGCGTTCGACCGCGGTCCGTGGCCGCGCATGACGCCCAAGGCGCGCGGCGATGTCTATCTCAAGACCGCACAATTGCTGCAAGAGCGCCTCGCTGCGATTGCGGAACTCGAGAGTCGGAATCAGGGCAAGACGATCAAGCAAGCCGCGGACGTGGACCTGCCCGGTTCCATCGACAATCTGATTTTCTACGCCGGGGCCGGCCGAACGATGGACGCGAAGAGTCCCGCGGAATATCTCGGCGATGGCACCACGATCTTTCGTCGAGAGCCGGTCGGGGTCGTGGGATCGATCACGCCCTGGAACTATCCCTTCATGATGGCCGTCTGGAAGGTGGGCCCCGCTCTTGTGACGGGCAACACCGTCGTGCTCAAGCCCGCGAGTTGGACCCCGCTTTCGACCCTCGAGCTGGGCAAGGCATTCCTCGACGCGGGCCTACCCCCCGGCGCCCTCAACATCGTGACCGGACCCGGCGGCGAAGTTGGCGATGAGATCACACGCTCGCCCAAGGTCGACATGGTGTCGTTGACTGGTGACACGGCGACGGGCAAGAAGATCATGGAGGCCGCGAGCCAGACCGTAAAGCGCGTTCAGTTGGAGCTCGGCGGCAAGGCTCCCTTTGTCGTCTTTCCGGAGGCCGACTTGGCCGCCGCAGTCGAGGGGGCTATCGTGGGAGGTTACGTGAACGGGGGCCAGGATTGCACGGCGGCCACCCGACTGATCCTGCACCGTTCGATCCGGGACAAGTTCGTCAAGCACTTGGTGGAGCGCGTTCAAACGATCCGGATCGGAGATCCGATGAGCCGTAAGACCGACCTCGGGCCGCTCGTGCACAAGACCCACCAGAAGAAAGTGCTCGACTTCGTGACCACGGGTAAACGCGAGGGAGCGAAGCTCAAAACGGGAGGAACGGACGGAGGACCCAAGCGCAAGCAGGGGGCCTTCGTCGCCCCGACCGTCTTCGACGAGGTGGCGCCGGATATGGCGATCGCTCAGAAGGAGATCTTCGGGCCGGTCCTCGACGTGATCGAGTTCGAAAAGTTCGATGAAGCGATGGAGATCGCGAACGGGGTGGAGTATGGACTGGCGGGGAGCGTCTGGACCAAGGACGTTCAGACTGCCCTCAAAGCGGCCAATACGCTGCGCTTCGGTGACGTGTGGATCAACGACCACCTGCCGATCGGCTCCGAGACGCCGCACGGGGGATTCAAGCAATCCGGATTCGGCAAAGACCTCGGTACCGATTCGCTATTGGACTACACCGTCGTCAAGAACATCTACGTCGATCTAACGGGGCTCGCCCGCAAAGGTTGGCACTACACGGTCTACGGCGACCCATCGTAGAGGGGCGCAACGCCGATGCTCGAAGGAATTCCGGCCGATGGCCGGGCTTCCCTGTTTATCGGGGGAAGCTGGCGGCCTCCCTCTACGGGACTCTATCAGCCGCTGCGGAACCCGTCGACTGGGAAGATCCTCGGGGAGGTCGCGCTGGCCGATGCGTCGGACGCGGCAGCGGCGGTCGACGCGGCCGCCGGCGTCGAAGATCGCTGGGGGTCGACCAGCGGGCATGAGCGAGCCCGGCTCTTGCAAGCAATCGCGGGTCGACTAGCTGCCGACTCCGAGGTCATGGCGCGTCTGATCGCCTCCGAAGTCGGCAAACCGATCGTCGAGAGTCGGACCGAGGTGGAGCGCGCCGTTGGCGTGTTCCGGCTCGCCGCCGAGGAGATCCGACACTTGACCGGGGAGAGTTTCCCGGCGGACGCGTATCCTTACCCCGTCGGCAACGAGCGGCGCTTTCTGTTTACCACTCGGGACCCGATCGGAGTCGTGGTCGCGATCAGTCCGTTCAACTTCCCGCTGAATCTGCTGACTCACAAGGTGGCGCCCGCGCTCGCCGCGGGAAATCCGGTGGTCATCAAACCCACCAGCGCCGCACCTTTCACCGCCCTGCGGCTGGCGCACCATGCGGAGGCCGCCGGCATTCCTGCGGGCGTCCTCAACGTCGTCATCGGGCCGGGGCGCTCGGTTGGCGATGCCCTCGTCGAGCACCCGAAGACCCGACTCGTGACATTCACCGGTTCCACCGAGGTCGGAAAGGGGATCGCCGAGAAAGCCGGCCGCCACGCGAAGCGAACCATTCTCGAAATGGGGGGGATGGACCCTTTTCTGATTCTCGAGGACGCCCCCCTCGCGACCGTGGTTCCGGCCGCCATCCGTGGCGTATTCGGATATTCAGGTCAGGTTTGCACTGCGTCCAAGCGGTTGCTGGTCGCAGATGGAATCGCGGAGCCGTTCACTCGTGCGTTGGTCGAAGGTGTACGCCGACTCAAAGTGGGCCCCGCGCTCGAAGAGAGCACCCAGGTCGGTCCGTTGATCGACGAAGCCGCTCTCGACCGTCTCGATGGTTTCGTTCAGGATGCCCGCGACCGCAACGCCTCGATCCTTGCCGGCGGGGAGCGGCTCGGTGAGCCTGGGGAGGGAAACTTCTTCGCACCCACCGTGATCGATCGAGTTCCGCCCGAAGCGAAGGTTGCCCGCGAGGAGCCGTTCGGCCCGATCGCTCCGATTCTACGGTTCCGGGACGACGATGAGGCGATCCGGATCGCCAATGGAACTCCGTACGGGCTCCAAGCGACCGTCTACACGAACGACTTGAAGCGCGCCTTCGGCCTCGCCAAACGCATCCGAGCGGGTTCCGTTCATTTGAACGATCCCACGAACCTTCGCTGGGATGCTCTCCCCTTCGGGGGGATCAAGGAAAGCGGGCTCGGACGCGAGGGCGTTCGCTATGCGATGGAAGAGATGACCGAGGTCAAGTTGATCACGGTCAACTACGCACCCTAATGCGGTCGGAACACAAGTCCCACCTACGGTAGCGTCCGGCCCGGCGGAATGGGCGCCGGGATCGGGTGAACAGGGGCCGGCAGCCGGGAGGTGTAAGGTTCCGGTCCCGGAATCGTCGCGGGGGACGGGCGATGCCGGGCGCCGACCGAGGGAACTCCATCCAGCGAAGCCACCGATTCTTCGAACGCTGCGAGACCTCGCTCGAGCAACTCATCTTCGATGACGAGGGGCGCCATGAACCGAAGCGTCTGATCGAACGGGCCGCACGTATGCATCAGGACGCCCCGCACGAACAGTTCGTGCCGCATCGCCTTCGCGCGATCCCCCCACGGCAGGCGCTTCCGATGGTCGTGGACGAATTCGAGACCGATCATGAACCCCTGTCCGCGCACGTCCCCGATGGTAGGATGTCGCCGTTGGATCTCTCGGAATTGGTCCAGCAATTGGGCGCCCCGTCGGGCGACCCGGGGGATCCAATCCTCCTCGCGCAGGGTCCGCAGTACCTCGGTCCCCACGGCGAGGGCGAGGGGATTGGCGCGGAAAGTTCCCAAGTGAAAGCCGACCGGTAGTTGGACGGGAAGGTCGTCTCGATACGCGACGAGGGAGAGGGGAAGCCCACCGCCGATCGACTTCGCCACGCACAGGATGTCGGGCGTCACGCCGGAATGCTCGGCCGCCCACATCTTCCCCGTCCGGCCCAGGCCGGTTTGCACCTCGTCGAAGATCAGGAGCAGGTTGTGGCGGTCGCAAAACTCACGCAAGGCCGGGAGGAAATCAGGCGGCGGGATCACGTAGCCTCCCTCACCGAGAATCGGCTCGACCAACACCGAAGAGATGCTGTCGACGCCGGAGTACGGGTCCGAGATGAGGTGTTCCAAGTACCGTAGGGTTCCCGCGGTCGTGTCGTCCGAATCCAGGAGCGGTCGATACGGGTCGGGGTACGGTACCCGGACAATGGACCCTCCGTGGAACGAGGTCGTCTGATGGAACCGTTTCCCACTGGTGAGATTCGCAGCGCCCCCGTGGACGCCGTGATACGCCCCCGAGAAGGCGACGGTCCCGGTCCGATGCTGCACGTAATCTGCCAGATTGACCGCGGTCTCAATGGCGTCGCCGCCCGTGACTGTGAACAAGACGCGCGCGTGGTTGCGCAAACGTCCGGGCAACGCGCCTCGGAGCTCCTCGAGGAAGGCCACACGGGCCTCGGTCGGCAGCTCGAGGGCGTGCCAGACCCGAGCCGCCTGGGTCTCGAGCGCCTTGGTCAATCGCGGGTGGCGGTGCCCCAGGTTGAGGACCGAGATACCGCTCATCCAATCGATGAAGCGGTTGCCGTCCGCATCCTCGACCGTGGCCCCTTGAGCCGCTTGAATCGCGATCGGAAAATTCCGCGGATAGGTGACGGCCTCGGTCTCCCATTCGGATTGGCGGGCGAGCAGCGCTTTCGATCGCGGGCCGGGGGGTGGGTGTACAATGCGTGGAGCATCCGGGTAGCTCAACCATCGGGCGGGGTCGGTCACGTCTACCACCACCAGCGCCCGCTCCACGGCGAACGGAACATATCAACTATCCCGCCGGCCCCACGCGATGGATTATCCGTGCGTAGTCCGTGCTGTCGGCTACGACGCCAGCTTTCGGGCCGCGAGTCGACGCGCACGTCCACCGCACCGACTACTGGCCGAAGCAACCGAACGCCCTCTACCGTACGGATCTCGTTAACTCGGTCGGGAGCCTCCTCCAGGAAATGGACGACCACGGCATTGGCTACGCCCTTTCGATCCCGTATGCGTTCGTTCCGAGCCAAGAGGCGGCACTCAAGGAGGGTCAGGAACAACTCACGCACAGCCACGGTCGTCTCCGGCCGGTCGCGAGTACCTCCCCGACGCTAGGAGAAGAGTCGATCGCGCATGCGATCGGGCTCTGGGAAAAGGCTCCCGAACTCGCGGCGCTCAAGCTGTTTCCCGGCTACTTTCCGTTCTATCCGTACGACCGGCGGCTCGACCCGTTCTATGAGTTCGCCCATCGACGAAATCTACCCGTGCTCCTCCATCAAGGCGACACCCTCGCTCCCGACGGGCTCGTCAAGTACGCACGTCCGATCGAAGTGGACGAAGTCGCGGTGCGTTACCGCGACGTCCGATTCGTCCTCTGCCACCTCGGAAATCCTTGGATCTCGGAGACGGCCGAGATCGTCTACAAGAACCCTAACGTCTACACCGATACGTCGGGACTTCTCGGACATCCGAGCCTTCGCTATTTCGGCGCAATGTTCGAGCAGACCCAGCGGGAACTCGAGCGACTGCTCTTGACGGTCGGCGACAGCCGCCGAGTCCTCTTCGGGTCGGACTGGCCGCTCGTGTCGCTCGAGCTTTCGGTTCGACTTGTTACGGGGTTACCGGTCGCCGAGGACGAGAAGGAGCGAATCCTCGGTGGGAACGCCCGGGAATTATTCCGGCTTCCGGCTTCGGAATCGAAACCCGTCGATCTTTGACTCGCGGTGCCCGGGAAGGTTTTCCTCTCGAGTCAGCGTATTGCGCTGCTTGCAAGGACGAAGTTCGGTCAAACCTCATATCGCAGGAGGACTCGGGCCAACGTTCAGTCCGAGAGGGAGCGCGCAGCGATGGGAAGGTCCTGGTTGGAAGCGGTCCGCGCCACGCCGCTCCTCTTCGAGCCCGTTCCCCAAGGATCTCGGGTGAACCCAGCCCGCGCCGAACACCACTTCGAGTCGCTCGTCCAACTGATCCAGAACGTCCCCCGCGTGGATGCGGTGATTATTCCCGAGCTCGTCGACGAGAACCACGATGGACAGCCCTACTATCGCTCCGGCGACATTCGCGCGTTCGGTCAGAAGATCCAGGAGCGAACGGGACGCGAAGCGATTGTCAACAAGGTCGTCGCGCACTTGCCTGACCTAGACAGCGTCGGGGCCTGGGCCGAGGAGACGGTACGGCGCGGCCTGAAGCACGCCATCCTCGTAGGCGGCAGCAGCCGATACATTCCGTATCCGGGCCCCTCCGTTATCGAGGCCGATGCCCGATGTCGATCGGTCCTGCAGGGTGCGGGGGGTTCGCTCGGCAATATTGCGATCCCGCAACGCGCGGGGGAGGCCCACCGAATGCTCGCCAAGGTCCGCGCGGGAGCCACCTACTTCACCACGCAGATCGTGTTCGACTCGGAGAGCGTCCTCAAGATGCTGCACGACTACGACCTCCTCTGCCGACAATCCGGCCTCAAACCCGCGACCGTGCTCCTGAGCCTCGCGCCCATCGGAGATGAGACAGATGCCGAGTTCATCCGGTGGCTCGGCGGGGACTTTCCCGAGGAAGCCGAACGGTCGATCCTTGAGGGGGAAGAGTCCGAAGCGGGGGCGAGGTCGATCAAGCATGCCCTCGGCATCTGGTCTAAGCTTTGCGAGGGAGTACGCTCCCAAGAAATCACGATTCCCCTCGGCGTCAACGTCGAGCAGCTCTCGCAACGAAATCTCCCGAATGCAGCGGCGATGCTGAGCGCCTTTGCCCGCGAACTGCCCGCCACAACCTAGGTCGCCCGATGGGACCGCTCCCCTGACGCGGCGGTCACTATCTATTCCTATGTATCAAAATATATTCTCATTAAGAATTCTATATATTCTGATGGACCCATTCCCATTCCGATGACGACCCCGACCCACGAGCCTCTGGTAACGATCAACCCACCCCGACGTCGAAGCCGAACGCCGCCCGAGCCGACCCAAGAGACGACCCGTTTCCTCCAACGGATGGGGGCGGTCACCGTGGGCGTCTCGTTGCCACGCGCGTGGATGGGAGACCGCGGGCTTGCGCCCGGAAGTGCCGTCCGGCTGCGGCGCCTCGGAGACGGATCAATCCTCGTCCGCGACGGCCGTAGCGACGCGTCGAGCCTACGAGTCATTCTGCCCGTCGAACCCCGAACTTCCTCCGAACACCTATTCCGCCGCCTCATCGGCGCCTATGTACGGGGTGCCAACGAGTTCGTTCTCCGAGAACCCGGAGGGATCTCGGCAGAAACCCGCCAGGTGGCACGGACGTTCGCGCGACGCACGGCCCAACCCGAAGTCGTTTCGGACGAAGGCGAAGAGCTGGTGCTGCGCGACGTATCTCGGGGCGCACAGATTTCGATCCCCCAGCTCTTGCACCGAATGTTCCAGTTGGTCGTCCGCATGCAGCGCGACGCCGGAGCGGCTTGGGAGCCGGGCGCATCCATCACCGCCGAACCGTTCGAGCTGCGAGACGATGAAGTGGACCGTCACGCGTGGACGATCGAGCGCGTGCTCGCCTTGCGACTCCTCGAAGGTCCGGCGGCAGAAGCTCCGGACCGACCGTCCGAAGAGACGGTGGATTCACTGCTACTGGCTCGCTCCCTCGAGCGGATCGCCGACCATGCGGTCACGATCGCGCTATGGGGCCAGGCGCTACGCCAGGAGGAGATCCCCAATGCCATGCTCCGAGCCCTGAGTGCTTACCACGGCCAGGTGCTCGACAGCCTGGTCGCGGCATTTGAGGTCACGGAACATCCGAGCGCCGCCCGCGCCAACGAGGTCATCGATACCGGCGAAGCGTTGCGATCCACGCATTCGACTCTCACCGAGCGGTTCCTCGCACGCAGCGCTTCCTCCCAGCTATCGCCTCGATCCATCAGTTCCCTCGGACTCCTCCTGCAATCGCTCGAACGGACCGCCGCGTATACGACCGATATCGCCGAGGTCGGTCTGGACCGCGCGATCGCGTCCGATTCGGTATCGCTGGGCCTCATCGGGGTGCCGTTCCCTGCTCCGGAGGCCGCCGAGCTGCGACCGCACGAATCCAATCCAGCGCGGATACCGTCCTAGATCCACCCGACCGTTCGGAATCCCCACGCGACCACGAAAGCCAGCGTGAACCCGGACACCGGACCCAATGCCCATCCCACCATTATCTCCCGGATCGTCTTCCATTGAGTCTTCCCTTGGCGGCGGGCCACGCCAACTCCGATGAGGGCGCCGACGAGCGCCTGATTCATAGAGGTGAAGTAGCCGAAGCCGACCGAGGCGAGGATGACGGCGGCCTGGGCAAACTGCGCGGCGGTGGCCATCCGAGTGTCCAGTTTCACGATATCGAAAGCGACACGATCGAGGAGCGGCCGCCCCCACGTGAGAACGCCGAGGGCCAGTCCTAGGCCTCCGATCGCACCCGCCACCAGGAGAGAGAACAGTCCCGTCATCACGAGAGATCCGGAGGCGTTCGAGACGTCGTTCGCGCCCATCGCAAAGGAGGCGACCGCCCCGACCGTCACAAGCCCGAACCCCGCCCATCGTCCGAGGGAAGCCGGGGCGCTTCCCGATGCGCGTCGAGAGTCCCAGATCCGCAATGTGACGTAGCCGAGCGCGAACGCAGCGAACGGGGCCGTCGCCCAGAGGAGAAGCAGGACGCCGATCGTTCCCCAGAGGACCGGAAAGCCCAGCGCGACGCCGGCGCCGATGACCGAGAATACGAAGATCTGGATCGTGGAGGTCGGGAGTCGGACGAAGTTGTAGACGAGGGTCAGCGCGAACGCGGAACCCACGATTGCGAGGGCCATGGGGATAAGAATCGTCCCTCCGCCGAGGATGCCGTGCCCCACGGTGGTTTCGACACGCTCGCTCGCGAGGACCGCGCCGGCGAGGGCGAGAGGGGCCATCACGAGGAGCGCAGGGACGAGCCGGATCGCGCGGGCCGCGTACGGCATACCCATGCACGCACCGGTGTAGTGGGCGCCGATGCTGAAGGCGAAACCGAACGCAACGGCGATCAACGCGAATTCGAAAAGCTCCGTCATCGGCGATCCTCGGGCTAGTGGGATCCCGCCGCTACTTCAACGCCTCGGCCGGTGTATCTGAATACCGTATGCAATTGAGGTGGTTACTCGGCTTCCAGCTCGACGCGGATCGCATCCGCCACGCTTCGCAGTCGTGGGAGATCGCGCGCCGCGCTCGATCGAACCAGCAATTCGACGCCGACTTCGCCATCCAGGGCATGCCGATACGCAATCTCTTTCGGATGAACTCCGGTCAGTGAACTCTCGGCCTTCGTTCCACGGGGGCTCAAAACAAGATACAACGTCGAATTGGTGCCCGTCGCGGAGAGTCGGATTTCGCAGTGCCAACCCAGCGCCCCCGGGGCAAGTTCACGCATCGAAATGGGCTCGAGGATCCCCAACGAAACTCCCCGAAACTCTGGCATTTGCGCGACATGCTGGCACGCTTCTTCAAGAGCCTCGCCCAGCTCTTCGGTCCGTTCCGAAACGGACCGATAGCCCGCGGACGGAGCCGTAGGTTCCGGTGGAAGCGCTTCGGTGGGCCGTCGTTCGGATGAGCGGCGCGTGGATGGTCGGGGCGTCAACAGTCGGCGCACGTCGGTCGATTATTTGGCCTAGTCGACCGCGGGGGGTTCAGCTTCGTAGCGGACGTCCCAAAAGCAAGTACCGCGGGGTCTGTGCTCCGAACTGAAAGTCGGAGAGCAGCACCGACCACCCTTGCCGGCGATAGAATTCCACCGCGCGCCGATCGTCCTGGAGCGTCGTCAATACCGCCGTCGATTCGGTTCGAGCCGTCAACAAGTGTTCGAGGAGTGCGCTCCCAATCCCGCGCCGTTGATATTCGGGCATTACCGCCAGGACGGGGATGTGAAAGCGTGGGAGAACCACCGCTTCCGCAACTTCGGTGGGAGCGGCGCGGTAACCTTCTCATTCCAGTACTGACCCGGGGCACTGCGATAGCCGTAGACGAAACCGATGAGGTCACCCGAGTCCCCTTCACGCCCACCGACAAGGTCGAAACCCTCGCGTTTCGCATGCAGGTCTAACGTCGGGATGAATGCGGCTTCGTCTTGCGCCGAGGGTGGATGGGTCGCCGACTCGAAGCTTCGGTGATAGAGCTTGGCGAACTGCGGAGCAAGGCCGGGTATCTGTTCTCGGTGGAGGCGTTCATTGACGGTCTTGCTCGCCCCAAGGTCGGAACGCGCCACTCGGATCACTCTCCTCTACTCGACCTTGAGCCACCGCTCCGATACGAGCGTGCCGATAGCCAGCATCGTTACCGCGAATATCCCGACATAGCCTAGGTACGTCCAGTTGACCGGATTGCCCAGCACGAACGCGCGGCCGAACAGCGCCGCGTAGGTGATCGGGTTCACGTGGGAGATCAAGAGCATCCACTGCGGAAAGTTCGCTTGTGGGAAGAGAGCCGCGCTCGAGAACATGAGTGGCATGGTGATGAAGTTCGAGACGACGCCCGGGGTCTGCCAGTCGGTACTCGAGGCCGTGACGGCCATGAAAAGCGAGGTGAACCCGAGCCCCAACAAGAACAGCGTGGCGATCCACCCCAGCCACAGGACCGGATCCGTTGGGAACCGAACCCCGAACGCTAGCGCAGCTCCGACCATGATCGGGATCTGGATCAGACCCCGAGTGGTCGCTCCCAAAACCTTCGAGAAGAAGACCGTCCCCTTCGCCGTGGGGGTAAGCAAAATGCGCTTCATGTAGCCAAATCGCTTGTCTTGAATCGTGCTCATTGACGCGAACATTCCAATCGTTAATTGAGAGGTCGCGAGTACGCCAGGCAACAGGAATTGAATGTAGTTCGTCGCGTTGGTGTGAAAAAACTGGTCCAACTCCTCCGTGGACAAACCCGAAAAACTGCTCCCAAAGAACGCCAGCCACATGAATGGCTGCACGAACGTCATGATCAGCACTGCGGGGTTGCGATACAGCCGGGTCAGCTCTCGGATGTACAGACCCTGGATCTGACTCGCCGTCACTGGCGCGCCCTCCGAATCGCCGTGTAGAACTTCCGAACGTCGACGTGCGTGTCTTCCTCCGTCAGGCGTCGGCCCGTGAGGTCGAGGTAGACGGTCTCGAGGTTCGGCTTTTCAACGTTAATCCGTTTGACCCCGTCCGCGGGAAGTACTCGGAGCAGCGCTGGTAACGTCTCTTCGGCGGATCCCACCTTGAGGATCACCGATTTGCCGTGGTCGCGGACGTCCTGCACCCCAGGGAGGCCGCGGAGAATGCTAGCGTCGGGGGGAGACGTCGTTTCGAGCTCAATGAGGTCGCCTCCGACCCGACTTTTCAACTCGGAGGGCGACCCGAGCGCAACGATCTTGCCCCGCTCCAAGATACCCAACGTTTCGCAGAGGGCATCCGCCTCCTCGATGTAGTGAGTGGTCAGAAGGATCGTGACGCCAAACTCGCGGTTAATGCCCCGCGTCAGGTCCCACAGCATGCCCCGAGTCGCCGGATCCAGTCCGATCGTCGGTTCGTCCATGAAGATCACGGACGGTTGGTGGAGCAGCGCGAGCGCTATCTCGAGCTTCTTTCGCATTCCCGTGGAAAATCGACCCACGCGGTCTTTCATCCGGTCGGTGAGGCTGAAGTACGCCAGCAAATCGCGCGCTCGGCCCTGCCAATCCTTCTGATTCTGGAGCTTCGCTTGGAGCCAGAGATTCTCCCACGCGGTGAGGTCGTCGTCCAGGATGACCTCGGCGGCGACCCAGCCGATCCGTTCCTTGACCTTGTACGGGTTCTTCCGAACGCTGAAGCCGGCCACTATGGCATCCCCCTCGGTGGGCCGAACGAGCCCCGTGAGCAGCTTGATCATCGTGGTTTTACCCGCGCCGTTCGGCCCGAGGAGCCCGAAGATCGAGCGATTGGGGATCTTGATCGAGACGTGGTCGAGCGCGACCAGCGAGCCGTACTTCATCGTCAGATTATCGGTCACGATCGCATCCATCGCTAGGCCTCCGTGCGAGACGGGCGGGTTCGGCGCGACGCCGGCGAAGACACGGGTCCCTTGCTCGAATGCTCGAGGCGCTCGATCGTGCGACGCAGCTCGCCGATGGCCTGCCGGCTCACGTACGAGCGGTCCCAAGCGCTGAGGAGTTCCCGATCTTCGCCGGTCAGGATCTCGATCGTATGGAGCGTGGCGCGTAAGCGGGTCAGGGTAGCCTCCACGCGCTCGGCGGGATCGACCAGGTCGAGCATAAGACGCCACGACCCGCCCAGACGATCGATCCACTGGCGCCGACGGGAGCGGAGGATCGCAACCTCGCGACGACCCGCCGCGGTGATGTAGTATTGGCGACGACCTGCCACCGTGTGGGTTTCGACGAGGCCCCGCGCGACCAACGAACGAAAGGCCGGATAGATCGCTCCCGGGCTGGGCCGCCAAGCTCCCTGGGTCCGCTCGGCGATCCGGGTCGAGAGCTGATGCGCGTAGAGGGGCGACTCCTCGACGGCGCTCAGGGCGTATACCCCGAGGAAGCCGTGTCGCCAACCAGGCGCAGGGGAAGAACGGGGGGATCGCACGCCCCCCGGAGCTCCAACGAGATTATACCGTTATTCATTCGATATCGAGTTAGTAACTGTCGCTTTCCGTCGGTCGACCCGTCCGGGGGGGCGGCTCATTCGAGGGCGAGGGTGAGGGCTTCGACCGCGGCGGACATGTCGGCGCGGCCCAAAATGAAGATCGTGTCGGTATAGCAGGACATGCCTTGCACGATGTTAATCCCCCGAGCGGACAACATGCTCGCGAGCAGCGCGAGCAGCCCTGGGGTCTGCTCGATATTCTCGGGGCTCGTGACGGCCAGTTCGACCAACCCTTTCCGGATGCTGATCACCTGGGATTCGCGGAGACGCTTGGTAACGCGACTAATCGAGTCCTCCTCGATGATGATCACGCTACCGCGCGACACCTGGATGAGACGACAGATGCTGTTCTCGTCGAGCAGCTCCTCGACGACATCCCCCAGCCGCTGCAAGACGTCGATCCCCTGGGTCACGGTTACCGTAGCAATCTTGGTTCGCGTCTCGATGCGGCTCTGCCGAAGGACACGACGGATGACCTCGTCTCGGTACGATTGGGAAGCCGTGATGGGGTACCGCCGAACCGCGGCGAGAACAGCTTGGAGTTGAGGGTAGTGCTGTTCCTTGGCGATACGCCGAGCAACAGCCGAATAGTTTGCGATGCCCAGACGCATCGCGTCAGAGACGGCGGGGTGGGATTCGATGTAATGGCGCACTCCCTCGGTGATCTCACTCATGGTGCTCGATTGACTGTCCTAAATTAGACACTTTCGCCCGAAAATGCCCAACTTTGGTCAAATCCTAAATATACTGCGCTTCGATTCTTTCTCTTAATCTAGGACCTTCTGAAATGGGCCACTCGAAAGTTGTCCTCGCCTATTCGGGAGGGCTCGATACCTCGGTCGCGATTCCCTGGCTCAAAGACCTGGGCCACGAGGTCATTGCCGTGACCGTCGACGTGGGCCAGCCGGTCGATCTCGAAGCCACGCGGCGCAAAGCGGAACGTGCCGGGGCCACCCGGGCGTACGTGATCGATGCGCGGGAAGAGTTCGCGGAACAGTATCTGGTCCGCGCGATTCGGGCCAATGCGCTCTACGAAGGGCAATACCCTCTTAGCACGTCCCTCGCCCGGCCCCTGATCGGACAGCACGTCGTCGCGATCGCGCGGGAAGAAGGCGCCACGAATGTGGCGCATGGGTGCACCGGCAAGGGGAACGACCAGGTCCGATTCGATCTCTCCACCACGGCACTGGCTCCTGAACTTCGAGTCATCGCCCCCGCACGGGAGTGGGGGATGTCCCGGGAAGAAGAGATCGTCTATGCGGCGGAGCGCGGAATCCCAGTGCCCGCGAAGAGCGGCTCTCCCTACAGCACGGATGAGAATCTTTGGGGACGATCCGTCGAGTGCGGCGTCTTAGAAAATCCGGCCCTCGAGCCTCCCGAGGAAGCGTACGGTTGGACGACGAGCCCGACGGCCGCACCCGATTCGCCCGAGTATGTGACGCTCGATTTCCTCGCCGGCCGCCCCACGGGCTTGAACGGCCGCCCGATGGATCTCGTCACGCTCATCACGTCGCTAAATCAGATCGCCGGCGCGCACGGCGTCGGTCGGATCGACCATGTAGAGTCCCGGGTGGTAGGCATCAAATCGCGCGAGGTCTACGAATGCCCGGCCGCGCTCGTCCTGATCGGGGGCCACCAGGCGCTGGAAGGCATGGTCCTGCCGCGGGATCTACTCGAAGTCAAACGAACCCTCGAAGGGCGATATGCGCAATTGATCTACGATGGGCTTTGGTTCACTCCGTTGCGAGAAGCCCTCGACGCGTTCTTCGCGGCGACTCAAGAACGGGTCACGGGGCAAGTGACCCTCAAGCTGTTCAAAGGCTCCTGCCATGTGACGGGCCGAATCTCCCCGTATTCTCTCTATCAGCACGCCTTGGCCACCTATTCCTCCGGGGACCAGTTCCGGCAGGAAATGGCGGAGGGGTTCATCTACGTCTGGGGATTGCCCGCGCGAACCTGGGCGGCCGTGGGGCAAAACGCGAAGCCCAAATTAGCCGCACCCGCCAAGATCCCGAGCTGACCGCCGCGGCGACGGCACTATGAATGACGTTCCTAGTTCTCCCGCCTTCGTTCGGACCGCGGCGGCCCCGTACTTGGCCTCGCTCGTGGTAGACCGGGCCCTGGCCCGCTTTGACGTGGCGGGAAGCATCGTGCACGCGGAGATGCTCGGGCGGACGGGAATCATCCCGATGCCGGAAGCCGAACGTCTCGTCTCCGGTCTCCGAGGAATTCACTCCGATATGGAGAGCGGTCGATTCACTTGGCGCGAAGAGCTCGAAGATGTGCATACCAACGTTGAGGTCGCCCTTACCGAGCGCGTCGGAGCGATTGGAGGGAAGCTCCATTCTGCCCGGAGCCGGAACGACCAGATCGCGCTGGACGAGCGGCTCTGGCTGCGGCGCGCGGTTCGGACGGTCGGGGTCGCGGTCGCCGACCTGCGCGCGGCGCTCCTCGAGCGCGCCAGCCAGACCTTCGAGAATCCGCTACCGGGGTACACACATTTGCAACGCGCCCAGCTCGTCTCGATCGCCCACCAGCTGCTCGCCCATCAGTGGCGGCTCGCGCGCGATTTCGAACGACTGATCGACTGTGCCCGGCGAGCGGACGTCTCCCCACTCGGGGCCGGGGCGCTCGCGGGCACGTCGTTACCGATCGACCCGACGTGGGTCGCCCATCGACTCGGGTTTTCGCAAGTGTTCCAAAATTCCCTGGACGCGGTCAGTGATCGAGATTACTTTGCGGAGTATCTTTTCACCCTCAGTCTGCTTGCCATTCATCTGAGTTCACTCGGAGAGGAGATCACACTCTGGGCCAGTCAAGAGTTCGGATTCCTGTTGCCCACTCCGGAACTCGGTTCCGGCAGCAGCCTGATGCCTCAGAAGCGGAACCCGGACGTGGCAGAACTCGGACGGGCGAAGTCCGCGCGAGTCCTCGGGGATCTCGTGGGCTTGCTCGCCGTCCTCAAGGGTCTGCCGATGGCATACAATCGAGACCTACAGGAAGACAAGGCGCCGGTCTTCGACGCCACCGTTCAAGTCCGCGAGACGCTCGAAGCGTTCTCCCAGCTCGTACCTGCCCTCCAATTCAACCTGCCCCGGATCGATCAAGCCGCTCGGGACCCGCGACTCTACGCAACGGATTTCGTTGAGCAGCGGACTCGTGAAGGGGTTCCGTTTCGCCAAGCTCACGAGGAGGTCGCGAAGCGGTACGCCCACGAGGGAGGATCCCCCGGCGCGCTGCTCCTCGGTCCCGAGATCACCGACCCATCGGAGGCTCTCAAGACTCGGAGCTCACCTGGGGGTCCAAGTCCGCGATCCGTTCAGACCCAACTCGAACGGGCGCGCGAGAGTTTGGACCACGCGCTCCAATCACTGTCCGAGCTCCATGCGAAGGACGAACGGGTCGAAGAGATCCTGAGAGAGAAGTAGAATGACGAACTGCCCGGAATGTGAGGCCCCTGTAGTGCCGAAGGATATGATCGAAGGAGAGATTTTCTCCTGCCCCGATTGCGGAAGCGAGCTCGAAGTGACGGCGTGCCAACCGTTCTCGGTGGTGCCGGCCCCGAAGGTCGCTGAGGACTGGGGTGAGTAACGGGTTCCGCCTCGCCTTGTTCTATACGATCGTGCGCCCCGAGGAGCGGGGCATCCTCGAGGCGGCGGAGCGACGCGGTCTCCGCGTCGAGCGCCTCCACGACGAGGCGCAGACGTTCGGTCTCGAGGCACCGGAGGATCCGGCGAACGTGGTGCTGAATCGGTCGGTAAGTCACTCACGCGCGGTGTATGCTTCTCGTTTCTTCGAGCATTACGGTATCCCGACCGTCAATCCATCGGCCGTCCTCGAATTGAGCGGGGACAAGGCGCTCGCATCGATTCGCTTTCACGCCGCCGGCATTCCCACGCCCCGAACGATAGTCGCCCTCACACCCGACGCGGCGCTGCGCGCCCTGGACGAGATAGGTTACCCTGCCGTTCTCAAGCCGCCGATTGGTTCGTGGGGCCGCCTCATGGCGAAGGTGGAGAGTCGGCGCGAGGCCGAACAGATTCTTGAGCACAAGATTGCGCTCGCATCGCCGCAGCACTCGGTGTTCTACGTGCAAGAGTACGTCCCGAAGCCGGGTCGCGACCTTCGGGTTCTCGTCGTTGGCGATGAGGTCGTGGCGGCGATGTATCGCTACTCCGAGGATTGGCGCACCAACGCGGCTCGAGGAGGGTCGACCGAGGCGCTCATTCCGACTCCCGAGCTCCGCGAATTGTCTCTGAAGGCGGCGCAAGCAGTAGGGGGTGGCGTTCTGGCCGTGGACCTCATGGAATCCCCTCGAGGCTTGGTCGTCCACGAGGTCAACCCTACCCCCGAGTTCAAGGCGCTCGCGGCGGCGACCCAGATCGACATCGCCGACCGGATCGTCTCTTTCGCCGTAGACCAGGGCCACCGATGAAGGTCGCAGTCGTGGGCGGCTCAGGCTATGTCGGCGGAGAGTTGCTTCGGCTTCTCTTACGCCACCCCCAAGCGGAAGTCGTCCAGGTGACCTCCGACGCGCTGGCCGGGAAACCTGTCTCACGGGCCCATCCGAACCTCCGCAAGGCCACCGACCTCGTCTTCACGCTACACGAGCAGTTACGAGCCACCGACGTCACGTTCATCGCAACCCCGCACGGCCGTTCGATGGGAAAGATGGCCGAGTGGCTGGCAACCGGTGGTCTCTACATTGATCTGAGCGCTGATTTTCGGTTGCACGATCCAACCCTGTACCCTACCTACTACGGAGTCACGCATCCTCATCCCGAGATTCTCCCACGATCGATCTTCGGACTCCCCGAGCTACATCGATCGACCCTTCGCAACGCCCCGCTCATCTCCGTTCCGGGATGCATCGCGACGGCATCGATCCTCGCCCTTCGCCCCTTGGTCCGGGCGGGATTTCTCCGCGACACACCCATCGTAATCGACGCCAAGAGCGGCTCCTCGGCGAGTGGTGCGGAGGGAGGACCGGCCTCGGGGCATGCCGAGCGATCGGGCGTAATGCGATTGTACTCCCCCGCGCTCCATCGTCACACCGCCGAGATCGAACAGGAATCCGGGGTGCGAGTGGCCCTCTCCTGCCACGGCGTAGAGGCCGTCCGCGGAGTCCTCGCGACGTGTCACGCATTCTATCGGACCGCGCCGACGGAGAAGGAGCTGTGGCGGACGTACCGGGAGTCGTATCAGAACGAACCCTTCGTGCGCATCGTCCACGACGTGGACGGTCTCTATCGTCATCCCGAACCTAAGATCTTGGCGGGAACCAACTTCTGTGATGTCGGATTTGTCGTTGACCCCCATGGAGAGCGCATCATTGCGACCGCAGCGCTCGATAATCTCGGGAAGGGAGCCGCGGGAAACGCGGTTCAGTGCTGGAATATCCGAGCCGGCTTCCCGGAAACGACCGGGCTCGAATTTCTCGGGTTACATCCCATCTAGAGAGGGGCCAGCGATGATCGTAGTCAAGTTAGGGGGAGCCGAAGGGAATGACCTTGCCCCTGCGTTAGCCGAGGTCGCCTCCCAGCCCGAATGTATCCTGGTGCACGGAGGCTCCGCGGAGGTGGACCGATTGGGGGTCGCACTCGGTCGACCGGCCCGTTACTTGACCTCTCCGAGCGGAGTGGTGTCTCGACACACCGACATGCCGGGTCTCGAGCTCTTGACTATGGCGCTCGCCGGAAAAGTGAATACGCAGATCGTAGCGCACCTGCAAGGCCTGGGGATTCGGGCCCTCGGTTTGAGCGGGGTCGACGGGGCGCTGGTTGTAGCTCAGCGGAAAGAAGGAACGCGATCCGTCGAGCAAGGCCGAATCATCCACGTGAAGGACGACCACGGGGGCACCATCGAGACGGTCAATGCTGAGTTGCTCCAACTGCTGGTCCGTGCGGGCTATGTTCCGGTCGTATCTCCTCCCGCGATTACTGCGACCGGGGAAGTCGTGAACGTGGACGCCGACCGTCTCGCGGCACGGCTCGCGATCGCCGTCCACGCGCAGGCTCTCGTCCTGCTGACGAACGTTCCAGGGCTCCTCGAGGATCCGGAAAATTTCGAGACGGTCGTCCCCCTGGTCACCGAAGCGCGCTTCGCGTCGTTTCTGGAAGTCGCGCACGGAAGGATGAAGAAGAAGCTCCTCGCCGCCGAGGAGGCTGCCCGCCACGGCGTGGACCGAGTCGTCATTGGATCCTCTCACGTTGCGCAACCGATTGCTCAGGCAATCGCCGGACAAGGAACGGTGGTCGCATGACCGCGACGCAGTCGGCCGGGGGCGAATTTGCCTGTTTTCCGCAACGACCGTTGGAGATAGTACGCGGCGAAGGGGCTACTCTCTGGGATTCGGAGGGACGGTCCTACATCGATTGCGGCGCTTCCTTTGGCGTTGCCAACTTAGGATATGCAAATCCTACGATTGCCGCGGCGATTGAATCCCAGGCCCGACAACTCATCCACATTGGCCCCGCCTTCCCGACTCCGGCGCGTCGAGCTTTCGTAACCCGCCTTTTGTCGATCGCGCCCTCCAACCTAACGCGTGTTTTTCTGTCCAACTCGGGCACCGAAGCGGTGGAAGCGGCCCTGAAATTTGCGCGATCTGCAACTCGAAGGACCAAGTTCGTGGCGGCCATGCGCGGTTTCCACGGGAGAACGATGGGCGCCTTGAGCGCCACGTGGCGACGCGACTTTCGCGAACCGTTCGAGCCTCTCGTTCCAGGATTCTCGCATGTACCCTACAATGACATCGAGGCGCTCCGATCGGCCGTCGACGAGGGTACCGCGGCCGTGATCTTGGAAGCCGTCCAGGGGGAGGGCGGAGTGCACGTGGCTGCTCCCGAATATCTCCCCGCCGCCCGAGAAATTTGTGACCGTGCCGGCGCTTTGCTGATCCTGGACGAGGTTCAGACCGGTATGGGTCGGACTGGCCGTATCTTTGCGAGCGAGCGCTGGAACGTGCGTCCGGATATCATGACACTCGCGAAGTCCCTCGCCGGGGGTGTACCCATCGGCGCCACGCTCTGCTCGGCTGAGGTCGAAGCGCGATTCGCAGGAAGTCACAATTCAACCTTCGGGGGGAATGCCCTTGCCTGCGCCGCCGGGTCAGCGGCCATCGACTACCTGCTCAAGGAACGGCTCTGGGAACGCGCCGATCGTCTGGGAAGCCACGGGATGCAGCGGCTCGTCGAGTCCCGCTCGCCCCTTGTACGGGAAGTGCGGGGGCTGGGATTGATGATCGGGATCGAGCTCAAAGAGCGGGCCAGCCCGTATCTCGATGCCCTTGCCCAGCAGGGGGTGCTAGCGATCGGAGGCGGATCCAATATCGTCCGACTCCTTCCCCCGTTGGTCATTAACGAGAGCGACTGGAATCGCGCGCTCGACGCTCTCGAGACGGTGTTCAGCCGTGGATGAACGCGCGGCGTTGCTTCGGCTGGTTCGCGCCTACAGCCCAACGGGCCAAGAATCGCCCGGGGTGCACGTTTTCGGGGAGATCGCCCGTCACCTGGGTTACGAGTTCTGCATCGATCCGATTGGGAATGGGATCGCGTCGCGAGGGAAGAAACCGCATCGGCTCATGTTCCTCGGCCACATCGACACCGTCGAAGGCGTTATTCCGATACGCTCGAATCGACGGGCAATCGCCGGGCGCGGCGCCTGCGACGCGAAGGCGTCGCTGATCGCCGCACTCTACTCAGGAGCCGCGCCAGATCTGACGGCCGGGATCCAAATCGTAGCCGCCGTCGGGGAGGAACGGGATTCGCGGGGCGCGCAGTATCTCGTGGGTCGGTATCGGCCGAACTATTTGATCGTGGGGGAGCCGACGGGGTGGGACGGAATCACGATCGCCTACAAAGGAGAGCTACGGCTTCAAGCGACGTTCGAAGGAACCCGATCCCACCTCTCCTCTCCAGCGCCGAGCACGGTCGACCAAGCCTTGGCGTGGGCGAGTCAAGTCCGCGCGATCTGCGAGGGCCACCGTGGGCCAACTCCGTTCCAGTCCGTGACCATGAAGGTCGTCCAGATCGGCACGCATTTGCGCGGAGGCCGGGAGAGTGTGGACGTCGATCTCGACCTGCGCCTCCCGCTATCGATCCGAGCGATCTCGATCTACCATGAGATTTCGGTCGCTTCCCCGCCCACCATTGCGTTGCGCGCGGTCGTTCAGGTAGACCCGGTCGAAGTGGAACGCCGAAATCGCGTGGTGCAGCTGCTTTCGGCTGCGATCCGAAGCGAAGGCGGAACGCCGACTCTCTATCGGAAGGCGGGGACTTCCGACCTCAACACCGTCCTCCCCGCGTGGCAATGCCCCGCCGCCGTCTACGGACCAGGCGATTCACATCTCGATCATACGGATCAGGAGCGCGCGGAACTGCCGGATCTGCGCCGAGCAGTTCGCGTACTCGTAGCCACCTGGACGCGTCTAGGAGAGGGAAATCCCTCGTAAATTCCGGTAATCGATTTCTCCGGAAGAAAGAAAAGCAGTCGCGTCCGCGACGTCGTTCGACCTTGGCAAGCATTTTAGAGCCTCGGGAAATACGGCTGCTATGTCCACCGCCGTAGGTCGACTTCCGCTCGGGGTCGCGATCATCGCCGTTCTGATCGGGATCTTTGGATTCTTTGTCTTCCTCCTGGGACTTCTCGTCGCGCTGCTCGGCGTCGGCCTCGGGCTCGGAGGGGGCACGACTGTGTTCGGACTGGGAGGGATCATCGGCGGCCTGATTATCCTCATCATTGGCCTCGTCATCCTCGCCGTCGCCTATGGACTTTGGAATCAGGAGCTCTGGGCGCTGGTCCTCGCGATTATTGTGCTCCTCCTCTACGGCGCAGTGGAATTCGTATCCCAATCCTGGCTCGGGCTTGTGATCGTGATCATTCTACTCGTCTACCTCGTTGCGGTCTCCAATCACTTCGACTAATCGATAGAAGTTCAATGGACGCTGCCCGCGTCAGGTCGTCGCCGGAAAGGATCTGGCATCGGTCGTGGTCAATAACCGGACCGACGGAGTCGGCGGAAATCCAAGTGGACCGCGATTTCGGTTCCATGGCTGTTGTAAGGCACTCGTCTAGGGGACGCATCGCAACACCCGTCCCAGGAAACCATGACTCCGCGTTCGTCCTCCAAGATTGCCCGCCGATCGCCTCGCCGCGCCCGGGCGGCGCGCGGACGTCTGGCGGGGCACGGCTCGGCCGACATGGAGCAGAAGGTTCGCTCCATACGAACCTTGACCGAGTTCTTTGAAAGGACCCTGGGGGGGAGCCTCCGCCCATCGAACCCGCTGAATCTAGTCTTCTCAGGATTTCGGCCGGCTAGAACCCCGTACGATTGGTACGGAACCGAACGCCCCGGCCTAGTTGGTCTCTTTTTCGCGGTCGATCAGGATGGCGAAGATCAACGGGCCCAGAGGGTCCACATTCCCTGTGAGGTCGACGTTGTAGGTGTCGCGGACCGAGGCCCACGCCTCGTGGACCTTGGCCACCTCCTGTCCGGCGGGGTCTTGAATCGAAAAATTGTGGTGTATCAAATTCCCGTGAGCTTGAAACATCGGTCGCCCGTCAACCGTGGCCGCCGTGGCGGCCAGTCCCCCCACTAACCCCTTGTCGACATTGATCGCCAGGAGCGGGGTCCCGGCCAAGTCCGCGAGGGTGGATACCGCGTTGCCACGAGAGACCTGGATCGAGATTCGACCGCGCGGGGTCCCGGCCGCGTCCAACACTTCCCAAATGAAGCTGCGGGTGCCCATGGCGAGCGCACCGAGTCCGAAGGCGGGGCGGGACATACCCGATCCTCCGAGGAAGTTCGCCCGTACCTCCTGACCGAAACTTTCGCGTACCGTGAAGAGGTGACGCTTTTCCGAATTTAGCACGCGGTAGTTGCGCCCGTTGCTCATCAGCTGGTGTTGGAGTAGGAAGTTCCGACCACCCTCGACTCCCAGCACGGAGCCAAGGGACGGGCCGGGAGGCGGGGGCGGAGGAGGGGGAAGCGGGGGAATCGCGCCGGGCGCTTCGGAGGGCGCAGCACCACGGATTGGGGCACCGCAACTCATGCAGAACTGGGTCCCCGGGGTAAGTGGCTTTCCGCATTGCATGCAAAACTGGCCAGCCATCAGGGCACGACTGGTGATTCAAGGTAAAGGAGTTGTCGATGTGAATGGGGGCGAATCACTACCGGGTCTAATGTTTGACCCCGTTGGGTTGCCCAGAGCCCCAACCAGCCCCGACCGACGAGTAAAAGAAGGGCAGGTTCTCCCGCCACTGACCCATGCCCGAAATGAACGCGTTCTCTCGATTTTTTGTCAACCTTTCAGCACGGCGCCGCGCCGCTCGATCGTTCGCTCGAATACGATCGAGCGCGCCGATTCCGCCCGCCGCCGTCTGCCTCGAAATTGGTTGTGGCAGCGGAGAGCTCGCAGCTCGATTCGTAGAAGGTTTTCAGCCAGCGCAATACGTCACGACGGACTTGGACCCTCGACAGCTCGAGGCGGCACAGCGAACACTTCACCGTCATTTCCCGTCGAACCGGCCCTCCGCCGTCGTCTTCCGTGAGGCGGATGTATTGCACCTCCCCTTTGCCGAGGCGACGTATGACGTCGTTCTCGCTTTCGTTACGATTCACCACGCCAGCCCCTCTCATCACGATTTTAGTCGCGTCCCGCAGGCGCTCGCCGAGATCGATCGCGTGCTCCGCCCCGGAGGGCTCCTGCTCTACGAAGACTTCCTCCACCTGGAACTGATCCGGCAATGGCTCACGGATCACGGCTACACTTTCGTGTACGTGCGGCGCCGGTGGCGATTTGAAACGGTCGTGGCCCGGAAATCCTCCGCTCCGCCTGCCGTGACCCCGTCCTCGGGGACGGGAGCGTAATGCCATTCAGACTGTCTACGTTCGAAGCGGAAGTCACGCGTGGATGGCGAAGAGGCCGCACGCTCCCGTGCGACGACCTCGGATTTGCTGGAGGGCGTTCGACTGACTGTATATACCAACCCACCTTTGCCCAATTATGTCGGCCCCGACGCCCACTATGATCCGGTGCACTGACTGCGGAACGGAATTTTCCTCGACCGACGCCGAAGAAGTCCAGAACCACGAGGGGCACACCCAGGAACTGATACAACAAGCGTAGATCAACCGCCCCGAAGGGGCGGGCGGACACGGCTCCGGGGGTTCCTCCGCGCCCCTCGCTAAGGCGGTCAGACAGTCGAGTTCGCGCCCAGCGATCGACGCGGGTACTGCTCCATTGACCGCGCGGAAGTCGACCCTAGCGCCACCTTGATGGCTGCCGTCGCTTTCCCAAGTGACCGAGTCGAGAAAAATGACCAATTCCGATAGGAGACTGGGGCCCAGCGTCCCGAGCACGTTGGAGGCGCCCGCACTTCCTGCCGAGGCGCCGCTCCGGGAGGCCACGGAACGGAGCCTCCGATTCCTGCGAAGCCTCGACGAACGACGGGTCTCGCCGACATTGAACGATATTCAGGGACTCGATGCGCTCGATGGCGCTCTTCCTGAAGCGGGTCAAGACCCGCGCCGCGTGATCGAGATCCTCGACGATCGGGGTTCCCCGGCCGCCGTTGGTTGCGCGGGGGGGCGCTATTTTGGGTTTGTAATCGGAAGTGCCCTTCCCGCGGCCCTCGCGGCGAATTGGTTAGCGGGGGCGTGGAACCAGAATACGGCATTTTTCGGAGCCTCCCCGGTCGCGGCGCGACTCGAAGAGATCGCGCTTCGCTGGTCGCGGGACCTCCTCCAGCTGCCCGCAGGGAGTGAGGGTGCCTTCGTCACCGGGGCCACGATGGCCAACTTTACCGGGCTTGCGGCCGCGCGTCACACTGTTCTGGCTAACGTTGGCTGGGACGTCGAGGAGCTCGGATTGGCCGGGTCACCGCCGATCACCGTGGTCGTCGGCGAAGAGGCACATGCTTCTCTCCTCAAGGCGGTCTCGATGCTAGGGCTCGGGCGCGGCCGCGTCCTGCGCGTGTCCGTGGATTCTCAAGGGCGCATGAGAGCTGATGCCATACCCCCCTTGACGACTCCAGCGATTGTCTGCGTCCAGGCCGGGAACGTGAACAGCGGCGCGTTCGATCCTATTGGGGAAATTTCCACACGCGTGAAGAGCGCCGGGGCATGGGTGCACGTGGATGGGGCATTCGGACTCCGGGCCTCCGTGGCGCCTAAACGCCGATACTTGACTGCGGGAGTGGAACTCGCCGATTCGTGGGCGACGGATGGTCACAAATGGTTGAACGTTCCCTACGATAGCGGACTCGTTTTCGTACGAAACCCACCCGACCTCCTTGCGTCGATGTCTATTGGTCCGGCCGCCTATTTGGTGAAGAGTGATCGAAGAGAACCTTCCCACTTTACCCCCGAACTCTCGCGTCGCGCTCGGGGCGTGGACACGTGGGCGGCGATCCAATCCCTGGGGCGCCGAGGTCTCGCGGAGCTCGTCGAGCGGACGTGTGCTTTTGCGACTCGATTCGCCGAGGGACTCCACGCCGCCGGGTATGAGATTCTGAACGAGGTGGAGTTGAACCAAGTTCTCGTAGCATTCGGGGACGACGACGCCACCGCGCGAGTGATCGCGGGTGTGCAAGAGGACGGCACATGCTGGTGCGGAGGTACGCGCTGGCATGGCCGATCGGCGATGCGGATCAGTGTGAGCTCTTGGGCCACTACCCAAGACGACGTCGATCGCTCGTTGGCCGCCATCCTCCGAATCGCAGATCGTACGCGTCTACGTTCCTAGATCGGACGATCCCGTGCGACTTGTGCAACGACTCTCTCGGGATCGATGTCAGTGAAGGATCGTCGAATGCGTGACCAGCCGAGAATCCGTGCGGCGCTGACGATGGATGCCGGAGCCATTGCGACCATTTACAACGAGGCGGTTCGAACCACCACGGCGACGTTCGATACCGAGCCGCGCTCCATCGAGGGTCAGAGGGCGTGGCTCGCGCATCACGACTCGCAGCATCCGGTGCTGGTCGCCGAGGTCGACGGAGAAGTCATCGGTTGGGCTGGCTTGAGCCCGTGGTCGGAACGTCGAGCGTATGCGGCTACATCCGAAATATCGGTGTACGTGGCCAGCCCGTGGAGAGGTCGTGGCATTGGCCGCCAGCTCGTGACGGAAATTCGGGCACGGGCCGTCGCCCTCGGGATTCATACCATCCTGGCGCGCATCGCCGAAGGCAATCCTGCAAGCCGGCAGCTTCACGTGTCAGCGGGATTCACGACCGTGGGCGTCATGCGCGAGGTCGGACTCAAGTTCGGTCGGCTGCTCGATGTGGAATTGATGCAATTGATGCTGCCCGGCAGCTCCGTCAATCCGAAGAAACCCCGCCAACCTGCCAGCCGGCTCACTCGTTGAGCTGGGGTCGAGGCTCCCGAAGGGCTCGTCGGGTAACCGAGTGGGAACGTGACGGCGCCTGAACGATGACCCCGGGGCGGACGCCCTGATCCGGCGTTCTACGCAATGTTCATTCCGAGAACCTCGATGTGCGGTGGTCGCCGCGTATGCGCGAAACTCTCAAGGTGCCCATTCTGAACGAGCTCGCCCCGAACGGCTTCTTCTACGGAGGTCACTACATCGTCGAGTTCGGCGCTGACTCGCTCTGGTATGAGACTTCCCTGATGATCGCCGCCTTGGCGCTGAAAAAAGGTATGAAAACGTAGTATCACGTCTTCCAGCACTTCCCGGACGAAGCGCGAGAGGCGCTCGGACGCTTGGGAATCGATGCCAAGAAAATGGAAAAAGTAGGGCTCCTCAACATCTGGGACAGCTTTACGCCGACGGTCGAGTACGCGGAGAAGGTCCGGAAAGCGGCGCGCGGGAAGTCGAACCGCTGGACTTCGACCTCTAGCAATCCCTGGGACGTGGCCCAAAGCGCCGTGCGCTGGAAGAAGGCCGCTAAAGCGGGCTACAGCGCTGAGGACAAACGTTGGCTCCACTTGGATGATAACGCTGCTATCTTTCTCCAGTACAACGGGGAGAAGGAATTCATCGACTCGTGGCGGATCGGGGCTCTACCGTACGGCATCCGAGCCCGCGAAACCCCCCATTTTCTAGGTTTCGTCAAGGGGATCGCGAGCGACACGTTCTACACAAAATTCGAGGCGCTCTGTGACGGCATCATTGACGTAAAGTCCGAGTCGGAAGGCGGTCAGATCGCCCATTACATCCGGATTCGGATGATTCGAGGTAAGGTCTGCGACACGCGCTGGCATCGGATGCAGCTCCTCGACAACGGGGAAGTGGTGCTCGAGCGTGGAGCCCCGCCTCACGGACCGGGTCGATTGGCGGCCATCATGTATACCGATCTAGCGGGGTATACCGCCCTCGCGCAGAAAGATGACGCGGAGTCTCTCCGAGTGCTCGAAGCTCATCGCCGTACGTTGCGTACGGCGTTTTCAAAACACAAAGGACGGGAGGTCAAAACCCTCGGCGACGGAGTCCTCGTGGAGTTTTCGAGTGCGTTGGACGCGACGAAGTGTGCCTTCGAAATTCAAGAGCGGATCCACGAGCACAACCGGACGCGGGCGGTGAAGGATCGGATCCGGCTGCGCGTCGGCATCCACTTGGGCGATGTGATCGAATCGGGAGCGGACATTCTCGGGGACGCCGTCAATGTGGCCTCCCGAATTGAGCCCTTGGCACCGGAAGGGGGAATCTCGATCAGTCGGCAAGTGTACGATCAAGTCCGTAACAAGTTCGAACTACCGATGAAAAGTGTCGGGAAGAAGCGCCTGAAGCATGTGAAGGT
This sequence comes from Thermoplasmata archaeon, assembly GCA_049584655.1. Lineage (GTDB taxonomy): Archaea > Thermoplasmatota > Thermoplasmata > Lutacidiplasmatales > UBA184 > Lutacidiplasma. The sequence continues at coordinate 27,212 of JBAUYF010000038.1, read as the reverse complement.
TCCCGTCGAGGTGTACTGCGTCGTATTACCCTGGGAATGTAAGCCCGGTCGTGCCAAGCGTAGCGCCAACTAACCGGCTCAGCCTTGGGCTCGCTTGGCTACCGCTTCTACTAGTTGCTGGGTGGCCGGAGCGGGAATGTTGTGATGCCGTGCCCCGCGGAGGATCGGTCCCGCGATGGCATCCAGTTCCGGAGTCCGGTGCTGCTCTACATCCTTCTGCATGGAGCTCCGCAAACCGGGGGGCATACCGAGGGTCATCGCCAGGACATTTGCGGCGTCGACCTTCGCTCCTTCCGCGAGGGCTACCGCACATGCTTCCCGTACGCTCGATTCCAACTGTATCTTCCAAACCGGGTCGGAAACGATCCCGCCGATCGGTCGGTCCGCCGCGGTCGTGGTCAGCGCCACGGGAGCGAGAAAAACCAGCTTGCTCCACAATAGGGTCGGTTCGTCGTCGACAAATTGGCACGTGAAGCCGAGTCGTTGCAGATGGTCCAGGGTGCCGGCCAAAGCGGGGCGACCGACGGAGGAGATGCTCAGGCGGGCGAACGGCGAGCGATGCACGACTTGGCCCGGGGCGACCCGCTCGGTTTCGACCGCGATCGTCCCTGCGATCACCTGGTCGGAGGTATACCGGGCCCGGAGCATCGCCACGTGATCGATGCCGTTCAAAAGCGGAACAATCGAGGGCGCATTCTGCGGACTTCGAAGCGCATTGAGCGCGGCCTCCAATTGTGGAGCTTTGACGGTAATCCAGAGCACGTCTACTGGAGGAACTTCTGCGGCGATCGTGACATCGGCTTGAAAATTGCCAAACGGACTCTCTAATCGTAAACTGCGAGGCGTCTCCGTGACCATCTCGGGCCGCACGACAAGTGTAACGCGGTCGCCGGTGTGCGCGAGACACGCCCCGAGCAGACCTCCCACGCCGCCGGCTCCTAGAATCGCGTGCCGCATACCCCCGACCGATACCGTCGGGCTACGTGAAGACTGACCCTTGAGCTACCCCCGGCTCAGTTGTCGAGGTGCAGTGGGTTAGGGCGCCGAGAATCTTGTAAGCGAGGTCCAAGAAGTGAGATTTACAAGCGGTTCTGAGCGGCGCTCGGGATGGACGGATTGTGCCTTATGGGTCCCCTACTGTCCTTGCCTGAATGCCTTCCCTTGTTCGAGTCACGAAACGCTTGCCTCCCTCCAAGAAGATCGTCTACCCACCGCTCCAAGTTCGGCCGGGTGAAGTGGTCGAGGTGGGTGAGCAATCCGATGAGTGGCCCGCCTTCGTGCTAGTCACCATGAAAGACGGGGCCGTGGGTTGGATCCCATCTCGTATCCTGCGGATCGAGGGGAAGACCGGTGACGTGATGGCGGACTACGACACGACGTCACTGGACCCCCTCCTCGGAGAGGAGCTGCAGGTGATCTCGGAGGACCGAGAAGGGGGGTGGCTCTGGTGCCGGGATTCGCAATCGCAGCTGGGCTGGTTTCCTCAGAATCACGTCGAAAATGTTGACGACTAGCACACCATCGGGTCGGCCGATGCTCGTCCGGGGCACCGATGCGGGTCGCATGTGCAAACGGCTCTATCTGCGTCGAGGCTTGGGAGCACGAACGACTCGACTGGATGCCTTGCGAACCGATTGCTTTCGGGAACGGGCCGAACGAACCGAGGTCGATGTTTGCTGGACCAGCGAATGGGAGGGAATTTCGACGGTGACTGTGTCCGACCGCGTATCCGCGGGAATTCCCGCGTCAACCGGGTAGAAGCCGACGCTCAATTGCTGAGCGTCTATTTGGAATCGGAGATACCCGTATGTCTGATCGTCATGCCGATCGAGAGTGAGACCGGTCGTATCGACGGTGGTGCTCGAATCCAAGTACGATACATCGAGTCCATCGCTCGGCTCCTGAGCCGGCGATCCCAGTCGCGCCTGGACGAGCGAAGCGAGGCCGTGGCCTCCGTCCCCGCACACGATGAACGGAATCTCATACGATCCTCCCGCAAATTGGAGGGATCGGGTAAATCGCTGGTAGTTGTGCGAATGTCCGGAAATGAACGCGTGAGGGTACACGCCCGCCGCGCTGCAGATGGCGTCGATCTGGGCCAGCATCACCGGATTTCCGCCATGTGTGCCGCCCGTCCCGGAACCCGCCGCCGAAGGCGCATAGGAGAAGGGTGGGTGGTGAACGGCAAGAACCACCGCCCCGGTGAAAGCGTCGCTTTTGATCCGGTTGAGTTGGGCCGCCAGGAAGTCGAGCTGGTAATCCGGCACCGACTTCCAAGTTCCCCCTTGGCTGGAAATGACCCCTGGGTCTTCGAGCGCATTGCTAAACAGCCCGATGATACGCACGAACGGCGCGTCGAGCGTGAAGTAGACGCCGGGCTGGGTCATGGCCGTTCGATGTAGGGACCCCGCCTCGGGTGTAACGACCGGTTCCGTAGCGCAGAAGTTTCGCTGGAAAGTATCGAGCGGGGTCTCGGTGGCCGAAGTTCCCGGAATGATGAATGAGTCGTGGTTCCCCGGGATGGCGAAGATCGGTGCCGGATAGTTCCGATACGGCTCGTAGAATTGATCGTAGTAATATTGCGATTCGCCGAAGTCGTAGATCAAATCCCCCAGGAGGTAGAGGAACGCGGGGCGATCCGCGCTCGCCGCAGTCTGGCAGTCCTCCGTGATTCGGTCCGACACCAGGATCTCATCCGGGTACTTCCCTGCCGTGGACGCCCCGATGTCTCCGACCATGTGGAACGCAATCTCGCCGACCGACTGAATCGATTGCACCATCTCGGGTCCGTGCGGGCCGAGCGCGGTCGCCAGTTCATACAGATCCCCGGGAGCGGCTCGTGAGAGGGGGAATCCTACCGCATCTTCGTAGAGTAGAGCTTGGATCTTCGCGTACAGGAGGGCGTCGGAAGGATGCGGCACTTTGAACCGAGTCGGGTCAGGAGTCGGTGCTCCTTGGCTGAACACTGGTTCATCGAACAGCGGTTGCGGGAGAGGAAAACGAGGATTCCGTGGCATTCGCGCGAGTCTCCGAAGATTCTAGGTCGTTTGACTCGTATGTATGTTTGGAGGGGGCGATCGTGCAGAGGCCGTACCCGGGCAGGGAAAGATCCGACGACTCCCGAGAGACCGACCAGGAATCCAGGGGGTTGGACGGGGGACATGGAAGGGGGACTTCCGAGCTTGCGCGCGGAGAATCGTCAGGTTACATACCGAGGACCAGACGTAGTGAACGCACCAGTCGCTTCCGAGAGATCGTGGCCTGACCTTGAATCATGAGTTCGGCAACGGTTCCGCGCAGCAGGGATATGACGACGTCCGCGAGCGCACTGGGGTCCTTCGATGTGGGGATCCGTCCGCGTTGCTGGAGTCGGAGCAGGAACCGTCTCATGAGCCTCTGATCCTCGCGTGCGTCCTTTTCCAGGACGCGTCGAAGCGCCGGGTCCGCCGCCGACGCCGCTCCTAGCTCGTGCCAAACCCCCGGGTCCACTTCCCGTGAGAAGACCGCGTCTAAGGAGTTCGCGATCCCCTCCGCCACGTCCCCCTTCTCGAGTAGTCCCTCCCACCCCTGAAGTACCTCGCTGCGGAAACGATTCTGAATTTCCTCCAACAGATCGTTCTTGGTTCGAAAATAGAGGTAAAGGGCTCCCTTGCTGACACCGATCTCACGGGCAATGTCGTCCATCGTCGCGCTCCAGAATCCTTCGCGACGGAACACCACACGGGCCGCGGCCACGATCCGATCTCGCGCCTGCGCCTTGTATTCCGCAACGACCTTCGGCATTCCGGCGTCAGTTTCCTCAGGGCTCTTGCCATTGGGCACGGCTGGATGGTATTTCTACCTTCTTGCGTCCAAATAAATGACCGTAAGACTTTATAGTGACCAGCAGTCATGGTCGACCCGCCGACCATGCCCGACTCCGGCCCGCTGAGCACGAAATCCGCGAAGTCCGAAGACACGACCCCCTTCGGAAATCTCTCGGAGATCGGGGCGATCCTGGTGCTCGTCGCCGTATTCCTGGCGATCCTGATGGGGGCCATGGACTCGCTCGTCGTGGCCACCGTCCTTCCGAAAATCGCCGTCGACCTTCACCAGGTCAATGGAGTGACTTTTGTCGTCAGCGCGTATCTCATCTCGTCCACGATTTCGATCCCTATCTTCTCTCGTCTATCGGACATCACGAGCCGACGAAACGTCTTTGTCGCGGGCCTCGCGGTGTTCATCGCGGGTTCCGCCCTCGCGGGACTGAGCCAGAATCTCGCGGAGCTGATCGTGTTCCGGGGCATCCAAGGGTTCGGCGGGGGGGGCGTGTTCCCCGTCGCCATCGCGATGGTGGCCGTCATGTTCCCTCCGAAGACCCGCGCTCGGGTCACCGGCATGCTCGCGGGAGCGTCGGGGCTCGCGATCGTGCTAGGGCCGCTCGTGGGGAGCTACATTGTGTCGGTCACAACCTGGCGATGGGTGTTCTACATCAATTTGCCCTTCGGGATCCTGGCGATGGTGGTACTGTTGGTCGCGGTGGGCCCGCTGCGGCCGGCGATCTCAGGCCGGTTCGATACTGTGGGGGCGGCGCTGCTCACTGGCTGGGTGGGCTCCTTGATGTTCGCCTTGGTGCAAGTGGCCGATGCCGGATGGACGTGGTCGGATCCACGCGTCATCAGCCTCTTGGCATCGGCGATTGTGCTTTTGGCCGCGTTTCTCTGGTGGGAGTTCCGAACGACGGAACCGCTCGTACCGCTTCGTCTGCTAGGACGGCGGGTGATCGCTGCGAGTAGCGGGACGATGCTGTTTACGGGCGTTGTCTTCAGTTCGCTCATCACATTCCTCTCGGTCTTTGTCGGCATCGTTTTGTTGCAAGACGGTCCGAACGCCACGAGCGACGTGCGCGACATCATTTACTTCCTGGCGGTTCCATTGATCTTGGGCGCAGCCCTTTCGGGGCAGATACTCACCCGAATTTCGTATCGGAACCTCCTGGCTACGGGCCTCGCGCTCTCGAGCGTGTCGGCCTTCTTCCTCACTGATCTGACCTCGTCCACTCCCCTCTGGGTACTGGCTGGAGGGTTCCTCCCGATCGGCGGAATCGCGCTCCCGTTGATTCCGCTCGGTTTCGGTCTAGGGCTCTCCTTAGCGGGGACGACGATCGCCGTCCAAAATGAGGCTCCCGGCGCCGAGGTCGGCGCGGCTATCGGGATCACCCGATTTCTGCAGAGTCTCGGCGGCGCGTTAGGCATCTCGCTCTTGACGGTCTATGAAACGTGGCGGTACCGAAGCCTATCCGGGGGAACCCCTACGCCCGTCGATATGCAAAACGCACTCGTGACCACCTACAACGAGCTCTTCCTCATCCTAGCGGTCTGCATCGCTCTCGCCTTCGTGTTCTCCCTGTTTTTCGTGGGCCGGGTCCCACAAGGCCCCTCGGAAGACAAGGAGCATGTCGGCGGGGAGCTCACGGCGCCCGGGGAAGATATCACGAGCCAACGCAGTGTTTGAAACGTGCGGGAGCTATAGCCCGGAGGACAAGCCTTGCACGCCGGTCGCGGGGAATCAGCCGAGCACATCCGTCCATTTCGAATGCGTCGCCGTTCCGAACACGGGCCGCCGATACGAATTATCGAGATTTGGGCTGCTTGCTTCGCCCCGCGCTCCGTGATCTGACCGGCGCGCGGTGCGCTCGACGGAGAGCGGCAACCTGTTGCGGAGTTCCGGTGAATAGGGTGCGTTCGTCCACAAAGCAGAGCGGGTTGCCGGAGGGATCCTCCGCATAGAACGACCGCTCCCCCCACGGTCGCACGACGATCTCGCCGAGCGGACTGGAAGGGTCGTCGTGCAGAAGTCCCGAGGTGAGGCAGCGCAATCGGCGCGCCCGTCGATGTACGCTCTCGAGGTCGCTCGTGGCAAAGTACAGTGCCTCCGTGGGGGTCGTGACCTTGGTGCGTGGAACGGAGGAGTAGTCCAAGATCCCCAGGAGAATGGGACCGCAATCGAAGTAGATCCGGCCACCCCCTACGAGTCGACCTCGAATGGAAAGGAGCGACTCGTAGAAACGTCGAGATCGGGTCAAATTTCGCGCTTGGAGCAGGATGCGATAGATTCGGGGCGGCTGGTTGCGCTTCATGACGGCTGCGACGGAAACGTGATCGGAGTCATTAAACTCCTCCACCGGTGGTCACCTGATTGTTGACGACAGAGGGCCGCGAATGGAACGACGCCGTCCCGACGTCGCCATACCCGCACTAAGGCGCGGTACAACTTTCGGTGTGGCTTGACGAAACGCCGGACAATCGGCTCCTTCGCGTCCATCCCTAGTTGCCTTGCGGGCGCTTGCAGAGACGACGCGATCTTCCTAGCGAGCCTGAGGGCATCCTGTCGGTAAATGGCGATGCAGGTTCTGAAGTTCGGGGCCCGGGGCACAAAATCGTACCCGGGGCTTTATCGGGGCTCCCCGGTTAAGGGTTGAAAGTGCTGAAATGAGTTTCATCGACGATCTGAGCCTCGTAATCGACCTGCTGATCCTGCTTTGCGCGACGGTCTTCTACACGGGGGCCCTCGTTTGGTTCGAGTTCCACCGGAAAGATCCGGTCCGGGCGTACAGCCATCTCCGGGCGGGAGCCCTCCTGATCGGAATGCTGGGGCTGATCATCGGACTCTTCGCCATTTGGGGGGAGTTCACTTGGCCCATCAACGGCTTTCCGGGGGCTACGTCATACGATCTATTCTTTTTCGACGTGCTCGTCCTGTTGGCGCTTCTAACGGTCGCGTTCGCGGTCACGATCTGGATGCGCCTCCCGACCCACTTTGTCGGGATGTTTTCAGTTATCATCGGATTGGGGGTGCTCTTCTACGGATTCCGCGCCTACCAACTCAATCTCACCCAGGACGCGTATGAGACCTTGCTGATGTACCTCGCATTCGGCGGGGTCGCGATCATGGTTTACCCCGCGACGCTGTTCATTGATTGGTTCGTCGTCGGCCCCCAGGTTCCCGGAGCCGACCCACTGCCCTCGCCACCCATCCCGAACTACCCCTGGCTGTGGAGAGTCCTCCTCGGTCTTTTCATGGCGGCGGTCATCTTGGCCGGCGTCGCCGCGGTGTTGTATGGCATCAACATCGTCTGGGCACATCTCGCTAGCCCGCCCTGAGTTCGGCCCGAGGCCTATCGAACGAAGACGGCGGAAAGTAGCGAACCTACCAAGGCACTCTTGAGGGAGTCGATCCCCATGTGGACGGTCGAATAACGAATTGGGAAGCCTTCGGTTGGACTGTCCTTCGGGTGCTTATCGGCTTTCTAAACAAGGCAGGACTCGCAGCGGCGAGGCGTCTTAGTAAGGTCGCGGGACGCAGGACGAACGGACGAATAATTTGGCGGAAAAAAAAAGTCCGCCGTCTAACCCCCGGCGCCCTCGATGACTTCCCCGCGAGGCCGGCCCGGATTTGTGAGTACTGGCGCGGTACGCTCGGATTGCGGGGTACTCGAGTTGCGCACCTCATGCGACCCGTTGGCCCTCGCAGGCCCGACCGTACCGGGCGCGCCCACGGTGGTATGCCCCACGTTGCTGATCTGGCCGCATCCGGGGCACGTCATTCCTTCGCCGTTGAACTCGGTTCCGCAGTGTTCACATTTCATTCGAACCACTCCTTGATTTCGCAAGCCTACGATTGTCCGTTGACGGTTAAGGGGCGGCTCAAGCGCAGTTAAGGTGTTAAATGTGAAACCCTCCCGCAGGGAAGAAGTTCCTGCGGGGGTCCGAACGGTAAGGGCCATGGTATGAGTCCGACGATCTCGCAACATCCGAATCTTAAGGTAGACAGAGCGGGAGCCGGGTTTTCCCCTCGGGCCGCCTGCTTCTAGGGCCGGTAATGTTCGTTATCCTCTTTCACGCTCCAATGGTCCAGAAAGGAGGAGTAACCCGATGCCTCTGGTGTTCCGAAACCCCAGGAATTTGAATGCGATCGCTGGCCGCGTTTAGGGCAGTGATCGCCCGCGTGCCGCGGGGGAAAGTGATCACGTATGGCCAGGTGGCGGCGGCAGCGGGATTCCCCCGGGCCGCTCGACTCACCGTACGGGCGCTGCAGACCACGGGGTTGCCGTGGCATCGGGTAGTGGCCGCGGGCGGCCGGATTGCTCTCCCCGGCGAAGAGGGTCGAGAGCAGCGCTTACGCCTCGAGATCGAGGGCGTCACGTTCCGGGGCCGAAGGGTGCGAATGGACCTCCATGGCTGGACACCGAGGACGCGCCGCCGTTAAGCGAGATTCTACGCGCGCGGAGTTAAGTGGCCCGACCGCTGGTCCACGCTGAGTTCCCAGTGCCGCAGGTTACGATACTCTTCGACCTCGACATTTTTGGTAACATTGCGTTCGGGGCGCTCCTGGGTGCCTTGATCCTGGTGCGCGCTTACCACATGGTCAAGGGCGTCCGCGCGAGCGTCGGGGGCCTGGTTGCTTACGCTATCATCTATATCGCGATCCTGTCGGCGTTCGTCGTCGGCGCGCTCCTTTCGGTCCCCTCCGGAGAAACTCTCCTACTAGCGGGACTAGGAACGCTCTACGTGGGACTCGTCCTCCTCGGTGCTCTGTTTGCCCGGCGTGAAACGAAACGCGATGTCGAGTTCGAGTGGCGCCCCGACGACGGATGGTACGTCCGGACGCGCGGCATTTGGCTCCCCATCGTTTTCGCGATCCTATTTTTGGGCGAGCTCGGCCTGGAACTGATCCTGGTCGGGGGCACTTACATCGGGCAGATCCCACATCCACTGTCGCCCCTCGAGGAGTGGTCCCTCCGTACCGCAGACGCCCTCTTCTCCTTCGTGGCAGGTATCCTCGTGGGACGAAACCTGACGATCATCTCGAGGTTCCGTGAGGTGCGTCGACGAGGGCCACCCGCGTCTCCTGATGGGAAGGGTCTGGCTCCCAAGGACGCCACTTCGGAAAGCTGATCTCAAGCTGGACTGCCTTCATCGGCCTCCGCGCGGGAGCGGATTGGATCCACGAGACGATTGCCGTCGCGTTCTATCGCGAATGGTCCCGCGGTCCCAAGGGCCGGTGCCGGGGTTGTGCGACTCTCGCGTCTGTCCGTGCAGTCCCCGACTTCGCTTCGTTGACGGCCGCCTCGATCTCTTCCCGGCTCACCGCCGGTTCGAGTGGGTGTTGGGCTTGGTAGGCGCTAGCCACCGTTTCAACGGCCCCTCCCGCCTCCATCAACGCGACTAACTCCGCCCTCCTTCTTCGGAGTGACCGGGAGAGTATTCCGTAGGCCGTGCCGGCGACGCTGTCGTCATCGACACTGCGGTGACCGGCATCGGGGCTTCGGCGCGGCAGGTCGCGGGTACCTTCGCGGGGGCCGTTCTCGCTCACGGTACTTCAGAATGGCGGAGGCGAAGATTACCTTCACGGCCTCTCGGAAAACAAAATCCCAAACGCCGAGCGACTCCGCTTCGACCGAGCCTGGTGGGCGTACTCCTTCGACGATCGGCGGGCCGGGAGGACTCAATCCCGTCGCCCAAACTCCCACTCGTCCCCCCAGTAGTTCCGATCCTTCGGCCAATCAATATCGATTAGACAGAACAGATTCCCGTCCGGGTCAGCTAAGGTGATGAAATCTTTCCCCTTCTGAGCCGGGAAATTGATCGTGGCGCCGAGTTGCAGGAGCCGTTCCTGCTCGGCGAGGGGATCCTTGACATAGAGGTCCAAATGGAGTCGATATTCTGCGAGCGGGCCCTCATTCGACAAACTCAGGTTTAGATTCGGTCCGATACCTTTCGGGTCCTGGAGTATGACGCCATCGGGTCGAACGGGACCCCTCGGGACATAGTGAAGCGCCTCGCTCCAGAACCGGATCATTTGCTCCAGGTTGGTACAATCGACGACAATGGAACCGACCCAAATGGGCCTCTCCTCCGTCGCGGTCATACGAGGCACAAATCCCGGGTCCTGATAAAGTTCGAGAGGCGAGAGTGGACCGGCTCGCTCGCCAGGCTGCGCCAGAATATTCACGGCTAACTGTGTACACGATCGAAACTTGCCAACACGTGGCTCCAGTCGGCCGATAGAACGATGCACTCAGGAGGTGCATTTCGCGCAACGGCGACTACTTCTTCTTGGGGGGCGGAGAATACCGCTGGGTCCACGAGTCGGAGAGTTCGTCTCGTCGTGGCTTGTACACTTCTTCGTAAAAGCGCGGAGGCGATTCCAACGCGGCCCGGTCGAACTCTCCGACTATGTGCATCGCTTCGTCCCACGCCGCTCGAAAATTCTCCTTCGTGCCGAAGCGGGAGGCCACCTGCTTTTCGAATCGCTCGACAGTTTGGGCTTCGCCACCGATCGCGAAGGTGAGTTCGCGAGCGTTTGGGTCGCGGTATGCCTCGTCTTGGCCCAGACGATACAACTCGGGAGGAGGCGCCGCGACGGACTTACTCGGCTCTCCACCCGACTTTGAGGGTGGCTGGCGGAACCCTTGCTTCGCCGCCGCGTAGAAGATGGCGCGATTCAACCCCCAGGAGAGTGCGGAGCCGTGCGGCAATCCCAGCGACTGCGCGCGGGCCGCTTGGAGCACGGCCATCACGACGAAACGAGTGACTCGACCTTGGTTTCGTACCATGAGATCGCCTGACGTCGGATAGGAATGGGAGAATTGGGTAGCCGAAAAGTCGGATATCTCTTACGCGACCCCCCGGATCTAAGGCGGTCGCTGACGGTACGCCGCGGTGCTAGGCGGGACCGATGCCCGGGGCGCAGAGGCTCTAGGCGGAGATCTGGGGCGCCGATCGTGCGGGTCGAGCGGGTTGACCTACGGGCGCCTGGTTCGAGGCGCGTCGCCCGACGAGGAGACCAGCTCTCTCCAGGTCACTCTTCACGAGCTCGGCCGCTTCCTGGGCGTCCGACGGCTTTCGAGCTCCCGTAAGGACGAGTTTGCCGCTCCCAAAGAGCAGGATCACGACCCTCGGCTTCTCGAGCCGATAGACAAGTCCCGGGAACTGCTCGGGCTCATACTCCACCCGGTCGAGGCCGAGGGTGACGGCGATCGCATTGAGGTCGAGGTCGCTTTCCAGGTCCGCGGTCGAGACGATGTTTTGGATCTCGATCACGGGGCGAGAGGTGACCTTTTGGCCCGTCTTCCGGACCATGCGCGATATCGTTCGGATGGACTCCTCCACGTCCTTCTGACTCTTTCCGCCTGTGCAGACGACCTTACCGGAATGAAACAACAGGATTGCCGTCTTGGGTTTCTTGAGTCGATAAATCAACCCGGGAAACTCGTCCGGGGCGTATTCCGCCCCGTCAAGTTGATCCGCGATCACTCGGAGATCAAGCTGCGTGCTCAGAGCGGTCGATGCGACCACGTTCTGGATTTCGATTTGTTTCATATTCCTATTTAAAGTATTTAAGGAATATATAATCATTGGACCCAGGGCCATCCCGCCTGATCGGGGCCGGAGAGGGGTGGAGAATCATTGACCGGCCGGTACCGTCGGCGGTTTCCAAGCCGGTACCAAGTCGCCTCGTCTCACGTCGAATTTCCCGAGTCCCCAACAGGCCGTGCCTACTTGGCGGGCCGTTTCTTTTTCGTAGTTCTGGATCGACGTGTTGGCTTTGACACGTTCATAACTCGATATTCAAAGAATAGGGCGCCAGGGGCCGGGTGAGGCCAATACGAGGAAATGGGCCGGAAACCCAGGTCTTGATAGAACTCAATCGCCGCCGCCATCGTCGCGAGCGTGTCGACTCGGACACTCTCGTACCTCAGTTCGCCGGCGCGGTCGAGAAGTGCGCTCGTCAGTCGCTTGCCAAAGCCGGGGCCGCGGTGGTCCTCTCGCACAAAGAGTCGCTTGATTTCGGCGACCTTCGGTCGGAATTCCCGCAGAGCGCCACACGCCACGATGGTTTCCTTTTCGACACCGAAAAGGACTTCGCCGTGCGGAGGACCGTAGGCTCCCGGAAGATCCGTGATCTGCTCGTCGATCATCTTGAGGCCCGCCGACGTACCGGATTCGAGAAGTCCGGTAACTTCCTCGTGGTCGGCAACCCATTGACGGTAATCCTGGAAGAACTGACGAACTACGCCTAGCTCCTTCGACCAATTTACGCGTCGAATGGAGGTGCCTGGGTGACTCATCGGTTCTGGCTCAACTCGCTTCCCCATCGTTCGCCCCGACGTTCGGTCCCAACAATAGGCTTGATTCAATTGAGGTTGGCGGCCGAGCAGCGCGCGGTCGAAAGCCGCTGGTACCAAGTCGGTTACTGACGTTCAGTTACGCTGGCTGAGTCAATTCCACCGTCGGAGAGCATCGGTTGGAGTCCCCTCACAATCGTAGGGGCCCCGCGATGTAGTAGACGGGAGGCCGGCCATCGTCGGCATGGCGGTTGCGCATCGTCATGTCAAGTCGGCCCGTCTCGCCAGACCAGCCCTTCGTCGAAGTCGACGGCTGAGTCAAACTTGGAATGAACGAATACTTCGGGTTGACACGTTCGAGGGCCCGAAGTTCCGCGATGAAAGGAGCGTCCTCGGTGCGTCGGTTCGCATAGAACAAGCAAATACGATGCCGGAGTCCGCGATCGGCGGGGTCTCGCACGATGTAACGGAAGGGAGTGATTCCTGCCGAATCACTGGCTCAGAGAGCCGCCCCCAATCAACGGAGGGCACTCCTCCAGGGGGTGGGGACCCGGGAAGTATAGGTCACCCGTTTTGCTCCCACAAATGCCGCTAAGCGATCGATCGTCTCCTCGATCCGGACTCCGACCTCCCGGTCCGCAGGCGCATCCCGCTCTGCGTGAACGGCATTGATCACGAGTTCTCCCTTCTGTTTGTCCAAACGCGCGTCAATCCGGCCAATGAATCTCTCCCCCCAGACGATGGGAAGAACGTACGTCCCGAACTTTCGCTTCTCCTTCGGCAGGAACTGCTCCCGGATGTAGTCGAAACCAAAGAGCCGATTCCCCCGCGCTTGGTTGTAGACCATGTTGTCGAACGGGGGAATCAAGGACAGTCGGGGCTCCCACCCGTCCGTACCAATCGATTCCAACATCGATAGGTCCCGGTTATGGACATATCGCACCTCCCGGTCGCGAACGCCGTCCACGATCACCGGATGGATCACAGAATCTTCCTCGAGGCGGGCCAAAGTCCGATCGAGGTGCTGATAGCGACCCCGCACGTAGTAGAAGCGGATCTCGCTCGGGGTCGCCGTTCCTAATGCCCGGAGGGCTCGCTCCGCGGCCTGGCGGTCGACGTCAACTTCGGGGAGCTGCCTTCGATCCACCCAGCTTGGCAGGAAATCTTCCGAGAGCCCCCAGATATTCTGGTTGCCACTGTGGCCGACGACCATCACCTCCCCCCGCATGAGGAGGTGGAAGAGCATCTCCTGGACATCGCTGCCCGAGCTCCAATCGCCCTCACTCCGCCGCCCTCGTTGGTGATCGGCGAACTGGCCGATCTGAAGAGGTCCCTTCCGAAGCTCCGAGAGCATCTTCTTCCGAAGCCCCGCCCGATCGACGAGGAACTTCTGGGTTCGTGTACGATGGTTTCCCCAAGAAGCAGAGAGCGAGTCAGGGTATCGACTCATGAGCGAATGATAGAGAGGATAATCTTCGGAGAGGACGATCGACGCGATCGGCGTCCAATGTTCGAAGAGCTTCTTATCTTCCCACAACAGCCGTTCGAGGTCAGCGAGTCGGAAATCGCCGAGCCGAGCCCAGAAGGACAGGATGTGGGAGGGTGCTACGACGCTAATGGGATCCCACTGAACGTAGGCCAGGTCGCGCACGACCGAAAGTATCCTACTGGGCGTGATTCGCGCGGGCAGCGGGCCCGCGAGACGCTGCTTGGTCACCGAGAGGCGCCGAGCGGATTCAAGGGAAGCGCGCAGGGGCGTCCGAGTCATCGAAATCTCACTCCCTTAGCGTTCGTTGGGTGCCGACTATGCTCGATAATCATCGAACCCGGTCACCGGAGGGTCGCGCCCGCCCTCGGACATCACGGAGCAACCAGTAATCGAATCCGCTGGGGACCATTCCCTCGGGAATCGGCACCCGCGGGCAAAGTCGCGGCTGATCAAGTGTCAACACGCTCCGGAATCGCGATACGAGTTCCGAGTCCGAGCCGTTCCGCATTCTTGATCGCACGGTGAGCGACCATTACCTCGGTTCCTGCGAGTCCATGGGAGAGAAAGAGGGTCTTCTTCTCGGGCGGCCGGCTGATCGGCTCTCCTGCTAGATCGGCGAGGTCGAGGATGTTACCCTCCTGCGGTGATCCGTGGAGAAGGAAGTCTTCCTCCCTTCGGTACTCCTCGGGGAAGTCGCAGACGAGCAGGTCCGCCCAGTTGAGCACGTCGAGACCAATCTCGCTATTCGCCACGTACTTGGGACCCAGCGAGTTTACGTGCGCCCCGCTGCGCAGCCAGTCCGCTTGTACCACGGGGGTTGACGAATCGGTCGCGAGGACAACCACCTCGGCTTCCGCTACCGCGGCTTCAGCGCTTGGAGCTGGGGAGACGTTAATCCCCAACTCGTGCGTCAGACTCTCGGCCGCGACTCGGCGACGGTCGGGGTCCCGCCGGTACAGCGCGACCGACCGGACGGTAGGCCGTACAGTGAGGAGTGCCCTCAGCTGGGTCTGAGTTTGAAGACCCCCTCCGATCACCGCGGCGGAGGTGACAGCCGCCGGGGCCAGTCGCTGGAACGCCACGCCACCGATCGCCCCCGTTCGGATTGCCCCCAGGTCCGAACCGACAATGATGCCCTCGAGACGATGGCTCGAAGAGTCCCAAACAGCGGTCAATTGGTCGTTCGCGCCGCCTCCTCGGAGGTAGACGCGCATTCCGAGAACGCCCGTGGTCTCGAATCCTCCGGGGGTGATCGTGAAGCCGGTGCTTCCCACCGGCCAGTGGGTTCGCGGGTGGGAAACGGCCGTTCGATCCCGCCGTTCACTCAATGCCGTCTCGATAGCGGCGATTGCTTCCGCCATCGAGAGGCATTGTGGTAGGTCTCGGTCCGTCAGCAGCAGGGCCATGCAAGGTGGACGCGAGAGCCGGCTCGCTCATTAGTTCACAGCGCGGCATCGCCCATCCATTCAACGCGCACGTCTCCCGCAGGTCGGCCGCCCGTCACGACCTTGATTAGGCCGGCACCTCTGGGGAGGTCGTGGACCCCAACGCGTCGCCGATCGCCCCCGATACGAACCCCGAGGGACGCGTCCATCCGACGCACTTGGCCATGTACAACGACGCCAATGAGAACCGGTCGCTTACCGCCGGTCTTGGCGGCACCTGCATTGCCATCTTGACGTTCGTTTTGATCTTCTTGTACGATCGCGATGTCGCCGGGACCATCAACAATCTCCTCTTTCAGGGGACTGTACTGGTTATCATCGTCAGCCTAACCCTGATCTCGCTCTCCTCGCTCAATTATTGGTTTGTCATGGAAGCGCTGCGGACGACCCCGTCTCGCGCCACAGCCTATCAGACGCGCGCGGACGGATTCTTTGCCTCGAGTCTCATCCTCCTCCTGTTGGAACCGACGTTGGTGCTCTTTACGGTCCATTTGAATTATCTCGGCGCGGTCGCCCTCATCTTGTGGGCGGTAGGAATCGTCGTTCTCTCGGCGGGCTGGCGAGAGTTGCGGTGAGACGCAACCCAACACGACGATTGGGTTTTTCCCTCGCGGGCGATTTGGAATTGCACTAAAGGCCTGGACCCCGTAGTGCCCAGTGCGCACGCGAGCGACTTGCGACTAGGGCGCGGACGGGCCGAGATATCGTGCGAAGAACTCCGAGGTCCGGCCGATACTATCGATTTGGTTCTCGAGTCTCGTGAACCCGTGTCCCTCGTTTGAGTAGCGGAGGTATTCGACGGGAACCCGGCGCCGGCGGAGCGCCTCGACGATTTGCTCCGCCTCCACGATCGGCACGCGTGGGTCATTTTCCCCATGCGCGACGAGCAGAGGAGTGACAATTCGGTCCACACGATGAATAGGCGAGATCGCCTCGAGGAACTCCCGGTCGCGTTCGAGACTGCCGTACTCGTCTTCGCGTATTTTTCGCCGCCACGCTCCAGTATGCTCTAAGAAGGTCACGAAATTCGATATTCCAAAGAACTCAACCGCGGCGCCCCACAACTCCGGGTAGGTGGTGATCGCGGAAAGGACCATGAATCCTCCATAACTTCCGCCGAAGATCCCGATCCGGCCGGGCTGGGTCTTTTCCTCCGACGAGAGAGCTCGAACCAGGTCACGCAAGTCGCGCACCGAATCCATCCGCTTGCGGACATCGTCCATGTGGACGTACGTTCGACCGTACCCGGTGCTTCCGCGAACGTTCGGCTCGACGACTTTCCACCCTTCCCCGACGAGAAAGGCATAGAGGCCGCCTTCGAACCGGGGCCGCGCCTGGGATTCTGGACCCCCATGCACGCTAACGATCGTCCCGCGGATGGTCCCCCTAGTGGGAGTGTAATCCCAGTATGGAACGTCGAGCCCATCCTCGGTATGAAAAGTGTGAAGCGATGGTTCGACCGGAGTTCCCGGCATGGGGGTCGGGCTCTTCGTCAGAGGCTGGAACTCGCCAGACGACAGATGGGAACGCCAAATCTCCGCCCCGGTCACGGAGGAGTCGAACGCGAATACGAAGCCATCGCCGCCCGGAATCCACGCGATGGAGGTGACGACGCCGAGTCCCGGCATATCCAGAACGTGCTGCTCGTTCGATCGGAGGTCTAAGACGCGAAGCTCGCTCGAGCCTTTCCGATTCACCGCGAAAGCGACGCGAGTCCCACCCGGCTCTCCTTTGACCAATTCGACATCCGCTTCGAACTCACCAATTACCTCGGGACCACTCCCTGGCCGATAGCGCACCAGCGAGGCGAGCTCTCGATCAGGGTTTGCACCCGCCAGCACGTCTTCCCCCGCCAAGTCCGCAGACCAGACTGTGAGTTCGCCCAAGTGGGGCGTCAAATGTACTTCGCGTTCCCCGGCGAGCAGGATCAGGTCATGGTCGAGGTTCGTGTTCGCTCTACTCAGAAGCACCCGAACCTTCTGAGCGGCCAAAACGGAGGTCCAGGCGTCCTGCTGCCGCAGAAGGCGCGGTTCCCCTCCTCGAATCGCGTCGAGCTCGTACACGTCGAAAAATCGCTCGTCCCGGCGATTCGAAGAGTACACGAATCGACTCCCATCCCGCCACGCGCCGGGCTCGTGGATCCGGGCGGCGTCCTTCGTCAGATCCCGAAGGGGCGGAGTCGAGTCGTTCCCGGCGCCGTCACGGACAAACAATTGCCAATGTTCGTTACCGCCCCGATCGATGGAGAGGATCAGAGTGGGTCCCTCGGGAGAAGCAATGATCCGGTCGACGTTCTCGCGAGCCGGGTGGAGGCAGACGGCATCGCCGCCTGCCATTGGCGCTCCCCACGCTTGTGGGATGCCGCCCCGATTCGAAATGAAATACAACCATTTTGCATCCGCGGAAACTGCGGGTCCGCTCGACATGGGATATTCGAGCCACGCCCGGAGCCGATTGATCGGCGAAGATTGGGCATCCATGTCTTACTCCGCACCCGCGAGACCCGCGGTCCTAGGTAATCTCTCGCCCTTGCCACCGCGTGGCCAGTTTGTTCCCTCAGTGATACGTACCCAAGGACTAGAATACCCCCGCTACATCCCGCAGCTGTGCCCGACGCGTCAACATCCACGGCCAGTTTGCCGGGCACGATGAAGGCGTGGGCCTTTGAACGATACGGCGGGCCCGAAGTTCTGGAGCTTCGTGAAGTTCCCCTTCCTGCGTTCCGGGACGACCAGGAGGTCCTGGTACGGGTTCGCGCTTCTTCGGTGAATGCCGCAGACCGACACAATTTGAAAATGCCGTTCCTCCTAAGGAAGGGGCGCGGATTCTTCAAACCAAAGGAAGGGCGGGCTGGGATCGACCTCGCCGGTCGAGTTGAAGCCGTTGGGACTGGCGTGAAGGACTTGCATGTGGGTGACGAGGTCTTCGGTGTTGGTCGTGGCGCGTACGCCGAGTATGCAGTTTCCGACCAGGTTGAGGTCGGACCGAAGCCAACGCGATTGACGTTCGAGGAGGCCGCCGCAGTTCCCATTGCGGCCGTCACGGCGCTACAAGGTCTCCGCGACAAGGCCAAAGTCAGACCAGGTCAGCGAGTCTTGATCAACGGTGCGTCGGGGGGAGTCGGGACCTTCGCCGTGCAAATCGCACTGGCCCTCGGCGCCCAGGTGAGCTGCGTCTGCAGCACTGCCATGGTCGATTGGAACAAGTTCCTCGGGGTCGAGCGAGCCTTCGACTACACGTGCGAGGACTTTACAAAAAGCGGGGAACGATTTGACGTCATCTTCGACACGCAACTCAACCATTCTCTCGCAGCATACCGTCGCGCGCTCAACCCCGGCGGACTCCTCGTGGTCGTCGGCGCCGGGCCCGGCTCGGTGGGGAAACTTCTTCCCAAACTGATTTTCAAAGGCATGCTGGGCACCCGTCTGTTCGGCCCTCGCGCGGCTTTCTTCATTGCGTCGGTCCGGAAGCCCGAGTTGGTTGCCCTTAAGGAGTTCATCGACGCGGGGAAACTTACCCCCCGGATCGACAAGCGCTTCTCGTTCGGGCAAGTCCCGGAAGCTCTCCGATACCTGATCGAAGGGCACGCGCGCGGCAAGATTGTCATTACGATGTAACGCGATCTCGTCGGGTGTGATCTTGAACGGAGGCCCCCGCCATTGTGGCGGAGGTGCGTTCCCGCGAGCACAGGCGTTGAGGGCCCGCCGTCATTACGTGGGCGCGCCGTCCTCCCACTTATGACGCGAGAATTGTTGGGTCGTTCGAGGGCAATCCATGAAAGTCGCATCGATTCGACAAACCGTCAACCTTCCCGGAACCCCCCGTCAGGTGTACGACGCGTTGATGACGACGAAGCGGCACGTGGCATTCACCAAAACCAAGGCGCGTATCAGCCCGAAGGTCGGGGGCACGTTCATGGCGTGGGGCGGGTACATTCACGGCAAGAATCTCAAGCTCGTGCCGGGCAAGACCATCTACCAGACCTGGGTCCCGAGCGACCCGAAGTGGCCGGAGGGCCATGAATCGAGAGTTCGCTACTCGCTCGCTGCGACGCCTCGGGGTACTCGAGTGACGTTCACGCATTCCCGCGTTCCCACCGAACACGTGGGGCATCTATCATCGGGCTGGAAGAAGTCCTATTGGGACCCGCTCCGTGCCTATCTCTCCGCGAAGTAGTTCTCGATCTCGAGATCGGGTCGAGTTGCGACAGAATGGGGGGGCGGCGCAATTGCCGATTTGGTTTCCATCGTTCAGGTCACGCCTCGGCAAAATGGGGAACCAGAAGCTAATCTACGGCGCACCCATCTTGCGGTCGAAGCCCCTCCAAGGATGGTGGACCGTTGAGTCAGGCGCCGACGGGAGAGTCAGTCGAGAGAGCGCGACGGGCCATCGAGGCGGCTCATAACGGTTTCATCGCCGCCATGCGCCGAAGCGATGTGGCGGGGCTGGTCGCCCACTACGATGAGGAGGCGATCGTAGTCCCCCAGACCTCCGACCTCTGCCGAGGGATTGGCGCCATTGAGAAGCTCTTCGCGAGCTGGCTGACCTCCTCGCGGATCCGGGAGTTCGCGGTGGAAACGGAGGACCTTCGAATCCTCGACGACGTCGCGATCGAAGTCGGCACTTATCGGATGGTCCTCGAGGCGGCGGAATCCGCTCGAATAAACGACGAAGGCAAGTTCCTGATAGTCTACGTGCGCAAACCCGACGGTACGTGGCGCATCTCGCGGGACATCTCCAGCTCAAGCAAGCGCTAGGGGGGACTCCCCGCCTCGGCTATTGGCAAGCACCCCTTGTGCTCACCCCCGGCATCGCACCGCCCCTACTTGGTCCAGGCCCGGGACTTGGTGATTCTCCGCTTCCCGTCCTTGGTACGGCGATACGCTTCGCTCCAGTGGGTCTCCAAGTCAGTGGTCGACACCATCGCATCTCGCGGGATGAGCGCTCCCCAACCGGGCCCTCGCATGTAGACCTCCGCGGTGTCGGGCCAGTAGATGATGTCCTTCGCCGTGGTCGGGGTTCCAGTGAAGCGCTCGTGCCAGATCTCCATATCTAGAATGCGCAACCGCTCGCCCCGATTGGCGAGGAGGTGCGTGGCAGCGTCCGGGCCGGTGGGTTTCCCGATGATGTCGCCTCTCTTGACCGGGACGGCTCGTCCGTTGTATCGGAGGGTGCCCTTTCCTTCGAGAATCAGGTAGTACTCGTCCACGGCCGAGTGGCTGTGCATGCGCGCCGTCACGCCACCCTTCTCGATGACCTGGACGCTGAAGAATGCCCGCCCGGGACCAAGCAAGGGCATCAAGTTCAATTCGGTCGACCCATCCGCATCGGTCTCCCGGACGAGCGTCTTCTCCGCTCCCTCCCTCGCCTGGTCGTTGAGGACGTTCACTACCGGCGCGCGCCAGCGATTCCCGGAAAGGGTGCGGCCTCTCCGTTCCCGTACATCCGTGGACCAGAAAGAGACCAGTCGGGCGACAAAGTCCATCGCGGCGGGCTCGAGCTCAGGGATCGATACGATCACGGGTCCTCTCGAGTCCCGATTGAGATTACCGGTCTTCTTGGCCAGCGCGTTCCAGAGCCAGTTAGCGAATCCCCAGAATCCTTCGTCGCCCTCAGGGGATAGTTTGGTACCGCAGAAGAAAGCCCAGGCTCGGTCGCCCCGGATCGCACCCTTGCGAGCTGTATGGTCAAGGATGACCCTCATGACGCGGGCCAATGGCGGCCGATACTCAAAGTGTACCCCAGAGGACCGCCGGGAGCTCAACCCATCGCCCACCCCCCGCTCGGCGAAACTTCCCGAACTGCCGGGCCGCTCAGGGCTCGCGCCTTCGCCCCTATGGAACGTTGGTTGACTCCCCTGGTCCAAGTAATGGGCCTATCAGCGTTGCAAGCCGATCGAGGCCAGCTCGCATCTCGTCTTCGTCCAGGCCGATGTAATGCACGGTTTGATCCAGCGACGTGTGGCCATAGAGATTCTTCAGTTGGACGAGGTCCATGCCGGCTTTGTGCGCGAGGCGCCCGAACGTCCGCCGAAGATCGTGATGCGAAACTCGCAGACCGAGACCTGGGAATCCCGCCCGAGTGGCCACGCGATGAAGGACGAGGTCCGCACCGGATTGCGATAGCGGGACTACCATTGCGTTCTGGCCCCCACTCGCCGAGACCGTCTGTAGCACTCTCGAGGTTTCGGAGAACATTGGAAGGGTCCGCCACTTGCCTCCGTTCTTGCCCTTCCCTAGGACGTGCAAACGTTGCCGCTCGAAGTCGATGTCCCTGGCTCGCAATCGTAACACTTCCACGCGACGTAATCCGTTGAAACCTTCCAACGCGACAAGAATTCGTTCGCGACCCCGTGCGGCTCGATACAGGCGGGCCAGTTGCTCGGGCGTGAGCCATCTCCTTCGACCCGTCGTCTCGGCTGGTACCGCCCAAACTCCGCGATCTGATGCGAGGGGATTCCGCGCCCAACGCAGAAATCGCCGTAATGCGTTGAAATAAATTGCGAATGTGGCCGGGCTCCACGCCAGATTCTGTTTGAGCGTATCGACATGAGTCGATCTGATTCCCCTAGGACCGGAGGGCGGGGAGTTCACTCCTACGTGTCGTAGCAAGGCCGGCGTGCGTTGAATTTCGTAGGCTATTCTGCGTTTCCAAAGTTCCCCGATGTTGGATTTGGACAGATCCTCGCTTACGAAACGGCGAACCGCGGTCGACCACCGTTCCCGGCGGACGCCACCAATTCGGCGCCTTGCGGCACTGATTCGTGCTCGCGGACTCACACTGAATGAGCGATCCTCGAGCTTAGCTGACTAGCGCGCTCGGCGAAATGTGAGAGATGCTGGCCGGGATCCCCGTGCCCAAGCCAAGCTAGTCGGTTCGGTTGGAGATTACGAATTCGTTTCCGTCCGGGTCCGCGATGACCCCGAGAACGAATTTGGTACCCGGGAATTCAATCACTCTGGGTTCGTTCGCGATCGTGCCACCTCGACGGCGGATCTCCTCGCAAGCGGCCATCGGATCTGGGTGTTGAAGGATGATGCCCGTCACGGTCCCCGGCTCGCGCCCTCCCTCGTCTCCGCTCTGGACGTGCATGGTCAAGAGCGTCGAGGTCCCTGGCAGAGCAAAGACGGCTCGATTTCGAGCTTCGCTAAAGCTCACTTCTTTGAGCCCGAGCACATCGCGGTAGAAAGTTCGCGCCTTGTGAACATCCCGAATGTGAATGGTCACTGCGTGTAGTCCGGTAACGACTTCGGTCATGCTCCTGCGAAGCGCGGTGGTGGATAATGGTACCGTCAATTAGGGGAGGATTCTCGCATTGTGTGCATCGACTATTGCACCTACGACAGCGGTGCAGTTTCACGGAACGAAGCAATATGCTCGCCCCGCTGCCTAAAAAAACATGGACGAGGCACCTCCGCAGTCAGAACCGGGCGCGCTCGTCGTGCGGGACGCGAAGATCTATCCATCTCCCGACGCACCCCCCATCGAACGGGGCACGATCGTTGTTCGGAACGGTCGGATCGCGGCGGTAGGACCGAGAGTCTCAACGCCGCCGGGTACCCCAGAGCTGTCGGGTGAAGGGCGCGTCGTCGTAGCCGGCTTCTGGAACAGTCACGTCCACTTCACGGAACCCAAGTGGAAATCCGCCGGACGCAAACCCACGGCGACTCTCGATGCTCAACTTCAGGATATGTTCACGAGTCGCGGGTTCACGACGGTAGTAGATACCGGATCGGATCCCCGCGATACACTGATTCTGCGCATTAGAATCGAATCGAAGGAGTTGCTTGGGCCACGAATCTACACCTCGGGACCAGGCATTTTCCCACCGAAGGGAATTCCATACTACGTTCGCGATGAAATTCCGTTCTGGGTGCGCTGGCAGCTGGCTCAGCCCGCTACTCCGGCAGCCGCAGTACGTTACCTGGAGAAGAATCTCGCCAACGGGGCCGATTTTGTCAAGCTCTTTACCGGTTCCTATGTGGCCCGCGGGTTAGTCACGACCATGCCCGAAGCCATCGCGAGAGCTGCAGTGAACGCCGCCCACGCGGACAGTCGGCTTGTGTTCAGTCACCCTTCGAACCTTGAGGGAACGCGAATCGCGATCGCCAGTGGGGTGGACGTCCTGGCGCATCCACCCGACACCGCAACAGGAGTCGACTCAACGGTAATTCAAGAGATCGTTGCCCACGGGATGGCAATGATCCCGACCCTGAAGATGTTCGCCGACGCGTCATCCTCCGATATGGAGTATCTCGCTCCGATCTATGAGGTGGTCCGTCAGTTTCAGGCGCTCGGAGGCCAGCTTCTCTTCGGTACGGACGTGGGCTTCATGCGCGATTATGCCACGGACGACGAATTTCGGGCGCTGGTCGGTTCGGGAGTCGACGCTCGGGGGATTCTTCGAATGTTGACGGTGGCTCCGGCCCAGCGCTTCGGTATGGCGCACGACGTAAGCACGATTACCGAGGGCGCGCGAGCAGACCTGGTACTGTTGGACGGAGACCCGATGGACGACGTCCTTTCATTCACGCGCGTGCGCGCCACGGTCCGATCCGGGCGACTGCTCTACCTTCGATCGTAGGAGTTCCCGGGTCGCCATCATCAGAACTTTCAAGAAGTCGAACGGGGATCAACGGATTTGGCTCCGTCGTTCGCTAGGCGGGGGGTCTGGTGGTCATCTATGAGGCGTTCCTATTGACTGCTTCCAGCCCGAAATCCGGGAAGTTTCTCGGCTCAGTTTTTGTTCCGCTTCGTGTGTTTCTCTACTCGGGCTTTCTCTGAACGGAGGATCTCTTCCAACCAGCGGACGTTGTCTCTGAGATACACGAGGTCCGAGTGGAACTGATTTACTCCGTTTTTCAATCGTGAGGATTCCCCTGAAAACTCTCTCGACTTCAGCCGCTGCTCCAGTTCCTTTACGTGCCTGAGTAGTGGTTCGATTCTCAGTTTGGCCCAATTGGTCTTCGGCTTTAGTCTCGTAAACTCGACTCGCATTTGTTCCAACGTCTTGCGGAAGGAGGGAAGTGCGCCCTTGTACACCCGGTCCACCAATGGTCTCACCCCTGTTATCTTGAGAGACTCCTAAAGAGATTCGTAGTCTTCAACTTATCCTGTTCGAGTCTCGGGAGCATCTGCTCGATACCTCCAACCCTCAATTCGTGCCTAGCGAGATGCCAAGAACTTCCGTGCCCTAGAGGGGCCGGTGCACGGCCATGTCGAACTCAACGACCCCGAAATCACAAGAAAAGGGTGAAAAAATGAAACCTTCCCGGAAGGCCGCGGAGAAGTCTAGCGACTTGTTTTCGGACGAAGAACGCGCCGCGATGAAGGAGGCGGTCCGAGAGCGGAAGGCACATCGCACTGGCGGAGCTAACGGGGAACAGGAGGTACTCGACAAAATCGCGGAGATGCCGGCAACGGATCGACTTCTGGCGGAACACCTCCATGCTCTCATCAAATCGAACGCTCCGTCCCTCGTCCCGAGGACCTGGTATGGGATGCCGGCCTATTCCAAGGACGGCGAGATCCTCTGCTTTTTCCAATGTGCGGCGAAGTTCAAAGCCCGGTACGCCACGCTCGGCTTCAGCGACGAAGCGAAACTTGACGAGGGCCACATGTGGCCCACCGTCTACGCCCTCACCGAGTGGACCGCTACCGAAGAATCGAGGATCGCGGCGCTCTTGAAGAAAGCGCTGGGCTGAAGCGAGAACGGCGCAGTTCGCAGACCAGGAGTGAAATCAATCTTCAATACGCCAGGGAATTCGAAGTGAAACCGGGTTAAGCCCCGGTATAAGTAGGCTCGACTAGAATCAGAGTTGAGGCGGTTACGATGGGGTGGGTGCGCTTTGAGTTAGGCGGCTTGATGAGAGTGCTCGGAGTGTTCGTCGTCCTCGCGGGAATCGGACTAGGGGTCTACGAGTTCTACCTGGGTAACAGAATTACGGCGTTGGTCGCGTTCTTTGCCCTCCTAGTACTTGGACTGACGATGGTCTCCTGGGGTGGCTACGCCCGGAAGCAGAACACACCTATCGGGCGCGTTGACGACGTTCACGGCACATAGAATCAAACTGGACGAACGCGTCGAACCGTTCGCGACCGGCTCGGACCACTTCTAGGGCCGACCCTGTCGAGATCCGGTCGCAACATAGGTTACGCCAACTTGGGATAGTCTCTCTGAAAGTGAGCAGCGCACCCAGATTCGCGCTTCCGTCGCGACCCCCTTAACGAGGGTGGCAGGTCAGGAAGAGCCTGATACTCAGGAATGGGCGCGCCACGATATTTGAGAGCTTATCTTCCGAGATCGTATGGATGAGCTTCTATGGTCACCACGATCGATCTCATGGACTTCGTCCACGAACTAAGAGATGACTTTTTCGAATGTGCGGCAAAGCTTGGTCTGAAGGAGTTCACCAAGGATCGGGGGGTAAGCATGCACTCCTTTCGCAACGTCTTCCTCCACCTAGCGTACGTGGAAGAACAACACGTGACCGAGTTCTGCGAAGGGAGACCTACCCCTTGGATGCCCGAGGTGATGAGAATCCCCGAGGACCGATACCTTACTATTGCCTCCGTCCGGAAACGGCTGCGAGAGGTTCGCGCGATGGGAGATCGAAGGTTCAAGAAATGGAACACTCCGGAAGAGTTGAGCAAGCCCGCGGTTTGGGTTGCCTCGAAGAAATACCCGTTGCGGCTATCACGGGACTCGGCACTCGCGCAGTGCCTGACGGAGCACCTGCTGCACCTTGGTGAAGTAGAAGCCATGCTCTGGCAGATGGACGTAGAGCCTCCCACTACCTTCTGGATCATGCGAAGAGTGCTTCGAGGAAAGTGGCCTCCCCCGAAGTCCGCTCTCTTTCGTGGACGCGTACTGTCGAGGCAACAATCCGAGCGCCGCTCCGTCAAGGGAGCTGAGAGCGAAGCGGAGTACCTCCGCAAGTCCCGAGCTGCGTCTTCGACCGGCGAGTGATAACATCCAACTCTACACCCGTCTTATCGACACGCGCAACGATTGACGCAGCCAACTCGGGGAGCCCGAACGCTCGTGCACCTGGCGGCACAACACGCACTCCGTCTGGGCTATGCCGGCAATCTTATGCTCCCCCCTTCCTGAATCGTGCCATGGAAGCCCTGTTCGCGCACTCGCTTTCCAAGACGTACCACGCGCGCCAAGGTACGGTGCGCGCGCTGGATAGCGTCGATCTGTCAATCGGGCAGCGCCAGCTCTTTGGCTTCCTCGGCCGGAATGGAGCGGGTAAGACGACCTTCATCAAGATCGCCACAGCGCTACTTCTACCGACCTCGGGCACCATCCAGCTGTTCGGAATCGACGTCGTCGAACATCCAAGAAAAGTGCGCGAACGGATCGCGATCGTTCCCCAAGAGGGGAAGCCGTTCTATCACTTGACTCCCCGCGAGCATATCGAAGAGTACCTCCAGGTCAGAGGCGCCTCCACGGAGACGGCCCGTAGCGTCGCAGACGAGCTCTTGCAGGTAATGGGCTTGTCCGCGTACTCGCACATTCCCGCGATGCTGTTGTCCGGCGGGCTCCAGCAGCGAACCCTCGTCGCCATGGTCTTGGCCACTGGAGCTGAGTTCCTCTTTCTGGACGAGCCCACGCTGGGCATGGACCCCTTCGCGCGACGACAGGTCTGGGAAGTCATCCGCCGGACAGTTCGGAAGGGATCGACGGTACTCCTGACTACTCACTATCTCGACGAAGCCGAACAACTGACCGAAGAACTCGCGGTCATTGAGGGAGGAAAAGTCCTCTACAAGGGGACCGCGGACTCCCTCAAGTCGAAAGTCCGCCGAGAGGTACGGCTGCACTTCAGTGCCGGGTTCACTGCGAAAGAGCTAGAGGTCTACGGTGAAGTCTACCCCGAGCGCGGTGGATTCACCGTAATGACCACACGCAACCGCGCCGAGGAATTGACGCGCACAGCGCTCGAACGCCGGATCGCGGTCAACGTAGGACCGGTTACCCTCGAGGAGGCGTTCCTCACGCTCGTCGGGCGGAGCATCGAGGAAGACGAACCCGGGGGTCAGTGGTCGTGACAGCGAAAACACAAGCCAATGCTGTGCTGCGTATCTGCTGGTTCAATGGGATCCTCGGGCTCATTCGTAGCCCCTTGGTCTTCATCGCACTCTTCCTTACTCCCCTAAGTTT
>JBAUYF010000037.1:0-137733 GCA_049584655.1 Thermoplasmata archaeon | reverse complement strand
GCCGATCTACGGAGCGTGATGAGGGCGATCGACGCCTACTCTAAACCAGAAACAATTCAAGTGTGGGTCGTTGGTGATGCCATCATCAAGGGCACTAGGTTTGATACTGCTGCCAGTCTAATGGTTGAGGCTGAGGGTTGCGGGTGGAATTGCATTCAACGATTCGAGCGCCGCGTAGCGCGGCACCGCTCCTCGTTTCAGGGCATCGGGCGGTTGAAGACCGAAAGCATTCTCGTCTTCCAGAAAGCCAAGGGTTAACGCGCATAGAAACGCCGTATCGTCTTCTTCCATACGAGCGAGATTTCCAAGCACAAGAACTCTCAGCTCTCGGTGCCCGCATAGTCAGCAAAGCGCTCGGCGCCTCATTGCTGGTGGAGGACTTGGCTCCAGACCGCGCCCTCTTGTTAACCTACGGTCACAGGGTCGTCTATCCTGACTCCGCACCGGTCGCGACGAATCAGAGCTTGCGAGAGGATCCCGGGTCATCGCGGAGGCAGAACACCCGATACGGTCCGCATGGCCTCCACGAGTACAAGGGGAAGTTTCATCCTCAAACCCCGCGTTCGCTCATTCTGCAAACCAGATGGGAGATGGAGTTCCCAATTCTGGACCCATTCGCGGGTACGGGCACCACGCTGATCGAGGCCCGCGGCCTCGGTCACGTCTCAGAGGGCGTAGAAGTGAATGCGCTCGCGGCGATGATAGCGCGAGCGAAGCTCGCTTGGGAGGAGTCTCCCGCTACAGATCCACCCTCACTATCCGAGCTAGAGACCACAGACTCGATTGAGTGGAATGAAGAATCGGCGATCTACCTTGAGAACTGGTTCCCCGCTACAACGTTGCTCGAGATTGGTAAGGCCCTAGCGACCTGCAGATCGCTGACAGAGCCCGATGCCCTCGTTGCAAAGGCCGTACTTTCGAACATTCTCAGAGGGTATAGCTGGCAGGACCCTGGTGATCTCCGAATTCGTCGGCGAAAAGTCATACCGTATTCCCCCTCGTTCTTGTCGGCGTTTTCCGCTGCGCTGACAGTTGAATGGGATCGTAGACGGCGATGGGTCGAGGCGGGACTCTCGTCCTCAGAATGTAAGGTCACGATGCGGCCCGGTGACTCTAGGCAGCTACGCCATATCCGAGGTAACGGACTCGTTGCTGGATCAATAACCTCACCTCCGTACGCTTGCGCGCTTCCGTACGTCGACACCTACCGCCTCTCTCTCGTCGCCCTCGGTTATTGTCCTCCAAGCCAGATCGGACCCATGGAGTACGACACGATCGGTGGACGAGATATCCAGAAGGATGATCGGACTCTTTTCGACGCCCGCGTGAATGAACTGCCTAGCGACGCTCGAAGGTTGATTGCGAAGATTCAGGACCGGCTCGATCGAGACAAGTCAGCCGGGTTCCGGCGAAAGGCCGTACCGTATGCGTTGGCGCGCTATCTTACCCAAATGCTGAAGGTTCTCCGGGAGCTTCGAGAAATCGAAGGAACGGGTGCTCCAAATCTCTGGGTTATCGGCCCAAACATGACAACCCTGCTCGGCGAACGCCTTCCAATTCCGACTCCCAAACTGATTGCCGAGCTCGCTGCCAACGCGGGATTCCATTCCGCCGAACTCCGCAGACTCGACGCCTATCACCGATATGGAATTCATTCAAAGAATGCAATCAGGGAAGAAACGCTGGTGCGCTTCTATGGCTGATTTCGAGTACATACTCCAGCCCGGAATTTTCTCCGCACCAGACGTTCCCGGGGCAGACCTCCAGATGTTCCTGGAAAAGATATGGGTTAGTTCCCCAGCCGATGTCACGTTCTATGTGGCGTCGGGCTTCGTCGATCAGAATGGAGTCCTTCCGTTCGTTAAAACCTTCAAGCAACACGTCGACGGAGGCGGTCAAGTCAGGTGCTTTTTCGCTGGCTCCGCTGGCCAGAATATGGCTGGCCAACAAGCCGTGGAGGAACTCTTGTCTGTGGGAGCTGAGGTGGCTCTACTCAACCGGCGGAAAATATTTCACGTAAAAATGTACGGATGCCACTCCTCTAGCGGAGAAGAGTCAGTTCTTTCATCGGGCAACTTCACCGGGAATGGACTCGCCCTTAATGTGGAGAGTTCGGCCCGATTCGGAAGGCGTCCTCTCTCGGATGCAGGATTCTCATGGCAAACCTGGGAGGACCGGCTCCGCGCCGCTTTCGATTGGCACAAGCTGTCCCTCGGTGATCGGGCAGCACCTGGATGGAAACTCACCTATGACGAAACCCACGGACGAGTTGGAGCGCCGGAGGACGACGCTGCGGAGGAAAGCGCGTCCGAGGTGCTTGTTTTCACGCTCTCCAAGATTGATGTCGCTCGCATACAAGACCCGGATTATCGAGGTACGCAGTACTTCTGGCTAAGTCGTTACACAGTAGGATTTTTTCCTCCCCTCGTCAATCGAAATCGGCCAGGCGCGAAAAAGACCTTCAGCACCGATGTAAATGTGGACTTTGTGAACGTCGGGGTGGTCCAGGATGTAAGTGTCACGTTTGAAGCCTATAACAACCTCGATTTCAGGTTAGGTACCGGGCCACTGCGAAAGACCAAGATCGCCAAAGAGGGCGACTTGGCGGTATTGCAACGCCTTGGAGACAAGAACTATCGCCTCAAAGTTCTCAATGCCAAGAGTCGCGAAGCGCTGCGGCTCCTTCCATACCTAATAAATTTCATCGGAGCGAGAGGGAAACGATACGCCTTCGTTCCGACGCGATTGGTGTCCGGCGTCTTCTGAAATTCTCACACCGAACCTCGACTAGGTGTGGTCAAGGAATGCCCGTTAATTGGGTGATTTCCTGGTTGATTGCGGCGCCCCTCCATTCGAGGAATGCCGGATAGTCGTCCTTGAAGAGCGGTGAGTTCTGTTCCGTGGGTAGAACATGGGACTGAAGCAGTGCCTGGAAATCACCTGCGGCCATCCCGTGCCTGATTTCCAGAAGGTAATTGGATGGGGCTCGGTTACTGATCCGAATGTTAGTTATTTTGTCGATTAACGTCCTATTCAAGACAGAATCGATTCGATTCCGCGGGACATTTTGTCCGGCGAGAAAATCCTTTGGAAATATGTGATGGTCCTCTATCTTGCTCGTCTCAATCAGTGTCGGAGTTAGCTTAGCCCCTGAATGGAAGTCTCTCGGCGCTCTCCTGAGAATTGAGCATATTACGCCATTATAGATCGCGCGTTGACGCACCGTTGTCTCAGGAAGAAGGCCCGCGTCGAAGCTGAACTTCGAAACCGATCCCGGTTCTTGACCGCCGCCCAACCAAGAGATTAGTTCAACAAAGTCCTTCACGGACTGGCCCGTCGGAGTGTTCTCGTAGGTTTGTCCAAAGACGGAACACCAGAACCATCTCACGAGTTTTTGCCGAGCCGCACCTTCCTTCGGCGTCCCAACCACGCCGGACTTTGCAAGAACGGCCGCCATCGGGACAACGAGGGTGTTGTATGGGAGCCACCTTGGGACTAGGACCCCGCAATCGTCTCGCAGAGTCTCTAGGGCCCTCGACAGGCCGAGAACGATAGGATCCCACCATTTCTGAATTGAACTGGATTCAAGACCTAAAACGTCCCCTCGCTTCACCGAAGGTGCCGATCGAGCGACCAACGATACGGCTTGAAGCGAGTAGTAAGGATCTATCTCAAAATCGTCGATGATAGAATAATCACGCTTCGCCTGGTCCCACAGCTTTCGAAGATTGACGCTTTCGGGCCAGAATCGAGCACTGAGAAGTTCGAACGGACTCAGCTTGACGCCCGTGCGATTTAGCGTCTCGAATATAGTGCACACGGCGTCAATAGAGGCCTCACTTGATAAGGTTACAACAGGGAAGCGATATCGTTCAATCGGTTCGAGCCACTCGTCAGCCACGTCTCTTAACTTGTCTTCGAGTTGCGTTCGCTGATGTTCATCAGGTAGTTTCCGCCCCGCACGCATCGCCCACCGGTGAAACTCACCTACGCCTCGCCGAAGAATGCTCAGAGGAAGGGTGAGCTGCGCGGCCTGGGTCTCGAAGTACGCGAGTTCATGCGACCGTCTCGAATCGGCACGAAGATGAAAGATCGCATCTTCGAAGTCCTCTCCAGCAAGTAGGTGATTGATATCGATGAAATAGAGATGGTCTCCCACTCCGAAGAACGCTTGGTAGAGCGAACTCAATCGCTGCTGACCATCAAGTACGAGGTAGGTCGGGACAGCTCCAGCCAGAGCTGGAGCGCCCTGAAATTCTCTGGATGCGAACAGTCGACCGGAATTCCGGATACGCAGAAGACTGCCCGACGGATAGCTATGAGCAATGGAAACGATGAGCTCTTGCGTCATTTTTGGGTCCCATACAAAATCTCGTTGGAAATCGGGTAACGCGGTTTCCTTACCGTGAATTTGGCCCAGAAGCTCTCTCAGGTCTCGGGGGTTCGTGTCTTCAATGAGGTCCGTCATGATCCGTCGCGGCTCTCCCACTCGGCTAACCTCCTTTGACGAATAAACATAGACTGTGACTCGGAGCAACGCCGAGTTTCGTCTCGAATCTGCTTGTTTCGATTAAGCTGTGGACTTCGAGGATTAGCCGAGGAGTGTGCCGCCGGTAGTTCCAACAACTGGGTCCTGGTCGAAGGATGATCAGGGGTTATCCGCCTGGTACGCGAACTACGAAAGCTGGGCTTCAACTCGATCCCGCCCAATTGATTTGGAGATTCTGAGAGAGCGACTTTGGAAGGGCGCTGCCGCGGGAACTACGATTAACGGCAGGTTAATCATGGACGAGTTCCAACTCGTGCACTCGTGCGTCCCGACAGCTCGATCGTGTTGGTTGGGTTTACGGAACTGCTCGACTAATCGCCCGTTGTCTTTGTTTCACCATGTTAATTTGAAATCCCGTGAACGACTCAATGGTAGTTTCCGAGATACTGAATTGAGGCTTCCCTTAGTTTGGCCTTCGCCTCAAGTGGACCGAAGATGTAGAGGCGTCTAGGGTTCTCATCGCCGACCCTAATACCCTCGAGTCGACCAAAGTCGATTAAGTCCCCACCGTTTTCAGGTTTGATAAGGAGTGGTTCCCCCCCCGCAAGCCCGTGATACTGCTTCATGTCAACGCGTGGAATAACCGCGAAGACGAGGTGTCTAGGAACACCAGAGATTTGCGCAATCTCATCTTCAATCTGTTCAGTTTTCAGCTTGCGTGAGAGAATGTCTGAACGAGCGTCTATCGGAATGTCTTCAACTCGAGAATCGAGCGCTCGCTTGAGCAAATGGCGGGCTGACAATCGATCGAGCAACTCTCGCGCCTCGCCATTTACCTCTACTTCAAGTGACTGTAGAAATCGGTGATCGTCGAGGCTCAGTACCCGAAATGCCGAGTGGGTCACATCATCGAATTTCAGTCTATCTTTACGTTCTTGATTGCCTCGGCAATTCATCTCGACAAGGCGACACATCATGTTATCAGCAATCAGTCGGGCGTGGTGCGTGTAAACCTGAACCCACATTTGCTGTCGAGCTAATCGGAGACCCTCAATGGAATCCATTCCCTTTTCAAGAACTACGATGTGAAGGCCATCTGTCTCGAGAGTCCAGAGTATTCGCTCGAAGTCAAAACGGCCGTAGTTTACACCAGCGAAATGTGAATCTCGTCTCAGGTAGTCGAGCTTGTCGGCATCCAGTCCGCCTGAAACGATGTCGTGAATGACGCTTCTCCTCTTCCCAAGCAACTCCTCCTCGACTGTGGGTGCATCCGCGCCGAGCGCTGCTTGGATCTCGGTGGAGTCGTGCACGATCTGGCGACCGATCGCCTCGTGCTCGTACGCGCTCTCCGCGGCAACCTTGCAGATTACGTCGAAAAGGTGAGAGAACGGACCGTGGCCGATGTCGTGAAGGAGGAGACATAGGCGCGCTAGTCTGTACTGATCTTTCGAGAGGCCAACTTGCTGTGCAATCAAGCCGGCTACGTGCATCGACCCAATGGAATGGGCAAATCGGGTGTGGGTCGCCGATGGGTATACGAGATCGGTTAGCCCAAGTTGCTTGACTCCCCGAAGTCGTTGAAACTCCGGACTGTCGATTATGAGCCTCTCTTGGTCGGTAAGACGAATGAAACCGTGAATGGGGTCACGTATAATCTGCCGCTTCTCGGCTTTGGCCACGTTAGATGTGAAGTGAATCGAGGGTTTTCAATGCTCCCTCCACGTCCGAGTCAGTCAATTTCCATCCGTAGCCTTTGGCGGCCAGGCTGATTGAGTCGATGTTGCTTCGGATGCTGGGTGTTTCTTGGCAAAGGAAGTGCACCTTGGCTAGGTTCGAAATCGGCTTGGGATCGAGATTTGTGTCCTTCTGGAGCTTCGCTAGCACAGGATCCAACTTTCGAAGTTCTCGAAGTCGTTTCAGAGGCAATCTTTGCAAGTAGTGCTTGCCAGCATCAGTAATGCTGTAAGACCTCCTCTCCCAATCTGTCATCACGGTTCCTCCAGGGGTGACCCATGGAGAGCTGAGAGACCCGGACTCCCTTACCTCATCGAGAAAGGCATCGGAAAGGAGGTTGTCCGTTACTTCCGCTATTTGGCTACTGTAAGGGCCGTAGTAATGGGGTCTGAACGCAACGTTTGCTCTCAGTTTGACATTGGCAAAGTACGTCAACTTTTGGAGCGAAGTCCGTCCTGGAACTAGCTTGACTTTTGAAGCGACATAAAGAACCACATCACTCGGCTCCATTCCAACCTCCCCCGATCCTCGTGCCATTTGGCGTTTTTCCTGTATATGACCGTATACGTCAGGGTACTTCAAATAGGGGGTTTAAGGGAGGGGAACGCCCCCGAGAACCGTTTCAACTCCGAACGCGCGCGCGCGAAGAGAAGGGATTGTTGTAGAATCATCAGCAGCCTTTGACCCCGTTGGCAGTAGTCCCCTCCCCGTTCACGTTCCAAGAAGTGACGAGTGTTGATAGCCCATCAGACGGGTGTTTGGCCGCATGGCTCGTACTCAAGTTCGACTAAGCTACTGTTTCGAATGTTCAGCCGACGTCCGAATCCGCAGGGAACGGACTTCTCTCATGGATCGGCCAAACTCTTGCCCCGTCTGCGGGTCGAGGGAGATTCTCCCGGAAATTCCACGAATTCGATCCATTTCACCAACCACCCTCGGCTACGCCTAATGAATCGAATCGGCTTCAAGATGTACGAGGGACAAGGTGCGAGATCCGGCCAAGAGCCGCCCCCATCCAGGTTCACACGTAGTAACGACGAATTCACTCTCGAAACTGATTCGCGTAAGATAAGACCGTCGGGGATTAGCTAAGAACCATGCCATCGCCGGTTCTAACCGCGAACGGTTGGCCGAAGGACGATCAAGAGTTGTCTGCCTGGTACGCGAACTACGAAAACTGGGCATCGAACCGAGCTAGACCAATTGACTTGGAGGTTCTTAGAGAACGCCTTTGGGAGAGCGCCGCCGCGGGAACTACGGTTACCGCCGGGTCAATCATGGACGAGTTCCACCTTGTGCACGGCGGCCACGTACGTGCAATTGGGTATGTAGTGGAAATCGTGAGCGAGTTCAATCGTCGCATTGTCGGGCACGCTGACGTTTACCTTTCATCAATAGTAGTTACCGTACAGAGCAAGCGCTCCTCGCACCCCAAAGGACTCCCACTGAGAGGCTACTTTCGTGAGTCAGATGACCCTAGCCCTATCTCGAAAGCTGAAGAGCGGGACGCGATTCAGGAGCAAAAACATACGCAACAGTATTGCAAGAATCATCCCTTCAAGCGCTGGTCCTCTCCTTGAGGAGCTCCATCCAATATAGGAGCTTTCTCGCAATCTTGAAGAGCAGGAAGTCGTATTCTCCTCTTGCTTCAGAGAGGTCGATCTCAGCGCCCAAGTGCGAGATTCGTACCCGCGGATCGAAGCAATCGAGGGCAGGGGTCGAACTTCTCTGGGGTACTTTGCACCGACCTTTGAGAACGAGTGGTTCTGCTTGAGTACAGCTTGGAGGATTCGGCTTTATGCCGGAGTGATTACTGCAAGGAGTCGATGCCGATCGTAGACGTCCCCAGACGACAATGTTCGGGGAACGGTTGCGACGAGCAAACGCGATAGCGGCGAAACGACACCGACAGTGGTTCTATTGGGACCGCGACTTGGCCGGAATCTGCGAAGAGCCTACAATCCAACCGGGACACTTCAGAAAGTGGAACCGGGCATTGGGCCATGGTCCTCGGGTCTACGGTTACAATAAGAAGGGATGGCGAAAGCGCCGAAACGAGTTCTTTTTTCGGACTGACGATCAATAGCCTTGTAAATTTTCAGCTTCGGTTCCGCGTCGGGCGATTGTAGACGATTGCTCGTTCTTCCATTCGCTTTCGGTCCCGAGAGTTGACGTACCTGGTGCTCTTGTAGTCGTACGAGCCCCACTGAGTTTTCCCCCGTTCGTGTGCTGCGATACGCGCGCGAAGGTTGTTCGTTTGGCCAACGTAGACGACCCGATCTCCGTGGTAGAGTCGGTAGATCCCGCTAGAATCCGGGACCCAGCGGTAATCTCCCTTCTCTCGTCGTTCGGTGTATCCCATATGTATCCGTCAACCTCAGGATAGCGACACCGCTTCCCTTCAGGCGATGCCCTTCGATGGCTCCGAGGTCGCTTTGAACATCGAGGCGCGCTTGAGCCGGGGATAGGACTTCAGTATGCCCATCACAATTTGGCTATTGACTTGGTAAGCCGGAAGACCACTGTTCGGATCATTCCCCACCCTGTTTACGCTCGCGATGACGACTTTGATTCGCAGAACGGCCTCATGACCGCCGTCGTCCACTCGGATTCTAACCTCAGGATCTTTGCCCCCTATGACCTCAAAGTCCACCGGCTTGGCGCTCGCCACCATCTGCGCGAATTGTTCCTGCGATGCTGCGGCCATTGTTCTCTTCGGTTCCCCTCCACTAACTCACTTCTCAGATTCCTTCGCGAGATCCTTAGTCCAATTGGCGACCTCAGCGAACAGAGAGTTGCGCGACACGTTGATGACGTTGATCAGCAGCGCAGGCCTAGAAGCAGGTCGCAATTCCGGCACATACTTGGGCATGGTCACGAAGTCTAGGTGGTCCCACACTAGATTGCCACGAAGCTGCTCGGTAGCAATCGCCTCCGTGGGCGGATTCAACGGAACGTGCCTGAAGAGAACTCCCTCGGCCCACAGCAGGCTGGTGGACCCGGCTGCTCCCGCCGGCGTGGGGGCTGCGATAAAGTTCGCGAACTCCTCCGGTGACTCGAACTCGGTGTAAGTCCGGATTTCCAATTTCTTCCAGGGTACGTGTTCAATCTTCATCGTGCCTCCTACGTCGGATTCACCTCTAGACCAGATGCAGAGACCAAGGCCTGAGGAGCCGAAGTCGCCGTTGGAGCGGCGAGAGGAGGATGTCCGATCATCCCGGGGAGCGAAGCAAGGGTGCTGGGCGAGAATACGTTCGAGGCCAGGACCTCCCGTTGGAGCGCGTGGGGCAGCTTTCTCCAAACCTTGGGCAGATTTGCCCAATTCACCATCTGGAACCACTGTGCGATCTTGACCCGAAGGAAGAGGTAGTCGTCGGACTCTGGGTTGAGCCGTTCGATGACGCTCTTCGGTACCGTGATTCGGATCACATGGTAGTCCTTGCCCTTCCGAGTGCGAACTCGGATAGGTTTCGCAACGAAGGCAATCGACTCATCGCGAACAGTCATCCGAAGATTGTAGTAGGCGAATGCCTGCATGTCGACGGTTAGCTCCGGCTGTGCTTCTACGGCGGGATTTCCGACCATCACGACCCCTAGAGGCAGTGTGTATATAATAGCTTGAGTATGGACACACATTGCAGGACTCAATCGGGAAGCCTCTCCGTCCAGTCGAGCAAGCCACGCTAATCGCACTGGCCGAATGCTGCAATTTCTCGCTAGCTGCACATGTTCCTCGCGAGGCCGTTATGTCGAAGTTCCCAAGGGGAGTTCGAGGAGATGCCCGCAAAGCCCTCGATCGGCTGAGGAAAATGCAGTTGTGCGCTCAACATCCGGCGGGTGGCACGACGACCTGGCAGCTCACCCAGCTTGGCCTTAGACGCACCCAGCAAGTCATCGGCTCGTCCCCAGGGCAGAAGCCGATTAAGTTACAGACGGAGATTCGCGTTGCCGATCCAGTTACAGGGGGGTGATCCCGTCACAACTTCTCCCAGAACAAAGCTCGCAGCTACAATCGATTCCCCAAACACCGATTTAGGCACAGCTCGGTCGCCGAGGAATCGATTTAGAAACAAGCAATCAATTCCGACACAACTTCCCGTCAGGGCGAACGTTTAAGTAGGTTTCAACGGAGTTGGTCGACAGAGCGTATGACGCTCGTCTGACAAACAGAGCGAGGCAAAAACGATGAAATCCATCATTCAGGAAGCGATCGCCAAACACCAGGAGAACCAGGCCCTGGTCGAGGAGAAGAAGCCGGCACCTCCGGCATATGCGAGCGCGGATGACGCGGAGCTCATCAAGCTGGCAGAGGCTCTCAAGGTCAATATCCGGATCGTAGGCTGCGGCGGCGGCGGATCCAACACCATCAATCGGTGCGTGGAAGAAGGGATCCAAGGCGCCGAGATGTGCGCGATCAACACGGATGCGAAACACCTGCTGACGATTCACGCCCCCCGCAAGATCCTCATCGGACGCCGGGCGACGAAAGGTCTCGGCGCCGGTGCGCGCCCTGAGATAGGCGAGGAGGCCGCTCGGGAAAATGAAGAGGAGCTTCGCCAATTTCTGAACGGTGGACACATTTGCTTCATCACCGCCGGCATGGGAGGCGGCACGGGAACGGGCTCCGCCCACCTCGTCGCGCGACTCGCCAAAGAAGCGGGCGCCTTGACCATGGGCGTCGTAACGCTGCCCTTCGCGGGAGAGGGAGCCGCACGCATGGAGCAGGCGCGAGACGGACTCGAGCGCTTGCGCCGCGTTTGTGACACAACCATCGTGATTCAAAATGACAAACTGCTGGAGCTCGTTCCTCGGATGCCCTTGGACGCGGCCTTCAAGCTCGCGGACGCGGTCTTGATGACGGCGATCAAAGGGATCACCGAGATCGTGACTCGACCCGGACTCGTCAATCTCGATTACGCCGATATCTTGACCGTCATGAAGGACGGCGGCGTCGCGCTTATCGGCCTAGGTGAAAGTGAGAGCGCAACCGATCGAGTGACCGAGGCGGTCACCGAGGCGTTGACCTCGCCCCTGCTCGGCAATGTCGAACTCAAGGACGCCACCGGCGCGCTCGTGCGCGTGATCGGGGGACCTACGATGACTGTCTCCGAGGCCGAAAAGGCCGCGGCGTTGGTCGGCGGAAAGATCTCGAAGCGCGCCCGGATCATCTGGGGCTGCTCCGTCGAAAACAGTCCGGAGATGGAGAACACCATCAAGGTGCTCCTCATCATCACCGGGGTACGCGCGACGAGCCTCCTCGGACAGAAGGGAGGCTACGCCACCGGTGAGTCCGAGGAAGTCATCGACCTCGTCCGGTAACCATTCCTTCCGCCCCCGCTACCTCGGTGTCGAGGTGGCGGGGCCGTCTCGTTTTCTCCCGTCGATCCGTTGGTGGGAGGAAACTCTCTCGTCGCTGTTGGCGGCTACTCCGAGTGCTGGCGCGCGTGTGCGCGTAATCCGAGCCGAAGCGGTTCGGGCGATCGTCGAGGTGGAGCATCAGACTGCGCTCCACTCTCGAAAGGTTTGGAACGCGGTCGTAGCATCCCCCAACGGAGAACGATGGGAGATTTCGACGAAACGGACGTGGGGCACGCTGGTCGGAGCCAAATCGTGGCTCCGAGAAGGACATCGGAGCCCCCATCGGCCACGCCGGCGCTGAGACCTGGCCTTTATCGGTTCCGTCAACGAAGAGGTCTGGAGAGATTTTCGGGTTCCGCTGGTCGGGGGCTTTTAATAGAGGCCGCCCGCGTAATATTACACCCCGGCGCGGACCGGAGTCTTTGTGAATCGTTGGAGAACCCTGCGGCAACGACGGGGACGAGCGCGTCGGGGCCAAGTCAGCGCCGTCGCGACGGTCTTTGGCCTACTGATCGTAGTCACCTTCATCTCCAATTTCTTACTTCTCCAGCTGCCGGGCGAAGAGGCGAACAACGAGTACAACCACCTGCTCCAAGTCGAGAATCAGCTCGCGAGTCTCGAGGCGGTGCTCTCGGCTCAGGTCAAACAGCCTGGTTTCGGTTATACTCTTACGGCGCCCGTGACGTTAGGATCGCAGGGTGTGCCTCCCTTCGGCCCCCCCGCAACCAGCTCGATTTACCTGCAACCGGATAGCCTGAACGCCAATCTCACCTTGCCGGGGATCCAGTCCAACTTCCTTTCGGGTGTTAATGTCCAACTGAACGATCTCTACACGCCGACCGCCGACGTCGTGCTCGAGCAAGGAGCGGTAATCCTCTCCCAAACGGATGGAACCCCGGTCATGGTCGAGCCTCCGGAATTTGCGTTTAGCGGAACCGCGTCGTCGGCGCGCACGGCGAACTTGACGCTCTTCAGTTTCGAAGGGCCCCCCATTGGGCAATCCGGGGTCATGACGGCGGTCGTGCTCACGCAAGTCCTCTCGGCGTCCACCTACACGGTCCCGGTTCCCAACAGCGCGACCACTTCCGATGCGTGGCTGAATGTTACCTCGAACTATCCGGTGGCGTGGGTGACCTACTTCGTCCCGTTGGGCACGTACATTCACTCGCTTGCGTGCTTCCAGTACGGTATCCCCGTGAGCTGCGGAACCCCCCCGAGCGGACCCGTCCAGATATCAGTCTTGCTCAACGTCAATTTCGTTACCGTCACCGCCGCGACCATTTCTGTGACGTTCGACTAGGCGCGCGAGACGCGTCGTTTCGACAGGCTTATCTTTCGGCCTCCCTCCCAATTGGGGGTAAGGAACGTGGTGCCGGAGGGCGAGGGCCGACTCCCAGTACGTCGGGCGCTCCTCTCCGTTGATAACAAGCGTGACCTCGGTAGTTTCGCGCGCGGTCTGACTGGACACGGCATCGAACTCTGGGCGACAGGCGGGACGCGGACCGCGATCGAGCACGATGGCGTTCCCTGTCGCGCGGCGGAAGAGCTCACCGGAATCGGAGCGTGGTTCGGCGGCCGGATCAAGACGCTCCATCCCGGAATTCTCGGAGGAGTCCTCGCGCCCCGAACGGCGGTCGGAGATCGGGAACTCGCGGAGCACAAGTTGCTCCGAATCGACCTCGTCGCGGTCAACTTCTACCCGTTCGAGCAGCATGTGGCCGAGCATCCGGAAGCCACCGACCGCGAGGAGTTCATCGATGTTGGGGGGATCACCCTCGCGCGCGCGGCGGCGAAGAATCACGAGGCGGTCGTCGTCGTCACGGATCCGTCGGAGTACGCGCAAGTTCTCGACGCGCTCGCCAAAGGCGGTGGCACCATCGACTCCCGCTTGCGACTAGAGCTCGCGATCGCGGCGTTCGACCGGTGCACCCTGTACGACGCGGCGATCGCTCGGGGGCTTCGGCCGGCCGCCGAGTCCACGAACCCATTCCCGGAAGAGATCCGGCTCCGTCGAGAATCGCTGCAGCTCCGCTACGGAGAAAACCCTCACCAGAAGGCGGCTACCTATGTTCCGATCTCCCCGCCGGGCGTCGCCATGGCACCGGCCCCGTTTGACGTCCTCAAGGGCCCGAGCCTCTCCTTCACGAATCTTCTCGACCTCGATACCGCTCTCGCCGTGGTCGGCGAGTTTCCGACCCCCACCGCCGCTGTGGTCAAACACGCCTCCCCGATCGGCGTCGCCTCCGGAACGACCGTGCGGGAGGCCCTCGAAAAGGCCGTCGCCACGGACCCGGTCGCCCGGTACGGCTGTGTGGTGGCCACGAATCGTCCGATCGGGGCCGAGGACCCGACCGCCCTGCACGGAGTGTTCGTCGATCTGCTCGCGGCGCCCGAGTTCGACCCGGCGGCGTTGGACGCTCTGGCGAAGCGACCCAAGATCAAGGTGGTCCGATGCGCGCCGCCCTCGCTCGCGCAGCCCCGATGGGAGACGCACAGCGGGCTCGGCCGGATCCTAATCCAGGAGTCGGACCGACGGGAGTTGGCGCCGTCCGATTTCAAGCTCGTGACCTCGACCCAGGCGACTCCCCACGAAGCGTGCTCGCTCGACTTCGCTTGGCGCGTCGCGCGCCACGCGAAATCGAATGCCATCGTACTCGCGAACGGTTCCGCCACCATGGGGATTGGCTCGGGACAGCCGACGCGCGTGAAGGCGGTCGAACTAGCGATCGAGGTCGCCGGGGACCGGGCGCGTGGTGCGGTACTCGCTTCCGACGCCTTCTTTCCGTTCCCCGACGGCGTGGAGCTTGCCGGAAGAGCCGGCGTCCGAGCGATTTTACAATCAGGGGGCAGTCTTCGAGACCCCGAGGTCATCGCTACCGCCGAAAGGTACGGCATCGCCATGTACTTCTCGGGTTGGCGCGTGTTCCGCCATTGAAATCCGGCGTCGCCCAGGACAGGGCTCTCAGACCCGAACGCGGCTTAAACAAAGGAAAAGTACCGCTTCAGGATCGACCGGAACTCGGTCGGACCGACCGGCCCAATCTCGCGGCCCTTCTCCCGTCCGTGGTCCACAAAGAGGTAGGTCGGGATCGAATGGATCCCAAAGGAACGGGTGACCGTGTCGGAGTCGTCGACATTGACCTTTGCGAACTTCACGCGTCCTGCGAGGCGGATCGAAAGCTCCTGCAAGACCGGCTCGGTAATGCGACAGGGCGCACACCAATCCGCGTAAAAGTCGACGACGACCGGCAACGCCGATCGGATCACCTCTTGCTCGAACGTCTCGTCGGTGACGAGATAGAGTTGAGGATCGGACGCCATCGAAGGAGCTCAAAAATTTCGAACTCCCCCCGCTTTTTAATCCTATCCTTGGTGTGGCGGCGCCGGAGCGAGTTACGAGCGATCCGCGCGCGTCCGGGCGATATTCCCCGCCCGGGTCGCTCTCCAACGCCCTGCTCCGGTGGTTCGCGGTTGCGCGTAGACCCCTTCCGTGGCGTCGCCACCCGACTCCCTACTCCATTTGGGTCGCCGAAGTGCTGCTGCAGCAGACGCGCGTCGCGCAAGCTATCCCATACTATCGAAGATTTCTCCGAAAGTTCCCCACCGTCCGTGCTCTAGCTCGAGCATCTGAGCAGGACGTGCTCAAACTCTGGGAAGGCGCGGGATATTACGCGCGGGCCCGCCATCTCCACGCGGCCGCTCGAAAACTGGTGCGAGAGCGTCGGGGGGTACTTCCCAGAACCGCCGAGGAGCTTCGCGAATTGCCCGGCGTTGGCCCCTACATTGCGAACGCCGTCGCGAGTCTCGCGTTCGACGAACCCGTACTCGCCCTCGAAGCGAACGGGATCCGTATCGCGGCCCGCTTGACCCTGGAGCGAGGCGATGTGCGAACGCCACGCGTGCGCACCCGACTCGCATCGGCGCTCGAGACTCAGCTTCCCCGAAACCGAGCCGGCGCGTTCAATGAGGCACTGATGGAACTGGGCGAGACGATCTGTCAACCAGTGGTTCCGCAGTGCCCGCGGTGCCCGGTCCGTCGATTTTGCCTCTCCTATCGCACCCTCGAGCGTCCGGGTGAGATTCCCGTTCGCCCCACCCGCCCGCGCCGCCCGCACGTGGTAGCTTCTGTCGTGGCGGTAGAGTCACACGGGCGTTGGTTCGTCCAGCGTCGCGATGAACCGGGGCTGCTGCAGGGCCTTTGGGAGTTTCCCGGAGGAAAACTCGATGGTGGAGAGTCGCCCCTGAGTGCGGCGCGACGGGAGTTGCTCGAGGAGACAGGATTACGCGCGCGACGCCTTACGCGTCTCGCGATCATCCGCCACGCATACAGCCACTTCACCGTAGAACTGCACCTCTTCGGTGCGCACTTACCCGAGATCCCTTCGGGTGCTCCAGATAACGGCCGGTGGGTCACGCTCGCTGAGATGCGTCGCCTTCCTCTCCCGGCCGCTACGCGTCGGATGCTGGGGCACCTGGACGAACGGTCAACCACTTCCCGGGGTTCAGGATCCCGTCCGGGTCGAAGACCCGCTTGATCCCTTCTAGGACCGAGACTCCGGTGGTTCCAACCTCGAGCGGGAGGTAGGGCGCCTTGAGCACGCCGATCCCATGTTCCCCGCTGATCGTCCCCCCCAGCTCGTGGGCCAGGTGGAGGAGCTCCGACCGGATCGCATCGGCGACGGACGTCGTTGGGTCGATGATAAAATTCGGATGCAAGCTTCCCTCGCCGAGATGTCCATAAACGAATACCTCCACGCCCGACCGTGCGGCGATCTCCTCGATACCGCGGAACAAGGCATCCACCGACCCGATCGGTACCGCCACATCCTCCCGGATCCGACTCCCCCAGCGCCGGTCGAATGCCACTCCGCTCTGGCCTCGCAGTGACCACAGCTCGTCCGCATCCGGATATACGGTCGGATCGTCTCGGATCCCGAGCGCCTGCAGCTCGGTCGACAGCACCTCCAACTGCCGTTCCTCCTCTCGTTCGTCCGGACTTTCTACCTCGAGCAACAGGAGAGCCTGCTCTCCCGAGATTCGACTTCCCGGTTCGCTGGCCAGCTGGCGAGCCGATCCTGCGTCCAGATACTCGAGCGCGGAGATTCCTGGGACCTTGCCCGCCGCAAACCCCGCCGCAATATGGCCCGGGGAGGGATTGACTTCCAACGGTACGACCAGACCCATCCGGCGCGCCGGTAGTGGAGCGACCTCGAGCGTCAGTTCGGTGAAGATCGCCAACGTTCCTTCACTACCGACAAGGAGTTGCAACAAATCCGGTCCGGTCGAGCGCTTCGACGCTCGATTCCCCACGCTGATCTGCTCGCCCGTTCCAAGGACGGCCTGGAGAGAACGGACCCAATGTCGTGTAGGGCCGTACTTGAACGAGCGGGGACCCGAGGCATTCGTCGCGACGTTTCCTCCGAGTGTCGACTGATTCCAAGAACCGGGATTTGGGGGATAGAACACGCCATGCGGCCGGAGCCAGCGCTGTAGGTCGCGGTTGATCACGCCCGGTGCCACCCGTACCGTGCGATCTTCGAGGGTGAACTGGTGGATCGTATTCCAGCCTGAGAGATCGAGCACGACTCCCCCGAGTACGGGGACCGATTCACCGTCCAACGAGGTTCCCGATCCCCGTGCGACCAGTGGGATTCGGCGGCGGCGTGCCCATCGAACGACGCGTTGGAGATCAGCGGCGTCCTTGGGGAGTACGGAGGCGAGGGGAGTCACTCTAAGGTGCGAGGCGTCACCTCGGTAACGTCCCAACGACTCAGGTTGATCGACGAGTGACCCGTGCAACTCGTGGCGCAGCTCCGCCAGCGCCGATTTTTCTTCCATCGGATGCTGAGGAGGGTGACGGCGGCTTACCGATTTCGTTTCCCTCTATGGCCGATCGAAGATTGCGAAAAGTGGAACGGGATGGAACCGGCGTCGCCCTTTCCGGCCTGCCGGAGGCCGTTCGGAGGGCATCGTTCAACATTCAAGGGGGGTCGGAAACTATATAGTCCGCTCTGCTTTC
Source organism: Thermoplasmata archaeon (assembly GCA_049584655.1). GTDB lineage: Archaea > Thermoplasmatota > Thermoplasmata > Lutacidiplasmatales > UBA184 > Lutacidiplasma. The sequence continues at coordinate 120,133 of JBAUYF010000037.1, read as the reverse complement.
TCGATATTTGGCCTCGGGTACCGGTGGCGGCGTCTCTGGTGGCACCGTCCAAGAGACCAAGGACTGCCCCACCGGTGCCTTCCCTGACAATTCTCTTCCTTTGGGGCGATAGATTCTTCTGCATACTTGCTGGCATCGACCGCGATGGGTCTCTTCTGGAGAGTTTCGGCATCTGACCGGGATCACGCGATCCTCGCCGTTCGTTCGCTGCATTCCTCGAGCGTCGCCGGAGTCGCAGCCGCCCTCTCCTGGTCGGAGCGAAGGACCGAGCGGGTTCTGAATGAAGTGGCCGTCCGAAACCCAAACCGCATCTCCTACGATCGATCCGCCGGACAAGTCCGATGGGTGGATCCGGTGGCAACTCCTCCTCCCGCGCCCGCCGCACCTCCCACTCCCGTAGTTCGAGCGAGGGCGGTCGCCCTTTCCACCTCTTCGCCGGAAACCTCGGTGAAATGGGGAACGGGAAACCGTTGCCCTTCCTGCCACGTTCCGCTCTCTCCAACTGGTACTCCCGGCATCTGGGTCTGTGCACATTGCGGTAAACTCTCTGGATCGCCCGGCGCCTCTCAGGCGGCGCCTCCCAAGGTCGAAGCTCCACGACTCGCCGAGCCGCCTGCGGGCGGAACTTCAGCACTCACGGATCGACGAAGTCAGGAGATGCTGGCGGCGTGGGTCACGTCACAACCGATTCCTTGTCCGAAATGTCGCACGCCGTTACGCCATCGGGGGGTCGGGGAATATGCGTGTCCCACCTGTGGGCAGCACGTACGATTCCCGCGCGAAGGAAGCTTGCCGGGGCCGACAGCACCTCCCCCGATGGCGTGAGATCGAAGAGCCGTTCAGAACGCCACGCGCTGGCGCACCCGAGCCACGAGCCGACCGTCAGCAATTCCCGCGGCGACTAGCTCGATGTCCGGTGCAGGCGACCGATCGGCGGTCCAAGGAGGAACCTCCTCTCGAAGGCCGCGCAACCCGGCTTCGGATCCCAAGCCTCCGGCGCGGGGTCGACGGTATTCCAATGCCTGGCCCCCGACCAGCCATTCGATCGCCACTACTTTCTGAGCATTGGTGATCGCCCGCCGAAGCTTGGCCCCCGCCCAAGGTCCCATGCTAACGAAATCCTCCTGATCCGCCGAGGTAGGGAGGCTCGCGGCGCTCGCGGGATGGACGAGGGTCGAATTCTCATTGACCAGTGCTGCGGCGAGATACTGAGGGATCATGAATCCGGAACTCAGTCCCGGCGTCGGCGCGAGGAATGCCGGGAGTCCACGATTGAGTCCGGGGTGAACCAGACGAGCGATCCGGCGTTCGGAGAAAGCGGCGACATACTGCACCGCGAGCGCGAGCGTGTCGAGTGCGAACGCCAAATTCTCGCCATGAAAATTACCTCCGTTCAGAAAGACGTCACCCTCGAAGACGACCGGGTTATCGGTCACGGCGTTGAGCTCGTGGGTCGCGATCGATTCGGCCATCCCGAGCGCGATCTCGACCGCGGCGAGGACTTGGGGGATGCAACGCAACGTGTACGGGTCCTGGCCGACGTACTCGGCTCGGGCGGTCGCGAGCGAGCTGCCCTCGAGGAGCGCTCGCATCGCGGCGGCCACCTTGCGTTGCTCCGGCAAGTTGCGGAGCTGTCCCAGCCGGTCGTCGAGCGATTCCATGTTGCCCAGCAGCGCATCGAAGGAGAGGGCTGCGGCGACCTCCGCCGCGGCGAGCAACCCCCGCACATCGGCGACCGCGAGCGCCAAGTACGACCCCATCAACGACGTGCCGTTGATCAACGCCACGCCTTCCTTCTCAGCGAGCTCGATTGGGCGAAGTCCCTCTCGGTTGAACACCGCGAGGGCATCTTCGCGCTCTCCAGTCGAGGTGACGAACGCGCCCTCTCCGATGAGCGCCAATCCCAAGTGCGCGAGCGGCGCGAGGTCGCCCGACGCTCCGACGGAACCCTGTTCGGGAATCCATGGAACGAGCCGTCGATTCAGAAGCTCCACGAGCAGATCGACGAACTCCGGACGAATCCCCGAATGGCCTCGGGCGAGCGAGTTGATCCTGAGCAAGAGCATTCCACGGACGAGTTCGGCGGACAGGGCGGGTCCGACCCCGCTCGCATGACTCCGAATGAGGCTCAGCTGCAGCTCGCGTGCTTGATGGGGCGGGATCACCTGGTCGGAGAGCTTGCCGAACCCGGTCGTGACCCCATAGATCGGACGCCCGGCTTGGACAGCGCGCTCGACGATCCGCCGGCTCGCCGCGATCGCGGTGCGGCTCTCGAGCGTGAGCGATACGCCGCAGCCGTCGCGCGTGACCGCGAGGAACTGGTCTAAAGTCAATGACTGCCCGTCAAGGGGGAGCGTTTCGGTCATGGAGTGGGTCGGTGGAGCCGTGACGTGGAATAACCGTTCCTCGACGCCGGCCGGGGGCGGCCGAGGAACGGGAGGACGGGCGGGACCTACGGAGGGATCGGAACGATGAGGTCGCCGCCGGATTTCTGGAGCGAGGGCTGGCGTCGGGTCTTGGCGCCCTTCGTTTGCCAGAACAGTTCGGCGAACTCCTGAACTTGCTTCAATAGCTCTTGGGCATCCGCGAGATTCGTGCCTTGGCGCGTCTTGGACGCCTGCTTGAGAATCTTCCAAGCCAGATCGTGGACTTGCGGGTATTGCTTCGCATGATCCGGGGTGAAATAGTCGGCCCAGATGATACGCACTTCGGATTTCACGCGTTCCGAGTGCGATTCCTTGACGACCGTATAACGTGCGAGCTTCGAGACATAGGCGGTCCGATCCTCGGGCTTGGTCTCCGCCGTCAGGGGGGGGAGTTCGCCGATCAGCTGGTGCATGCGAAGAACGGTCAGGGCGGAGATCTGCGCTTCGTGGGGGTCATAAATACCGCACGGAATATCGCAGTGGGCGAATACGGCCCGGGGGGGATGCACGGCGTCCAGGAGTCGTTCGACGATTCCACGGGGGGAGGTTCCGGCGACCATGCTCCCGCGAGTCCAGTCGGTGGGATAAGGATGCCGGGAGCGGGGTCGGACGGGGATTCCCGAGCGCTCCCGGGCTACCGTTCGTGGCGCTGGCTCTGGAAGAGCCAGCGCGTCGTAGTGCATGACGAGAGCATGTCCCCGACGCTGGAACCGGGCGATCGACTTCTCGTGGACGACCGAGTTTATCGCGAGCATGCCCCCCGGGCAGGAGAGATTGTGGTGCTGATAGATCCGCAAGAACCGGGACGTTGGCTCATCAAGCGCGTCGCGGGCGTGGGGCCGACCCGAGTTTGGAGGACGCCGAGCGGAATCATCGAAGCGAGTGTTGTCCACGACGGGGCGACGGAGCCTCCCGCCGAGGCCGTTGAGGCAATCGACGTACCCTCGGCCTTCATCTACGTCACGGGTGACGCGTTGGAGTCCTCGAGGGACAGTCGGCAATTCGGCGCCGTTCCACTCCGAAACCTGATTGGTCGGGCCTTCCGATGTTATTCCCCGCGGGGGCGGCGACGCGACCTCTGAATCCCCGCCGCGAGGCGGAAGGCAAATGCTTAAGCGATGTGGCATTTCCCCACATCGATGGTTGCCCAAGCTGTAGCTATTGTCGTTGCGATCGTGGCGGCTGTCGCGGGCGTCGGGCTAGGATTTTACGCCGGCTACGAATACCGCGGTTCGCCGGCCTCGAGTCCGTCTGGGGTCTCGAACTCGACGCTTTCCATCCTCGGAGCCGGAACGCTCAACACCCTCTTCCCCCAGCTCGCCAGTCTTCTCGTCAACGAGACGCCCGGTGTTAGTGCACCCATCGCGGCCCAAACGTACGAAGGGTCGATCGATATCACCACGGCGATCACGAGTCTGCATGCCACGACCGATGTCGCGGCGGTCGCGGACTTCCGGCTGATCCCCCAGGATCTCGAGCCGACCTACGCGAACTACGAAGTCGTTTTTGGGGCCACGCCTGAAGTTCTTGCGTACAACCCTAGCCTGCCTGCCTTCGCTGGAATCAACTCATCGAATTGGGCCGAAAAGTTGGTCGCGGACGTCTCCACTCCCAACAACGCGCCCTTTGGCGTGTGGAATGCTTCGACGGATCCGAACGGATTCAACGAGATCTTTAGTCTAGAGCTGCAGGGGCTTTTCGAGAACAATAGCACCTCTGCCTTCTACAGCCACTTCTACAACGGGGCGGTCGGCGGTCTCGCGGTTCCCAACCCGACCACCACGCGGCTCGAGCACGAATCGCAAGCGGCGCTACTCCTGAACACGGGCGTTGTCTCCGCGGTCATCACGTATCGCTCCTTTGCGGCGACGAACCACCTCTCCTACGTATCATTCAGCCCGATTGTTGGGTTGTCCGCGAACAATTCCACCGCTCTGGCGGACTACAGCAAAGTTTCGACATCCATCATCGGCTCGTCGGGCGCCATTACCGCGGTGGCCGCCGCCCCCGTACTCTTCGCCATCACCGTGCCGTTAAACGCACCGAATCCGGCGCTGGGAGAGGCGTTTGTCCATCTTCTCCTGTCTCCCCAAGGCTCCGCAATTATCTCCGAAGGAGGAGCGTTCACCCCGATCTTCCCAGGTTGGTCCGATCGGGTTGGGTCGGTCCCGTCCAACCTCGCACCGGACGTCGTGCCGCTTCCGAGTTGGGCAGCTAGTTATCTCACGTGACGCGCATCGAAGGGGAACCGGTCGCCCCGGTCATCCGACGACGTTGGCGAACAGGCCCCTACTGGCTGGCCCTGCAACTGATTCTCTCAGGTTCGCTCATCGTGCTCTTTCTGCTCCCGATTCTTGCCCTCTTCACTTACGCTCCCTTTTCCGAGATCCTTGAAGAGTGGTCGGACCCCGCCGTGCGCCAGGCGCTCTGGCTTACCTTGTTTGCCTCGGGGATCGCGGTCCTTGCTGCCGTCATCTTCGGCATCCCGCTGGGATATCTCCTCGCCCGGCGCAAGTTCCCCGGCCGGAGTCTCGTCGAAGCGTTCGTCGCGCTCCCGGTAGTAATTCCGCACCTCATGGTCGGCCTCGGTCTGTTCCTCCTCGTGATTCCCGGGACACCGTTGTATCGATGGACGCAAGCGCTCGGCTTCCCGGTTTACGATACGATCTGGGGCGTGGTGCTCGTGATGGTATTTGTGAGCGCTCCCTACACGGTGCTGGCGAGCGAACTTTCGTTCCAGGCCGTCGACAGCCGAGTGCTGGAGGCGGCGCGATCGCTCGGGGCGGGCAGCGCGACCGCATTTTTGACCGTCACCTTCCCGCTCGCACTTCGCGGCATTGTGGCCGGCTTGTTGCTCACGTGGGCGCGAGCGGTGAGCGAAATCGGCGGCCTCCTCATCCTCGCCTACACCGTGTATCCAGGAGGGGTCTACAGTGGTCCGGTAACCTCGACCATTTCGGTGTACGTCTACGATCTGTTTCAAAGTGGCAATCTGGCGGGAGCGGCCGCCGTCAGCTCGCTGTTCCTTTTGATCGCGTTCGTGCTTTTCGTCGGGGTCCGCCTCGGGGAGCGATCCGGGTGGCTCCCGTGGCGACGAGGTGAGCTCGCCCCATGAGCCGATGGGTAGCGGACGGAATCGAGGCCCGGCTCGACGGATTCCACCTCGGGCCTGTAAATTTCGATATCGGTCCCGGGAAAGCGGTGGTGGTCCTCGGGCCATCGGGAGCTGGAAAGACGACCCTCCTCCGAACGCTCGCGGGATTTCTCCCGGCACGGGGCGGTCGCTTCCTACGCGACGGCGAGGAGGTCACGCGCTGGCTCCCCGAGGAACGGCGACTCGGGTATGTACCGCAAGGGCTGGGCCTCTTCCCCCATCGAACGGTGGCACGCAATATCCGCTACCCGATGGAGTTGCGTGAAGGAAAGAACGCCGAGGGCCGCACCCGTGCGCTGCTCGAACGCTTTCACCTGACCGCGCTCGCGCACCGGTATCCAGCGCGTTTGAGCGGCGGCGAACAGCAACGCGTCGCGCTCGCTCGCGCGTTGGCCGCCGAACCCGACCTGATCCTGTGGGACGAACCGTGGCAAGCGCTCGACGTACTCGCACGACACGAGCTCGGCGAGATCCTTCACGACCTGCGCCAGGTCGAACGTATCCCGGTGATCGTCGTGACACACGATCCGGCCCTAGCCTTCTCGATTGCGGACACCTTCGTCGTGCTCGAGGGCGGTAGGGGCCGACCTCCGTGCGACGCGACGGCGTTGCTGCACGCCCCGAATGACGCGTTCGTGGCCCGGTTCGTGGGATTCGAGAACGTCTTCCAGCGGAATGTCCTCGAAGCGGCCCCTCCAAGTTCACTGGCCGCGTGGTTACTCGCTCGCGCCGGTCCAGGCGGAATTGCGTTCTCCACCCCGGTGCTTTTCGCCGAGCCAGCGTCGGGTGACCACTGGGATGGTACCGTCCGGAGTGCGCGCCCGGATCCGCACGGGGTCACCGTCGAGGTCATGAGCGACTCTCTCCTCCTGACTCTTCGGATGCCGCCTCCGATCGTACCCCCCTTACCGGGGATCGGCCAGTGCGTCCGCTTCGCAATCGACCCGACCGTCGTATACCCGTTGGCGGGCGCCACGTCGCATCGGGCAGAGTAACGATGACCCGGCGACCGAGCTCGGTAACGTCCCTCGATGTGGCACTCCTCCGCGCCCTTGCGCGTGAGCGTTCGGTCGTGGCCGCAAGTCGCCGCATCGGAATCAGCCGGGATCGGGCCACCTACCGGCTCGGCCGGCTCCGCCGGGCTTTTGGTGGGGCGGTCGTCACGGGCGAGCGCGGGGGTCGGGCCCACGGCGGCAGCCGGCTCACACCGCTCGGCGATCGGATCGTCCGCGGCGGATTCGACTCCGTCGAGTTACTCAATTCCCGTCCGGTGACACCGCTCTCCCAGCCGAACCGGCTGGATGGCATCTACCACCGCTCGGACGCGCCCGAGGTATGGGTCGAACCGAACCTCCACCTACGTGTCGCGTTCCGGGCGGAGGAGCGCGAGCCGGTGTCGGTATTGCTGGACCCAGAAGCGATCCTGGTCGCGCGACGGCGGTTTCCGTCGAGCGCGCGCAACGTGTTGGCGGGACAGGTCGAAGCGGTCCGCGGCAAGACCGGCCCCCTCGACCGAACCCTCCTAGTGCGCGTGGGGGCGGCGCGCCTGCGAGTCGCCGTCACGGAGGAACCGATCCGCCAATTGCACTTGCGCCGGGGCGCGCGTGTCTGGCTCTACGTCAAAGCGACCGCCTTACGTCGCGTCGAGCGGCGCAGCCGCGCTACTCGCGGATCCCTTCCCCGGTAAGCGAGAACACCGCTTCGCCTTCCGGGAGATTGGGCGAGTCGATCAGCCGCGCGATCCGCTTCGGCGGCTTCGACTTGCGCAGGTAGATTCGATACGTCGCGGCATGGGCGACGATGTTCCCGCCGATCGGCCGGGTGGGATCGCCGAAGAGGATGTCGGGCCGAGACGAGACTTGGTTCGTCACGACAATCGCCGCGTTGTAGGTGTCCCCGAACTTGAGGAGCTCGTGGAGGTGCTTGTTCAGGAGCTGCTGGCGTGGCGCCAGCTCGCCTCGGCCGGGATACTCGGAGCGGAAGTGGGCCGTAAGCGAATCTACTACGATCAGCCGGATTGGCAGATCGCGAGCCAACTCTTGCGCCTTAGTTACCAGCAGCATCTGGTGGTTCGAATTGAATGCCCGCGCGATGTGGATCTTCGTCAGGGCTTCGGTAGGGTCGATGCCGACCCCCTTGGCCATGTCGACGATCCGTTCGGGGCGGAACGTGCTCTCGGTATCGATGTAGACGACTTCGCCGTTCAGGCCCCCTTGCTCGGGAGGAAGCTGAATGTCGACTGCGATCTGGTGCGCGAGTTGGGTCTTCCCGGTACCGAACTCTCCCGCGAATTCAGTGATGGCTTGGGTTTCCACGCCGCCGCCGAGCAGTTCGTCCAATGCTTTGGAATTGGTCGTGATACGGCCGAGACGTTTGCGCCGCTCCAAGAGGGTCGTGCCGCTCTCGAAACTCCCCACGTCGGCTTGGCGACGGGCTTCGTTGATGATCTTGAGGGCGACCGCGGTACCGATCTCCGCCGCCTCCGCGACATCGGCCGGGGATGCGACCGCCAATTCCATGAGGTCCGTGAATCCCGCATCTCGCAGCTTATCGGCCGTCGTCGCGCCGACGCCCGGAAGATCCTCGAGCGCGACCTCTTTCGGCTCCGGTCGGGTCTCGGTGGCGCTAGCGGAGCGGGTGACGGATTTTTGGACCACGTCCCGAAAAGCGAGCCGGCGCTGATAAGCGTGTGGGAGAGGTCGTGAAACACTGAACGTTGGCCGCGGATCGGCCCCGTCGGGCCGAGGCTACGGCGCCGCCGCGGGGATGGAGGGGACGAACGGTTCGCCTGTCAGTCGTTGATAGACGGTCGTGTACAAACGGCTCACTTCATCCACCACAAGCGGGGGAAGCGGCGGGATCGGCGGCTCCGGCCCTCCCGCCTGGCGGACCTTCTGCAACTGGTCGAAGTAGCCGGAACTCCGGTAATGTTGCCGGACGAATTCCTTCGAGAAATCCACCTGGCGCCCCCGGGAGAATGCGTCCTTGTCCCAGAATCGATCCTCGTCCGCGGTGCCGAACGTGTCGACGAGCATCAGGTTGCCCTCCGAGTCGATCCCGAACTCCTTCTTTCCATCCACGTGCAATAGGCCGCGGGGCTCGATCTCCCGCTCCATGGCGGCGTCGATCTTGAGAATCATCTCGCGCATGGCGTTCATCTGGGATTGGTCGAGCACGGCGAGCGCGCGGGCCTCTTCCATGGTCAGCAAGCGGTCGATCGGCTCGAGCTTGGTCGTTACTTCGAAATGCGGCTCGGGCAGCTTTTCGGCGTACTGGACCTGTTTACCGGCTGGGAACCCCAACTCCTCGGAGCGTACCTTCCCCGCTTTCACTCGGTCCCACATCGACCCGGCGACATAGTAACGCACGATCAGCTCCAGCGGAACGAGATAGTTTTTCGGATGCGGTCCGAGGGTCGCGGGGGTCGGTACGACCCGTACGCGTCGTACGCGCATTGAAGTGGGCCCCGACAACCCCAAAAAATGATGGGGAATCTTTAACTTGGAGCAGAGTCGAAACCAGTGCGCCGCCGTCAGATTGAGCGTTTCGCCCTTGTGGGGGATCTCGCTCGGAATGTGCTTGTCGAAAACGGAGATGTCGTTCGTGAAACGGAACTCGAGCTCCGTCGGGGAGACCTCGTAGACCTCCTTGACCTTCCCGCGACGTAGATACTGGGGCGCCGTGGCCTGGGCCGTCGCGCCGGCGGGGCTTTTCGTCATGGCGCCCTGAGAACCCGACGCCTTGGATAAGCTCGACGCTGGGCGAGTGGCTGGGACGTTCCTCTCGTTCTTACAACGTACGGGCGTGAAGGGCCGTGATCGGCCGGAACCCGTACTTGGAGTAGAATCGGGACGCGATCTCGTTCTGACTCGGAAATTCCGCGGTCACGATTCCCGCTCCCCTCTCCTTGAGTCGCGCCGACGTTTCCCGGAGCAGATACTCTCCCACTCCGTGCCGCCGGTAGAGCGGGAGGAGATACATTTCCAGAATGACACCCTCTTTCTCCGGCGTATAGAAGAGTCGCTCGCGAACCCCGGCACGGACGATCCCGACCACACGGTCCTTGTCCGTCCCCACACCTTCGGCCGCCAAGATCACGGCCTTCGGGTCGTGGATCTCGGTGCGAAGGATTTCGATCGCTCGCTCCTCGGCGTCGGGGCGAACTTTGAGGAGAGGGTCGAACTCCTCGTTGAGACGCTTCAAGCGCAGGAGCAGACCTGCGAGCGCCGAGACGTCGGCTTCGGTCGCGGGGCGAATGTGAACGGGGAGAGTGCCCGGCTCGGTCGACAGGCTCACTGCTTTTTTCGAATCGGATCCGTCCTTACTCATCGTTTTCCCTTTTTCCTTTTGACTTCGTCCGGCATCGGAAGCGTGAGCCCGGAACGAGCACGCGCTTCCACGATGCGTTTGGTGCGGCCCATCAGGTCATGGGCCCGGTCGTAGAATTCCTCGTGCGAGAGGCGCCGACGCGCAACACCCAGCCGGACGGCCGCGGTGCCCACCGCCGCTGCGACATAGGGGAACACCTCCAGCTCGTCCATCGTGGGGAGCAAATGTTGGGGAGTCAGTCCCCGATCCTTCGCGTGCGACGCCAAGGCGTGAGCGGCCGCGAGCACGACACCATCCGGGATGGAGCGTGCTCGGGCATCGAGAATCCCACGGAACACGCCAGGGAAGATCAACGAATTGTTGACCTGATTGGGAAAGTCGCTACGCCCGGTCGCCACGATGGCGGCACCGGCTTCATGCGCGACTGCGGGCCAAATCTCGGGGACCGGATTGGCGAGGGCGAATACGATGGGGGACGGGGCCATTGCCCGAATGTCCGCTGGTTTCACAGTGCCCGGTTCGGGGGTCGACGCGGCGAGCAGTACATCCGCCCCCGTGATCGCCTCCCGAAGCCCCCCCTCGCGGCCACCGCCATCCGTCTCGAGGGCGACGCGGTACTTCCAGGGATTACGTACCATCAGTTCGTCGATATCGTCGCGCTCCCCGTGGAGGATGCCCACGCTATCCACCAACGACATTCGTTTCGGATCGTGGCCCAGCGCAATCAAGAGTCGCGCGGTCGCAATGTTCGCCGCCCCCGCGCCGAGCAGGACCGTTCGGCAGTCCCGAACGTCCCGCTTTGTGAGCGCTAGCGCGTTGATCAGTCCCGCGACCGTCGCCGCGGCCGTGCCGAGTTGATCGTCGTGCCAGATCGGAATCGAAAGGCGCTTTTGTAGCTCTTCGAGAACGTGGAAGCATTTCGGCGACGCGATGTCTTCGAGGTTGATCCCGCCCACGGCGGGGGCGATGCGCGCGACGGTATCGATGAGCGCGGCGGGATCTTGTACATCGAGCGGAAGCGGAATCGCGTCGACGCCTCCGAGGTACTTGAACAGCAGTGCCTTCCCTTCCATGACGGGGAGGGCCGCGTTAGGGCCGATGTTCCCGAGCCCCAACACGCGACTACCGTCGGTGACGATCGCGATGGTGTTCCATCGGCCCGTGAGTTCGAACGAGGCATCCGGATCAGCCACGATCGCTCGACAGACCTCGGCGATCCCGGGGGTGTACCAGAGACTGAAGTCCGCGAGGCTGCGAACTGGTACCTTCGGAACCGTCTCGATTTTCCCATGATAGTAGCGAGCGAGCTCCAGGGCCCGCCGATTTAACTGATCGGTCTGTTCAACCCCTACTTCCGAGGCTTCGCTCGGAGTCTCTTTCCCGCGACGACGCGAATCGGTCCCGGGGTCTTGGGGGGGCGTGGCGGCCTGGACCATGACCGGCGCTCGAGCTCTCCCGGCTCTATTAACGCTTTTCTAGAGACGTAACACGAGTTCGTCAGATGACGATATCTTCGCCGGCTCGAAACGTGCCGGTCCGGTGCCATCCTCCTGTCGAATCGTCACGCACGGCCGCGATTCCGGCGCCGGTCGATGAATACATACCCTTCCCGGCGCTCGTATAAAATGGTCTGATGGAGCAAGCCGGTCCAACACCGCCGCACCCGTACGTTCGCCCACCGCGCGCCGGTGCGGTGCCACTTGTCGCCCCGCTAGAGTTGCGTGCGGCGCTCGCGTCCGACCACCCCCCGATGATCTTGGACGTCCGCTCCGACAGCGAACGGTCGCTCGCGCATCTGCCGGGCGACGTGCATCTGCCCTTACACGACCTTCCGACTCGCCACGCCGAGCTCTCACGAGATCGCCCGATCGTCGTATACGACCAGTTTGGGTCGCAAGCGCGCCGAGCCTCCGAATTTCTCATCGCCCACGGACATCCTCATGCGGTGGCGCTCGAAGGCGGGATCGACGAATACGCGCGCGTCGCGGATCCTACAATACCCCGCTACGATCCCCATACCACGGAGGGCGGCCTCGTCCTGCAGCCATTTCCGAGAATGGATTCGGGCTGCCTCGCCTATCTGGTAGCTGACCCATTCTCACGTACCGCGTTGCTCATCGATCCGGGTCTCAATGTTGAGCCGTATGTAGCCGCGCTGCGGGCCGCGCGCTGGCGATTGTCCGCCATCGTTGAAACCCACACCCACGCCGACCATCTCGCGGGCCACGCGGCGCTGCATCTGGCTACGGACGCGCCGATCTTCGTCAGCCGGCACTCCCCGGCGCAGTATCCGCATCGCTCGCTCGCCGAGGGGGACTCGGTCTCTTTCGGAGGGGACGAGCTGGTCGTGCTTGAAACGCCCGGCCATACCCGAGATCACTTGACGCTGCGTTTACGCGACAAGGTGTTCACGGGGGACACGCTGCTGATCGGTGGGTGCGGCCGAACGGATCTCGGTGATGGTTCGCCTGAGCTGCTGTGGGAAAGCCTCATGGAAAAATTGCTTCGCCTCCCGGCGGATACCGAAGTCTATCCGGCGCATTTTGGAAAGCGGCACGCATTGATCGAGCGGACCGTCTCGTCGATCGGATTCGAACGCGCGACGAATGAAGCGTTGAACCAAGGAACCCGAGACGCTTTCCTCCGCTACATGACCGAAGGCTGGCCACCGAAACCGGTAGATTTCGACACGATCGTCCGGGCCAATCTGGAAGGGTAGATTGCGTCGATTGTCTCGCGCGTAATCGATTTTCCCCCGCCGTAGTGAGGCTTAGTCGCGACAGCGTTAAACGCAATTTTCTCTACGCCGCGCCCATCATGATCGTACGGACCGGCCTCACGGGGCCCTTTCCGCGAAGCGAAGCGCTCGTCGCGGCGACGCGCGATCTCGATCGCGGGCGGACGACGGCGGAGGCCGTCGACGAACTGTTCCTCCACGCCGAACGTGAGGTCCGAAGTCTCGAAGAACGCCTGGGGCTAGACGTCATCACGGCCGGCTATCTCCGGTGGCCGGACCTCTTTCGCCCAATCGCGGAAACGTGGGATGGATTCACCGTCGGACCCTTGACGCGTTGGTTCGAGACCAACACGTTCTACCGACAACCGATCTTGAACGCCCCGCCGCAACGCCGGCCGGGAGCGCTCGTCGGGCGTCTTCCCGCCGCGCTCAAGGAGGTGCCGGCCAATCGAGTGAAGGTGATCTTGCCCGGACCCTACACATTCGCCGGGCTCTTGGACAATCGCTCGGGGGAGACCACCGAGGCGCTCATCCACCGGCTCGGGCGATTGCTCACCGAAGAGCTCCGCGAGCTCCGCGCCTTGGGCTACGCCACGTTCCACTTTCAAGAACCGCTCCTCGCCGTCGAACCGCCGGACGGTCCGCGAGCCGAAGCGGTCATCGCGGCATACCGCTCGATTGCGCCGGCGGCGGACGGCGGAACGACGCTCCTATGGACCTACTTCGGCGACGGCGGACCGATCTTTCCCCTTCTCCGACGCTTGCCGGTTTCGGTCGTCGGAATCGACTTGGCCGAGACGGACTGGGAACGTCTCCCCGACACGCCGAGCTCGCAAGGCCTGGGACTCGGTTGCATCGATCCGCGTACGACGCTCGTCGAAGATGCCGGTGAGGTGGCGCGAATCGTACGAGCGCTCTCGGAACGGCTCCGGCCCCCCGTCCTCTGGTTGGGACCGGGCGGTCCGCTCGACCTCCTGCCGTGGGAGCCGGCCACGCGAAAGTTGCATCTCCTCGCCGCCGCTCGCCAAGTTTTGACGCTCTCCGAAGGAGGCGCCCGATGAGCCGCCCGCTGTTTCCGACCCAAGAGATCGGGAGCCTGATGAAACCCCGGTGGCAGATCCTGGGTCAGCGCGGCGAACCCATTGACGACCGCGCGCGCGAGGACTTCGCGCAGTGGGAGGCACGGTTGCACTTTGCGCAGGAGTCGCCCGAAGTCGCGGCGCATTTGCTCGCCGGCTCGAGCCGGGCCGATCCGCCGGAGGCGGTCCGAGACTTAGGTGCGCTCTTCGCGCTTCGATTCTTTGAATCGGCTGGGCTGGACCGCGTGTACGATGGGGAAGCCCGGCGCATCGAGATGTACGAGTATCCGATCCGCCAGATGCACGGCTTCCAGTTCTATGGGCACGTTCGCTCGTTCGACAACAAGTACTATCTCAAAGCGGCCGGCACGGGCGAAGTACGCCTCGATCGGCCCTACCACGTCGAGGAGTTCGAGTTCGTGCGACAACACGCCCACGGGGAGCCCAAGCTGCCAGTCACCGGACCCTACACGCTGGCGGACTGGTCCTACAACGAGTACTACCTCGGACGACAGCCCGGGTGGAAGGGACGGGCGGCCCGACGGGCCGCGCAGCGCGAGTTCGTCGTCGCGATCGCGCGACACGCCATTCGGCCAACGCTCCAAGCGCTGATCGATCATGGATGCCGCGTCATCCAGATCGACGAACCAGCCGCCGGGACCCATCCGGACGAAGCCGACCTCGTCGCCGAAGGGTTCAACGCCGCGACGGAGGGGTTGGACGCGGAATTCACGATGCACATTTGCTTCTCGCGCTATCGCGACCTCTTCCCGGCGTTGCTCGAGGCCAAGCGCGTGACCCAGTGGGCCTGGGAGTTTGCGAACCGGGACACCGACGGTCGCGATGGCTACCAAGTGCTCGAGCTGTTCAATGAATACGGGGACACACGTGAGATCGGGCTCGGTGTACTCGACGTGCATCGAGACGATGTCGAATCTCCCGAGAAAGTCGCGGACCGGATCCGGCGCGCGGTGAAGATCTTGGGGGACCCCGCGCGCCTGTGGATCAACCCGGATTGTGGACTGCGCACGCGCAGCCTTCCGGTCGCCTACCAAAAGCTGACGAACATGGTCGCCGGCGCGTCGATCGTCCGGCGCGAATTCGGGGCCGCCTGAGCTTCGCGGTCACTTCGGAGATCGAGTCAATACTTCGGCCCCGCCGGGTCCGACCCGAACCGTGTGCTCGGCTTGCGCTACGATTCCGCCGGCGCGTTCGAGGAAGATCGGGTAGCTCTGCAACCGACGGCGGAACCGGCGGAGGGCGGCCTGGTCCGCGGCCGCCGGGGCCCAACGACCTGTGAACGGCAACGTACGGAACCGATCGAAGAGCGCGGCGAGCACGGGGTCGGAAGGACCGGGATTTTCACGGAATCGAACGATGTTCCCGAACGGTCCGTCCTCGATCGAGCCACGTCCGTTGGTGGCGAAGGGTTCGATTGCGACGAACTCTCCTTCTTCGAGTCGTTCCCCACTTCGGCCGGCGACATTCGGTATCGATTTCCCGGCGTGGAGCAAGTAGCGCTGGATCGTGTGTCCGGTCAAATCCTCGATCGGTTTCAAACCGCGGGCGTGGATCGCTTCCTGGATCGCGACCGAAACCTCCTCGACGGGTACGCCAGGCCGAACGCGCGCGATGCCGGCCTCGACGGCCTCCTTGACGGCGCGGATCATATTTTCATGCCGTCGCGTGGCGCCGACCTCGACCGTGACCGCTGTATCTGCGATCGCTCCGTCGAGATGGGCTCCCACGTCGACCTTGACGAGATCCCCCTCGATGAATCGCACGTCGTCCTTCAGGGAGGGGGTGTAGTGGGCCGCTTCGACGTTCCGGGAGAGGTTGGCCGGGAACGCGGGTTGCGCGCCTTGCGCCCGAATGTACCCTTCGATCGCTTCCGCGACATCCTTGCGCAAGGCCCCAACCTTGACCTGAGTCGCCCCGAGCTCTCGAGCCTCCGCGGCGATTCGTCCGGCGACGCGCCAGCGCGCGAGCTCCTCCGCTGATTCGTTCGTTGTGCTCACCTTCGGGGATGGAGTATCGGGACGTCCCGGGTGAGATTGGCGATCGTGGAGGGTCGACCCGCGGGGGCCGGAGGAGCAGCCAGATAGACCCGCACGGCCTTTCCGAAAACCGCGCGAGCGCGGGCGATGGAGGGACTGGGGGATTCCCCGTGTCGATTGGCCGACGTGCACGTGATCGGCCCGACGCGCTGAGCGAGCGCCCGCGCGACCGGATGATCGGGGATTCGAATGCCGAGGGTCCTACCGCTTCCGAGGACCGCTTCGGGGAATTCGCGTTGCGCCCGCGCGGAGGCGCGCGCGACGATCGTCCAGGGTCCCGGGAGATGAGTGCGGATCCAGCTGCGCGCCGAGGCGTTCAGGTCGGCCCAGGTCTCGATCTCTTCAAAGGACGACAGCGCCACCGAAATCGGCATTCCTTCCGGACGGCCCTTCGCAGCCGTCAGCCGTGCGATCGCTTTGGCCGAGCGGGCGTCGGCCCCTAACCCCCAGAGCGTATCGGTCGGATAGACGACGAGCGCTCCGGCGTGCAACGCGCGCGCAGCCGTGGCGACCCGAGGATCCATTCCGCTAGGCGAACTCCTCGCCAACCCGGGTGTACGCGTGGAACTCGGCGGGCGTGAAGAAGAGCGCGAGCTCGCGTTCGGCGGACGCCGGGGAATCGGAGGCATGGACGAGATTCGGCGTGACAGCGAGAGCCAAGTCCCCGCGAATCGTGCCGGGTGCGGCGGTCTGCGGGTTCGTCGCCCCAATCATGAGCCGCACGACGGAGATCGCCGAGCGGCCCTCGAGGGCCAGCGCGAGGACCGGTCCGGACGTGATGTGTTGGACCAGGCCCGGATAGAACAACTTGCCGTGATGCTCGGCATAATGGCTCTGCGCCAGCTCTGGCGTCACTTGCAACAAGCGGGCGGCAATGATCTTGAGCCCCTTGCGCTCGAACCGGGCGACGAGCTCCCCGGTCAGCCCGCGCTTGACCGCGTCGGGCTTCAGGACGACCAAGGTCCTCTCGAGATTCCCCTCCGCCATGGCGGCGGCGAACTCGGTCCCCGTCAAAAGCTTTCGGCCGCGGGCAATATCACGATTCGTAGAGCGAGCGGGCTAATCAACCCCGCGGGATTCGTGCGGGAGACTCGTGTCGCGTCGCGGAAGTCCGGAACGAAGCATCGATCGGTTGGTTGCCGGATTCGGCACCGTCGCCACGGCTTACGAGCGAAGTCGACCCGAGTATCCGGCTGCGGCGTACGACCTCCTTCGGAGTCAGTTCGGTCTTAAGCGGGGTGCGACTGTCATTGATCTAGCGGCCGGTACCGGCAAGTTCACGCGGGGCTTGGTCGGGACCCGAGCCGCGATCGTTGCGATCGAGCCGACCGCCGGAATGCGCCGCGTCTTTCGCCGAGCCGTTCCGGGGCTCCCCGTTCTCGATGGGAGCGCCGAAGTCATGTCCGTTCCGGATGGATTCGCGGATGCGGTCACGGTAGCCCAAGCGTTTCATTGGTTTCACGCGCCCCGCGCGCTTTCGGAAATCCACCGCGTCCTGCGCCCCGGAGGAGGGCTGGCGCTCGTTTGGAACGAGCGGGATGAATCGGTCGACTGGATGCGAGAACTTTCCGATTTGATCCAGCCTCTCCGGCACCGGGCGCCCGGCTATCGAGGGGCCAACTGGCGTACGGCGTTCGCGCATCGGCGCTCGTTCACCCCGTTACGGCACCGTCGTTTCCGGCACTCGCAACGCCTCGATGTCGCGGGTGCGGTCGACCGAGTGCGATCGATCAGTTTCGTGGCCATCGCGCCTCGGCCGGTCCAAGCTCGAATTGCTCGATCGGTCCGCTCCTTGCTCCGAACGCACCCGGATACTCGAGGGCGATCGGTGATCGAATTCCCCTATCGCACCGATGTCTATTGGTGCTTCCGATCTCGCTAGCCCAGGGAGAGAGTTTCACGCCGCGCGCAAGTCGCAACCGTTGCGCCACGAGCATCCTCGGCACTTCCCGGGGCTCGGCGTCCCCCGCCCATCGTAGGGACGTCGCATTTCGGCGAGCAAGTCGAGCAGCTCCGCTCGCGATGCCGCGTCCCACGGCAAACGAAATTCGCTCCCGTCCCCGTACCGAACGACGCCGAACGGGGGCGCGCGGCCGGTGGTTTCCTCGAGCAGAAGACAGTAGCCCGCGACCTGGATCCGATGAGACCACGGAGGCCCGCTGCGAGGAGTGGCGCGACTCTTGATCTCGATCGGAATGCAGCGCCCATCCGGAAGTTCGCGGACTTCATCCGGCCGGCCCGACAGCCGATAGCGGAGCGACTGAAGTGGGGCGGTATCTCCTCCCCCGAGGTCCACGCTCCGCAACTCCCCATAGCGTTGGTCGCGGATCCAGCGGATCAGCGACCAGGGGCCAAGCACGAGGCCCACCGCACCGAGACCGATCAGCGCCAACGCAAGATCTTCGGCGCTTATCGGAACCAGAGCCAACCGATCCCTCCGGCCACACACAGGGCGGCCGCCCCAATCCCGGCCAGATACCAGCCGAGTCGATCTTGCCGACGGACCTCGGCTCCTATCACGCGCTCGTGATACCGGGTCCCGCGTGCCGCGGAACGGGTCGCGCGATGCGTACGACCCTCGGGTGGAGGATGCGCGCGATACCAATGCGCCCGCGGGCAGAATGCATACTCGCTGAGGTCGCTTACCGTTACCCACGGGGTCGGTGTCGAAAGCGCCGGTGCGCGCCCCATTCTGCAGGGGACTCGCCGTGACGGAACTTAGACGTGCCGGTTCCACTGGGAAGTGGGCGCCCGCTAACTTTCCGGAGTCGCCGGGGGCTTGGCAGCTTTCTTCGCCCGGGGCCGGTGTGTCGGCTTGGTAGCGGGTGGCGCGGGGGCATCCTCAGCTGCCGGCGCGGCGGGTGCTGGAGCTTCGGGCGGGGAACGGTGTTTTCGCTCCGCTTTGGAGGGCACGGCCGGTCGCTCGGCGGCCGCAGCCCGAGCCGCGCGCGACGCCAGTGCGCTGCTCTGGTCCGCGGCGCGTTTGAGCGCGTGAGCGCGAGTCCATTTGAGCCGGTGGCCGACGCGGCCGAGATGCAGTTGTTGCTTGCGGCATGACGACGAGCAGAAATGAAAAACCGTCCCATCCCGTTTGATGAACATCGTTCCCGTGCCGGGCTCGATCTCGTTCGCGCAGAACGAGCACTGCCGTTTGACGACCATGACTGCCGCCTTACCGGACCGAGAGCTTGCGGGCTTCGCGCGCGGTTTCCCGGAGCACCAGTACGTCGCCCAACCGGATCGGGCCCGCGACATTGCGCGTGATGATCTTGCCGCGGTCGCGGCCGGCGAGCACGCGGACCTTTACCTGCGTCGCCTCCCCGGCCATGCCCGTCCGACCGATCAGCTCGACGACTTCCGCCGGTGACCCTTTTTCTTCGGCCATTCCCTTCGCCCCGTTCCGCTGGGTGTTCCCGGCTTACTTCTTCAACGCAGCATAGGATTGGGCGAGTTCATCCAGGAGGATCTTGGCCTCGCCGGCTTCCACGACCGCCACCGAAGCGGCGGATTTGGTGAGCCCCGCCGATTGACCGAGACGTTGCTTCTTCGGGACGTAGAGATACGGGATCCGCTTCTCTTCGCAGAGCATCGGAACGTGAACGAGGATCTCCACCGGATCGACGTCCTCGGCCATGACGACGAGCTTCGCTTCCGAACGCTCGCTTGATTTGGTCACTTCGTTTGTTCCGACCCGGACCTTCCCGGTTTCGCTCGCCACTTGGACGAGTTGGAGGACCTTGTCGGCGATATCGTTCGGCGTCTCGAAGCGTACGTAAATTGGTCGCGCCATCGTTTCCTCGCGTCAGCGGAACCCCCGAACGGGGTGCCCTCGGCTCACGGGTGAGACGCGGTAGGTCGTTGGCTATTTAGCCTTGCTCGCCGGATAATGCTGCCCGACCCTCGCGTTGTTCCCGAAGGATGCTCCGGACCCGCCCTTCGGAGTCGAGAGCCGCCGGGGCGTCGTTGACTTCCCAGTCGGTACGATGAAACGGATGTCGCACGTGCGGGTAGAGTTGGAGTTGGACCCGTGTCTGCGCTTGCATGGCGGCCGGTAGCTTCAGAACGACGTCTCGGTCGCCTCGGGTCGAGCTGCAAGTCGTCGCTGCGCAGGCGCGAGGATCCGATTCAATGACTCCGCGACCGCGGTCTTCAGGTCTTGCGGGTGTAGCGTACCGGCATGCCAAGCTTCGAGGAAGGCCGCCTCGTGCTCGAAAGTGACGGGTCCACCGTGTCGGGCGGCTCGGGTCACGACCAGCCGCTCCTCCCATGGAAAGATGATGAACCGCACGATCTCCACAATCGGATTGCCGTCGACCTCTTTCGCCGGACAGAAGGCCGCTCCGATCCGTTCGACCACCTCCGCTTCCGTCGAGGGAATGGGAACCGCCGCCGTCGGGTCGGACTTCGACATCTTCCGCTCGAGACTCCCGCTCGGGTCCATTCGACCGCCGCCGCGCAAGGAGGAGAGTAAGGGGGTGTGGATCGCCACGGGCGCCGGCCACCCGTAATGCTGCGCCGCCTCCCGCGCGAGCACATGGGCGCGTCGCTGGTCCATGCCTCCGTACGCGAGCTCGACGGGAAGCTCGAAGATGTCCGCGGCTTGCATGGCCGGATAGAACAACTTCGCCGTGTCGAGCTGCGCCTCGTCTTCGCCTCGCCCGAGGATGGACATCGCGCGTTTGGTTCGAGCCACGGTCGTCGCGCGGGCGACGCGGACGACCCGGGCCCAGTAATCCGATCGGCCCGTGAGCTCGTGGGACCAGCGGAACCGTACGGACTCGGAATCGACGCCGAGCGCCCGGAACGCCGCCTCCATGTACCGTCCCGACGCGGCGATACGGTCGAGGTCGCCGCCGAGCTTGTCGTTGATCCAAGCATGCCAGTCCGCGAGGAAGACGGTTAGCTCGCACCCCGCCTCCGTAAGGTCGATCATTTTTCGGGCCGTGATCAGATGGGCGATGGTCAGCCGCCCCGAGGGTTCGAACCCGATGTAGGCCCGGGGTCGCTCGGTGCGTTGGAAGAGGGATGTGAGCTCCGTGGGGGTGAGGACTTCGAGCGTATGTCGGGCGACCCGTGCCGTCCGCGCCTCGATATCCATAGACCGCCCGAGGAAGCGCTCCGGTATTTAGCCCTCGGTCGCACCCCAGGACGCGCCCTTTTCCCGGCGGTTGCGGGCGCGGTGGAGGCGCGCCACGCGTCGCACGGACGTATTAATACCCCTCGCCACGCTAGAATAGTCCGCCCCGTCCATGCAAGAACCGGCCACGGAGATGACGGACTCCTTGTCGAACGACCGAGACCTCCCGGCGGAGGAGCTCGTTCGGTCGCTGGGGATCGGCTTGGAGTCAGCCCGTCTGCTGACCCATGCCGGCCACACCAGTCCCGAGGCAGTACGCTCCCTCTCCACGTCGACGCTGGAGGGCCTCGGAATTCCGGAGGACGATGTGCGCCGGATCCAATCCACGTCCGTCCCTGTCAATCCCGAGCCAGCACCCGCCTCGCCCGAAGGAGAAAGGGCCGTCAATCGATGGATGGACAATGTCCATCGAGGGGATCGTACCCGACGCCGGCACGTGGTCGCCTCTCCGAAAGAGTCGGCTCAAGTGCTCAAGCGCTGGGTCGGTGGCGACGATTCGGCCCTCGAATCTTGGATCCAACAATCCGATCCCGCCAAGACGCAAGCCTCGGAATCCGCCGTAGGGTCGGCCCTTTCCGGAACCGAGGATGGGGCCGGTCTCGGCGCGTCGGCCTCCGGCGTCATTCCGAGCCAGGTGCTCGAACGGGAGGAGACCGTCGTACGATGGCTGACGGGACTTCTCGACCGGGTCAAGAGCGATCAATTCGACCCGACGGCGATGATCCAAGAGGTGCAGGAACTGCACCGATTGCTCTACGACGAGCGGACGCGGCGCAAACAGCTCGAAGACGAAGTCGAGCACGTGAAACGCGGCTCGATCGCCGTCATCAAGTACGTCCGCAGCCGGGAAGCGAAGGAGCGCGAACTGTCGATCCAAGCCAAAGATTCGGAGATCGCCGAACTGCGGCTGCGACTTCTCGCCTTTGAAAATGCGAACCCTTCGGCCGGCGAGGCCGCCGGAGCGGTGCCGACGGCGCCTGTGGCCGGAGCCGAACGCCCTCCGACCGCACCACCCGTCCCCTCGGCTAACACCGAGATCGCGGCTCGAGAAGTCGAACATCGCGTTCGGGAGGAGTTCGCCGACCGGGAGCACGAGTTCATCGAACGGGAAACCGAACTACGACGCCGCATCGTACAGCTCGAAGGAGAAGTGCGGAATCTGCGGGCCGGTTCGGAGCGCACGCGCGACACCGAACAATTGCTCGCGCGCGAGCGCGGCAACTTGCCGGAAGAGGTCGCCCAACGCCTCCAAGAAGTCGACTCCCGCGAGCGCGACCTCGTCGTGCGGGAGAACGAGCTCCGCGCGAAGTTCGAAGAGATCCGGATCAGCGCCGAGGATATCGAGCGCAAGCGCGCCCCCCTCGAATTCAAGGAAAAGGAGCTCGCCAACTGGGAGCACCAGATCCAAACCCAACGGATGGCCATCGAGTCGGAAGCCCGTCGGGTCGAGCAAGTGCGCCAGGAGGTCGAGTCCGGAGGTTCGTACACTTCCGTGGAGACCACTCGGCGGCTGGATGACCTACGCAACGAGCTCACGCGCAAAGAAGAGGAATTGAAGAGCCGCGAGACCGCGCTCCACGAACGGATGGGCGAGCTCGAGAAACTGACGCGCAAGGCGGCGGATTTCGAGGCGGAGCAGATGCACTCGGCGATCGTCGCGGAAGCCCAGGAGACGAAGGTCAAGAGCGGGGTCCGACGCCTGGACGACCTGATGTACGGGGGTTTCCCACTCGGCGTTCAAATCCTCGTCAACGGACCGGCGCACACGGGCAAGGACGTCCTCGCCCGGCTGTTCATCAGTGAGGGACTGAAGCTCGGGATCCCGGCGATCTGGGTCGTGACAGACAAGACGTACACGCAGATCCGCGACGAGATGGTGAGCCTCTATCCGGCCTACGCCGAGGCGGAAAAGAAGGGGATGGTTCGCTACGTCGATCTGTATTCCCGCAGCCTGGGCGTCCAGCAGGCCGACACCGGCGTACGGCTACTCGCGGCGACCGACAAGGGGGTCTTGGAACAGCTGACCCAGGCCGTGAACGGCTACAGTTCCGAATACAAGGAGAAATTCTCGTCGTATCGGCTCGTCTTCGAATCGGTCTCCACGGTGACGGCTTACCTCGATACCACGGCCACCTTCCGCTTCCTGCAACCGTTCACGGGGCGACGCAAGCTCGACGGAGCGGCCAGCTACTACGTGCTCGAAACGGGGATGCACACCGAGTCCGACCTCGAAACGCTCGAGCACATGGTCGACGGCTCGGTCAATCTCAAGATCGAACAGCTGAAGACGTTCCTCTCGGTGCGCGGGATCGCGGAGACTCAGTCGCGGGCGTGGATCGGTTACACGTTCACCAAGAAGTCGTTCTCCCTGGGTTCGTTCTCGCTGGACCACATCCGCTAGCGGGCTAGCGCTCGACGCGCGCGCCGCGGACGAAGGTGGCCATTCCGTCGCATACGAGGGCGACCCCGATCCCGAGCCCCAAGATCGCGAGCGCCGGGAATGTGTACATCCACCAGTACCCGTAGTTGAGGAGAATATCGCTGTTCGAATTGCATGCGCCGTTCGCGAGCAGGTAGCCCCATTCGGGATACGGGAACGGGAAGTTGGGGAGGATCGTGATGGTACCGAAGAAGTACGGATTGAGGCAGGTCAGGAACGGAAAGACGGTGAGCACGAAGAGAATGTTGTACACGTCGATCGGCACCTGCGCCAGCACGGGGGAGAAGCTGTTGGGCAAGATGTGTCGCACGAGGATCCGACGGCGCGACGCGCCCCCGGCCCGGGCCGCTTCCACGAATGGCTCGGTCGCGACCTGACGGGCGCGGGCCCGAACGGGAATTGCGTAGTACGGCCAGAGCACGGCCGCAAACGCGATCCCCAGGACCGGCAAGAGCTGATCCGGATTCACGAAAGCGCCGAGCCCCGTGAAAATGATGAGGACGAGGAAGAAGGGGGGCACGCCCACGAGAATATACGCGGCGTTCACGATCGAGATCTCGAGGCCGCGCGACCCGTATCCCGCCGCCGTGCCTAACACGAGGCCGATCAGGAGCGCGCCCGCGATTGTTCCGCCCAGGAGCGCGACGTCGATCGGGGTGGCCCGGAGCACGGCGTCGAACAGATCGAAGCCGTACCAGCTGATGTGACCGGCCGGAGTCACGTAGACGATCCAGATCACGCCGAAGGGATGGGACGGCGAAGGCGCCGCCGGATTGGTTGGACGCGCGAGCTCTGATGCGAACGGTACGTTCCCCAGATTCGACCCGAAATGAAGGAGCGCGACGAGCGCGACCCCGGCATAGCCAGCCAACACTACGAGACCGACCAGGAGCCCGGGATTCGCGAGCAGTCGAACTACGACGTGCCGGTTCGGTCGCCCGGTCCGGTCCCACTCGGCCTCGCCCGGGGCCGACTCCGGAGTTAGGGTGACTCCCGACGCAGCGGTGGCCACGGGGGTCACCGCTCCTGAGGAACGAGCCGCGGATCAAAGTGGCGGGCGAGGACCTCGGTCGCGATACTCGCGACCAAGATGACGATGACCAGGAAGAAGATCCCGACCTCGTCGATGATGGCGGTGGAGAACCCGCCGGTGGCGGTCATGCCCGAGGCCGCGGTCGTGACCGGGGTCAGTTGGGACATTTCGAGGATGAACAGGGTTCCGACCCCGGGATCGCTGAACAGGACCTCCACGATGGCTTGGGTGCCCAGGTAGACCGGGAGCGTGATCGCGAACGTCAACAGGTAGATCGGGATCACGCGCCGTCCGGCGTGATGCCACAGGATGGTGGATTCCGGGACGCCGCGAGCGCGTGTCGCCGTGACGTGGGACTCGCGCGTCGCGGCGACGACGGCGTGACGCGCGTATCGAAGGAAGATGGCGGTGTAGATGATGGCGATCAGCACCGCCTGTAACAGGGTCTTCATCAGAATGACGAACTCGGCAGCCCACGCTCCGTTGAGGACCCCATCGATCAAGGGGAATCCGGTCGGACTCGTGTTGGAGCCGATCCCGATCCACGGGGCCGTCGGCAGCCCACCCGGATTGTGGGCCTCCCACCAGATCGACGACGGAAGGAATCCCGAAGGCGTGTCCCCCACGACGTTCGTGAAGGGAGTGAAGAGCGCGGCGAGAACGAGTAAGGTCACGAGCAGGGACGGGAGGAGCAACCCTACGAGCGAAACGACGCGAGTGGCCCCGTCAAAGGGCCCGCCGGCCTTCCATCCGGCCCAGAGGCCGATCGGGTAGGCGAGTAGGAAGGAAATCCCCAACGCGAGGACCGCGAGTTCGATCGAGTTCGGCAACCACCAGGCAAACAGCTGGCTCGCGGGTTCGACGAGCGCCCCGTAGTGGACGGTCCCCCACTGACCCGTGAAGAGTTTCGTGAGGAAGGGGATGAAGCCCGGTCCGAGCGAGGAGGCGAAGAAGAAATGCTGGAAGTTGCACCCGACGTTGAAGGCGGAGCAGGGTCCCCCGGACGATCGCGCGCGGGCCACGGCGGGCAGGTAGACTCCAAAAATGTACAGCACGAAGAGCGTCGCCGCCAGCTGAAATGGGATCAGCGCGCCCCGCAACGCGATGTACCGAGCCGTCGGAGAGAACACGCGCGGCGGGAGCCCCATCCGGAAGCGTTGGCGGCGTGCCTCCAGCCATCGGGCCGTGGCGACGACGCCGAGGACAATCGGAATGGAGACGAGAACCAGCGTGTACGGATCTTCGGTCGTGAGCCCCACATGGGTCGGTGCCAAACTGATCCGTAGACCCGAGATCGGGCTACCCGCGACGACGACGGAGAACGAGAGATTCGTGTACCCGGGTCCGGGAACGACGAACCCGGTCAGGGTTCCATTGGGTGCTGGCACGACAAACGAGCCGTCCGAATCGGTCCGTGTCGAAGTGAGGTAAAAGAAGGAAGAGCCCAGCTCCGAAAAGTCGAGCCGGACTCCCGCGATCCCGTTACCGGACCATCCGTCGACGACCTGTCCCGAAACGGGGTAGGTCGGGACCTTTGCCAGTACGTAGACGACCCCCGCTATGGGGCTCGAGACGGATAGATTGGCGTACAGGAAATAGTAGCCCGAGGCGCCCACAAAAAGTTCGTAAATGCCTCGCGTCAGCGAGACGTTGAACTCACCCGAAGCGTTCGTTACGACGGGGGGAAAGAACGGATTGAGTCCTTCTACCGTGGCATTCGGAACCGGCGCTCCGGCGTGATTTTCGACGAGCCCTTCCACTGGATACGCGGGGGATGACGCGGTTCCGAAAGACCACGTCGCCCCCCGTGCCCCGGCATATGACAGGTTCGATGCGACCCGGCCGGGTTGCCCGCTGCCAGGTCGAGGTGCGAGGGATCCTGCGCCGAGCGTGGCGCCGATCACGAGGATTCCGAGAACGAGCAAGAGGGAGAGCCTCCCCCACCGGCCCCTCGATATGCCGTGCGATGGACCGCGGTCCTCCGGCGACACGATTCTCGACCAAGCTCAGCCCGAATTATAGGGGTTGGCCGGAGACGTCAGCGCACGCCGCTCGTGAACCGGACGAATCGCTCGGCCCCATCGCAGATCATCGTTACCGTGATCCCAAAAAAGACGACGACGGCGGCCGGGAACGTGTACATCCACCAGTAGCCGTAGTTGAGAAAGATGTCGCTATCCGTATTGCACGCCCCCTTCGCGAGGAGGTAGCCCCACTCGGGAACGGGCAGCGTCGTGGGGAACGCCGTCAGGTTGCCGAAGAGAAATGGGTTGAGACAGGGGAGGAACGGGAAGGCGGTGAGCACGAAGAAAATGTTGTACACGTCGATCGGGACCTGCGCAAAAACCGGGAAAAAGCTGTTGGGAATGATGTGACGCCAGAGGATCTGACGTCGGGTGGCGCCCGAGGCTCGGGCGGCCTCCACGAACGGTTCGGTCGCGATCTGTTGGGCCCGTGCGCGGACCGCGATGGCGTAGTACGGCCACAGCACCAGAACGAAGAGCAGACCGAAGACCGGGAGATACTGGACGGGCCGCAGAAACTCGACGACGCCAAAGAAGAGCACGAATACCAGGAAGAACGGAGGCACGGCGGCCACAATGTAGGCGGCGTTGACCACGGTCGCATCCCGGCCGTGTTGATCGTAGCCGGCGGTGGCACCGAGGTAAAGGCCGAGGAGCAGGGCGCCTCCGATGGATCCTCCGACGAAGACCAGGTCCGTGGGGGTGGCTTTGAGGAGCGCGATCGCGAGGTCGTAACCGGTCCAGCCAGTTCCGGTCGACGGATTGGTCACGGCGATCCAGATGACCCCGAACGGGTGGCTCGCCGACGGGGCGGCCGGATACTCCGGCCGCAGGGTCCCATCGAACGGACCGGACGTGCCGGTGAGGACAAAGACGGCATCGCCGTACAGATAGATCGCGACGAGCGCCGCCGCCACGAATCCGGACAACAGGAGGAGCCCGATGAGGAACTCCGGGTCCGCCGTCAACCGCTCCCAGAAGTGGAAGGAGGGGCGCCGGGGTCGGATCCAATCTTTGTCTCGCGCCGGGGGCGGGGAGACCATCGCTTCCGACTGACCTGGGGTCGTCATGTTTTGCGGCTCCTAGTACCCCGTGGGTCCGAGGCGCGGATCCAGGTGCCAGGCCAGTACCTCGGCCGCGAGACTGGCGACCAGTACGATGATCGCGATCAGAAAGACCTGCATCAGAAATCCAATGCTCGTCGACGGGAGCCCGGTCAAATTGATGATGAACAGCGTACCGAGACCGGGGTCCGCGAAGATCGCCTCCACGAGCGCCTGCGTGCCCAAGTAGATCGGGAGCGTGACGGCAAAGAGCAGCACGTAGATCGGTAATACCCGTCGGCCCGTATGGCGCCATAACAGGGTTGACTCGCTGACGCCACGCGCCCGCGCCGCCTGCACGTGGATCTCGCGCGCCGCGGTCACCACCGCTTGGCGCGCGTAACGAAGAAAGATCGCGAGATAGATCAACGCGATCGCCGTGCCTTGGAAGACCGTTTTCGCCAGGACGACGGCCTCGAAGGCCCATTGGCCTCGGATCGCCCCATCGATCAACGGAAAGCCAGTCGGCGTCGTGTTGTAGCCCGGCCCGATCCACGGCACGCTCGGCGCCCCCCCGTAGTGGGCTTCGAACCAGATCGACGACGGCAGGAATCCGTAGGGAGTATCTCCGAACATTTGCGAGAAGGGAACGAAGTACGTCGCCAGCAGTAGGGAGATGAGGAGAAAGGTCGGAACCAGCAGCGCGACCATTGAGGCGACCCGCGCTCCCGCATCAAAACCGGAACCGGCCTTCCACCCGGCAAGCAACCCGAGGGGATAGGCCAACAGAAATGCGATCCCGAGCGCAAACACCGCGAGTTCGAGGGAGTTGGGCGCCCACCAAACGAGGAATTGAACGGCGGGCGCGGAGAAGGCCCCATAGTTGGCCGCTCCCCAATTCAACGTGAAGATGTTGACGACGAACTGCGAGTACCCGTACCAAAACGCCTGGACCGTACACGTGAAGGTGGCCCAAGAGCAGGAGCCGGCGCCACAGCTCACTCCGGCGAAATCGCACGGTGTCGCCCCCTGCCCCACTTCGACCAGAAACCGGCCAAATACGTAGAGGATCGTCAGGATCGCCGCTAATTGAAAGGGAATCAGGGCCGCCCGCATTGCGATGCGCCGAGTGAACCGAGAGAAGACGCGGGGCGGTAGCCCTTGGGCGATGCGGCTTCGACGAGCCTCCAGGAAGCGCGCGACGGCGAGCACGCCGAGGATGATCGGGATAGAGACCAGGACCGCTGAGTAGGGGTCGAGATTCGATTGGCCGACCCCGATCGGCGGCACACTCAACCGTAAGTTATGGATCGGGGCTCCGGCGACGGAAATGGAGGTGGAAAGCGGAGAGTATCCGGCCGGCGGCACGACGGTGAGCTGGAGCGTCCCATTCGGCCCGGGAATCTGGAAGAGACCGTCGACTCCCGAATAAACGGACGCCGAGTAGCTGAAAGCGGGACTAAGTTCCGTTACCTCGATTAACGCATGGTGGATTCCGTTTCCGGACCAGCCATCGACGATTTGACCCCTGACAGGGTAGGTTACAACCGGCGTCAAGACATAGACAAGACCGGTGGTTGGGGCCGATACAGTGAGATTTGCATAGAGGTAGTAGTACCCCGTCGCGCCGACGAAGATTTGGTACGTCCCTCGCGATAGATCCGTGCTGAACTGCCCGGTACTGTTCGTGATGGCGGGTGGGAAGAAGGGATAGAGTCCTTCGACCGACGCGTTGGCGACCGGGGCGCCGGATAGGTTTTTGACCAATCCCGACACGGGAAAATGGGGATTGGCAAACCCGTCCACAGGAGTCGGCAACGTGCTCTCGCTCGTCGCGAGAGGTATCGAAGTCGCCTGCGCTCCGGCCGAGAGAGTTCCCAGCAAGATCGCGACCGCGAGTGCGAAAAAGACTAGCGTTCCCCGCAGGCGGAAACACGAGTCGCTCCTTGATCCGCTGGAGTGAAACTGCATCTGATATCGGACGTCCGGCGGTCCGCTTCTCCTTTCTCGCCCGTCGCGTGTGGGCGGTATAAATACCCTCACGGGGAGGGCGCCTCAAGTCCAAGACCGAGATAAAGGACCGAGCAGGTTTCCAGCCGGCGCGAACACGCAGGGGGGACGTCGGCCCGCCCCCAATTTTAGCCGGGCAGAACCGCCCCCGAAAATTCTTCGGAGCTCCGAGCCGTCGGCGGATGCGCTCGATTTGGACCACTTGTTTTATGAGGGGTGGCCTCGCATGCAATCGCGTGCATTCCGAGCGTCGCCCGCCCGGCCCGGACACGATTGCGCTTTTCGCGGTCGTCGTCGCGGCCCTCACGCTTTTCTCCATCGCGTTTGGCCCACTAGCCGTCGGCCGGCCCGTTCCCACCCTCCTTACTGACCGATCGAACGGAGGTCAGGAGCTGTCGTGGGCCAAGGCATCGCTCGAACAAGGCTCGGGACCGGCCACGCTCCTTTCCCCGCACGGGATTGCCTCCCTTCTCGCTCCTCCCTCGGTGGTCATCTCCGCCGGAAGCTACACCTGGGACAATCTGACGACCGGCGTGGGAGCTGCACCCCCCGCCGGGCTCCCGGTGATGACTTGGGACCCCGCCACCGGTTACGTACTACTGTACATCGGACTAACGGTACGCGGCGACTTCGCAGACACCTGGACGTACGAGAATGGAACGTGGACGAACATTACTGCCTCCACGACTGGAGCACCTCCCGTCCTGCTCGTACCGTCGATCGCCTACGACCCATCGACATCTCAAGTCATTCTTTTTGGAGGAGAGACCCCGACCAATCAACCCCGGAACTACACGTGGGCCTACCATGCGGGGACTTGGATAAACCTCACCTCAACCGCCGGGGCGGCCCCCTCGCCCCGCCTCGTGGCAGCTATGACCACCGATTCGACCGACGGCGAAGTCGTGCTGGTCGGAGGTCAGAACGCCTCGGGCGATTTCCAGCGAGACACCTGGACGTTCAAGGACGGGACGTGGGCTAATGTCACGTCGGCGCAATCGTTCGCCCTGCGCCCCATGGTCTACCCGACCCTCACGGATTATCCCGGCCACGGCGCGTTCCTGGTCGGCGAAATGATCTACAACTTGACGAACCTAGTGCCTGGGACCTTCGAATTCTCCGCCGGTATGTGGACCAATTTGACGTCGACGGTCGGGCCGGAGCCTCAGGGAGTCGCGTTGGGATCCGGGTTCTACGTTCCCTCCATGGCCGCCGTCTTTACCTTCGGATTCATCGTCGTTACTCCGAATGGCGGGTCGTTCGTCTATCCGACCACCTGGGAATTCATCGGCGGAGCGTGGCAAAACATTACATCGATCACGGGCACAACGGCTGATCAATTTGGGGAATTCGCCGGCTCCGCATTTGA
This sequence comes from Thermoplasmata archaeon, assembly GCA_049584655.1. Taxonomy (GTDB): domain Archaea; phylum Thermoplasmatota; class Thermoplasmata; order Lutacidiplasmatales; family UBA184; genus Lutacidiplasma. The sequence continues at coordinate 89,295 of JBAUYF010000037.1, read as the reverse complement.
TCCGATCGATCAGTCCATCCTGACCTATTCCGGTATCAACGTTATCACCAGCCGGATTAGCTCCGCCACCTGGGTGCTTTCGGCACCTCCTATTGTGAGCGCAGCCGCCTCCAAGGCTGTAGTGGATGTCGGTACAAACGTCGACTTCACGGGAACTGTGTCCAGTGGGCTTGATCCGAACTCCGTCAGCTGGAGTTTCGGCGACGGGAGTTCCGCGACCTCGGTAGCGGCTTCCCACGCCTACACGCATCCCGGCGTTTACACCGCCAATCTTACTGCCACCGACTTCCGCGGAACCACGGGCACCGCGACCGTAACCGTTTTCGTGAATGCCGCCCCTACAGTCTCCATTGCCCTCGCTCCCACTCCGCCCGTCGCCGGTTCCGCCGTCGGCTTCCTCCCCTCGCTCTCGGGCGGCACCGCCCCCTTCACCTACGCTTGGTCCTTCGGCGATGGTTCCACGAGCACCTCCGCCGCCCCTTCTTACACCTACGCGGGATCCGGCTCCTTCACCGTCAAACTCACCGTCACCGATGCTGTGGGCGCCTCTGCCAGCTCCAACCTCACCGTCGCCGTTGCCTCCGCCCCTGCCTCCTCTACCGCCATCAGCCTCACGTCCGGTACGGGGCTCTACCTTCTACTCGGGATCGTTCTGCTCCTTATCGTCGTAATCCTTCTGGCCGTCCTACTCGCTCGTAAGCCCCGCGAACCCCGGGGCCCGGCAGCGACGTACACCGGATCCCCGAGCGGCGGGAGTCAACCCGCTATTCCGCCAGGAGCAACGTAATCGTGAGGAGATTCGGTGTGAGATCGATGGCATTCCGCAATCGGTGTACCGCGCTCCTAATCGTAAGTCTCGTAACGACGGTCGCGGTGATGACCGTCAGCTCTTCACTCGGCTTTGTTCTCCTTACGCCAGGCGGATCGCGCGGCATCTCGCCGGACTCCTCGATCGGTTTGGCCGAACATGGAGGGAGTTACGAGCTAACCCTCGCCTCTGCGTCACTCTGTGCCGGAGATGGGCCCTCTTCGGGATCTTCTCTCACCTGCTCTTCAGTCGGCGCCGGAACTGATCGCTGCGGGCCGTTGACTCCAAATCCGGACCCGGCCGGCACCGGGGGCTATGTTTGGGCAAATCTCAGCTCGCTCGTTGGCTCGACCCCTTCTCCTCGTTATGGCTCCGAGATGACGTGGGATGCCTCGGACGGATACGTCCTGTTCTATGGCGGCGAAAATAACTTTTTCATAGCTTATGCCGACACCTGGACATACTTTGGCGGTATCTGGACGAATATTACCTCCAGCGTCTCGGGAACCCCCCCACCCGCCGCCGGAGGCGGGCTGGCTTACGATGCCGCGCTCGGAAAGGTCGTCCTATTCGGCGGCTTGAACGCCACGGGGGGTTACTCCGATTACACGTGGACGTATCACGCGATGTCCTGGACGAACGTCACGGCCACTGCGGGGACGCCTCCTTCCCCCCGCGTTCTGCCCGCGTTCAGTGCGGACTCAACTAATGGTCAGCTGGTCCTGTTCGGGGGACGAAGTACGGCGTTCACCTGGCTACAGGATACCTGGACCTTCGGAAATGGCACGTGGGTGAATGTCACGAGCACGCTCGCGTTCGCGATGCCACTGATCCTGAATCCTGTCTTGACCGACGATCCTGCCGGTCATGGAGCGTTGCTCTTCGGGGCGGCGGTCTGGGGAGTTGCCGCGCACCCGACTACATTCATCTTTGCCAACGGCGCCTGGCAGAATCTCACGCCCTCGCTCCTGGTGTCGCCGAACGGTCCGTACTATGGAGCGGGGATCTACGTCTCTTCACTCTCGGCCGTCCTCGTCGTGAGCGCGGCGCAGTACAACGCGTCCGGATCCGTTGTCTTTAGTCCCGAGACTTGGGAGTTCACCGGCGGGGCATGGGTCAACGTGACGAATTTTGTAGGCACGGTCGCCGATGCGACCGGGGGCCTTCTCCCCGGAATCGCCGCGGATCCAGTCGATCAGTCCATCATTCTCTTCGGGGGGAATCGGACGTTGGCCCTGCTCCCGCCGCCGGCGTACAGCAACTATACCTGGGCGTTTTCCGCACCGCCAAAGGTTTCGGCTAGCGCCTCGCTGACCGTCGCTGACGCCGGAGTCCCGGTAACGTTTACCGGTGTTATTTCGGCCGGTCTCTCGCCGAACTCCGCCAAGTGGAGCTTTGGCGACGGCACCACGGACGTGGGCCTCTCGCTCGCTCACACGTATGCCCATGCCGGCGTTTATGTGGCGAACTTTACTGGGACCGATCTCGCGGGAGCCAGCAGCACAACTTCGGTTACAGTCCTCGTGAATGCTGCACTCGCCGCCGCCGTCACTCTCGCCCCCACTTCGCCGGTCGCGGGCTCGGCCATTGGTTTCTTCCCCACCGTCTCCGGCGGCACGGCCCCCTTCACCTACGCCTGGTCCTTCGGCGATGGCTCCACTAGCACCGCCGCCGCCCCTTCCCACACTTACTCCGGCTCCGGCTCCTACACCGTCAAGCTCACCGTGACTGATGCTCTCGGCGTCTCCTCCAATTCGACCCAAGCGGTCTCCGTCTCCTCCGCCCCGTCTACCTCGGTCAGTCTGACCTCCGGCACGGGCCTCTACCTCCTCCTCGGCGTCCTCCTCCTACTCGTCGTCGTGGTCGTCCTGGCCATCTTACTCCTACGCAAGCGGCAGCCCCCGCGATCGGTTCCCGCACCTTACGCTACGACGGCCCCCTCGCCACCTCCCGCCCAACCCGCGATCTATGACGAGGGCCCCCCGACTCCTCCGCCCCCCGGGTGACCAACTCCACGGGCGGGCCGATCCCCGTCTCTGAGCCATCTTGGGAGGCAGCCTTCTTAGTTCGGCGCGAGCGCCGTCAATCTTGAGCTCAGGTATAAATAGCCACATTCGGTGCTTCTCTATGCTAGGCTTGACCGGGGGGTTGGGCGTCCCCTTACACACCGAAACCGTCCTTAGCGGGGGTGACAGGTAGGAGCGACGTTCGGAAGAGGAACACGTCTCGCAGGTCTCCGTAGAAGCTCTGTTCCATCGGGCCGCGGGCATCGCAACGAGCGCTCGGAGGAGCACCCTAGCGGTTATCCATCACGGGAACCGGGTTAGGTCCTGACGGGAGCAGCCTTACCGTGACCCGTCGACGCTGGTGGGGTGACGGGGCCGAGGAGCAGGCGGGAACAACGTGTACTTCGTCCGGGCGGCCATCCTGCCGGCCTAGCATATGGGGAATCGGCGCGCGCGCTTCGGCACCTTTCGGGGGCGCGATTCGACGTGTCACTCTCTGGGCCACCGGGACTTCATCGTATGAATTAAGTAGGGGAGAAGGGCGTTCTTCTCCCACCGACTTTGCCCATGCACAGTTACGTCGACCTCTACTTCACACCGGAGGGCATTTCGCCACTGGAAATCTCCGAACGCCTCAAGCGCACCGCCGGATTGACCTTCATTCTGGGACCGCATGACCTCGTGTTTGAGTGGAAGTCGGTGGACGAGTTTCGCGATATTCTGGGTAGGGTCCACGAGGCGCTGCAGGGAACGGGCGTCTCCTACCGAATCGAGACGATCACGGACGAACCCGGTTTCCTCGAGCCGGTTGGTTGGCCACCGCCTCTCGTCGGCGAGCCCCCGACCCACCCCGGTTTTTGAGGCTCGGACACCCCCACCCCTCCATTTCCACTGGAAATTGGTCAGGCAGCCGCGTCTACCACCCTTCGGAGTGGGGGTCTACCGCATCGCGTTCCATTGCGGCACGACGCTCAGACGGGATCTCCTTCTTCATACCTCGTCCATAATCAAAACAGACTACCACTGTTCGTCCACGCGCCGTGGTCGTCGTCCCATCTTGCTTACGAAAACGATAGAGAAGCGTGAAGCTCGTCTTACCGAGCGGGCGAGCCGGTGCCACCTCCCCTAGCAAGAGCTCGCCGTAGCCCACCGGAGCGAGAAACCGACAGCTCGCTTCGGCGATGATGATGTCGAGTACGTGAGGATCTGTACTTCCAAGAAGAGGAAGATAGTAGTCGCATCGAAGGGTTTCCATGTACGGAAAGTAGGCAGCATGATTGAGATGGTTGAGAACGTCGATATCGTGATAGGGAACCTGAAAACGTCGTTGGACCGGCCAGGGAGAAAGAGGGGTGGAACGGTCGGCTTCGGGCATCTGGGTGTGGGGAGTCACGATTGCTATATGGGACTGTGCAGGTGCGGCGTTCGGAAGGAACGGAATCTGTTGAAAGGTTGGGATCGGGGCGTGCCGCCCCCGGGTTTCCACTGGAAAAAGGGGGGTGGGGGGGTCTGAATCCCCTCCCACGCGCCGCGGCGCCCGCCCCGGGCGAGATGGCGGAAGCGGTCCGAAAGGTACGCGAAACGACCCGACGCCATTCGGCTCGTTTTGAACGGGCGATTCCTTTGATCGCCAGCGAGAATCTGCTTTCGCCCTATGCCAAGGAACTGTTGATCAGCGACCTCCACTCGCGCTACGCTGAGGGTCTCCCCGGCGAGCGGTACTACGAGGGCAACGAACAGGTCGATGAGATCGAGCTCCAATGCCTCGAACTCGCGCGCCGGTTGTTCCGCTGTTCGTTCGCGGACGTCCGGCCGATCTCGGGGACGGTGGCCAACATGGCGGTCCTGAAGGCGTTCGCGGACCCCGGCGATCTCGTCGGAACGACCCGGCTCGCGGATGGCGCGCACATTTCGAGTGCGGCGTTCGGAGCGTTCGGTCTGCGCGGGGTGAAGCCCGTCTACTACGCATGGGATTCCGAACAGATGACGATCGATGTGCCACGCACGCGTGAGATCCTGAAGGCCGTTCGGCCGAAGCTATGTCTCTTCGGGCTCTCTCTCTTCCTCTTCCCGCTACCCATCGCCGAGCTCGCGCCGACGTTGGAGGAGATCGGAGCCAAAGGCTGGTACGATGGGGCTCACGTGCTGGGCTTGATCGCGGGTGGGGAGTTCCAGGACCCGCTGCGCGAAGGTTGCATCGCGATCTCGGCCTCGACTCACAAGACGCTCCCGGGTCCGCAGCACGGGATCCTGCTCGGGGAAAGCCGCGACCCCGAGGTCCTCAAGCGGTTGCAATCCGCCGCGTTCCCCGGGGTCACGAGCAATCATCATTTGCACGCGATGGCCGCGCTCGCCGTCTCGCTTGCCGAGCATCTCGAATTCGGGGCGGAATACGCCCGTCAAACGATCCGGAACGCCCAAGCGCTGGCGCAGGCGTTGCATCGTCGCGGCTTTGACGTGTTAGCCGAATCCCGGGGATTCACGGCCTCCCATACGATTGCCGTGCGGGTCGCGCGGGAAGGCGGAGGCGCGGAGGTCGCCCATCGACTCTCGGAGGCGGGGATCATCTCGAATCACAACCTTCTCCCCGGCGACAAGAGTCCCAAGCACCCGCAGGGGATCCGGTTAGGCACCCCCGAAGTGACGCGCTTGGGGATGCGGGAAAAGGAGATGGACCAGATCGCCGAGCTGTTCGATCAGCTCCTTCACCAGGGCCAACCCGCGCCGGAGGTGGCTTCGGCCGCCGCCGCGCTCAAATCCGGGTTCACGACGCTGAAGTTCTGCTTCGGCGCCGGGGAAGCCGCGTACCGGTACTACGACCTCGTCGGGCGCGATCCTTAGTCGCGCGACCCGTCGTCCTCGGAAAGTGTCCCGGGAAGTTCGGCGGAGTCCGGCTCCTCGAACCGCGCCATCGCCCGAGCCAACATTTGGGGGTCGAAGTCGACCCGAGGGGTCGGGTCGGGGTCCGAGGCGGTGGGCGCCAGCGCAAATCGGATCGTCGCGTCCGCGCCTTCGGTCGCGCGGAGAGTTCCATCGGCGACCAGGCCGGCGACCCAATCCTCGATCTCTGAACGGCGTGGGATGAACGGCCCATTCCAACCCGAGGCCAGTCCTTCGCAATCGAGCGGCCCCCGGTCCCGGATTTGTTCCACGACCTCCGAGCACCCGATGGCGTAACGTCGGAGGTCGTCATCCGAGGCCTCGGAGGGGGAAAGATCTCGCGGTAGCCGCCTTGAACTCCAACGCAAGCGGAGAACAACGAACAGCGCTGAAGCCGCGAGAATCGCTACGATCCAGAGAGTAACTCCCTCCGAGGCCACCGGGTTCACCGGAGCGCTCCCGGAACTCGTCGCGGCCGCCGGGACGGCAATCGGGGACAGAAGTGCGACTCCCGAGGAACTCAATACGAGTACAATACCCGCGGCGTTGCCGATGCCCGTGAAATTGACCCACACATGGGTGGCCGAGTCATTGCCAAACGCGTTGGACACGACGGTCGAGACGGTCCCTTCAAAGACGGATCGAATGTCGACCGTGGCGCCGAGGACCGAGTTGCCGAATGGGTCGGCGATCCGATAGAGCGTGGAATTCGTCCGAGACCCGGGGACAACGATCTGCGGGTCAAAGAGATGGACTTCTGAGAGGACGGGTTCGACCTCCCATTGTACCGTGTCGTTCGCGAGCGAAACGGAGTTCGCGGAGGCGCCGAGCAGCGAGAGTACGACCGAGAGACCTCCGACACACGTTTCGGATACCGTGAGATTGAGCTGACCGTTGACCCACGCGGCAGGGGGGAGAGAGAATGTTCCGGGCGCGGAGGCTCCCAAGGGGCCTGTCGCCGTCGAGTTCACCCATAGATCAGCGAGCCCATCCGGGGAGGTCGCCAGAACTTGCAAGTCGCCAGAAGGAGAAAAATCGGGGACGAGTTCTCCGTATCGATTGAGCGCAATCCACCCGATATTCAACCCCGCGCCGGCTAGAATTCCTGGGACCGGTAACGAGGAGGTTAGTGACAGCCGAGCGACCGTACCCGCCCCCACCAGGAAGACCGCCGTCGAGGAGTTAACCGACCCCAGTTGGTCCCGAACGGTCAGCGTGACCGCTATCGTTCCCTCCCCGACAGGAACGAAGCTCGTCGCGATTGGTCCATCGGTCCACGTCTCGCCAGTAGCGAAGGCCGTCGAATCCTCCGAGTCGTTCCACCAATAGGCGAAGGGTGCGACGCCCCCCCGAATGGCGCTTGCAAGGATCGACGACTCGCCGACCGAGAGATTGGTTGATTCCGAGGTCGGGAGCGTGGTACCGAGCACGGGAAAGATCTGTACCGGGAACGTGATCGATCGATTTTCTCCCGCGGCATCCGCAACGCTCACCCTCGCGGAAAAGTTTCCTACCTCGGCGTACTCCGGCGTGAAAGTCCAGGTGGGGCCCGGGGTCGTTTGACAGTAGGAGCCTCCATCGCCGTCGAAGAGGCACGCCGGGCCAAAGGGCGGCGTCCCGACCCCATTAGGGACGGTCACGACAATCGGCACCGATTGATTGGGATACCCTTCGATCGGGCCCGGCGTCACCTCCAGTGTGAGATTGTTCGCGACGGAGACCGACGTGGTCGAACGCGTGTCTCGGGAATACCCATTCGTTACGGTGACATCCGGTTGAGCCACTCCCGGCGTGAGATAGGTCACTTTGGTCGTGCACGAAATATGGGCTGTCGCCCCCGAAGATACCGCGTCGCACGGAATCTGTTGCATGGGAGTGTCGAGGCCGGGTTCGATGGTCGCGTCGTAGACGAACCTAGCTGCGCCGGTGGCCCGGATTGTGAACGAAACCGGCATCCCCGTGTCCACTTGGTCCGGTTCGACCGTTGTTCCACTGATCTGCGTCGCGATCGCTTGCAGTGTCTCGACCGCCTTCGGTGCATGAACCGAACTCCCGTTGAACGTGCCGTTCACCCAGAGCACGAGCGAAGCTGATCCCGCCCCGGTGCCGGGAAACGCGGTGATGGAAGCGCTCGTGTTGCCGTTCTCTACGTTCCAGTGCGAACCCGTCAAACGCCACGCATACTGGAGCACGGCGGGGCTGGGGGAACCCGAGCCGCTCTGCGCTGCCGCATGAAAAGACAGGGAGGCGTTCACGCTCGTGTTCGTTCCCGTATCCGGGGCGATTTCCGCCCGGTTGAGCGCGGCGATGAAATGGATCGAGAGGGCGGCTCCCTGAATGGTCGTGGTGACAAAGTACCCCGCGGGCGCCCCATTAGAAACGATCAAGGAAACCGCTTCGAAGGGCCCGGAGCTATTCGTGCACCCTTCGGCGTCGCAAGTCGGAGCGGGTACCAAACCCGAGAATGCGAAAGATCCAATGGAATCGGTCTGCGTGGTGGCACTGGAGTCTAGACACGTGACGGTCGGGGGAGATCCGTCGGCGGGTGCGAAGACCTGTTCGATATGAAAATCGAGCTGGAGGGGAATATTCGCGACGCTCGGTATAGGGGAGGAGGATCCTTCTACGGTAGTCGTGCCGGTGAAAGTCGTCGGATCGGAAGTCCCGTTGCACGGCTGCACCACACTCAGAGGTTCAAAATGGGACGGAGAAGTCGGGCCGTAACCGCTCAACCCAAGTGGCACCCCAGACGCGAGAAATAGCACGAACAGAGCGAGTACGCTGACAAGGGCGTACGCCCGACGGCGACTTCGTATGACCGGCATTCACAAACCACCCCTGGCTCCGTGACGACCCGGACCGGTTATACGTCATCAACGCGACCTCCCATTTGAATCGTCCGGTCTCCGCTTGGGGACGGTGGCGCTAGTGAACGATGGCACAGGCAGTGCGAGATTCATACTCCGGACGCCTGTATTGCCGCCATGCTGCGAGGTCGACCAGTTCGCACTTACGTCGTTCCACCCGCTGTGAGCAGCTTTCCCGCGGTGCGAGACCAATTGGAGTTTTCATCCCGGTCCCTCGTGTTTCCTTCAGACGGCACACGGATGTTACGGGCGTGGGGGCCGGTCGAACGCCCGTTCGTCGTTTCCGTGGAAGGAGGCCGCGACCGGTGGAACATCATGGCGTGGGGTGCAACTCCTCCTGAGGCACGAGCCGCGGTGCGAGAAATGTTCTCGTTCAATCATTCGCTCTCCGACTTCTATCGCCAGGTTCGGCAAGAGCCCGTTCTCCGCGGGACGGAGCGTAAGTTTCGGGGCCTGCGTGTTCCGCGGGATTCTTCGATCTACGAAGCCCTGCTGCATTCCATCGTGGGCCAACAGCTCTCCGTCCGAGCGGCGCACCATATCAAACGCCGGATCTTTGATGCCGCGGAATCTTCCCTGGATGTGGATGGGGTCGAGGTCCCTCGCGTACCTACTCCCGATGAGCTCACTCATCTCGGAGCGGAAGGGCTACGGAACGTGGGGTTAAGTCGGGCAAAGGCCCAGTCGTTACTGGGCATTGCCGAGGCCCAAAAGAAGGGCCGACTGACCGGCGAAGTGTACCAATCGCTGCGGCCGCAGGAAGCGGTGGAACGCCTAACGGAGGAACGGGGTGTGGGACCTTGGACCGCGGAGAGCGCCCTGTTGCGGGGCGTCGGGAGGACCGACATTTTCGTCGCCGGTGATTTAGGGATCCGTGTGGCGTTGGATCGATTTGGGGTCGTCCCCCGCGCCAGTCCTGAGCAAGCCGCGCGGGACTGGGCTCAAGCCAACTACCCGGGGTGGGGAAGCTATGCGACGCTCTACTTGTGGCGAAAGTTGGTGACGGGCGGCTAATCACGCCCCTATTCCGAGTCGCGGGAGGCCGCGGCCGCTCCGAGTGGCGAGCGGTGCAGGGTTTCGTGAAGAGCCCCGGTGCGCGTCAGCGTACTTTTCTGCAGCAGAACGTCCGCGACTCGGAGCGTAGGACTACTCACCACCGCGGTGGAGGCCAACAGGATCTCGGCTCGCGGCCGATCCGCGGGCGTGCGAACGCGAAACAGCGTGACGTGCGGGACGAACGGTCGCCGTTCGCCGGGAAATCCCAAGGGGGCAAGGAGAGCTCCAATTCGATCGGCGAGCGCGACGGTTTCGCTGCTTCCTTGGGTTACTCCAGCCCACACGACCCGTGGATGTCGAGCGGTCGGGAAGGCGCCCACCGCTCCCAGTCGTAGGTCGAACGGCGGGACAGACGAAAGCGACACGTCGAGCGCGGCGCCGATGATCCCAACTAGGCCCTCTTCGATCTCTCCGAGGAACCGCAAAGTGAGGTGATTGTCGCTCCCCGACGAAAGGTCGAGGTTGGGAGGTCCCTCGATCGGCGGAGTACGGATAGCGATAAACGCGCGCACGCGACGGCCGAGGATCGGGGCGGTTATCTTCTTCCCGTCTCCTTCCACTCCGACGAGAAACGGCCCGCGGCCCGCAGCACCCAGACTTGGGCGTACCTAGGAAACACCCCGTGTTCTCGTAGGAAGGCCCGCACTCGATTCCCGCGCCGATCGTCCGAGACGAGGAACAAAGCGAAAGCATGGTGCAAGCGGGCCTTGCGGAGTCCATGCCGGATCCGATCGGGTCGAAGAGCTCCTGAAACCTCTGCTTCGACGTGGACGTCGTGGCCCCCAAAAAACTTCCAACCCCAGCTGCCCTCCATCCGATGTACTTGCCGGGCGAGATCATCCGGAGTCGCGCGGGTGGCGACGCGGTCGAGGAGTCGAATTCGACCGTCCGGGAGGGTGGTGTCAAAGCGCCCCTGAGCGAGAATCTCGAGCGAGAGGCCTCTTCGCGCGACTAATCGTGCGGCGAGATTGAGGAGCGTTCGATGCTCGGCTGACTCTCGAATGGCCCCGGTACGGATACCGACTCCCAGCAGCCGTTCTCCAGCGGGCGTCAGTTGCCAACCCGCCGCGTCCGGTTGGACGAGGCCTCGACGTCCCGCGCCGCCCAGCAGCAGTAGTACTTGAGACGGGTCTGTGGATTCGCCCGAGCAAGCCTGCATGTACCGAGCGATGTGATTCACATCGACGCTACCGTCGTCTCGTTCCGATGCGAGGATGGCTTGCAGCACTCGTTCGAGGCGCCCGTCAGCGGAGGGTGGAGCGCCGGGGTCGATGGCCGGAACGTCCCACTGGATTCCCGTTCGGTGGACGGAGGCGTCCCACACGGCGGTGTCGAGGTCCGGAGGAGCGGGGAGCTGCACTTCTTGGAATTCTGCCGCGATCGTACCGCGATCGAGAATCCCTCGACCGGGCGGGAGCTGGGGTAGGAGCGCGACGGCCATGGCCGGTGACAGGCCGACCCAGGCACCGGCCGACGCGGCAGCCAGCGGTGCGAGGTTGAGAAGGAGGTGCGATCGAGTCGCCCCGGCGGCCGCCGCGCGAACTTCGGGAGCAAGGCGATCGGGGTACTGCGTAGCAATGTGCGCCGTAACTCCAAACTTTCGACCCTCCGACAAGATCTCGGAGAGGAGCCGAGGCGCGATGGATTGGGCTTCATCGATCACCAGGAGGAGGGGGCGATCGCGGGCGGCGAGATTTCGTGGGTCGGCGCGGCTCAGGTAAATTCGACTCAGGAGCAATGTGGCGACGAGCGTACTCGCTTCGGCACCAATCGTACCGAATGGGATCCGAAAGACGATCACGGTCCCGTCTCGAATGAGGGACTCGAACGGGAGCGCGCTGCGCACCGGCGCGAGGAGTGCGAGCAGCGCGGGGGACATCGAGAGTTTCGCGAGCCGCGCCGCGGCCGACCAGAGAAATTCCGGATTACGTCGCTCGAGCGCTGGAAGTTCTGCCAGAAAGCGCGCGATCTCCGGGCGGTCGGTGGCGAGCTGCGCGGCCTCCCGACGACGGGGGTCCAGGAGTAGGCCAATGAGATCTCGTAAATCTCCTCCCTCATCGAGCACCAGCCGGACGAAGGAATCGAAGATCCGCTCGAGTCGGAACCCCCAGTACACATCGCTTCCGTCCGGGGTCAGTCGTTTGAGGGCCGATACGAGGTGGGCCCCCACCCGATGACCGTGTGCCGGATCGTCGGATCCCAGGATCGATATTCCGGCGACCCGGTTCGCGGTGACATCCACCGCCACGAGCTGGTTCCGAAGTTCATGCGGCAGGGCATTCGCAACCGCAAGGGCGAGGTCGCCGTGCACGTCGAGCACGACCACGGAACGACCTTTTGCAGCTGCCTCACAACTGAGTCGGGCCAGCATGGACGTTTTTCCGGACCCCGAAGATCCGAAGATGACGAGATGTTCGAGGATGGCCTGACGGAAGTCCCAGCTCTCTCCGGCCCCGTAGAACGCCGTGGGAACGATTCGACTGGCTGGAAGGTCAATCCCCATCCACCACTCGGCGTTCCCCAGTCGTCCTCGAGTCCAATCCCGCTCGGCCCGCCGCCGGAATCTAAGCTTCTGAGATCGGACGGGACGACCGATTCGGTCCGCCCACTCCGAAGCGAGAGCCAACTCGATCGACCGAGTAATGATTGAATTCGACGAGAAACCGCTCGGACAGGTAATTTCCCAACGTCGCGCGACCCAAAGGGTGGAGATGTGCGAGATCCAGAACGTTTGAATCGCGCAACGCGCTCCGATCAGCGGCGGCACTTTCATCGTCTGGGGGGAGACCGGTCGATCAGACTCTCGTTCACCTACCATCCGGGGAACGCGTGATCGAGCAGGAGGCACCGCGGGTTCCTGCGTCGGCACGAGGAGGCCGAACGTGCTCCGCCAGCCACGCTCCGGCGCCGGGAGGAGGGATCGGGTCGGTCGGTTCGGGACGAAAGGGGTCACGCCCCCGACGTCGACGACCGACCGCAGGAGCGCCTCATCTGTGGCATAAACTTCGAGGATCGGAGATCCCAGCACTTGCTCGAAGAGGACCCCCTCGCCCGCCGCCGCCGCTTGGACGGCGCGCCCGAGGGAGGTCAGAAAGCACCGGAGGGTGGACGGCTCTCCGCGCAGGACGATCGGCCCCGTGCTCCTATCGCCGGTCCGCATGGGACACTGCTTCGGAGAGCAGGGCTTCCAGATCCGACTCGAGACTCGCGAGGCCGTTCAGATGTGCAAATCGCAGCAGAACAGAGGACGCGAAAACCCGACGCACGACTCGATCTTCCTCCCAGAGTCGTAGGGTCCACAGGAGGCGTCCATCCGGAAAACGGAACAACGTCGCGCGTGGGTGATACGGGCCGGCCAGGGGTATTCGCACCGATCCTACGCGACGCGGTCGGCGCGCCCGTGGGATCCGGGGTGGTGGGGCGAAGGGTTCGGCGGGAATCGGTTGGCGAGTCCGCAATCGTTCGGTCGATTCTTGTTGCATGAAAAACTCCTCACCTCCTCGGCGGCGAATCGGCGCTTGGGAGGCGATCGGCGGAGAGGGCGCCGCGCGGCCGGCAGTCGAAAATTCGCTCCCACGACCCGTTCGACGCGGGATACGACCGCCGTGGTTCCGACCCGCTGGGGCCGGGAAGAATCACCCGGAGCTCGTGGAAGCCTGCAGGGAAGAGAAGAACGCTGGGGAAACGGCCAGCGTGTCCGCTCAACCCGGAGGCGTCGTCTCAGGGTCCCTGCCCTGAATCGTCACGACGCTACGGTCGAAGTTCGACGCCCTCGCTGCGCGCGAGCTCAGGTACCGGATGGTAGGGGAACTCGGGGGGCGGAGCCGTCTCGGTTTTTCACGGTCGATCATCGATAGGGGTGTCGCCTCTCCAAAGTCGGAAAACCGACGAGGACGAGGGACACTAGGGATCGTGGGCCGACCGTACATGGTTTTACGCGGACGCCCACAGCGTAGGTCGGGGGAGCCGAAGCTGCGCCTAATGAACGTTGAAAATTGGTCGGAAAAGGCGATGCGAAAAAATTGAAACCGGTTTGGAAGACCCTCGCACGCCGAGGACGCGGTGCCGTCCTGCATTGGCGATATGAAGGGTCTTCCGGGGTGGTTGCAACTATGGCAGGGGGCGCCGCGGTATTTGAACCGCCGAAGGGGGGTACAGGAAACGCCTCTCTCGGCGGACCGTTGCGTCTACCGACTCGGTCGGCCTTCGGATTCGGCGATCACAACGCGAGGAAGCTCCCCTTGGATGGCGGGGGTGCGGGAGGCGGGTGTCGGCGCGCGCGCGCGTCCGGCCACCAGCCAACGTTCTCCCCACGCGCGGAGCTCGCGTGCGGCGGGGGCAAGACCGAGTCCCATCTCCGTGAGCGAGTAGACGACCGAGAAGGGACGGGTGCTCACGACGGTGCGCTGGACGACGCCCTGGCCCTCGAGGAACTTGAGGGTCGCGCTCAGGGTCTTCGCGTTCAGCTTCGGATTCGACTTGAGGAGCTCGCTGAATCGTTGCGGACCCTCAAGCAGCGTGTGGATGATCGCGAGTCGCCACTCGGTACCGATGACGCCTACGGCCGCGAGAACCGGGCATAACGATCGCCCGTGCGTCTCGCAGGATTCGTCCGAGGAAGTGGATCGATTATTGGGACGGTGCACACGATCGTTCTGCATCTCGTGACCTCGACCCGATTAGGGGCGCGACGGGATTTATAGTTACCGCACTCCATCTACTAACTTTACTCTATTGAGAGCGCTTCGACCGAATCTCCGGGCCACGCTAGACACCGTGGACAGGGTAGGCACCTTTCTTCCGCCGCGATTACGTTTTGTCCCTGCGGCCACTCGAGCGCGTCGTGCCATTGCGACGAACGGAGATCGAGTTGACGGTCGAGCGAGCTCTCCCGCTCGACCCTGCGGGCCCGCCGCGCGTGGCCCGGATGGCGACGCGATTCGCGCTTCCTCCCGACGCGAACGGACCTACGGACGCAGAGCTCGCCGAAACGTTCGGGGGGCTCATCGCTCAATTGGATCGCGCCATCGCGTTGCTCCCCAACTCCCGCCCTCGGATCGACCGGGAGCTCGGTGAGTTGATCGATACGTATCGGCCTCGACAGCCCGAACTCATTGACCTGCTTCGGGACGAGGGAGAACTCACGACACACGAACATGAGCTACTCCAGGCACACCTTCGCGCAACCCCCCTGGAGGGAAACGCGACTCCAACGTCGTTCACGCGTGCCCCGATCGCGGCCCTTCCCCTCAGCAACAATCGGACGACCGCCACGCCGCGCTCCATCCCGGACCTTCTCGCGGAGTACCAGATCACGTCTTTGAAGCAAGCGGGAGCGGTCCGCGCGCGCCGCCAGATTTCATATGACGAATACATGGCGCTCAAGCGGCATTTCACTACCAGCGCAGAGAACGCCCCGACGACGCCGGCCGGCTAAAATCGCATGCGCCGCACGACCGGAAAGGCGAGCGGCCCGATCAAGCCAACCGCGAGAAGCGCGATTACCACAGTGTGACCGAGCGCTAACGGGCCGAGGCTCACCACGAGCGCACCAATCACGACCGCGCCGATGGAACGCGATCCGCCTCGGAGCAGATACGTGTTCGTCAGGGTCCGTCCGAGAAGGGGGGCGGGCGCGGTGGCTTGAATGAAGACCACGAGCGTGACATAGAATCCTACTTCGACGATCCCGACCGCGAACCAGGCGACGAGGCTCCCGACGAGGTTCGGGACGACCGAGACCGCCGCGAGCAGCGTCGCGCCCTCTAACAACGCGATCACGCTCATCGTCCAGCCAATGCGACGTCGTGGATTGATCTGGCCGAGGAGGAGCCCGCCGAGGATTCCGCCGAGCGCGAACGCGGTGAACAAGAGTCCATAGGCTCCAGAAGGATTGGGGAATCGAGTGGCGGCGAAGATCGTCAGGAGGATCGTAGGGGTCGCCGAGAAGAAGCCTTCCAACGAAGAGAAGAGCGAGAGCTGGAGCAACGGACGAGCTACGCCGCCGACGAAATAGTGCCATCCTTCCCGAAATTCCGTAAGGAAGCTTCCGCTCGTCGGAACCGAGTGAGGTGCGGTCACCGCAATTGACAGCACCGAAGCGAGGAGATTCAAACCGGCGTACAGGAACATCGCGCCCGAGGGCCCGACGATGAGGATCAGCCCCGCGCCCGCCGCATAGCCCGCGATCTGATTCCCTCCCGAGACGGCGCTCGTTAGACCATTGGCCCGGAACAGCGCTCCCTCTGGAACGATCGCCGGAGGGATCGCGTTCGACGCAGTCCAGGTGAAGTCCCAAACGAAGGAGATGCCGATAACGAGTCCCAGAAGGATCGGGACCGTCAAAGTCCCGGTCTGCTCGAACAGACCGAGGAGCAAGGCGAGCCCCGCTTGGAGGGGATAGCCGATGAGCAGGATCGTGCGCAGATCGTGTACGCGATCGACGAAGGGACCGATCAGGAACGAAAGGGCGTAGATCCCGAACTCCACGCCGATGACCAAGCCGACCACGAAGACGCTTTTCGACAGCTCGAGCGCTAGCCACGGGATCGCGATCGCGTAGACGGCGTAGCCGGCATCGCCTGTCGCTTGGGAAAGAAAGTAGTAGAGAAATTTTCGAATGCGCAGGATCTCGCGATAGCTCGGTGGGGGAGTTTCCACGTGGCTCGAAATGCTGGGTCAGTTATGGACGTGACGACCGCCCCGCGCTCTGGGGTAGCGCCGCGATCACGACGTAGCCGACATCGGTGACGCCGGGTTCCATGCGGAGCGCCCGGGCGTGGCCGGGATTGACAGGGAGGTCCTCGCGCGTCGGAGCGCCGACTACCGCGCCCGGTGGAAAGGCGGGGTCTCCAATCCCTCCGGCGGTACGCATGAGTCCAATGCTCAGCTCCCTGCGTCGGATTTCGGACTGTGCGCGGGTGAGGAATCTTCCGAGAAGAGGTCCCTCGTCACCCCCCTCCAGGCCGCCGAGGGTACTTGCCGCGAGCACTGCGATTCCTTTCCAATGCGCCTCCGGGTCCAGCCGCTCTCGATGCAGCACCTCTTCGACGCGTCGAATGAATTGGTCCGCCGCCGCCTCTGGGGGTCCCGGAAGCGAGAGCGACCCGAGCCGCGTCGCCCACTTACGGTCGAACAGCGCGTCGCCCGCCCCGCCGACCGCGTCCGACGGGCTCGTGACGAGGAGGGGACGTCGAACGTTCCTTGGTACCCCCACCGGTTGGGAGGAATCGGGCGAGAGAGAAGCCAATGCAGGCGGTGGGAGAGCGGCGGAGAGCCCGAGTCGCTCGAGGATCGCGCGACCCTCGATGCGTTCTTCTCGAGAGATCGGGTAGACCGGACCACCCCCTAAAAGGGCAGGTCCATCGCCTCGGTCGATCACGAACGGGACGATTTCCGCTCGCGAGGGGATTGCGGCCAACCGCCCACCCACACCACCCGTACCCAAGAGACGGACGAGCAGCGCCAACTCGCGTCCCGAGGCTCCGTGCTCGGCCGCCGAAGCCAGGAAGTCCCCCCATGCATCGGCCCCGACGCATGCGGGAGGAACCGTGAGGCCTAAGAGAGCTCCTGGGGAAAGTAGGAGGAGGAACAGATCTTCTTCCGATAGCTCAGCTCCCATTTCCTCAGCGGCCCGGACAACGTCCTCCGCTTCGGAGCGGTTCGGCCAACCGGGCGTCAGCCGAACCGAACGAAACGGGAGCTCGGCCTCAGGCTCGATCGGGCCGACGATGAGGCCTTGTGTCAAGCGGTCGCGAAAGGTATGCAGCACGGCCAGCGTCTGAGAGTTTGCCGCGTTGCCGAGCGCGAGAAACGAAACTTGCCGATATCGCCCGATCGGCACGAACCGGTTCCCAATGCGCAGCGTGTCCCCCTCGACGCGCAATGCGAGCCGCGTTGTGCGATAGCCATCGGCGGCCGTCACGGCGCCCCGATAGGCCGTCGAGGGAATGGGGTCGGGCCCTTTCGGCTCCGGAAGACCCGGGGGAAAGGGATCCCAGGGGAATTGTCCGATCAGGCTCATCCCTGGCGGGACCGAGAGCCAAGAACAAGACGCTTCCGGGGGGCACGATCAACCGAGCTGCAAACGTTCCGAGGTCGGGGGTCGCTGCGGGTCGAGGAAACGCGCCGGATGGAAGAGCTTCGGGTCGAGGTCCGTACTCTCCCCGAGGACGGCTTTCGCCACGCGGCGGCTGGCGGCTGGGGCGAGCATGAATCCATGCCCGCCGAACCCGTTCGCGTGGACGAAGCCCGCAAGACGGGGGTCCACTCCAATGACCGGGAAGCCATCCGGGAGATCGTCGTAGAAACCGGACCAAGCCCGGAGGATCCCGACCGACGCGAGCGAAGGGAACAGCTCGAGGATCGCCTTGGACATGCGGCGGAGAAATTCGGGGGAACTGGGCATGCCGCTGTGCGTGCCGGGGCGATGCGCCATCGTGAGCCCCCCCACCAGCTCACCCCGCATCGTCTGACTCACGTAGAGGCCGTCTCCAAGTCGGGCGACCATGGGATCGAGGAATGGTTTGAGCGGCTCCGTCGCGAGGATCTCGTGGCGCGTGGCGACATTGGGGACTTCGAGCCCGGCCATCCGAGAGATATCGCCGGACCAACCCCCGGCGGCGTTGACGAGCATGTCCGTCGGGATCGAGCCCGTACGCGTCACCACGCCGACGACGCGACCGTCTTGTTGGGCGACACCCGTCACCTCCCGGCCCAGGGCGATCTCCACCCCGAGCGATCGGTTCGCCTCATAGAGCGCCCAGATCGCGGGGAATGGGTACAACGTTCCGTCACTCGAGAGGTAGGAGGCGCCTACGAGACCCTCGGTGTTGAGCCCCTCGAACCGTTGCGCGACCTGCTCGGGGCGAAGGAGCTCCGAGCGAAGGCGTTCTCCTTGCACGGCCGCATGCACTCGTTGGAGGGAGTCCATTTCGATTTGATTCGCGGCTAGGAACAGATATCCCCCCTGACGAAACCAAATATTGTAGCCGAACTCGCGGCCGAACCGTCGATAGAGTTCTACGGATTCGCGGGCCAGCCGGATGGTTGCCCGAGTTTCCCATTGCTGACGAACCCCTCCCCCGTTTCGCCCGGAGGCCCCGCTGGAAAGGAATCCCCGGTCAACGACCAGGATCGGGCCTCCGCCGGCTCGAGCGAGGTGGAGCGCGGTGAAGAGACCCATGACACCGGCGCCGACCACGACCGTTCGGTACCGCGACCGAAGCGGCGCGCTCATGGCAGCGCCTCTTCAACAGCAGGCAGACCCGCCAAACTGCCCAGTGCCGTCGGTACTACGGGAGGTCGCTGCGTAATGTATCCGACTTCCTCCGGAGGGCGTCCTTCGAGGAGTGAAAGGACGAGGAGGATTTCTGGAAGACAGTAGCGCCCCTGGCACAGACCGGTGCCCAGGCTCGTGTAGCGCTTGATGACCTCGATGCCCCGATATCCGCGCGCGGTGGCCTCCTCGACCTCATCGAGCAGAACATCTTCGCAGGCACACGAGATCCATTTTCCGCTCCGACGCACTTTCATCAACTCACGATAGTAGCCCAAGAGCTCGCTCGGTCGGTCCCCGCTGGGCGCAGGCCAGGGCTGCCCGGCGCCCTCCCCTGTTCGGATGGCCCGAGCGATCGTCTCGGGTTGGATGGGGGAGACGGAAGGCTCGTGAGAGCCACCCGTGAATCCGACTGCGAACAGTCCCTCCACCGTCGTCGATCCCGCGGTGTTGAGCAGTGGGAAGTAAGCTCCTGCGCCCGGACGCCAAGTCATTTGGGCTCCCGATTGAAAGAAAAGCTGCGAGTTCGGGAGCTTGCGATGCGCGAGAATCACCTGATCGCATCCCAGGGAGAATACGATCCCCTCTCCTCGGGCTTTGAGCGACAGTCGACGCACATGTCGTCGTCCCGACGCTCCGAGAACGAGTGTCCTCGGATAGAGCGGGATACTGCGCGCGGATCCACCTCGGGCTACGTCTGGTTCGATTTCTCCCGGAGCAACGACGGCTGAAATGTGGGCCCCGTAGCGGTCCAGCACCTGCGCAGCTCTTGCTCCACCCCCCACGAGTACCGCGTGCGAGAAGGGAGTCGTAGCAGGGTCGGGGTAGAATCCGACGAGACCATCCGCAGAGATGATACCGGGGCGGTCATTTCCTTCGAAGAGGAGATTCCCGTCGTACCCTCCAACCGCTACGACAACCTGCTTCGCGCTGATCCGTAGGGCCGCACGTGCCCGGTTTACCGCGATGAGTGTAAACGGATGAGAACGCTTGCGGTCGGGAGGTGGAAGAAAGATCGCCGTGGTATCGGCAAGCGCCTCGGTACCGGCCGGCGGGTCCGCGAGCGGACCGCGGTCGATGAGATATCGAGTTCCGGCATAGCCGTCGAGCGCCCGTGCGATCTGTCGACCCGAGGCTCCGGCCCCGACGATTACCACATCGCCCTCCACGATGGACCCCTTTGGGAAGGCGACCGGAATGGTGGGGGCGGGCCGAGATCCGTAACCCGCCAGTCGACGTACGACCCATTGATACAGGGGGGTCGCCCACCCGGGTCTTCGGAACCCGCGTAGGGTATCCACGCCTCCTGGGAATACGTAGTCGAGAACTCCGAGGAAATCGAAGGACGGGGAAGGCCATCCGCCTTCGGTCTCAATCTGGTCTCCGGCGGAGGGCACATACTGGCACGCACGAACGGCGGGCACTCCGTTGACCCGCACAAGGCAGTTCGTGCAGTTACCGACTCCGCAGAAGGGAGCTCTCGGACGGTGATAGCGGATCGACCGCTGAAAAAACGGACTTCCCCGGCGCCCCAACGCCTGCGTCAGCGTTTCGTGAGGCTGCACCTGGAGGGGCCGCCGTCGAAACCGCGGGGGAGAACGTGCCGGGTCCATCGAAGAACGCGGGAGCACCCTCCGAGGTTCTATTTGAGAGCGCGGCTGCCGGTCGCGCGCGCTTCGCTTCCTCGTTGAACCCGCTCGGCGGCCTGCCCCCGCTTCCGAGGGCAAAAACCGAGAGCGATGGCCCAACCTATATAGAGTAGCGAGAAGTCCGAGCCTCTCACACTATGCGTACCACAGGAGGGTTTCACGGTCGACGGATCCAAAAGACCGGAGGCTCGACCTACATCATTTCGCTCCCCAAGAACTGGGTGGTCAGCCGCGGCTTACATCCCGGCGACGTCCTACTGTTCACGCCGCGCTCGGATGGATCGCTCACCGTATACGCCGATGAAGGGTCGGATGCGGAAACCGTGCGTCGCACGATCGGCGTCTCCAATGATATGGAAACGGAACACCTCTTCCGGCTCCTCGTGGGGGAATATATCGCCGGGGCGCCGCTCCTCGAGATACGGACGAGCGGGCGCATGAGCGCGCGGACGCGCGATGTCGTTCGCGGATTCGCGCAACGAATGATCGGTCCGGAGATCCTCGAAGAGACCGCCGAGGCGGTCGTTCTACAGGACGTCGTCGGAACAAACCCACTCCCGATTCCATCGGTGATCCGCCGCATGCATCAGATGGTGCGCGCCATGCACTCCGATGCCATGACGGCCTTTCGCGACCAGGACGCGTCCATCGCCCGCGACGTTGTCGAGCGAGATTGGGAGGTCGACCGCCTCCATTGGTTCATCGAAAAACAAGTGACCAGTGCGTTGCGCGATGCCCGCATGCTCACGTCTCTCGCGTTGACGTTGCCCGAGTGCTCCACGTACCTCCTCGCTTCCCGCACGCTGGAACGGATCGCCGATCACGCCGTCCGGATTGCGGAAACGGTTCCGATGCTAGAGAAGGAGACCGTTCCGGAGGCAGTGGTCGCTGAGCTCACTCGAATGGCAACCTCGGCGGCGGAGGCCCTGGCCTCCGCGCTCGATAGTCTCGAGAATCGCGACGTGGAGGTCGCGAACCGGGTGATTGACGATGCCCAGAAGCTGACCCGGGATCGGGACAAAATTTTGCGCGAACTTGTAACCAAGAAGGGAAGGCTTGCGGTGGGACTCGCCTACGTGCTCGAGAGCTTGGAGCGGAGCGCCTTCTACGCGAGCGACTTGGCCGAGATAGCGATCAATCACGCGGTGGAGAGTCCGGTACCGGCTCCGGAATCGGCCACGACCCCTCGAAAGGCGGTCGAGACCGCGCGGGCCTAACGATACTCGGTCCTGTCGACCATTAAACGGTCAAAGGGGCGGAAAGACATAGCCACTATAGATGGGACACAATTCTCGCAGATCGGTATGGACTCACGTCAAAAGGTAACGGAGCGGCCATGGAACACGGTCCAAAGGAGCGCCTCGACCTCGGAAGCGGTCGGAACGCGCGGATTGGCGGCGATGGACGGCCCGCGTAGGGTCCATTCGCGGATCTGGGGAAGGGCCGCGCGGATCTGCCCTTCGGAAACCCCGGCGGCGGCGAGGCTCTTGGGGAAGCGAACCTGATCCGCCAGCGATCGAAGTCGCTCGGCCAACGTCGAACGATTATTCGTCGGATTCGCCCCCGGTGGATCGGTCAAGGAAGCGTATCGTTCGCGTGCGCCCGGATAGTTGAATTCGGTCACCGCGGGCAGCACGATCCCCAGAAGGCGCCCGTAAGAAAGTCCGGTCGGCCCGACAAGAGCTCGCGCGAGCGCGTGCCCGACCCCCAGTTGCGCGTTCGAAGCCGCGAGACCGGCGGCGGTCGCGGCATAATGGAGGGGTGCCCGCGCCTCACGATCGTCGAGCTGACGGATCGTCTTGGGTAACGAGTAGAACACCGTTTGGATCGCTTCGCGTGCATGCGCGTCCGAGAACGGGTTGCTCCAGGCGGAGGCGAGGGCCTCCAGGGCCTGTCCTAGGGTCTCCCAGGCTGAATCGAGCGTCTCCGTTAGTGGAAGGGACACGGGAAATCCGGGATCGAGTAGCGCCCAGTCGGGGACCAGTTCTCGTGAAGCGAGCTCGATCGGCGCTCCATCTTCTCCCCACAGATGCGCCACCCACGACGATTCACTCCCACTTCCGCTCGTTGTCGGGATCGCCGCAAATCGGGCCTTGCGGCGCAGCGTGAGTTCAACTAGCGGATTCATCGAGGCGAACGCCAGGCCGGGTTGCTCGTACAGCCCCCACAGGGCTTTGCCGGTGTCGATGGTACTCCCACCACCGAGGGCAATGATCCAATCGGGACCGAACCGACGCAGTTCCTCGGCGGCGTGAGTTACCGACTGAACGGTAGGAGGAACGGTGAAATCGCGGAACACCTCGATCGTTGTGTCCGACTTCGCGAACTCCTCGGCGACACGTCGGTGTCGCTCGAGTCGACCGAGTCGGGGGTCGACGACCAGAAATGCTCGGTGGGCGCCTAGTGCGCTTAGTTGCTCGATCGCCCCGGGACCCCAGACGATCCGGGGCGGCGTGAAGAATCCCATCACCGGCTGCCTACCTCAGGGTCGTACCGGGGGCGGTGTTACGGCGCAGGGCCTTCGCGACAACGAGGGCACGCTCCCGTGAGAGTGTAAGTGATTCCGTCGACCGACCAGCCCTCTGGGCGGCGCTCGGCGACTTCCGTCAACATCCAAAGGTCCGTCGGCTGAAGGGGCAGTCCCGCGATCCGCCCGCAGACCCGACAGACGACGTGCGCGTGAGGATCCTCGTTCAAGTCAATCGGTTCGGAAGCGGTTCGGCGAGGGGCGATCAACGGAATCTCCTTCCCGTGTGCCGGATCCGGATGCGGACGGACAGGCCGACGATTTACTGGACGAGCCTTAGGTCGTGTGCGGACCATCTACGAGCGCACCCCCTAGCGGCTATTTGAACGACCCCCGGCACTGGCGCGGATATTCGGCTTCTTCCGAGACGAACCTGGGTTACTCGGATCGAAGTCCGGAAGCAAGACCGGCCCATGCGGGTCCTGCGGCGCCTTCAAGGAGAAAATCCCTATTCGGCGTTGGGGCGGCTCCGTGATTTTCTGTTGCCAAAGATAAGTAGGAGCACCCGGCAGTAGGAGTCTCTTGGCTCGCAGCGCCCCCAGTTCCTCGTCAATGGCGGCTTCGTCATCGCCGTCGTCTCCAGGACTCACCGCGCTGGATGTGATCCTGCTGGGCTCGTTGGGAATCCTGTGGGGGTCGGCCTACATCTTCATTCGAGAAGGGATCGTCTTCGGGGCATCGCCGATCGAGTTCGCTGCCGTTCGGTATGCGCTCTCCGCCGCCGCCTTCGCCGCGCTGGCGGCGGCTCGACGCGAACATTTCCCGAACCAGTATGCCGTCCTGGTATCGGCGGCGGTGGGCGGAACGCTGATCATCGGGGCCTACGGGGGATTCCTCTACTGGGGGGAGCAGTACACGACCGGCGGCTACGCCGCGATCCTTGCCTCGACCGCGCCTATCCTCACGGTGGTCTTTGCCTACTCCCTACTCCCCGCCGAACGACTGGGAGCGCTCTCGCTGCTCGGCATTTTGGTCGGTTTCGTGGGAGTCGTGGTCCTCGTGGTGCCCGAGATCATCGGAAGCCCAGTGGGAACCTGGCCCGGCCCGCTGTTCCTATTCCTCGCGTTTGTGAGTGCGGCCGTTGGGACGGTGGTCCTTCGTCGCGTGGGACGGGGACCCCAGGGCCTCTGGCAAATCGGGGTACAGTTCGGAGTCGGTGGAGCTCTCCTCGGCCTCGTCGCGCTGGCGCTGCCCGTTCGCGAAGCGCTTCCGTTCACATTCGATGTATGGGCCTCGCTGCTAGCCCTCGTGGTGTTCGCCTCCGTCATGGGCTACTTCGTCTATTTCCAGCTCCATCATCGAGTCGGTCCGGTCCAAGCAAATATCGTGGCGTATCTGGTCCCCTTGGTTGGGATCGGGATTGGAACGGGTTTCTTTGCGGAGCCCATCACGCTCTCGGAAGTAGCCGGGTTTTTGATTGTGATCGCCGGCGTGACCTTGGTGATTCGAGGATCTTTACAGCGGTCCGTCCCGAAGGCTACCGGGGAGCCAACTCGGTAGGTTCGCATTCGAAAGCAAGCGTCCAAAACAAATGGAGCGTTCAAGACGAGCCGCCGCCGCCGGAACGGAATGAATCGTGAGCGAAAAACCGCCGCCGAAGCCTCGTCGAGCCATCGTCCCAGGTACCGGCGTTCGGCTGGATTGGCCCGCCCTCCCGCGAGGAGTACGAGAGACCATCGAACGCCATCTCGATGGACCGGTTCGGCACGTCGAGATACAACACGGTGGGTTCTCCCCGGCCTTCGCCGCCATTCTGACGAGTGAATCCGGGGGCGAGGTGTTCGTCAAGGCAGGAAGCCCGGACCCGAATCCGGACGTCCCCCAGTTCTACCGGCAAGAGTGGGCGATCGCCTCGGCATTGCCTGAGGACGCGCCGGCTCCCCGACCTTTATGGTTCGAAGACGACGGGACCTGGGTCCTGCTCGGATTTGAGGCGATCCGTGGAGGAAACCCTACGCTCCCATGGAAGCGGTCCGACCTCGATCGCGTGGTTCGGGCCCTGGAAGAGATGACGCGAGTGCTAACGCCGTCGCCTATTCGAGCGCCGAGCTTCGGAGAACGCCATCGCACGATGTTCCGGGGATTCCGAACCCTTTCGAACTCAGTTCCGGCGCCAACCGGCCCTCTTCCCGCACTGGATCCCTGGATCGTGCGGCACCTCGACGAACTGGCGAAGCTGGAGGAACCGTGGGAGGAACTGACGCGGGGAACGACGCTGCTCAACTGCGATGTACGGGCGGACAATATCTTGCTGCGAGGGGACCGCGTCTACTTCGTTGATTGGCCGTGGGCGTGCATTGGTCCGGCCTGGATCGAGCTCGCGGCCTTCCTGCCCAGTGTCGCAATGCAGCGAGGTCCAAAACCGTGGGAGCTGTTCGACTCGAGCCAGCTCGCACAGAACGCTTCTCCGCAAGCGGTTCGAGCCTTTGTAGCCGGCCTGACCGGTTTCTTTTGGGAACAGTCCTTGCGCCCTGCGCCTCCGGGGCTGCCGACGCTCCGCGAGTTTCAACGCGCCCAGGGAATCGAGGCTCTCGAGTGGCTTAGGCGACTATGCCCGGAGTTCGATTGACACGTGACGGACTCGGTCGCCGATGCGGAAGGATCCGGCAATCGGGCTTATCAGGCTACTCCGGATCAAGGATGAGCCGTGACTGACAAAGCCAAGCGTCTCGAGGCGGCAAACCAAGAGAGAGCGGAGGCCGCCGTTCGGTGGGAAGAGGCCGATAACAAAGCCGACGAGACCGGCCGCGTCTCGGACAAGATCAAAGCCGATGCGGACGACCGCGCCTTGGAGGCAGCCGATCGAAAGATCAAGAAGATAGAGGCCACGCCGTGAACGACGGCGACCCGTGAGACGGAAACCTCTCGCCCTGAATTCTACGGCGACGGGCCGGCTGACACGGCCGGCGCGGGCTCCTCGGCGTGCGGCGCCGGGCCGCTGACGGCCCGTGACGGTGCTTCCAAGCGCCGCCCGTCGGCGTGGAACCGGAAGTTCCGGAGTGTGAGCGAGAGGAGGGAGCCGGCAACGCCGATCGCCGCGACCAAGCCAAAGACGACCTGATAACCCACGACGTGGTAGTTTTGGAAGGTGAATCCTGGGAAGCCCTCGGAAAAGGAGTAGCTCGCGAGAATCGAAGTGACGAGCACCGGCCCGATCGCCGAGCCGAGGTTACGGAACGTTTGGTTCATACCGGTCTGGACGCCCATCGTCTTGGGGTCGACCGAGAGGACAATGATATTCGACATTGAGATCAGGGCCGCGACGTTGCCGACCATGACCGGGATCGCGAACAGTGCGATGGCATACACCGATCCGTGGAAGGCTACGAGACCGAGGGCGCCGAGCGCGATCAACACATACCCGAGGATCATCACAGGCTTCGGTCCAAACCGACTGATGGCCCGCCCGAGGAACGGACCGCTGACCATCATCCCAAGGACCGCCGGGATGAAAACGAGCGCCGCGTTGAGCTCCGTCAGGCCGAAGCCCGGAGACGGATACTCTCCGAAGATGATCAGGACCGTGAAGAGGAGGAACATCGCCATCCCCACGATCACTCCGTTGACATTCGAAACCCAGATGTTGCGTTCCTTCAAGGATTGGAAGGAGACGACCGGACTTGGGGCGCGCGGCTCCCAATAGAGGAAGAACGCGAACGCGACGAGGGCCAGCAGGAAGAATTCGGGAACCCCCCACGGTACTCCACCAAAGGTGACCGCGGCGAAGTTCGCCCATCCCCAGTAGGCCCCCTCCGTAATGCCCAGCATCAAGAAGGTGAGGCCGAGGCCGAGACTGGCGACTCCCGGGAAGTCGATCTTCCGGGCGAGCCGGTTCGTAGACTCGCGGATGTAGACGACCGCCAGAACAAACACGAGGATCGCAATCGGAATGACGGTATGGTAGGTCAGCTGCCAGCCGTACGTTTGGGCGATCCATCCTCCCCCGACCAGTCCTGCCGCGGCTCCCGTGGCGAACATCCCCGAGAGAATTCCCTGCGCCTGTCCGACCTTCACGGGCGGAAAGATTTCGGGGAGCATCGCGAAGCCCAGCGGGAACATCGCCATGCCGACCCCCTGGACCGCGCGCACGGCGATCAGCAGGTAGATCTGATTCGGGCGGTCGAGTCCAATCGCGGCGCCAATGTTGGGAGTAAACCCGGCGACGCTCACGGCGATGGCATAGACCCCCATCGCGACGAGGAGAATCCGTTTCTTTCCGTAGATGTCCCCGAGCTTACCGAAGATCGGCGTCACAACCACGCCGACGAGCAAATACGCCGATAGGATCCAGGCGATCGTGCTTGCCGTAGTAACGTGAAAGAACGACTCGAAGTTGCTGAACGCGGGCAGTACCATCGTCTCGACGTAGGTGACCATGATGGCCATCGCGGCGAGGATGAGCAGAACGGTCCAAGCGTACCGCTCGTCGTAGGAGCGAGGCGCGTTCGAGTTCACCGCGTTCACACAGCCTCTCCGGCCGGACTGCCTATAGAGCCAAGGCGGCGGTTCAGTTCTTGAAAGACTCGGATGGCCGTCGCGACATCCTTGGGCGACAGGGCCCCCGCCGCCTGGGCCATGGTTCGCCCGACCTCAGCCCAGACCCGGCCCTCGACCTTCCGGCCCTTCGTCGTCAGCGAGAGTTCCACGGCGCGCCGGTCGCTCGGGGAGCGCTTGCGTACCACGAGCCCGGATTCTTCGAGTTGGTCAATGCTGACGCAGACGGATGGGGCCGAAACCGACAGGTGGCGAGCGACTACGCTAACGGACGCCGTTTCGAGGCTCGAGACGAGATGGAGGGACCAGAACTGCCCCATCGAGATCCCTTCGGCCTCGAGGACCGGGTGGAGGCTATGAAGGACCGAGCGCATCACTTCGTGGACGGACGTGACGAGCTTCTCCGCGTCGGTAATCGAGGGAGAGGGGCGAGGATCGAGGGTCACAGCGCTGACCATGAGGACTCCTAACTATTAGGCTAGTTAATTATTAGGAGATATAACGATTCCGTTACCGGATAGAGCGATCGCTGGGGAGTGGACTCGGGATCCAGTCATCGGGTCAACAATCACTGACGACCTGTCTAGACGTCACACTAGAGGGGCGTATCGATCCTTGGGCGCAGACCCCCGCCTCTCAAATCCTCCACTTTTTCGATAGAATCTTCTACGAGTGCCCTGCGGGGAGAGGGATTTGAACCCACGAACTCCTACGAGACCAGACCCTGAATCTGGCGCCTTTGGCCAAGCTTGGCAATCCCCGCTCGGGGCCTCGTACGGCGAGGCCCATATGAGTATTCCGCGAACGGAAGTGGGTTCAAATCCGACTCAGGCCGAGGCGGCGCGCAGCGGGTTCGTCGTACGTCGTTTCTCCCCTTCCAGGACTTCCATCGCTTCGAGCACGGTCGCATTCTCGTGGACGATCGCCCGAAGCCCCTTCAGCATCGCAACCGGATGGTCCGATTGCCAGATATTGCGACCCATATCGATCCCATGCGCCCCCGCCGCAATGGCGTGATGCGCGAGCTCTAAGGCGGCTTGGTCAGAATCGAGTTTTGGACCCCCAGCGACCACGAGTGGAACCGGGCAGCCCTCCACCACCTTTTCGAAATCTTCGCAGAAATAGGTCTTCACCAGATGCGCGCCGAGCTCGGCGGAAACACGGCACGCGAGGGCGAGATAGCGCGCGTCCCGCTTCTCCAGCTCCTTTCCGACCGCGGTAATCGCCATGACCGGCATGCCCAGCTCCTCCCCATCGTCCACGAGTTCGGAAAGATGGACGAGCGATTCGTGTTCATGGGGGGATCCTACGAAGACGGATAGGGCGACCGCGGAGACATTCAATCGGAGGGCTTCGGTCATCGATGTGGTGACGGCTTCGTCGCTGAGATCATCCTTCAGGACGGTCGCACCACCCGACACACGCAACACGATTGGGGTAGAGGTAGAGGGGGGGACCGAAGTGCGGAGAATCCCACGCGTCAGGGCCAAAGCGTCTGCGTGCGGCAGCAAAGGGGCAATCGTGGCGCGCGCATTCTCCAGCCGCCGGGTGGGTCCCATGAAGTATCCGTGGTCGACGGCGAGCATGACCGTGTTCCCCGATTGCGTCGGGAACATTCGGGCAACGCGATTCTGGAGCCCCCAGTCCATCGTTCTACCCCGAGGTTCGTTGAGGAGCCCGCCCAGCACTTAGCCGTTTCCGCCCGCGCGCTCGTTTCCCCGAAGGCTCACGGGAACACGTCGATCCTCCTTGACCCGATTTAGGACGACTTGCGTGTTCGATCGCTCCACGTGGGGATCCTGGAGCGCATGTTTGACGAATCGGTCCAAGTCCCGACGATCTCGGAACCGGCCGATCACCAGTGCGTCATAGTCCCCCGTTACATCGTAGATCGCGTACGCTCGGGGATCGCGCGCCAGCCGTTCTTCCACCTCGCGCAACTTGCCCTTGGAGATCCGGATGCCGATGGTGGCCCAGAGGTCCCACCCCAGCAGCTCGTCACTGAGTAGCGGGAGGTAGCCGAGAATGACCCCATCCCGCTCCATGCGGGCGATTCGCGAGCTGACCGTGGTCGGGGAGACCTTCAGCCGCTGCGCGATCGTGCGGTGGCTCCGGCGGGCGTCGATGTTCAATTCGTTCAAAATCTGCCGGTCGAGGGCGTCGAGGCTGGACGTTTGGTCCATGGAACGCCAATGCCACCGCTGTATATGATAGGAATTGTAGAAAAATTAGTCATTTGTCCAATTTCTCAATCCTAGAGTAGATATGGCCGGGCCCGCTCGGTCCCGGGAGGAAGGAGAGTAATGGCGCAAGCGATTCACCCGACGGATACCTCGACCGACACCGAAGATACGACACGTGGCTCGACGATCCTGGACAAGCTGGCACAGGCGCACGTGCGCTGGGTCGAACTGTTCTACACGGATTTGTTTGGCGGCTTCAATCACGTCCACGTCCCGGTGGAGGCGCTCGAAGAGGACTCCTTCACCACCGGCGTTCCCAAGTTGGACGGGTCGTCCGTTCGAGGGTTTCGCGAAATCTACGAATCCGACATGATTCTGCGCCCGGATCCCGCCACGTTTGCGACCATTCCCTGGGGCTCCGAGCAGGGGGGGTCGGCCCGGTTCATTTGTGATGTCCTGGTCGGTGGCTCGAGGGAGCCCTACGCGCATGACCCGAGAGGAATTGCGCGACGCACCGTCAAAGTGCTGGCCGACGCGGGCTACGACCGGTCGTATTGGGGTCCGGAGATCGAGTTCTTCGTCTTCGATTCGGTCAAGCTCCTCCCATCCGCGGATGCCGTCCGCGACGCCTGGGGGGGCTCCGGATATTCGATCCAAAGTAGCGAGGCTCCGTGGCAAGAAGCCGACGGCCATGGCTCGATCCGATTCAAGGAAGGGTACCACCGCGCCGCACCGTACGATGTGCTCGAAGGGATGCGGAGCGAGATCTGTAACATTCTCTCGGATAACTTTCACATTCGGATGGACGCCCACCACCACGAAGTGGCGACGGCGGGCCAGGGGGAGATCAACATTCGATTTGACGACCTCATTCCGGCGTCCGATCACGTCCAGGATGTGCGCTTCGTGATCAAGAACGTCGCTCGTCAACACGGCAAGATCGCCTCGTTCATGCCGAAGCCCGTGTTCGGCGACAACGGGATCGGCATGCACATGAATCAGTCGCTCTGGGCGGGGGGCGTGAACGCCTTCTTCGACGCGAACGATAGCTATGCAGAAGTCAGTCAGACCTGCCGTTATTACGTCGGCGGACTTCTGGAACATTCGCGTGCGCTCTGCGCGATCACGAATCCGACGACCAACTCGTATCGTCGCCTCGTCCCGGGTTACGAGGCACCGGTATTCATCGCGTGGAGCCGCGCGAACCGGTCGGCGAACGTGCGGGTACCATACTACCTCAAGGGACGACCGGCGGCGAAGCGGCTCGAATATCGAACGCCGGACTCCGCGGCTAACATCTACCTCACCGAGGCCGCTCTCGCGCTGGCCGGGCTCGATGGCATTCGCCGGAAGATCGACCCGCCTCCTCCCGTGGATCACGATATCTACAAACTGACCCCGGCGCAGCGCAAGGAACTCGGTATTCGCGAACTGCCCGGCTCGCTCACCGAAGCCCTCGACTGTCTCAAGTCCGACGACTCCTTCCTCAAGCCGGTCTTCGGGAATTCGGTGCTCGAGATATACGACGAACTCAAACGGGAGGAGCAGTTGCAGCTCAATCTGCGCCCGCACCCGTACGAGTTCTACCGGTATCTGGATGTCTGATCGGTAACGAGTTCGAGTGTCCCGGTCGGTCGCCCGGCGGCGGCCTATTAGGGACCGCCGGAATTCGGGCCCTCCGTCGATCCAGCAGGAGCTCCCTCGCAACCGGATGACCGACTCCATCGATGGCGCATGGGTGGGCGGCCGGGTCTTCACCGGCGACGACTTCGTTGAGGGATTCGTCGTGGAGGGCGGTCGCATCGTCCATGTCGGTACCGAGGCTCAAGTGCGCCGGCGAAAGGCCACCGGGGCATCCCTCCACCAATTGCACGGCCGGATCGTCATTCCCGGACTGATCGACGCCCATCTGCACCTGATGGACATTGCCCAATATCGACAAGGCGTCGACATGCGGACGGCGGCTTCCGTGACCGAGCTCACGGACCGCGCCCGTCGATGGGCCGAAGAGCACCCGAATGGGCCAATCGTCGGGAGGGGTTGGGATCACGAGCGATTCGTCGAGGGGCGATATCCGGTACGGGACGACCTCGACCGAGTTTCGGTCGAGCGGCCGATCGTGCTCTTTCGGGTTTGCGGGCATGTGGCAGTGGTAAACCAGCGCGCACTCGAACTGCTGGGGATCGACCGCGGAACGCCGGACCCCGCGGGAGGTCGAATTGGCCGTGCCTCGAACGGCGAACCCAACGGACTTCTCTTCGATGCGGCGATGGCACCCATATTCGCCTTTCGAGTTCCAAGTTTAGCGATTCACCCAGACGCCATCCGCCAAGTGCTCGCGGACGCGGCTCGCGTGGGCCTGACCACCGTAGCCTCACTGAACGTGGGGGCCGAGGAGGTTGACCTCGTACGTCGCCTCGCCGAGCAGGGGCCTCTCTCGACCCGGGTTCGATTTTATCTTGCGGGGGCGAGCTGGGAAGCGACACGACCCCTCCGCGACCAGTCGCAAGATTCCGAGGTTCGAATCCTGGGGGGGAAGATGTTCGCCGACGGTTCTTTCGGAGCTCGGACGGCATGTTTGAGCCACCCGTACTCCGACGCGCCGGGCGAATACGGGGTCGCGGTCCACTCGGAGGAGCAACTAACGCAGTTGATCGGCGCGATCGAGTCCGAAGAGCTGACGCCGGCGGTACATGCGATCGGGGATCAGGCGCTCGCGCATGCCCTCGGTGCGTTCGAGCACCAGCCTCGCCCCGCTCCCCGTCGGATCGAGCACGCATCCCTGGTACTTCCGGGAATGTTTTCGCGCCTGGATCGGCTCCGTCCGTATCTGGTCGTCCAGCCGGACTTCGTCACCGCCGATTGGTGGCTGGGGGAGCGACTCGGGGCCGAGCGTCAGCGGTGGGCTTACCCCTTCAAGACGCTGCTGGATCGCGGTCACGTATTGGCCGGCTCGAGCGATGCCCCGTTCGGATCGTTCGACCCCGCAACCGGGTTACGCGCCGCGGTCGTACGAATGGATGAGACGGGGAGGTCGGCGAACCCGATCGCTTCGGAACGGCTGTCGATCGAGGAGGCGGTCCAGCTCTACACGCGATCTGGCGGTATTGCGCTGGGTGAACCGGAGCTCGGACGACTGGCGGCCGGCAGTCCTGCGGACTTTGTCGTGCTGGATGCGCCGCAACTTACGGCGATCGTGGCTCCCCAATCGCTGCCGGTGGTCTCGACGTGGAAGGATGGTCGACTCGTGTACGGTGTCGACAGTCCCCAGTAAAATGTGTAGCAGGGGCTAAGAGCGACAGCGCCTCCGGGGCGACGATGGCGACTCCTGCCGCGCCTCCGAAGATGAAGGCCTTCTCGCCCGCGATGCGGGTCGACGTCATCATCTCGGATTGGCGCGCAGAACTGCTGCCCGAGCTATCCGCCGAGGAAAAGGAACGCCGCCTCTACGGTCTTGCTTGGGAAGCGTATCTCGAAGGAGACTTTGGCTTCGGTCTCTGGTGTTGGTTTGAGTGCGACCGCTTGGCCAATGCGCTGCGAGGCAATGTGAAGGAACTCACCCGAGTCATTGGTCCCGGCCATTTTCTCGGGTTCCCGCACCGCCGGGCACTCGCCGCAGCCGTTCCCCTCGACCGCGTCTACCGCCCTCGCAAAGGGGACATGAGCACCCCGCGTACGGACGCGTATGTCTTGCCGGCGTACCAGCTTCTCTGCGTTTACCTGGTTCGTGCCCAGGCCGGTGATGCCCGGGCCAAAGCGCAACTCGAGATCGCCCTCGGAGAGCTGGAGGAACGTCGACGCGCCGACCCGTACATCCGACATTTCGAGACGTTCCGGACTCTGCTGCTTCGCCAGACCAGCGGCTCCCCATCCGAGATGGCTTCGAGCTCCGAACCGGCCCGACCAACGTCGGCACCGCCAACGCGGGGTTTTTCCCCGAAGTAGCACCGGCGGACGACCGGAACGCGACCCGGTCGCGCTTCCGGATGGTCTACTTTCGAAGGAGCTTGAAAGCGATATTCCAGTTCCCAAGCTTGAGCGCGCTCCTCACCCAGAGAATGCACAGGGCTTCGAGTTCGCGAGAGCCTTCGATCCCTCCGATATCGATGACCGAGGGCCAGCCGAATTGGTGCAAGAGTTGCTCGACCTGGTGCTTCGCACCGGCGTGATTCCCGCAAATGTACATGTCGGGCGGTCCGTCGGGAAAAGCGGGGCGGAAGAAGTGCGCGTTTCCGACGATGTTGAACGCCTTCACCACGTGGGAGCGGGGAAGCAGTTTCTGGAGCTCCTCGCCTCCGGAAGTAGTGCCGCTGATCGCGAGGGACGGCGGCGCATTTTCACGAAAAGCGAGCGGGTTGGTGGGATCAATGACGACCTTTCCCTCGAAGTGGGCTAATCCGGCGGATCGGACCGCCTCGGCGGCGACGACGCCAGGAACCGCCAACACGACGATTTCGCCAAACGCCGAGGCCTCTGTAGGGGGAACGGCGGCCCCCTTCCCTCCTGAGCCACGAACCCACTCGGCGACCTGAGACTTCTCGGGATTGCGCGTCCCTAACCGAACCTCATGCCCCGATGCAACGAACCCGATTGCCAGCGCCCGCGCGACATCCCCACTTCCTAGAATTCCGACTTTCATGGAGCGACCCGCCGCTGGATATTGACCCCGGATAAATGAGGACTCCCCGAACGGGGGCGAGGGCGGGGCGGCGATGGGACGGGAGGGACGAAACGAGGTAGCTTCGCGCTACGCGATCCGCTGGCAAGCCCTACCGAAGTGGGGTCGCCTCGAGCTCGGGGTTGCTGATTCCATGTCGAGTCACAAGGCCTTCGATCCGGATCGGGTCGCCTGCACTGATGACCGCCGCCACGGTCACCCCCTGTGCTTCCATTCGGCGGAGCGCCTCGCCCGCCGGTAGTTCGCTGGGAAGGACGAGCTCGACGGGTCGCACCAGCTCCGCGATAGGAGTGCTTCCCCGCAGGTCGCTCGGAACTGCCAAGAGATCGTTCAGCCGAACCGCCCCCCACCAGCGACCGCCGGCTTCCACCGACAGCACCGAACGCCCGTACCGCGTGGCGTAGTCGAGCGCCTCGGCCACGGTCACCGACGGGGCAACGGGTTCGGATTCTCGAGAAGCGATGGATCCGATCGGGGTCTCGGCGAGGAAGTACCGACGATATTCATCGAGGTGGGCGGGGCTCTGGATCCGACTCGGCAGTTGTTCGCTGTAGATGTGCGATCGGCCAGTGACGACATAGGCGACGAAAATCGATAGCATCGCAGCGGGGAGAACCGTGTAACTCCCCGCCATCTCGGTGACCATGATCAGAACACCGAGCGGCGCCTTCGATATCCCTCCGAAGAACGACATCATCCCGACGATCGAAAAGACGGCCACAACCGACAGCGGGACCAGCCCCGGAAGAAGAGTGTGGAAGATACCACCCGTCACGGTGCCCAAGAGAGCCCCGACGACGACGCTCGTACCGAAGAGTCCCGCGCTTCCTCCGCTCCCGACCACGAACGAAGTCATCACGAGACGGAGAAAGACAGCCGCGAGCAGGACGCCGATGATGTCGAGCGTGAAGCTTCCTTGACCCAGCTGGCCCAGCATGGCCACTTGTACGAACCCGTAGCCGACGGAGAGCGAAGAAAGGGAGGCGAAGTGGTTCTGCTGAGGAATCAGGAAGTACGCGCCCAGGAAGATTCCCCCGGCGAGGGCCGCTCCGATTGCCGGTCGAAGGAAGGGAGAGTGCAAGCGGGTGGCGAACCACGATTCCGACCCACGATACAGGGTGATGAACAGCAGGCCCATGCCCCCACAGACGACTCCCAAGACCGCGTAGAGCGGCAAGCGGCTCGGATCAAAGGAATAATTGACCAGGGAGGCGGGGGTCGCAAAGAGTGTGTGGAACCCAAAGATGCTCGAGTAGACCGAATAGGCCACCACCGAGGCGATGATCGCCGGAACAAACACCTCAGGTTCGAAATCACCCGTGTAGAGAATCTCGGCGCCGTAAACCGCGCCGCCCAGGGGAGCGCGGAAAATGGCCCCGATTCCGGCGCCCATACCCGTGGCCAAGGCGATTCGCCGATCGCGATCCCCGAGGCCCATGAGATCCGCCCAATTTGAGCCGAACCCGCCCCCGATCTGGGAAACGGGGCCTTCGCGACCCCCACTGCCCCCCGTTCCGAGGGTCAGCGCGCTGGCCAGGGTTTTGAGCAGCGGAACGCGCAGTCGCACCCTTCCGGCTCCTCGATGGAAGGCACGAATCGTCGCATCCGTTCCGTGACCGGCGACCTCGGGCGAGAGCTTCCAGGCGATGGCCCCTACGGCCAAGCCCCCCAAGGCCATTATCGCCGGGACTAGTAGGAGCCGAGGAAAGGAGCTCGACCACACGAGTTGCGCGGGGTTGGTCGTTCCTTCAGCGGGCAGGGTCAGCCCGGCCAGTTGGGAAAGAAAGAAGTTCGACACTACGTCGATGAGGTAGTAGAACAACGCAGCGCCCAGTCCGGCCACGATTCCAATCGGGATCGCGATCACCGACCAGCGAGCCAAGTCCCGATAGATGCTCGACCAATCCGCGGTGCTCCATCGTCCTCCAGCTCCGAACCAGCGTTTCCAACCCCGCGAGATCGGGTTTGCCGCCGGGGCCGAAGTCAGCGGCGGTGTAGGCGACGGGTCGGGGGAACTCGTGACCGTGACACCGCACCTCTTGGCGGCCGAGGAAAGGGTGGGGTAAGGGGTTTTCGGGTTTCAGCCACGCAATCCGGCCGGGTACGGGGGGCTCGTCTCCCAAAGAGCCTCGTCGCGCTAGTTGCGTGCGCCCGCGAGCTTCTCGTCCGAACCGACCTTCTGGAGGAGGGTTTTCATGTCCTCGGCGTGTTCCTCTTCCATCGCCAAGATCTTCTCCATCATGGAGCGGGTCGTTGCGTCGTTGTAGCCCAGATACCGGATGATCTCACTGTAGGTCTCGATTGCGATGCGCTCGGCGACCAGGTCCTCTTCGATCATCTCGGTGAGCGTCTTTCCCTCGATGTACTCCGTGTGCGATCGCGTGGCGAGTCCCTCGGGACTGAAATTGGGAGCGCCATCCAACTGGGTGATCCGAGCCGCGATCATGTCGGCATGCCCTTGTTCCTCGTTCGCATGCTGGGCAAATTCGGCCGCGACTTCGATCGCGTGAATTCCGGCGGCCATGTACTGATGGCGCTTGTAACGGAGGACACAGACAATCTCTGTCGCGAGCGCTTCATTCAGAATGCGCACCACGGTTCCGGGATTGGTTTTGTTGGCGACGGTGACCGCGCCGCGTCCCATGTGTTCTCGAGCTCGCTTCCGAATTTCCTTGATGTCCAGAACGAAGGGGCTCTCCTTCGGCGGTGCGGTTTTGTCCGGCATGCCCTCCCCAATACGCTCGGACTAATCGCCTTTGGGACGACGTGAGTCTCCCGGCGCTCCCTTAGACAAATCGAAGGTTGGCTAGAGGGACGGCAATCCCAGAATTCGCGGAGCCGGGCGCGAGGCAGATGCGACTAGCTTTTGCGTGCTGTATACACCGGCGTTAGCACGGGAAGATCAACCTGCCCCCCGAACCGATCGTCGACAACCATGGCCAGCCCGTCGAGAAACCAAGCTCGCTTCCGGGGAGGCAAGGTGAGCTGATCCGAAAATGTTCCCCACAGCGCGCTGACTTGTGCAGTGGTGAGGGTCACGGTCCACCGAATATCCTCTCGTGAAATATGGTCGAATTTGCCAATCGATTTCAAGGCCGCGATACGATCGGCCCGATCCTTCGTCGCGGCGGCCTTATCGAACGATGTACCGGCTCGACCGTTTGAGAGAGTGCGATAGAGGGGTTGGAGGGCTTCGTGAAAGGCGTTCGATCGAAACGGGTCGCCATGACGATGGCTCCAAGTCGCCCACCACCCCCCCGGCTTGAGGATTCGAGCAATCTTGCGAAGCGCCCGCCGCTCCGGCGTCCAATGGAAGCTTGATGCGGCTATTCCCAGATCGAAACTATCGAAGGGGAGTGAAGCATCCTCGAACGTTTTCGTCAGAACGGTTACGTGACCGGCCTTCGACCCGAGGGACCCAATCAGGTAGCGAGCGAGTCGCCGGTCCGGTTCGACGAGTGTCATGGGAGCGGCTCCCCGCTGGAGGAGTTCTCGGGTGGCGATACCGGTCCCAGGTCCGATTTCGAACGCCACGGTGCCGGGGTGCAGACCGCAGCGCTTGGTGAGGATCTCGTAAACACGAGGTGGGTAACGCAATCGCGCCCGATCGAACGTAGCCGGGTCGCGCCCGAAGGACCTGCTTCGAACCTGGCGGGATACCCGCGTGCTCACGCGCGAGCCAGAACTTGCTCCGAGCATAAGGTTCCCTGCGGAATACCGGCTGCGGGCGCTGGGCAGGGCACGCCTAGTCAGCGAGAGCGATATACTCGCGAGGGCGTCGTCCATTCTCGATCCGGAAAGATCATCGAATTTTGGAGGGGCGAAGATGGTGTGGAAAATGGTCTACTTCGTCGTGATCAATGAGCAG
The DNA here is from genome assembly GCA_049584655.1 of Thermoplasmata archaeon. Classification (GTDB taxonomy): domain Archaea; phylum Thermoplasmatota; class Thermoplasmata; order Lutacidiplasmatales; family UBA184; genus Lutacidiplasma. Next base: position 51,002 of record JBAUYF010000037.1, on the reverse strand, counting down.
GGCCCGAACTGGATACCCTCCCGATCGATGCGCGACCAGGAGAAATGGACCGAGCACGCGGCTTTCGTGAACGCGCTCGCCGAGGAGGGCTTCATCATGTTCGCCGGTCCCCTTGGAGGGAGCTCAATCCATCGGGCTCTCTTGATCGTGGACGCGGAGAGCGAGTCCGCCGTTCGGACTCGGTTCGCTGAGGATCCTTGGATGCAAATGGGCTTGCTCCGCGTTGCCAGCGTCGAGCCATGGGAAGTACTGGTCGGCCCCGAAGAAATCCTTGGCCGATAGTGCGATTAGGTCAGTCGTTGAACTTCGCGCTTCCCGGCTGATCATGGACGGTCGGTCGTTTCAGCTATGCAGATTCGGCCGAACCGAACGCCGCTATCGAATACTTTCCTATTCCCTTTGTGCCGTCCCGCTCTGGCAGATACCTGTCTTCTGTCTTCCAAAGCATGTGAAAACGGAGCCTCCAACGCCGAGGCCGCTGGCCGGATGCTCCCGGCGGGATTCGAACCCGCGTTACGGCGTCGAAGGCGCCGAATCCTTGACCGGACTAGACTACGGGAGCGCGCTCCGACGGCTCCGAGAGGTCGCGATGTCAGTAATGAGCTTTCGTGTCCGCGACGATGACTGCGATGAACGCAAGCAACCCACCTACGGAGGATTCGCACCAGCCGGATGCACGACGCTCTGAAAGTACTCCGATCGACGTTCACCCGTGATCGCGTAGACGGCCTTTTCCGCGATTTTGCACGCGTTATCCGCCACGCGCTCCAAATGTCGAGCGGCCAATAGTTCGTGGGCCAACCGATCGGTATCCGCGCCGCCCCCTCGCAGGAGGTCGATCAACGTTTGCTGGACTTGTCGATTGAGCGCGTCGACTTCGTCATCTTGCACCAGGACGCTCTTGGCGAGGGGGGCGTCGTTCCGTACGAACGAATCCGTCGCTTGACGGACCATGGACCGAGCCCGCTCGTCCATCTGAGCAAGCAACTCACGGGGTCGGCGGTCCGACCCCCCCGGCGCGGAGGAAATGTTGCGCGCCAAATTGTACCCAAGACGCCCCACCCGATCGATGCAGTTCGCGATCTTGAGCACCGCTCCGAGCGTCCGGAGGTCGGCCCCTTCCGGTTGCAACGTCGCAATCAACCGGATCGTCTCGGCTTCGATGTCGAGGTCGAATTTGTCGAGCAACGGATCGCGATCGATCACCGACTGAGAGAGTGCTTGGTCGCTGTTCAGGAGCGCGCGGGTACCGTCGGCGACCATGCCGACCGACAGGTCCGTCATCGCGGCGACGTGCTGCTTCAGGGTCGCGATCGCTCGGTCGTGCTCTTCCGTCCGGTTTCCATTTGGCATGGTTCTTTCCTCGGTTATCCGAATCGACCCGTGATGAATTGCTCGGTCAAAGCCTCACGAGGTCGTTCAAGCGTTTCGGCGGTCGGTCCTACTTCGATCAGATGGCCCGAATGCAGGAACGCGACCCGATCCGATACCCGGGCCGCCTGACCGACATTGTGCGTTACCAAAACTAGGACGATCTCTTCCTTGAGCCGCCGGATCGTCGCTTCCACGCGCTGGGTGGCGGCGGGATCCAATGCGGACGTAGGTTCGTCCAAGAGAAGGACCCGAGGGCGAACCGCTAAGGCGCGTGCGATGCAGAGACGCTGCTGCTGACCTCCCGATAGAGAAAGCGCCGGACCATCCAGATCCCCGTGCACTTCGTCCCACAGGCCAGCGCGCTGGAGCGCTTCCGTCACGGCCTTGTCGATCACTTCTTCGCTTTCGTGTACGAGCCGCAACCCAAACGCGGCATTTTCGAAGACCGACATCGGGAAAACGGTCGGGCGCTGGAAAACCATTCCGATCCGGCGCCGAACGAGGACGGGATTGATGCTTTCGTCATAGATGTCTTGGCCGAGATAGAGCACTGAACCTTCGACTCGAAGACCGCGCGTGATCTCGACCATCCGGTTGAGAGTGCGTACGAAGGTCGTCTTGCCACACCCCGATGGGCCGATGACGGCCGTCAGGCTTCGCGGTTGAAAGTCGATCGTGATCTTCTCGAGGATCGCGCGCTGCTTCGAGCGTACGGAAAGCTCGCGGACCGAGAGGGTCGGCGCGGAGGTCCCAATCTCATCGGTCATTGGAACAACCCCTCGAGTCGGCGACGATAACGGGCGGCGATCACTCGAACGACGATGTTCAGCCCTACGACCGTGACGAGCAGGATAAAGGCGGCTTGGAACGCGTACACTTCGGTCGAGGAGTATTGGAAGTTGGTCCAGATGAGCCCCGTCAGGAACGTAACCGGTGAAAGGAGGTTTTGGGGGGGGAGGATACCTTCCGTGGTGGTGAGGACGAGCGGTGCGGTCTCTCCGACACCAATCGCCATCGCCAAAAATACCCCCGTCAGGATCTGGGGGAAGGCGATCGGCGTGGCGACGCGGAGGATGTACTGCGACGGTTTTGCGCCGGAACCGAGCGCTGCTTCGCGAATCGAGCGGGGGACAGACGCAAACGCGAGGTCTGTGGCGCGGAAGACATAGGGCGTCATGAAGAACGATAGGGTGAACACACCCGCGATCAGCGATAGACCCCACCCAAAGAATTTGACGAATGCAAAAAACCCGAAATAGCCCACGACGACGGAAGGAGTGCCGGCAAGAATGTTGGCCATGGTCCTAACCCATGTGGCCGTTCGGTCGGGCAAGAACTCGGCGGTTGCGATGCCGCCGAAGAGCCCGAACAGGAGAGCGAAGAGGGTCGCGAGCGTGATGATCTCGAAAGTGCCGATGATCGGTACGCCGAGCGTGTGGCCATAGATCGACTCGGAAGTTAGTTGGTTCCAAGTCAGGGTCGGCAACGCTTTCACCGAAACGTAGTACACGAGGTCGAGGATTGGAAAAATCGCGGCGAGAAAGAGAAACGGCAGGAGGTAGCCGATCCATCGGTCGAAGTTCGTCCGAAATCGCACGTGACCGCTCCGGTCGAGCCGGAGATCGTCGATCGGGAACGATGTGGACAGTGCTCCGCGGGCCTGCATACGTTGGCTAGAGGCCGGGCACCTCCTCGAAGAAGGTTCGCGTGACGAGCCGGCGGCCCAGAATATTTACTACTAGCGAGATCGCGAGCAAGAGGAGCGCCATCTCGGCCAGCGCGTTCAGGATCACCGGATACTGGAACGACGCATCCAGCTGTTGGATCATGAAGGCGGCCATCGTACTCGTCGTGTCGTAGACGTTCCCCGGATACTTCAGGACCGATCCGATCACCATCGCCACGGCCACCGTTTCGCCGAAGGCGCGGCCGAACCCGAGCAGCCCGGCGCTCAGGATGCCCCGGTTGGAGTACGGAATCGCAACGCGTCGGACTACTTCCCACCGGGTCGCGCCGAGCGCCAGACCACTTTCCCATAGGTCCCGGGGCACGGATCGTAAGGCGTCGCGCATCAGGAGCGTCGTGATCGGAAGGCACATCAGCGTGAGAATGAAGATCGAGATTGGGAGGCCGATTCCCTGGACGTTGGGCGAAAGAACAGGGCTAGTTATGCGGCCAAAACCTGGCACGAAGCCGATGTGATCGGCCAACCAGGGGTTGAGGCTTTGGCCAAAAAAGGTCGACACGACCCAAAATCCCCAGAGCCCGTAGACGATACTCGGGATCCCCGCCAGGAGGTCGACGAACGGATCCAGGAGGCGACTGACGAACTGGGGGAGGTACGTGGTCGATGCAATGGCAATCCCCAGACCGATCGCCATGGCGATGAACAGGGCGGGGACGGCAGTGACGAACGAACCGACGACGAAGATTAACACGCCGTACTGATCGCTATCGGGGACCCAGGCGGAGCCGAAGAAGCCAAGACCGAAATTGTGGAACCCGCTCGCGGAGATCAGCGTGAGGACGATCCCGAGGACGATGGCGCCGGGTACGAGCGCCGGTATGTAGGGGACTATTTTCCAAATCCCACGCGCGACCAGGCGCACTCCCCGGGAATACTGAGAGCGCATCAACTCCGAAGAAGGAGGGGGAAGGGGTTGCCGGCTCTCGTTGGAATCGAGAACCGGTGGAACACTCACAACTCTCCGTGCCTGCCTAGAGTTGGATTCCTGACAGCTCCTGCATGTCAAGCCCCACGATGTCCGAGGTCAAGGGGACGAAGTTGACCTGGTTCAGATAAACCGGCAGGTTTCCGAACGAAATCGCCCACTCCAAGAACTGCACGAACGCCGCGGTGTTGGGGCGGGAGGTCGTCTTGACCAGCGTGTACTCCAGGTTCGTTATTGGATACGGGGTGGGGTACTGCGTCGTGGGAAGTTTTCCACCGCCACCGAGGGTGATGTTGATCGCCTGTCCATTCGAGGCGCCCCCGAGGATGAGGCTGATGGAAAGCCCATACGAAGCGAACTGGAGGTTGCTCAACGCGAGATTCGCGTCCTGCCCGATCGTAGCCGCACTGGGGAGCACATAGTTCGTGGCGTTAACTCCGCCCGAGGCCGAATTCGCCGCGGCGTCGCCGACCGCCGCCCAGTTGACTCCACTGATCCCAGTGACCGACTTCTCGTAGCTGATTCCGACATAGGCAATCGAGTACGCCGTTGTCGTGACTGCCCCGACCATGCCCGTGTTTCCCATCTCGCCGGTCCACTTCACGGCCGTGTTCGCGAACGCTTTGGTCGAGTACCCGTACGTCCATCCCGCCCAGGACATGTAGCACAGGGAGGAGAATAGGAACGTGTCTCCGCTGGAATCCGATCGAACAAAGGGAACGATCGTGTTCGTCGGGAGGGACACGCCCGGGTTCGCCGCCACGATGAGGGGGTTGTTCCACGTCGTGATAACCCCGGCATAGATCATCGCCAGTATGCTTCCGTTCAGGTTCAGGTGGGTCCCGGCGGAAAGGCCCGGAATGTTGTAGACGACCAGCTGGGCCGATATCGCCACGGGCACATTGACCAAGCTCGACGTGCTCGCGTTGCTGAGATATCCATCGGAAGCTCCGATATCGATCAAACCTTGTTCGGCATAGCTCTGGCCCGTACCACTACCGGTCGAATCCGTACTAAGGACAATATTCGAGTTTACTTGGGAGGTGAAGTTCGGACCCCAGATATTCATCAGCGGATATAGCAGGGACGACCCGGTCTCCGTGATCTGGGTCTTGGAGCTGCTGGTCTTCGTGAGATAGGCGCCGATGAAATAGCCGGCTCCGATTCCCACCAGCAACAACACGATCGCGATGGCGATCGCGACCCCGGTCCCGATCGTTCCCGTCCGACGGCGTTGGGGACTCGACGTTTGTTCGGCCGATGACGACGCTGTTTGCGGGTCTTGTGTGCTCATTGGGTTTCACCAATCTCTTCCGACGTCGCCAGGCTACGCGCTCGCGCAGGAAGCCGTCCTGCTCGGGGTGCCTCAGTCCTGTCGATCATCGACCGCTTCAACGAAACACGGGATATATAGAAATCTAATTTAGATTGTATATTTCACAATAGATAGATATATGACACTGTTTCGCGAGGACGTTCTTTCGAGGTTCTCGCGGGCCGGACGCTCTTAGGTTCGAGGTTGGTGGAGGGCGCACGACTCGCTACATTGTCCGGTTCGGATACGACGGAGCCGCATTCCATGGATGGGCCCGGCAACCCCACTATCGGACCGTGGAGGAGGAGATCCGCACCGCGGCGCTCCGTCGCGGCATCATCGACTCGTTAACGAGCGCCCAGATCGAGGTGGCGAGCCGGACCGATACCGGCGTGAGTGCGCGTGCCAATGCGCTCGCCATCTCTTCCCCGCTTCTCCCCGCGGGCCTGCTCCGGGCGCTGAATGGAATTGCTCCTGAGATCTTCTTCAGCGCCATCGCACCGATCCCCGAGGCGATGCGGGTTCGCCATCCCATCGATAGGACTTACCGTTACTTTCAGGCCGCACAACAGACTCCGCGCGATCATTGGGGGAAGGCTGCCCAACTCTTCGAAGGGGAGATCGACGTCCGCTCTTTCGGACGTGCCATTCCCTCCGACGTGGCCCGATGGAGGACGATCGATGCCATACGGGTGAGCCAGGTAGGCGAGGGAATCGCTCTCGAGATCCGAGCGCCTTCCTTCGTTTGGGGAATGGTCCGTAAGATCGTGGCGGCGTTGTGCGAAGTCGATGCCGGTCGGCTCTCGCTTCCGCAGCTAGCGGCCGCCATTCGAGGAAAGACCCGACTAACGCTTCCCTTGGCCGATCCCGAGCCCTTGGTCCTGTGGGAGGTCCGGTACCCTTTCCCCTGGGCCTGCCAATGGACCGGCCCCAGCCGGCAACAGGCCCGATATTTCGAGCGACAGCGACTCGGTTTGTGGAGCCGAGCGCACGTGCTCGAAATCATTCCAGAAGTGCGGGCGCGGACGGGGCGCCGGCCTTAGCCGACGCGCTCCCACCGCTCGAGTTTTTGCACGGTGCCGAGTGTGCTACCGCGGCGGATCTCTTCACGAACCCGATTCTCATGCTCCATCACGTCGAGGGCCCGATTCGCGATCTCTTGGGCACGCTCCCGGGGAACCACGACCAAGCCGCTGGCATCCCCGATGATCCAATCCCCCGGCCGCACCTTTTGACCGCCGACCGTGACCTCCACCCCGATCTCGCCGTGTCCTTTCGGTTCGCCAGCATTGGGCGACACACTCCGGCTAAAGACGGGGAACCCGAGTTCGAGGATTGAATCGAGGTCGCGCACGGCCCCGTCGATCACGACACCCGCAACCTGGCGGCCGTGGGCGCTCCACGTCGCAAGCTCGCCCCACATCGCCGTCGTACCTCCCCCCGCATCGACGACAATGACATCGCCTGGGCCGGCCCGATCGATCGCCTCGACCGGCTTCGCCCAATCGCCGTCCCGCGTGACCACGGTAACCGCCGGACCGACCATCTTGACCGTGTGATCCTTGAGTCGCGGTAACAGGCCGTGGATCGCGCCCTGGCGCTGCATCGCATCGGTCACGTTCGGCGCCGAAACCTTGAGGAAGGCCTCGCGGAGCTCGCCTGCACTATATCGGTGGAAATGTTCGGTGGCGACCTCGCGCTGGGTGGCGATCGCGGTACGAATTCGTTCCGTGGCCTCCCGGATGTTCGGGCTTTTCGTGATTGCCCCGCCGATGATGAGAACCGACGCGCCGGCCCGGGTGGCTTGTGCCACGGTCTCGGAGTTCAGGCCGCCGGCAACCGCCACGGGGATCGGGGAGGCTCGAGCCAATTGCTCGAGCATCGCGAAGGGAGTCTTGGCTTGCATCTGCATGTCGATCCCCACATGCCAACAGACGTAAGCGACCCCGAGCTCGCCCACTTTCTTGGCCCGTGCCAGCGGGTCGGCCACGTTCAACAGGTCGACCATGACCTCGGCCCCATAGAGATCGCCTCCGCGCACGGCATCCGCGATCGTGTCATCATCCGCGGCTCCAAGAACCGTGACCACATCGGCGCCGGCCTTCGCGGCGATCTCGACCTCGAACGCCCCGGTGTCCATCACCTTCATGTCCGCCACGATTCGGTGGCCGGGAAACGCCTTCTTGAGCTCCCGAAGGGAATCGAGCCCTTCGCTTTTCAACAGGGGTGTGCCGGCCTCGATCCACTCCGCGCCCCCTTCCACGGCCTCCCGCGCGGCTTGGAGTGCGCGCGAGAGGTTCTCGAAGTCGAGCGCGACCTGGAGAACCGGGTGATCGAGTCGCATTGTGGTAAGAAGGGGGTGTCCAGTATTAACTGTCCCCCGGATAGATTCCCCGAGGACCACCGGTGCGGCTAGGGGCGCTAACCCTGATCCAGGGCGATGCGCGCGATCTCGCGGAGATCGACGGCGGAACCGTCGCGCTGGTCGTTACGTCGCCGCCGTATCCGATGATTCCGCAATGGGATCGATTCTTTGCGTCGATGGGCGCCCGAGATTACCCCTCTATGCACCGAATCCTTCGGGCCGCCTGGGCCGAATGCGCCCGAGTCCTGATTCCCGGAGGGATCTTGGCCGTGAACATCGGCGACGCGGTGCGTTCCTTAGACGGGAAGTTTCAGCTGTGGCCGAATCACGCGCAAGCGCTCGTCGACGCGACGTCGCTCGGACTGCGCCCCCTGCCGCATCTCCTGTGGAAGAAGCCGACGAATAAGCCGAACGCGTTTCTGGGGTCGGGTTTCCTCCCGCCCAACGCCTACGTCACGCTCGATTGCGAATACATCCTGCTCTTTCGAAAGGGCAATCTCCGAAGTTTCCCCCGACGGGACGGGGCGCGCGAGGACAGTCGATACACGCGCCAGGAGCGGGATCTCTGGTTCAGTCAGATATGGTCCGATATCCGCGGGGCCCGACAGGGACCGGGCGCGAGCCGCACGGCCGCGTTCCCTCCCGAGATACCGGATCGCTTGATTCGCATGTTCTCCGTCGTCGGAGATATGGTGCTCGATCCGTTTGCCGGAACGGGCACGACGCTCTGGAGCGCGGTCCGCGGCGGGCGGGACGCGGTGGGAGTGGAGAGGGACCGTCACGCCTTCGCGCGTTTGATCACGAGGGCAACGTCGGAGGGGGTGGTGCCGGTGGTTCGGAGGATTTCCCCCCATTCGGCCCGGACTCCCGATGCGCGAGCTCCTCATCCACGGCGTGCTTGAGATAACGCATCGCCGCGTCGCTCAAGCGGTCGAGATGGAGCAGTAGATAGTGCAAGTAGATGCGCTCCGGTCGTCGCGACGGACCGGGGAGGTGGGCTCGGTTCCCCAGGGTCGGGGTCTCCGCGCCGCCGGCCACGCTGCTCAGGGTCTCGTGGTGATGCTCCGACGAGGGACCGTGATATGAGCGCCCTGTCTCGCCGACCAATGGCGGGTAGATTTGGTCGATCGGGTCGTAGTCGAGTTCGGGAGTTTGATCCCCCGTAGAGGCCGCATGCGCTGTTGGCCCGGGGTTCGGATGCGAGCTGTTTGGATGCGGCGCCCATGCCGCTTTGACACGAAGGTAAGGATGCTGGGGTCGTGCCGGATCCTGTAGTTCGTCGATGGGGCGCCCCGCGACGTCCTCCACGATGGTTTTCAAGGACCAGCTTGTTTTCTTCCGGGCCGGTTGGTCGGCAGAGGCGGGGAGCTCGTCGACCACGAGGGTACTCGCCCAACCACGCCTCATAAACGTGGTGCTGGACCGGCGACGGAGGGGTCCGTCCGAGCGGGTTTCCGATCGGATCGATCGTGCCCAAGTCGTTGCTCCAACCAGCTGAACTCAGGCGTCGAGGCAACGATACCCAAGGGCAGGTGGAACGACCCTGCGCGCAACAGCGCTTCTGCGTAGCCCGTTTCCCTCGGGAGGCGAGTGCGGGTAAGCCATTGGAGTTCCGCCGTTGTGAGCCCGTAGAACTCCTGCACTTCGGGCCGGGCATGGGCCAGCCGCAAGAGCAGCGTCGCCCGCAGGTTTCGAAGGATCGAACGGCCCGATTCGTCCTTCAGGAAGTCCTCCGGGCTTTGGCTGACGAGCATAACGCCTGCGTCGAAGTGGCGCACATGTCGGATGATGCGGTCGAAAAAGACGGCGGTCGGCGCATGTCGTACCAAGAGATGCGCCTCGTCCACGAGCAAAAGCTTGGGGCCGATCTGAGTACGGAGTTGGCCATACGCCCAGTCGAGTAGGTAGGCGAGGTGGAACGGGAGATGTTCTTCGTCGGCGCCCTTCAGGTCGACTGCGACGAGGGAGCGATCCGGCAGGAGCGTGCTGGGTCCATCGAGATGGTGGAGCGATCCGGTGCGGAAAACCTCGAGCAACCCCGGCAATCTCGCGGAAAGCTGGGGGGATCGATCGATTTCGGCGATCAAGTCGCTCAAGGTGGGAACCACGGGGCCCCGGTCGTACAGCCGAGTGACCGCGCTATCGAGGGTCGCGGTCTCCTCATCGCGTAGACTTGGAAACAAGGCGCGCAGCATCGTCCCGACGCGACCGGCCTTTTCCGACCGATCACCGCCGGTGGACGCCGGGTCGAGCGGATTGAGCCGGGGCCCGTCCGGCGCGCCGAGCGTCAGCACAGACCCGCCCAATTCCTCCGTGAAAGTTCCAAACTCCCCGAGAGGGTCGAGGATCACGACCTTCGTCTCCGGTCTCATCCAACGCGTACGCAGTAGGAATAGCGCCGAGGCGAAAGTTTTCCCGGCGCCGGTCGTTCCAAACAGGCCCCACGAGTAACTCGAATGGGACCAACGATCCAGAAAAACCGGAGTGGCATCGTCAAGCTGAAGCCCGATCAGTATCCCCCCCGGTTCGGCGACGGTTTCGTCGGCGAAGGGGTAGAAGGCCGCCACTCCATCGGTGTGCAACATGTGCCAATACCCTGGGGGCCGCGGCTGCCGTCCGGAGAGGTCGATGGCTTCGGCCGCGAGGGCCGCCTGATAGACAGGAATCCGGGGGCGAAATCCGAGCGCGCTGAGTCGGCGGGAGAGCACCTCACGGAGACGCTCGGCGGCGCCTGGGTTCCGTCCGAAACAGGAGAAGCGGATCCCGACGCGCCACAGATCCTGCTCGCGTTGAGCGATGCTGGTTCCGAGCGCGCCGGCGCTCGCTTCTTCGATCTCCAATTCCGAAGTAGGGGTGCCAACCCCGTCTCCCTGTCGGGCCAGTTCTGCGCTCGCGACACTGCGAGCCTGCTGCAGCATCGCCAACGCTCGGTCGGGCGCTATTCGGAGCAACTCCAGGTGCAGTTCGGCCGCCTCCGAGGTACGGAGTGTTTGCCCCATCGCCGTCACCGATAGTTCGTGCGGAAGGGCCCCCGGAAGCAGCGGCGCGAGGAACCGGGGCGATCGACGGATCCAGCCACGACCCTCCTGCGCCCCGGTAGATGGCGGAGGCCTTCGGTTCCTCATATCGAGTAACCCCGCACGATGCCGGAGCGCGAGGTCCACCAACAGGTCAGTGGGGACACCAGGAGGACAAGCCCACGGAAGGAGGCGTGCGAGGCAGGTGCACCGAAGTACAGGACAAGCGCCCCCACAAACAAGCCGACTGAGATCCAGATCCAAGCCCCGGTGCGGCGGTACCGGGGTGCGCGGGCCGGATCGTGCGATCGGGAGAACGATTCCACCAGCCACACGGCAAAGACGATGCAAGTCAAGGCGAGGGCGAGTCCGGCCAAGAAAGGGATTGCAACGGACAGCCCGCCGGCGATCACCGCGAATCCAACCGCGAATGAAAAGAGATCTCGATCACGATCCCACTCTCGCGAAGGCGCGGCGTTCATTCGACCTCGTGAACCGGCCATTCGAATCGATAGGCGGCCGCTTTGAGCGACCGCCCTCGAAGTCGTACGGGTCCTACTCCCAGCCGTTGGAATCGCTCCATTGACATCGCCACTCGTGTTTCGAGTTGCGTCACGGCCGCGGGCGAGCCATCGGAGCTCCCGAACGCGAAGAAAATACGGCGGACGTATCGCCGGCGGCAGAGTAGTCGGACGAACTCATCGTATCCGGATCGGGCGTCGGCCGCGTAACTCTCGGGGCGGTCGTGCCGGGGAGGCTCGTACGGCACGGCGGACAACGGCGCGACCGTTGCGACGAAAGCGCACCCGCCATCGAGCGCACGTAAGAAGTCTCGGTACTGCGAGAAAAGGTCCTCGATTTCCCGAGGGGGAAGGTGGAGTATGGGTGATCCCCGGGTCTCTACAATCGCCACATAATTTCCTGAAGGAAGACGGATGAGTGGGCCACGTGCCCGCCCGACGACTCTTCCTGGATGAGTCGAAAACACGCCGCCTTGGCGAAGCTGATACAACACGAAATCAACGAGCCGCTCGTCCGGACCCTTTTCGCCGGTTCGATGAACGGATACCACCATTCCGAGGAGGAGGAACGGAAGCCAGACCCAACCGCCGGCGAACGGGACGAACAGCGCGCCGACCGCGCAGTACGTGACGAATTTGAGCGCCGCTCGGGCGGAGGGGAAGGGCCCAAGCCGCATGGGCCGGTCGATTCGTTCGGGTAAGACCACAGAAGGCGGGAGATATTCATTCATGGGCAGACGTGGCGGAAGCTCCGCCCTTCACCCCTGGAAATTGAGGTCCGCGCATCGAATTCCGGGCTCCCGAGCTTCGAAGATGTTGAACGAGATGGGTGGTCCCTCGTCCGAGAAAATCCGCGACCAACAAGGGTGCCGTCATGGGCGGCGCCGTCTGACCCAGTCGCTGGACGGCCGCTGCGGCCCCCGCTCCGGGGCGCACTCCGCGGAGACGGTCGGCGGCGGCATTGAAGTAGCTTCCTCCCGCGCTCGAGGTAGAGCCGAGACCCCGTTGTGACGCGCTTGCCGCGATTCCCGTCGCGCCGGGGAACCCGAATGCAGTCAATTGGGTTCCGGCGAGCGACAGTAAGAAGGGAGACGCTACCGCGACCGCAAGGTAACCCACGAGCAGCAGAATGGTCGGGCTGCCGACTGCTAACTCGAGCGGGATCACCATGACACAGGGAAGGAAAGCGAGCTCGACGAACAGCAGCCAACCCCGCCGCGCCAGAGTGGAGAGGGGCCGCAAGGGCCACAAGAGGGTAAAGACGGGAAGCAGAACGACGAGGACGCCCAACATAGCGTCGCGGAGCGCGATCGCCAGTGTCAGCAGGAAGACAAGGACGAAGAGAACGAAGGAAAGCACGAAGGCCAGGGCGCCGTTATCCCAAGAGAACGAGATCTCGCCATAACCCGCCAGGTTGACCCAGTGCTGCCAGGCGCCCCCATCAAATCCCGCGATCGTGGGGTATGCCGCGCCGGCCAGGGAGAGGATGGCGCCAGCGACGGGAACGGTGAAGTTCGCGAGCACAACGGCGACGACCAGACGACCGAGCAGGGGCTCTGGGGAGCCGGTCCATCGACCGACGTAGGGACGCGCCAGATAGACGAGTGCGACTCCGATCGCCAGCAGCGCGATCGCAGGGTCTACGAGATTTTCCAATAGGTACGTGCTGAATTCAGTCGCGCGCGTCAGGAACGTCGTGCCCGCACTCGATGAAGTCGAGAGGACGGGGTAGAGCGCCGAGGTCGAAAGTTCCGGGACGAGTAGATTGTCGTACGTCGGCCCCGTTATGGCCGCGAGCGTCGCACTGAGGAGCGCAAACAGCGCGAAGAGGATCCCCTGCAGGATCGAGCCGAGGTCCATACCGCCCGTCCCTCACGTGCCGGTGAGCACCCAGTGCGCCAGCCCCCAGGCGAGCCCCGTGATAGCGGCCGTGAAGAGTAGCGTACCGATGAGCGCGTCCCGTGCACGGTCCTTTGCTTGGATTTTTTTCGAGACGTCGTTCGAGAACCAGCTCAGCGCAACGCGGGCCCAGACCAGAGCGAGCAAACCACTCCCGGCGGCCCCCACCAGAAGGACGAGCCGATTAATCGAGGCAGAAAAGTTTCCTACCGCACTGTCGTTACTCGGTGAGCCGACCGCCGATCGCGTGTCAATCGTCTTGGACCGAGGTGTGACCGGTTCGCCGTGCGTCGGGGGAAGCACGCTTCCTGCGAAGACGATGAGGAGACTGATGAGCACGCCTAGCGGAGCCGAGAGGCGCGAGTCGATCACGTGGACTTCTCCGGCCCCGGCGGAGCACCAACCCAGGTGAGAAGCTCTTCCCCGTCAATGCCGAGCTCCGTGCGCAAGACACCATCTCGCTCCAGACGTTCGATCGTCGCGCGGACCTGCGATAGCGCAAGCCCTGCATCCTCCGCCAACAGTTCGAGGCTCCCGCGTTCGATTCCATCTCCCGCCGTCACTAATCGCCGCAGCACCTCGCTCGCATCCACCCCGGGAGTAGGCGGGGCCGCTGGCCCTCGTCGCGCCCGAGAAAGGTAGGCTCGAAGACCAACGAACGCGAGCCCGCCGACCCCCACCGCGGCCAGAATCTCGATAGGGATCGACCAGGCGCCGTTCCCAGTCGCCGTGACGGGACTCGAAACCACGGGTGGCGGCGGTGGAGGTGGGGAGGGACCGGTCGTGGTATTGGGCGGTACGACCACGCTCTGGTTTTCCCCAAAAGTCTCCTGCGCCGAATCCCTGAGCTGAAGTCCAACCGTGACTGCTCCCGATTGATTGGCGCGTTCTATCCAGCTGAATATCCCGTCGGAGGATAGCCACGAAGAAATCCATGGGCTCCCGTCCGTGACCAGCGCGACGTGAAAGGGAGCCAGCCCCCCTCCCAGCGCGACGGTAGCGTTGAGTTCCGGGCCCGAAGTGCCGTTCTCTACATAGACCGAAAGCGAGGCGGTCAGTGGGGGAACGGCCGATAGCTCAACGAAGTCGGAGACGGAATAGGAGGCATTGTCGAGAAAGAAGATAGAAAAGGAAACGTTACCCACTGTTTGGAAAAGTCCCGACCAGACGAACGTTCCGTCCCCCTCCGCTTCTCCTTCGAGTGGGCTCGCCGAAGCCGGAGACTCGCTCGGGGCGACGCACCACCAAAAGGGACCCGCGCCTCCCATGGTTTCTAACTGGATCGTCTGGAGAACGCCACCGACGGCCGGAGATCGATTCGCAGCGACTGACAGTTCGAGCGGAGGCTCAACTATAGGGAATTGCAGAACTTGGTGGAGTCCGCTCCCATCGCCGTCGGTCAGCGTGGCATCAAGTTGAAAGTCGCCGGGGGTGGAGGGCGCGAGAAGCAGAAAGTAAGTTCCCGGCACCGGCATCGAGAGATTCCCCGCCAGACTGCTCGGAGGCAGTTGCCAGTGCAACTCGTATGGGCTCGTTCCTTCCCGGATAGCGACACCGACGGAAATCGCGCGGCCCGCCTCCGCTTGGCTGGGGAGGGGACCCCAAGTAACGCTGGGCAACGGATTGACGGGAATACTCAGGTCGGTGGTGATTTCGAGGTTGATGAGGTTGAGGGGTGGAACCACTCGAATGACCTCGAGCGAAGTGGTAAAATTGACCGGGTAGGAGTCATCGAAAGAGACGTTGGAAGTCGTTGCGAATGTGTGGCCAGCGACGGACCATTGGTATTCGAGGTCCCCCTGGATTCCGAGAAGCTCGGCGGAAAGCGTCAATGGGCGGCCCATTTCCGCCGCGGTCACAGAGGATCGGATGGCGATGGCGGGACCATCCGAGACGTTCAGGGGGCTCGGGAGCGACGAAGAGACGAGCGAACCGCCACTATCCTCAATCGTGACATCGGGGCGGTACGACCCTTTGGGGTAGGCGTGCTCCAAGGAGAACGGTCCTGGATTCCCCACCGTGAGGTTTATCTCGGTACCGTCCCCGAATGACGCGCGCACGTGGTAAGGGCGTAGACCTCCTTCGATGGATCCCCGAATTGAGACGGAGGCTCCAGGGGTCAGAAGAGTCGCATTCGAGGCGAGCGGCGAGGCCACCAGGGGCGCGACGACCGTGATACGTACATTCGCAAACCCTTGAACCGAGCTGGACTGATTGTTGCAAGTAATCTCGGTAGTGGAGCGAACGGTGAGGTTCACCACCCCCGTTATCGCGGAGGCGGCTGTGAACTCGACGCCCGGCCCAGAGGTACTATTGAGATATCCCCCGACGAACGGACGACTCCCATTCCAGAAGTACCAAGCACTCTCCGGGGCGCAATCGCCGGCTATTCCGATCCAAGTCGCCGAAAAGGTTGCGGAGCTCCCGCTTTCCATTAACCAAACACTCGGCTCCACAGTCAACTGGGCCCCCGAGTCCGCTCGCGGCTCCGAAACGACACCAGCCGCCTGCGGGTCGGCCGTGACAGGCTCGATCCCGATCGCGGGAAGGAGAAGTCCCACGAGGAGGATCAGACCGACCCATCGGCCTATGGGGGGTTTCTCGAATCGGTGTACAATCCGCGCGCGGAAGTGGGTGGTAGCATGGTTCCGCCCATTCATTCACCCTCGCAGCCCAGCGGGGCTACTTGCCCGCCGAGTCACGAACGAACTCTGAAAGGTGGTGAGCCTGCTATCGGTCGACCCGCAACGCCACATGCTCTTTCGAGAACGGTGTGAGGGCGACGCCGCCATCGACACGCCATCCGCCACGCTCGAGGATCGAGCGGGACTCGTGGACGATTGCCGAAGCGGTTCTACGCTGCGTTACGGAGCGGACCTTGAGCATGAGGAGTCCCCGTCCACGCGTCGCTAGGCACGCCTGGGCATTCTCGAAGAAGATCCCGGCTTGGGCCCGCTGCGCGATATCCTGGTAGAGAAAATCAACGATCCCGACATCGGCGGCATACCGTTCGGGGAGTTGCGCGTCGGCGAGAATGGGCAACAGGTTCGCTCGGCGGCGCGCGAGCGCCAGGAGGGGGGCGAAGGAGGTCGGGCTCTTCTCGATCACAAAGATGCGAGCATCGGGAAGCAATTCGGCGAGGTGGCTTACTGTCGTACCATGCGCGCCCCCCAGATAGAGGACCGATCGAACATCGGCCAGGAGTCCTGCGGGCGCTCCGCGTAGGAGATAGGCCGCCAACTTGGACCGGAATGGATCCCACATCCGATATTCGGCGGTTCCTTCGGCGCGAAGTTCCTCTCCATAGACGCGGACCCCCGGGGTCGCATTGCGCGTGAAAAGATCCCGACCGGATCGATAGACACCGGGCCACTCCGCGTGCTCCACAGCTCCCCGTCACGCGAGGGCGGCCCATAGCTCGATCTCGACCGGTGCGTCCAAGGGTAGCGAGGGAACCCCCACCGACGCGCGAGCGGGGCGACCCGACTCCCCGAAAACGGCAATCAACAGGTCGGTGGCACCGTTGCCCACCTCGTGCTGCCGAACGAAACCAGGGGAAGACGCGACGTAGACCCCGACCCGAAGAATGCGCTGCACACGATCGATCGAGCCCAGGCCATTCGACAGCGCGCTCAACGCCTGCAGGGTCGCACGTCGTGCCAGTTGCTGCGCCGTATCGAACGGGACGTCCGCGTCGACCTTTCCCGGGGAGACCACCTTCTTGTCTTGCGTGACGATCTGTCCTGAAACCCAGGCCAGGTCGCGGTGCACCACCAAGGGCGCATACGAACCAGCCGGTTGCGGTGGCGGAGGCAGTGTGAGCCCGAGGGCGGCGAGTCGCTCCGAAGGTCGCTCGTTCATGCGGCGGCGAAAGGAAGGCGCCGCAAAAGAGTATCCGAGCGATTGAGACGCGCGAAGACCGTAGGAGTAAAGTTCCGGAAGAGTTCCGCAGGGAGATGGCATTCTTCCGGAGAAAGCGGAAAGAGAAGGAATCCTCTTCCGAGCCCACTCCGTCGAAACCAGCGGCCGAGTCGCCGGCCGCCGCGTCGTCCGCGACGCCGGCGGCCTCGACTACCTCCGACACGAGTCCTGCCCCCCCAACTGCGGAAGCGCCTGCCAGCACCCCGGCCGCGGCCACTTCGGAATCCGCTCCCGCCCCCTTAACGCCCTCCGTTGAGGCGCCCACTCCGTCCTCTCCGGCGACCGAGTCGCATCCGGAGATGGCTCCCCTTCCTCCCCCGTTGCCCCAGAAAGATGGGGAGAGGGCACCGACGACGACGCCCTCCCGCGGCCCGTTTCGGCAGTGTTTCATTTGCGGAACGGATCTGCAGGGAGAAACCTGTCCTACGTGTCGGATGACGTGGGTCGAGTGACCGTTGGGATCCGGTACCGCCGACCGCCCCGTGGCGGTCCTCGCGGGGTCTCAGCCTAGTTTGTTCCCGCACTCGCCACAGAACGCCACCGTCGGCGGGTTCTGAGCGTGGCATTTGGAGCACTCTTTGAAGCCCAGTGGCGCTCCGCAGTTGTTGCAGAACTTGCCCGCTCCCGAGGGTTTTCCGCACTTCGGACAGATCGTGGAGCGATCGGAGGAGTCGCCGTCGTAGAGCTTTTCGGATTTAACGGCGGTCTGCATCTGTTCGACGCGGGCTTGAGCCTTCGCCGCCTGAGTTTCGGCGGTCAGGGAAGGGGCATCCGTGGTACACAAGCCGGCTTCGTTGTTCCAATCATCAAAGCAGACGTACTGCTTGCACTTGGGGCACTTCTTGAAGTGCACCATCGCCTCATTCACGGCCTGCTGGAACGCATTATCGTGCTCCTTGTGCCAATCCGCGGACATCCCCTTGAATTGGCTGACGGCGCCCGCCCCTTGCGAGGCACCGTAGATGCCGGAGGATCCCCCCATGGAGCTGATGGAACTGCCCACGGCCGAGAGCCCCGAGCTCAGGAAACCAAAACGGCGGGCCGAGGCGGCGCTCTTCGACGCGATGAACGTCGAGTCGTAACCATTTCCGCAGAGGTCGCAGTGGAATTTCCATTGGAATCCCTTGTCGCCGCTGAGATCGTCGACGTTCTTGGGGTGGTCTAAGAGCGCCATCCGGAGTACCCATCGGCTCGAGGAAAGCGACCGGCTATTAAATCCCGAAGGCCGAGAGAACCGTTAGACCCGTTGAGATTTCCAATATTCTTTCAATTTCGCATTGCACCGAGGGCACTTCTTCTCCCCGACCGGCACGACGGCGGCGCACGCGGGACATCGATACCGGATCACGGCATGACACTTTTCGCAGACGTCCGAGTCGGGTCCCGCCGGAGCTCCGCACTTCGGACACGGGACGACGAGGGGATGCCGACATTGGTTGCAAACCGTCCAGTCGGCCGCGATCGGGGCCATGCAATACGGACAGACCATCTGAAGGGGGTGCGGGCGCGCGCAGAACGGGCATACGGCCGAGTTGTCGTCCACGAGGTTCCCGCAGAATCGGCACGGTCGCTTGTAGCCCGCCATCAGCCCCGAATGGGAATCCACCTATTTGCATTCCGACGGATCGCCAATCGGGAGCGGCCCACAATGCGTAGCCGCTGCCAAACGAGCCACGAGAGGCGTGGGGAACTTTTCTGGGCGTGAGCCGGGTCGTCTCGGGCCCTCTTTTCGAGGGGCGGCGCGCCACGCTTTTGTATCTCTCCCGCTCACAGCGAGCTTACTCACATGATACTGGACCCTCGGCCTGCTTCCGCCGCCGACGCGCTGACCCCGGTCGAGCACGAGATCATCGAACACTTCTTCACCGTCCAACCAAGTTACGCCGTCCAGCTCGGCTTGCATGACTACGACGGGCGGCTCCCGGACCTTCGGACGAGCGCGACCGACGCATGGGCCACCCGATCGGACCAACTCCTGCGCGACCTCGCCGCCATTTCCCCGGAGCAACTCTCCGCGGCGCGGCGCATGGATTCCATGATGCTCCGACTGCTGCTCGAGAGCGTGTTGTTCGACCTCCGCGATTCCCTCGACCTCGACCGGAACCCGATGACGTTCGTGAGCATCTTTTCTATGACCTCCTATATGGTACGAGAATACGCGCCGGCGGCGCGTCGCATTGAGGCGATCCTGCACGTCCTGGAACAGGTTCCGTCGGTCCTCACCGCGGGCCGTCAACGACTCCGGTCGTCCCTCCCACGACCCTTCCTGCAGCTGACACTGGCCATTGGGGGAGGGCTCCCCGCCCACTTTGCCGAGGCCGAGACCTTTGCCCGCCGGGCCTCCTCGACACTCGGGGACCGCGTCAAGTCAGCTCGACCGGCCGCCGAGGAAGCGATCACCGATTTCCTAGCCCGCATCAAAGCGGAGTTCCTACCAAAGGCCAACGACGCTTTCGCGCTCGGGCCAGCACACTTTCAGCGTCTGCTCTGGGTGCGGGAGGGGATCGAAGCTCCATTTGCAGAGGTCCTCGCTGCGGGTCAAGCCGACCTGCGGCGGAACCAGGCACGCCTCCAGGAGATCGCGCGCACCGAGCAAGTCACCGTGCCCCAACTGCTGGAGCGGCTGTATGGAGTTCATCCAACCGCCACGGCCCTGATCCCGACCGCCCAACGATTCGTCGACGAGGCGCGTTTGTTCGTAGAAAACCAGCACCTCGCCACGATTCCCACCCCGGCCATATGCCGGGTCGAGGAGACTCCGATCTACGGGCGGGCCCTCACGACCGCCAGCATGAATCCGCCAGGGCCTTTCGATACGGTGGGGGACGAAGGCATCTACTACGTCACCCCGGTCGATCCGGCGTGGACGCCGGCCAAGCAGGAGGAATGGCTGCGTTCTCTGAACGACTCCATGCTCCGCAACATCACGATCCACGAAGTCTACCCGGGCCACTACCTTCAGTTCCTGCACTTCCGCAAATCTGCCGGTTCCCTGACGAGAAAGGTCTACCTTTCCTCCTCATTTTGCGAAGGGTGGGCGCACTACGCCGAGCAGCTCGCGATCGAGCAGAATCTCGGGCAGGGCCACGTGGAAGCGGAGGTAGCGCAATTGCACGACGCGCTCCTGCGCGACTGCCGATTGATCGCGTCGGTCGGACTGCACGCGCAGGGCATGACGCTGCCCCAAGCCACGAAGCTCTTCCAACAGGAAGCCTACTTCGAGGAACTGCCGGCCGAGCGGGAAGCGATTCGCGGAACGTACAATCCCGAGTACTTTTGTTACACGTTGGGGAAACTCGCGATCCTGGATGTCCGGTCGAAGCATCTCCAATCGCGATTCCGTGGGTCGCTGCCATCGTTCCATGACACGCTGCTAGGGTTCGGTTGCCCGCCCATCGGGCTGCTCGACGCGCTACTCGCCGGCGGTTAGCGCGCGATCGGTGCGCTCGCGCGCAGCCCGTAGAGATCCATTCGGGCGTCACGCACGCTATAAACACCGGCGACAAACCGGTGAGGATGACCGCAACCGCCGGATCTCCCGCCCCGTCCTCCGCCTCTCGTGAAGTGGCGACCCTCGGCGGGGGCTGCTTTTGGTGCACTGAGGCCGTCTTCACCGAGCTCCAGGGCGTGGAGCGGGTCGTATCGGGATACGCCGGGGGCCACACGGTCCGTCCGACGTACGAAGAGGTGTGTACCGGCGGCACCGGCCACGCAGAAGTAGTCGAGATTACGTTCGATCCCCGTGTCCTATCGTTCCACGACCTCCTCACCGTTTTCTTCACGGTACACGACCCGACGTCGTTGAACCGACAGGGCGCCGATGTCGGAACCCAATACCGCTCCGTCATCCTGTACCACTCCTCCGAACAACAAAAGGTGGCCGAAGCGACGATCCGGGAGCTCGAGTCGGCGGGCATCTGGCCCCGAAAGTTCGCAACACAGGTGGCCCCGTTCACGGAATTCTATCCGGCCGAGGAGTATCATCGGAATTATTACGCCCGCAATCCCGCGGCGGCCTACTGCCAGATGGTCGTGGCACCGAAGGTCGCGAAGTTCCGCAAGCACTTCGTTGATCGCTTGAAGAGCCGACCCCTGGCTCCGTGACCGCTCTGTTGTAACTCCCGTAGTCCACAACGGTTCATCTCCCGCTCCGTGGTCCGTGGATTGCCGCGTGGCGGCAGAGGGAGAACAACATGGGATGTGGCCGGATGAAGGTCGCGTGCGACGACGGATTCGAAGTTGTGACGAAAAACAAAGGCGAACTGGTCGCTATGACGCAGTGGCACGTGGAGCACTCCCACGGAAAGAAAGTCACGGAAGCGGAAGTCATGGCGATGCAAAAGCATCCCTGATCCTGAAACGACGAACCCTTTCCTTTTCCTTTCGCCGTCCGTCGATATTTCTGCGACGACCGACCGATCGTGAATTCACCCGCTGAATGCCCGCGAGGGTTCAGCGCTTCGAGCGACGCACCGGCGGGAGGGCCGGGGTACTGCGGTCCCAGATCGCCCGGAAGTAGGCGAGTTGGGCCTTTACGAAATCCGGTGTGTCGGTCCAGACGGCGATCTCTTCGACGCCGGGCACGCCGGGATCGGGAACCAGGAAAACGAGCGCCTCTCGTTCGTCGATGATCGTCACCCGCGCCCGCTGTGGGGTAGTGGCCCGCACTTCGGCGTTTGGGAAACGCCGCTGGGCACCCGCGAATCGCCGGAGCAAGTTGGCGATCCGGGGATCCGGCTCGACGACGAGTCGGAAGTGGCCGCCGCGACGTCCGAACGCCGGAAGCTGACCATACAATCCCAGCTGGGCCGACTCTCGCAAGGCCTTCGAGGTGATCATCACGAGGACTTCCCGTTCGGCGCGGCGCACCATCTCGCGTAGATAGGGGTAGATCGCGGCCGCGCCGGTGATCACCTGAAAGCGCGGAGCCCCATCGGTCACCGCGGTCGTAAGTTCCGGTAGACGTTCGGAAAGTTCGCGCGCGAGCGCGGCGTCCTCCTCGAGCGCGAGGCGGCGCTCGACGAGACTTCGTTCGAAGAGTACGCGCGGGGGAAGGGGCACGTACTGCCGCGGACGCTCCGCCGTCACTTGGACGAGTCCCCTCGCGCGCATCGCGTCGAGCGTGCGGTACGTCAGGACGCGATCGACGTTCGACTCCCGGGTCAGGTCTCGCGCGGTCGCACGCCCTCGGCTCAGGAGGAGGAGGTAGAGCTTCGCCTCGCGCTCCGCGATGCCGAACCGGTTCAACGCGGTCAGAAGGTCCTTCCAATCCATTTCCACCCCTCCTTACACATACGTCGGTAGGTCAGGCGTGCTGGGCGATGATAAACCGTTGTGGTTACTTTCTGCTACAACCTATCGAGCCCAGTCCAAGGAGGCTCGGATGTCGGGAGTGGCGCGAGAGGCTACTTTGCGTGCTTCTATGGATGAGCGTCGAGAAAGACCTGCACGGTGCGATTGAAGGCCCCCGGCGACTCGAGGAAGGCGAGGTGACCGGTGTCGGGGAAACCCGACCCGTGCGCGCCGCGGATCCGCTCGACCAACGCCTGCGTCTGCGCTTTCGGGATCAGTCCGTCGTTCTCCCCCCAGAGAACGAGGGTGGGTACTTGGATGCGCGCGAGGTCCGGAGTTAGGTCCGGCCGGTCGGCAATCGCCTGCAACGTGGGAATGATCGTGTGGGTCGGGACGGATTGGACGATCTCGCGGACGACCTGGACGATCGCCGGCTGCTGGCGCGCGGTTCCCTCCGAGACGAGACTGCGGACCGTTCCCTCGATATCCAACGTCTCTCCTGGCTTACGCAGGCGCTCGATCGTGTCGAGGCGCTTGGCTCGCGCATCCGGCGAGTCAGCCTCCGACCGGGTGCTGACCAACCCCAGTCCGCGAAAATCGTCTGGATGATCTCGATGCAGTTGCAAGGCCACGTATCCCCCAAAGGAGTGGCCGAAAATGGTTGCGGGAGTCAACGATAGCGCTTGGAGCGTCGTGTGTACAGATTCAGAGAATCCAGCCAAGGTCGTGGGGACGGATTGACTGAGCGCCATCCCGTATCCTGGGAAATCCAGCAGTACGACCTTGTGGCTCGCGGAAAGGGGACCGAGCTGTTCCTTCCAGGTCACGTGGCTAAGCGGATACCCGTGGAGAAAAACAACTGGATTCCCGTTCCCGCGAACGATCGATGGAAGAGGGGCCTTATCGGATGCCATCGTCGCGCCACGCGCTCGGGCTAGTTAAGAGTCAGGTCCCCCCAAGTTCACGGGGAGTTGGGTTGCCGGACGCTGACCATCGCCTCAATCGTAGCTCGGGTCCGTGTCCATCCGGGTGATCGGGAGCCCACATCCGGGGCATTGGACGACTCGCCACTCCGGCGGCACCTGGGCAATCGCGTGACATCGAGGGCAGCGGACGGACGAACCCTCCTCGGCCATGCAGACCCGCTACCTAGAAGCATCACTACCTAAACCGTTCCCGCCTCAGGGCACTCAGGCAGGGCTCCGCGTGGGGCGGGACCGTCCGCACCCAAACTCGGCGGCAGCATCGGCGGCCCACCGCTCGAAAAGGGATATCGGCGGAGTTCGGCATGCCTTGGCATCCCGCTGGTCGCTCCGATCCCCCCGACAAACGTCGTGAAGCCGGTCTGGTACGCCGGCCGCGATAGTTTTTGGGGCGAGCTGTGGACGATGCTCCACCCGCCGTACACGTTGATGGTCCTCAGCTTCGTCACGATCGGAGCGGCGATCTCTCCCCGATTCTCGCCCGTGATCTACGGTGCGACGTTGCTCGCCTACTTCGCGGGGTTGGGCGTAGGCGCCCACTTTCTCGATCAAGTGCCCGGGATGGGTTCCCATTACGTCCATCATTGGCCCACGTGGGCGCTGTGGGTGGGCGGCCTCGCTGGAGTCGGCGTCGGGATCGGGATTGGGATCGTCGGAGCTTGGCTAGCGTTGGGCGCTCCCTTCTTACTTTTCGTTGCCGTGCAGGGAGTCGCCGCCCTCGGATACCCGCTGGCTCCCGTATTTCGGGGAATATTCCATCGGGACACATTCTTCGCGATATCGTGGGGGGCCCTTCCCATGCTCACCAGTTTCTACGCGCAGGATCGTTCGCTCACGCTCCTCGCCGGGTTGATCGCCGCGGCGTGCGGAGCGGCGGCGGCACTCGAGATCCATCTCTCCCGTATCTCCCGCGCGCGTCGGTCCGCGGCCCAAGCCGCGTTGGGAGCGGAGTCTGAACCGCCGATTGATAGAACACCCTCGTACCGAAGCTCGGACCGAGCGCTTCAGCTGCTCGTCGCCGGCAGTGCCCTCATCGCCGGGGCGCTGCTGCTGCTGCTGGTGTCGGTCGGCGCCCTATGACGCAGTCGGCCCCCACGGAAGCCGTGGTACCGGATCGCCGGTTCGTTCACAATCTGTTCTCCTCCCTCGCCCCACGGTATGAGGAGGCGTTGCTCGTCTATTCTCTCGGCCAGGACCTTCGCTGGAAGCGAACCATGATCGACCGACTTCCGCTGCATCGGGGAGATCGGGCGTTGGATCTGGCATGTGGAACGGGGCTCGTGCTCGATCGCCTCCGCCGCCGATTGGGATCGTCCTCCGTCACGGGCCTCGATCCGAATCGGACGATGCTCACGCAACCCCATCGCACGAGCGGGGCGCGACGTCTCGTTCAAGCGAACGCGGAGCGGATCCCCTTCCGGGACGCGACCTTCGACGTGGTGACGGCGGGCTATCTGTTCAAGTACGTCGACCTCAACCAACTGTGCCGAGAAATGCGCCGGGTCCTGGCGCCTGGCGGACGGATCGGAGGTTACGATTTTTCGTCGCCGCGCCGCGGGACCGCGGCGGGGCGCCTCTATGGGGTGTACCTGAGTCGTGTCCTCCCCTGGTTGGGCCGTCATCGGGGCGAACTGCAAGTGAACTGGCGGCAGCTTCTCGAGTTTCTCGCCGACGTGGCCGAACGGTCGGGCTGGGAAGACCGCATCCTCCTGGCTCTTCGATCGAATGGATTCGTCGACATCCGCAAGATCGCCTCCCTCGGTGGAGCGATCACCTGGATCTGGGCTCGGGCCGACGATCGTCGCCCGACGTAGGAAGGCCGCTTGCCCGAGGCTCGGGCGCTCGTGAGGTACTAACGAATCGCCCAGTAATGGTGGAGGGCCGTGTTGCCCGAGATTCGCTGGAGGGCGACGGCGTGGTCCAGCACGAGGTGTGCGAAAAAGCGCCCGTGCTCATCGCTCCCCGGTGGATCCTTCGGAAAATAGAAACCATCCCGCTTGAGGTCCTCCCAAAACAATTCGGGAGTCAACGGATGGTCCTCGGTACCGTCTTGGGCGAAGCGCTCCGCCACTTGTAGAGCCCTCCCGATAGGATCGTTCGAATCCGGGTGACGCAATTGCATAACACGTTGCAGCACGTCCGGGGCTATTTACCCGTGGCCCCGAAAACCCTAACTCGACCGCGTGGAGCTTTAACGCGGGACCCCATCCCACGGCGATGCGAATCCTGGTAGTGGGAGCCGCTGGATTCTTGGGAGAATCGGCGGTGCGCGCCTGCGCCCGGGCTGGGCACGAAGTTCGTGGACTCGTTCGCTCTTCGGAACAATTGGCCCGGGTCAGCGCGGCCGGCGGTCAACCCATCCTGGGCGATATTTGCGTGCCCGAAAGTCTCACCGGACCGATCGCAGGTTGCGATGTCGCGATCCACCTCGCGACACGCTCGCGCGGAAGTCTGGCGGAAATGCAGCAATCCCGGATTCTCGGATGTCAATCGCTCCTCTCCGCCGCCGAACGGGCGAGGGTGCGACGCGTAGTCATCGGCTCCGGTTATTGGCTCTATCGCGACTCGCCCGGGATGCTGACGGAGGAAAGCCCGATCCAACCGACGGGGATGCCCGGGATCAATTTTGCGACCGAAGAGGTCGCGCGGCAAGCCGCTCAGGCCAGAACGGTCGAGACCGTCATCATACGCCCGGGTATGGTCTATGGCAATGGATCATGGTTCCGGGAGATGGTCGACGAGCTCCGCGCCGGCACCTACCAGTACGTCGCGGACGGGTCGAGCTACTGGTCGCCGATATCTCTCGAGGACACGGGGGAAGCGTTTCGTGCGGTGTGCGAGCAATGGACCCCCGGGGAGACCTACTTAGCCGTCGACGACACTCCGGTTACCATCCGGGAGCTCGCCACGTTCGTCGCCGACCAAATTGGATCGCCGCCTCCGCGCAGTCTTCGTCGAGAAGATGCTCGTCGTGAATGGGGAGCCGAGGTTACGGAGCTCGTCGTCGCCAGCCGTCGGGCTTCGAATGCGAAGCTCAAGAAGTTGGGATGGGCGCCTCGATTTACGCGCTACACCGATGGCATGCCAGAAATCCTTCGCGCCATGGTCGTCGCCCCTCATTAGTCCGGGGTGAGCTCAGAGCCTTCGACGGCGGCGCCCGACGGTTCGGGCTATGGAAGAACATGGGAGGGCGACTCTGCCTTCCCAGAAGCCGGGTATCCTATTGGAGAGCCGCAACGTGGAGAACGTGACGGTCCTTTCGTTTCGGTCGACTTTGGCGCCGAGGCCTATGGGTCCTTAGGTGAAGCACCACCGGGTTTCGACGCCCATAGGATCTGACTATATTCTGGTCCGAACAGATACATCGCTTCCGCCGGAACCTTCGCGGCCTTCGCGAACGGTCGGAGGTCGGGGTGATCGACACGAATGGAAGAGAACCCTGCACTTCGGGCAAAGGCGGTCACTTCCCGCTTCTCGTAAAATCGCACGCCACCCGCCGTACGGGGTCCGGCGGCCGGCGTCCCGTACATCTTCTTCGTTCCACTGTAGACCGCGAGGCGTCCCCCGGGAGTCAGCGTCCGGGCGATCTCCCGAAAGGTGGCGAAAGGGTCTGGGAGGAAGCCCAAGACCCCGGTCATGACTGCACACGTGAACCGACCGTCGGGAAAGGGAAGATCGGCCGCGTCACCGAATTTGAGCTGGAGTTGCCCCAAGGCGATCGCGCCGGCGTTCTGTTCGGCGGCGACCTCCAAGAGGTCATGACTGTGGTCGATCCCTGAAGCGCGACAGCCGCTCTTCAGCGCCTGCTTCAGGAACGCACCGCCTCCGCAACCGACTTCGAGCAGCCAGTCGGTGCGTTGGAGGGAGAGACCCTGCAGAATCGCGGCGAAGTTCGGTCGGTGATAGATCGGATCCTCGTAGGCGGCACGACTGGTCCGACCGGAGGGCCGGCGCGTCATTCGATCCGTTCGCCAGGCATTCATCGCTCGCGGATCGGTCGCCAGCAGGGTCGCGGCGAGGATCTCGCTCGAGAACCAACCGAGAAACTGTTCGTCAAACGGCTCGCCGAGAAGGTCCGTGCCGCCGCTATGCGCCAAGCTGAGTTCGGCTCCGCCGTCGTGGGGTGCGACCCGAAGCTCCACTGTGTGGGGGCCTAACCCCGTCGAGGTACGTCCCTTCCACTGCCACATTACGGATCGGTCGGACAGCCATCGCAAGGTCTGTGCGCCCTCCCCCGCCGCAGCGCGTCGCTCGATCGGTCGAATCGCCCCGCGTTTTCCGGAAATCCATTTCCATCCGCGGCGTCGCAAGGCCGAGTCCAACTCTTCCACGATCGCTCGGAACACCTGATGCGGGGGGAGTGGGTAGTAGCAGACAATCCGAAACTGAGGGACATCGCGCGGAGCCATCGATTCTTTCGGAGTGACCTCGCGACTCAAAGCGTTTCGTTCCCACGAAACTGCTTCGGGCGACGACACGGGGCGTTGCTCGGTCGCAGCTACGTCGACTTTCGACGTGCGGGCTGAGGGCGAGAAATCCGACGGGCACGCACTCGGCGTTTTGAGGGCGGCTTGCGAGCCTGCGTCGCTCGGTTGAAGCTGACGGCGGCCCGGATTAAGTTCTTCAGGGCTTTCTCGTTCACCGCGTCGGATTCGCGGATGTCCACGGCCCGCCACTCGCTTCCTCCGAATCCGGCGTTGAAGACCTTCTGGGGATCGGCCAGGTGAGCGCCGTGCGCGAAGGTAACCTTCACTTTCCCCTTGTGTGGGTTCGCAATCGCCACGATGCCATGACGGGACCAAGTGGGCGTCCCCATCCACTTCCAATCCTCGCCCATCTCGGCATCGGCCTCGTGCATCAGACGCCGGATTAGTGCAATGCGATCACCGCGCCAGTCACCGAGCTCGGCGATCAGGCGATCGATACGAACTGAGGGAGCCGATTCGCCCATTGCCTAATCGAAAAGCGAGAGCGATTTATCAACTGTGATGTCCGCCCGAATTTCTCCAAACCGTTGGGGTTCTGTGCAGCCTGTACAGGCATCTGGGGAGGCAGGGGGCGCAAGCAGGTTCCTCACATGGGAAAGCCTCTATAGCCCAGAAAACTCAGGTGCTCAGGTCCGTCCATGTCTGAAACTAACGCAGCGATCGCAGACCAACTTGTCCGGCAGCTGGAATTGGATACCCCTCCGGTCCAAGTCTCGTATCTTGAGGAGCGGCCGAAGGGGCTTGCCGAGCATCCGGGAGGGGTTCCCTCCGTCTGCACGTTCTTCGCGTTTGGCGCGGAGAAGCCGTTCTATGCGGGACTTCCGAAGCACGAAGATTGCGAGATTGGGGCGTTCGTCCTCGGGATTCCTCCGAAGGGCGATGTCGGTGCCCGTCTCATGTCGACGATCGGGGCGATGCAGAAAGAGGGATATCTCAACCCCGGAGAAGAAGCGAAGGTGCCGCACAATCCCCAAGCGCCCAACTTCGTGGCCTACGGCCCACTGGGCTCCCTGTCGATGCCGCCCACCGGCGTGCTCCTTTTCGTCAACCCCAAATCCGCGATGTTGGCCCTGGAGGCGGCGGGTTCCGGCCCTGACGCAGCCCCCGTTCCGATGAACGGCCGCCCGATGTGCGCCATCATGCCGATCATGAACCAGGGCGCGCCCGTCGCTGTGTCGCTGGCGTGCACCGGCTCCCGGATCTACACCGACCTCGGCATGGACAAGATGGTCGTGGGAATTCGGGGCGACCACCTCGCGAAATTTGCGGAGAAATTGGAACGCATTGTGCGGGCCAACGAGTTCGTGAGTGCCGAGGACTCCACTCGGAAAGCGAAAGCATCGAACGCCTTCCACCATCAAGGAAGCTGAGCCCTCCCGGCGCGCCCTCCGATCCCGCAACCCGGGACTCGCGTGGGCGTAACGGTGGTCCCGTCTCGATGGGGAGTGAGATGATGGCGAAGCGTGGCACGTGACCGAGCGCATTCCACTCACTATCGTGATCCTCGCGGGTGGGGAATCGCGTCGATTTGGGGGCGACAAACTCCGCGCGTTGGTCGAGGGAACCCCGGTCCTGCGTCGCGTGGTCGATCGCGTCGCTCCGCTGGCCGGGAGGCTAGCGGTGGCTGTGGTCTCGGAAGAGCGAGCCCGCGACCTCCGACCGCTGGTCGCAGGGTCCGCCGAGTTCTTGATCGACCAGCCATCGAAGTGGGGATTTGGACCGGGTGGGGCGATCGCGACGGGACTCGAGCGGATTCCCTCCGGACCGATCCTCTTCGTGCCGGGAGATATCCCGTGGATCGAAACTCAGGCCTTGGCACAATTCTTGGACCGAGCCACGGCTACCGATAACGACGTCAGCGCCCCGTGCTGGGAGAGCGGGGAGACGGAACACTTGCTCCAATGGCACCGAGATACGGTCCAGAGTGCTCAGTCTCTCCCTCGAAGAGGTCCAAGATCCGACAGCCTCCGCGCTTCCGAGTTCCTGCGCGCCGCCCCCCGAACTCTTCTGGTTCCCATCCCGCGGCTCACGCGACGACCTCTAACGTTCGCCCACATCACCCGCCCGGCTGACTTAACTCGACCCCGGTTCCGAGGACGCCCCGGTCCTACGCGCGACGAACGGCTGATTGTGGGAGAGCCGAAAGTACACTACCGAGCGGCCCATCATCTCCTTTCTCTCGGGCAGAACGAGGAGGCACGCCAAGCGTTCGTTCTCGAATCCGAGTGGTACAGCCACGCGGGGTTCCCTCTCCTCGCTTCGCACGCGATGCGGGACGCGATGTGGATCGATCCCCGCCCCGCTCAGTCCACATCCCCCGAGCAGCGAGCGGGGCGCTCCGATCGCGTGTGGCGACGATCGAATATATTGCCCCGACCGGGCGGATCAACGCCCCCATGACGGATTGCGCGGGCTGCGGACTGGCGATCGACTCCGACCTTCGCCCTGCGATCCGATCGGGCTCGCAGCGCTTCCACCTTCCTTGCGCCCCCGCCGCGCTGCTGGCCGAAGCTCAAGAGGAGTACGACGCGATCCTGCGCAAAGGCCTCCGATACTTTCTCGAGAAGTATCATGCCGGACCCACGGAGTCGAAGTCCCCGGGGCCGCAGTTCATCGAGCTCGGATCCGCGCTCGCGGCGGAACGTACGCGTCGGGCCCTTCCTTAGGCGACATCCGGATTCGCGGCGCGGGTCCTATTTACGCTTGGGCGAAGTAGCCGGGCCGCCAACATGAGCGCATCCCGAGGAGGATCATCCAGCCGCATTCGGATGGGCGAGGTTCGAGCGGCCCGATTGCTCGAACGGGAGGATGAAGTCGCCGCCGAAGAACCGCTCGAGATCCGCGTCGTGGAGTCGGGTTCGGACGAGCCCCGATCGATCGCCGTGACGATGCGAACTCCCGGTCACGATTTCGAATTGGCGGCGGGATTCTTGCTCTCGGAAGGCCTGCTCCACGAGCGAGACGAGATCGCACAGATCGCCTACTGTACCGAGTCTACGCAGCCCCAGCAGTACAATCAGGTGAACGTTCATTTGCGTCCCGGAGTGCCCTTCGATTTCGACCGGTTCCGCCGTAATGTGTTCACCAGTTCCAGTTGCGGGATCTGCGGGAAAGCGAGCCTCGAGCACGTCCGCACCGTCGTGGGCCGGGCGCCGGTCGGGGGATTTCGCCTGGCCTCGTCGGTGTTGGAATCCCTTCCCGAGCGCGCTCTACACGAACAGAAGCTGTTCGACCGCACCGGGGGCCTTCATGCCTCGGCTTTGTTCGACGCCGCTGGAAAGCTCCTCGTGCTGCGGGAGGATGTGGGGCGCCACAATGCGCTCGATAAGGTCGTCGGCCAACAGCTCTTAGCCGGGCAACTCCCGGCCTCCGAGACCGTGCTCCTCGTGAGCGGCCGCGCCAGCTTCGAACTCGTGCAGAAGGCCGCGGTCGCCGGCATCCCCTTCCTCGCCGCTATCGGCGCGCCGAGCTCGCTCGCAGTGGAACTGGCCCGCGACCAGGGCATGACCTTGGTCGGCTTCCTTCGAGAAGGCCGTTACAATGTCTACGCGGGTCCGCAACGATTAGCGGTCTAGCGTGGTCGGTTGGGTTTCGGTGGGTCGAGGGATTGGGCGCGACCCACGCCCCGGAGAAATCCGAAGACGATCAAAAGACCTCGCCGCACGTCCGGTTCACTGGCCTCGCGCCACAACGTGGTGAGAGTTGGGGCTCGTGCCACCCGTCCGGATCGGCGGGCGCGGCCGGCCTCCACCAAACCATCCTCGAGCGCATGGGCGACCGTCAGGAGCACTTCGGTATCGATCTGTTGCAGCAGGGAGTAGATGGCCACGAGATTCTGGAGCATCTTCCGATTTCCTGGGAGGCGCGTCCATTCCGCCATCTCGCGGGTGACCGTACCGGAACCTTCGGCCAGCGCGACCAAGAAGGCGAGTGCCCCGCTCTCGTGAAGCCCGCGAGCGAGTCGGACGAGCTCCCGCTGGAGTTCGGGGGTGAGCGCCTCGGCGTCATCCGGTTCGACGTCCACGAGATGAGGGACCGCCGGCGGCAGCGCTTTCGCCATCGTTAATCGACCAGGGGAGTGTATTCGGGGCGTTTCCACTTCTCGTCAACACGAACACCAAGTTGCGGGACTCCCTCGTACCGGCGGGGGTTGCTGAGCGTCAACGGGTTCGTGAGAGACCCAACGTCGGAGGGGATCTTCTCCATCGCCACCGGGATTTCTTTGTAGGCCCCGGTTTTGGTCGTCGGGTCGCGCTCGCTGCGCGTTAATCGGTTCACGGCATTCTCACCGCGATCGTGGATCCCGAGCCACATGACTTTCCCCTGGACGCGGTCCGTGACTAGGACGTGCGCGCGGATCGCGCCCGAAGTGGAACGGAGCCGCACCGAATCCCCATCGCGCAGTCCGCGCGCTTGGGCGAGCGCCGGAGCGACCTCCACGTACATTTCCGGGACCTTCGACATGATCCCTTCGTTGCGGGAGGTCAGGTTCGCCCAGTGAAAATGTTCGAGCATGCGCCCGTTGTTCAGATAGAGGTCAAACTCGGCATTGGACTCTAACGGCGGGATCCACTTGGGCGGGTAGAAGTGCGCCTTGCCGTCGGGGAACTGAAAACGATCCGCATAGAGGTACGGGGATTCAGTCCCGTCGGCGGCGACGGGCCATCGCTGACTCTGATACCCCTCAAGCCGGTCGTAGCGAACGCCGGCAAAGTACGGGACGAGGCGGGCGACCTCTTGCATGACCTCCTCCGAGCTTCGATAGTCCCACGCGGCACCGAGCGCGCGGGCCAGGTCCTGAATGATCGTCAGCTCGGTGCGGCATTCCCCGAGCGGGAGAAGCGCGGGATGGAACCGTTGAATCCGACGTTCGGTGTTGACGAAGGTTCCTTCCTTCTCGAGGCTGCTCGCGGCCGGCAGGATCACGTCGGCGTAGCGCGTCGTCTCCGTGGGGAATAGTTCACAGACGACGAGCAGTTCGAGCTGGGCGAGTGCCGCCGCGACATCGGTATGATGGGAGTCGGCGAGCACCTTGTCCTCGCCGAAGATCAGCATTCCCTTGAGCGAGCCCGCTCGAATGGCGTCGACCATTTCGGTGCTGGTGAGACCCTTCGTCGTGGGGATTGGGACGCCCCAGGCCGCGGCGTACCGGGCGCGAACGGCCGGATCGTCCCAGGGCTCGTAGCCGGGCCAGAACGACGGCAGCGCGCCAAAATCGCTCGCGCCTTGCACGTTGGCGTGCCCGCGGAGCGGATAACCGCCACAATGCGGGCGGCCAAAATTCCCGGTTAAGAGCAGCAGATCGGAGATCGCGGTCGAAGTCTCGCTCCCGGGTTGGTGTTGCGTCACGCCCATCGCCCACAGGATGCAGAAGCTCCGCGCCTCGTGGATCATCGTCGCGGTCTGCACGATCTGCTCGGCGGGAACGCCGGTTAGCTCCACCGCTTTCTCGAGCGTGAACGGCTCTATGGCCGCCCGATACTCGTCGATCTTGATCGTGCGCGCTTCGATGAAGGATTTCGCCTCCCATCCCTGCGCGAGTATGTACCGCGCGACCGCGTTGAGGAAAACGAGGTCTGTGCCGGGCTTTGGGCGTACGAAGAGATTGGCGCGACGCGCCATCGGCGTCCCGCGGAGGTCGAGAACGATCAACTTCTGGCCGTGGAGCTTCTGGGCTCGCTTGATCTTCCCCGCCAGCACGGGGTGGGACTCGGCCGTATTCGATCCGACCGTCATGACGAGGTCGGCGCCCGCGATGTCGTCGAAGGATCCGGCGTCCGCCCCGATGCCCACCGTTCGTAGTAAACCGGTGGTCGCTGGAGCCTGGCAGTACCGCGCGCAATTATCGACGTTGTGCGTCCCGATGACGCCCCGAGCTAGTTTCTGTAGGAGGTAGGCCTCCTCATTGCTCCCGGTGCAATTCGCGAGGAGCCCGATCGCGTTCGGTCCGGCGGCGCCCCGGATTTGTTGGATCCGGTCGGCAATGTACTGGATCGCCTCCGGCCAGCTCACCGGCTGAAATTCCTCGCCCCGACGAATCAGCGGGGCTGTCAGGCGATCGGGGCTGTTCACGAAATCCCATCCAAACTTTCCCTTCAGACAGGTGGCAATTCCGTTGGCGGGAGACTCCGCCCGTGGTTGGATCTGGAGGATCTTGCGACCCCGAGTCCAGACATCGAAGGAGCAGCCGACGCCGCAGAAGGCGCACACGGTCTTGGTCTTGCGAACGAGCGAGCTCCGAAGTTGCGCCTCGACCTCGCTGGCGGCGAGGATGGGGAGCAATCCTCCCATCGACGGTTCGAGGTCCTTGACCGTCTGAGTAAGCTGATCCTTGGTCGATTGAGCGAGCCCGGTAAAGAAGCCCGCCTCTCCGAGCATCGATTTCGGCATCAGAGCATCCACCGGGCACACCGAGACGCACGCTCCGCACGAGACGCATGAGGAGCGATTGATCTGCGCGTCGTGGTCCCAAACGACCTTGGGTGGATTCCGCTTCCAGTCGATGGTGATGACTTCGTTCACGACAACATCTTGGCAGGCCTCCACGCACCGTCCGCAGAGGATGCAGTGACTCGGTTCGTAGACGTAGAACGGGTTGGATGTGTCGACCGGGTATGGCTTCGGCCGGAACTCCTGGCTCGAAACCCGCTCTTTGAGCACCGTCGAGTGGAGCACACAATTGCCGTTCTTGTCGCAAACCGTGCACACGAGCAGATGGTCCCGGAGCAACCGATCGAGGGCCACCCGGCGCGCGGCCCGGCCTCGCTCCGAAGAGGTCGTGACGCGCAATCCTTCCTTGAGCGGAGTCGCGCAGGCGCGGACTAGACGACCGTCAGCCTCCACGAGGCAAGTTTCGCACGACTGGATGGCGCCCAGCCCAGGATGGTAGCAAATCTGGGGGATTTCTACCCCGATACGATTCAGGGTCTCGAGGAGGGTCGCGGAGGCATCGCTCTCGATCGAGCGACCATCCACGGTGATTTGGACCATAGAAAACGTTCCGTACCTCGGTAGGCGCAGCCGTTCAAGAATCTTATCCGAGTCGAGGACCGAGGTCGACGGGCGGCCTTCGGAACACTAGGGGACTATGCGTGGGTCGCCGGAGGGTCGCCTCGCGCCGAGGGCGAGTGGTCGCGTAGCAAGAAAAGGGAGACGAGAAGCATCCAGAGGAGGACGAGCCCAATGAAGATCCGTTCGACCAGGCCGAACGCCCCGTGCACCAGCCGGGGGGCGCCTGTCGCGGCAAACGTGACGAGGCAGAAAATCGTCGCCAGGATGGCGAGGACCACGGCAGGGTTCTGGAACACAGCCAGTCTCTCTTCCGCTGTGAAATTTCGGGCCAAGAGGAGTTCCCCGATCGCGCCGGCGAGAAATGCAATCGAGGCCACGACCAAATGGATCGTTCCATGCAGCGTGGGTGAACCGGTTCCTACATCTGTGGGCGAAGCGGCCAAAATGAATGCCCCCACGCCCCAAGCTCCGAGAAGCCCGACCCCCAGACGAGTTCGGCGGGCGAGCGCTGTCGCCTGGGTCAATCCGTAGATGAAGCTCAGTGATAAGACCCCACGCACGACGAAATTGGCCGTCATGACAAAGCCGAAGGGGCCGACCGCCAGATCGCTCTCGGCTTGAGTGATCGGACTATAGTGGGGCGGCAGCAACTGCGCCACGATATCCAGCGCAATGTAAACGCCGATCAGTACGACCGTTAACGTGAGCGCGACGGCACTGGAGCGGGGAAGCGAATTCCCCCCGCGGCCCATCGAAACGTCGGACTCCGGCATTCGTCCGTTGCTCGGGGGCGGGGGCCCGATAACGCGGATCGGGGGTAGAAGGTTCAGTCGGCTACGGGTGAGGGGGTGGCGTTTGATTGGAGTCGGACGGCTTTCCCGACATCGGCCCACCCATCCAGCCTCCGCCGGCTCCCGGCATCCACCCAAACGGGTGGCCCGTGATCCCCGCGATGAGACGGTCGATCCCGATGACGAGCAAGGCGAATGCGAGCAAGAAGACCAGCGTGAGCAGGGCGATCCCCGGATAGGCGAGAAGCACGAACGCCAGCGCGATCGAGATCAGGCCGACTACGGCGGTCAGGGCGCGGTACCAGCTGGGCAGCCGAACGGTCGATGCCTGCATTTTGGAAGTTCCTCGTCGCGGGGAGAGAAGGACATCGATAAAACTGCGTGCCCCTCGACCTACCGTCCTCGGCACCGAAAAACCGGTGCGGGGGCACCGACGGAGCTCGGATGGATTATGAGCGATCTAACCCCTGCGGTGGGGGAGCATTCCTTGAACCCTCGACCCTCCGTTCGGTCCGTACCGCCGAAGCTCGTCGAGTTCGCGGGACTACCGGGAACAGGGAAGTCTACGTTGGCGCGTCTCCTCGCCGAGAGACTGGGCGCGATTTGGCTTCGAGTCGATACGATCGAAGCGTCCCTCCTGAAAGCTGGAATACCGCTCTCTTTTGAGACGGGCTTGGCCGCTTACGTCGCGGTGAGTGACATCGCGCGAGTCCATCTTCTCCTGCAACGCGATGCGATCGTGGATGCGGTCAACGGGGTCGAACCTGCTCGCCAAATGTGGCGGGAACTCGCCGTCGAAGCGCACGCCCGACTCTACGTGGTCGAGGTCACCTGTTCGGACCGCGCCGAGCATCGTCGCCGGGTGGAATCGCGCCACCCGCCGACGCCTCCCTTGCCGAAGCCGACCTGGGAGGAGGTGACCGCCCGTGAATATGTCGCATGGGACGAACCGATCCTGACGGTGGACGGTTTGGAGCCACCGGAGGTCAATCTCGCGCGAATTCAGAATTACATTGATGGGAAGTAACGAATCGGCGGACCTCACTAAATTTCGAAAGCACCAACGTACGCGACCGATCACTGACCAGGGCTATTCGACTACCGCGCGGGTTTCCTCGTGATGGGGGCTCTTCGCGGGGCTCGATGGACGGGTGGCGCACGCGATAGAGCGCGAGTTTTGGGAGAGTGGCGGGAGCGCGAATCGTCGGGAGACGCGAGAAGCCGCGCGGCCAATGCCTCGACGACTGCCGCCGAATCGTTCGGCATGGGCACCCGTCGATACTCGATGCCGTGCGATTCCGCGAACTCGCGGAGAACCACATCGAGGTCATACAGGACTTCGAGATGGTCGAATACGAATCCGAACGAGGCGACCAGCTGGTGTCGCGCGCCCTTCCGTTTCCAATCGAGCATCACTTCGGTGATATCCGGGCCCAGCCAGGATTCGGACGTGTTCCCCGCGCTCTGAAAAGTGAACGACCAGCGGGAAAGCTGAGCTTGGCGCGCGATGGCGTCGGAGGTCTCGTGGAGGATCTCGGGGTAGGGGTCGCCCTGCTCGCGCATCCGCTGGGGTAAACTGTGCGCCGAGAGGAGCACGGCCTCTTGCGGATCTCCCTGCTGCGCGAGCCCCTCCTGAATCGCGTGGGTCCAATATCCGATCCAGTTCGGGTCCAGATGCCACCCGAGTCGTACATCGACGTCCATGGGGCCGGGAGCCGCGCGGATCCCTTCCGCGACGCCCTCCTGGTACGGGACGCTGATCCACGTGGACGCATACGGTGAGAGGGGCACCGCGATGAGGTGGTGGAATCCGGCTCGGGCGGCCTCGGGGATCACATCTCGCAGCGCGGGGTGTCCGTGCTTCACTCCGAGAAACACGCGAACTCCGGGCCAGTCGGGTTCGAGTCGTCGCTCGAGCTTCGAGCGCAGCGAGGCGAGGATCTGGTTCTGGGGCGATCCTCCGATTCGGTCGTATCGGCGAACGTACTCCGCGACCATCGCTTCCGACGGGCTACTTCCGTGCAGTACGTCGGCCAAGTACGCTCGCAAGTCTTGGCTACCGTTGGGGCTTCCATAGCCCATCAGGAGTACGGCGGTGCCTTCTCGAGGCGGAGGGGGGCTCATCGCTTCCTCTGTTCCCTTCCGGCCTCGTGCACGAAATCCACCAGCTCCTGCACCCGCTCGGGGTCGGTCTCGGGCAGGACACCATGGCCTAAATTGAAGACGTGGGCCCGACCGTCCGGCACTTCGTCGAGGACCTGACGCGCCTCGTGCCGGAGGATCTTGCTCGTTCCGAGAAGCGCTCCGGGGTCGAGATTCCCCTGCAGTGCCATTTGAGCGCCGATGCGGTTTCGAACGCGACGAAGCGGCTCGCGCCAGTCGACCCCTAGTGCGCTCGCCCCCGTATCGGCCAGCAGTTCGAGGAGATGAGACGAACCGGTGGAGAAATAGATCGTCGGGCGGCCCAATGTTCGCAACTGCTCGAAGAGGCTCTGCAATGGCTCGAGGAGATGTTCTTCGAAGACCGCGTAGGAGACGGCGCCCGCCCAGGTATCGAATACTTGCAGAACGGCCGCCCCGCTCTCGGCTTGAAAGCGCAGATAGTCGCCCGTCATCTCGGTGAGTCGTTCGATGAGGCGATCGAAGGTGGCCGGATCGGAATAGAGCAGGCGCTTCGTTTCGACGTACTCACGGGAGGCGCCTCCTTCGATCAGATACGCCGCCAGCGTGAACGGCCCCCCGGCGAAGCCGATGATCGGACGGTCTGACTCGAGGGCGAGGAACCGCTTGATCGCCTCTCCCACAAAGGGGACGGCCGCGCGGGCATCGAAATGGCTCAGCGCGTCGACATCCGCTCGCGTGCGGATCGGGTGAGCTACCACCGGCCCGCGACCGGGATCGATCGAAAAGGGAACTCCCAGGCCGAGAAAGGGAAGCGAAATATCGGCAAAGACGACCCCCGCGTCAACGTCGTACCGACGAATCGGTTCCAACGTCGCCTGGACCGCCAGCTCCGGGTCGCGGGCGATCTCGAGGATCGGATGCTCCTCCCGAAGTTGCCGGTAGCCCGGCAGGTGGCGGCCCGCCTGACGCATGAGCCAGATAGGAGTGGTATCGGTCTCCTCGCCACGGAGCGCCCTTTGGATGCGATCGCGCCTCATCGGCCTCTCCTCCGAGCGGACTGAAAGCCGGCTCGCAAGGCCGCCTCGGCGCGACTGAGGTCGTTCGCCTGGATCGCCGCCGATACGAACATGGTTTCGAGCGCCGACGGCGGGAGATAGACCCCTCGATCCAGAGCCGCGTGAAAGAATCGCGCGTACCGGGCTCGGTCCGTCCTCTCCGCGCTTTGGAGGTCAACAACTGGCCCTGGGGCGAAGAACAGCGTTAACATCGAACCCACCCGCTGCACGGTGAAAACTCGAACCCGCTCTTCGTCAGCGAGTCGGGCGAGCATCGCCTCTAGCGCGGATCCGTTCCGCTCCAACGTGCGGTAGACCGCGGGGATGAGTCGGTCGAGCATCGCGTGACCGGCGGCCATCGCGAGGGGGTTACCGGATAAGGTGCCCGCCTGGTAGACCGGGCCGACGGGCGCGACCATTTCCATGATCTCGCGGCGGCCTCCGTAGGCTCCGATCGGCATCCCGCCTCCCACCACCTTACCGAGGGTTACGAGGTCCGCCGAGAGGCCGAGGCTCTCGTGAACCGTTCCGCGTCGCAGACGGAAGCCAGTGATCACCTCGTCCGCGATCACGAGGGCGCCGTGCCGGTGCGCCAGCGCGGAGATTGATTCGAGGAAGCCAGGACGAGGTGGGATGACGCCCATGTTCCCCGCCACCGGCTCGACCACGACCCCGGCAATGGAAGGTCCGTGACGTTCGAACAGGTCGGCGAGGCCCTCGGGGTCGTTGTAGCGTCCAACGAGTGTTTCCCCGACAATGGCGGGGGGAACTCCCGCGGAGTCAGGGAGAGCGTGTGTCGCCACTCCGGAACCGGCGCGGGCGAGCAGTCCATCCGAGTGTCCGTGGTACCCGCCTTCGAACTTCACGATCTTAGTTCGACGCGTGAATCCCCGCGCGACTCGAATGGCGCTCATCACGGCCTCCGTCCCGGAGCTCACGAATCGGAGCCGCTCCACCGCGGGGACGGCTCGTTGAAGCTGTTCAGCGAATTCGTGCTCGAGCGGCGAGGGAGCGCCGAACGTGAGGCCCTGGGCCGCCGCCCGACGAACGGCGGCGACGATACTGGGGGGCGCATTGCCCAGGAGATTCGCGCCCCAGGAACTCAGGAGGTCGAGATACCGCCGACCGTCGACGTCCACGAGGTAGGCTCCTCGGCCGCGCGCAAAGAAGACGGGAGTCCCTCCCACGGCCCGGAACGACCGCACCGGACTATCGACGCCGCCGGCAAGGACTCGAGTGGCCCGACGCCAGAGCGCCCGCGACCGGCGCCCCGGTAGGGGAGGGCTCACGGAAGCCCGTCCGCGAGATCGAGCATGCGCGGCGCGGCGGTGAGGACGCAGGTGAAGATCGGGGTCTCGAGAGCCGTGTACCGGCTGGCTTCGGTGGGGCGTAGCGCGTTCACGAGGTCCAAGAAGTCGGCCGGCGACTCGGCTTCGAACGAGAGAATGAACTCCATATCGTCGAGCCCGAAGGAGTAGCCCGTATGGATCCGGATCTTCGGAAATCGGTGACCGATCCGGAAGTGTTCGCCCATGATCCGACGCCGTTCGTCGAACGAAAGCGCGTACCATTCTCGCTTTTTCACGAACGGATAGACAAAGAGGTAGGGAAGGTCGAACGGCCGGCGTTGGGCCTCGGACCCTTCCGCTCCGTGCGCGTGCTCGCCGAGGTACTCGGACCTACGGCCCATGCCCAGGTAGGAGTACGAAGTATCGAGATACCCCCCCATCGAAGTGCCGAGCAGGCGAGAGTGAAACTCTTGGATCGGAGCGAGCTCGGGTCCGATCGTCCAGACCATCATGTCGGCGGTGGCCTTGAGCCCCACCAGGGAGTACGTTCGAAGGAGAACGCCCTCGGACGGATGCTCGAGCACACGGACAACGGCCGCCTTCCCTTCGTCACGCGCTTGCCGAGACAACCGCCTCCACTCGGGGCGAACGTGAAAGAACGTGTACACAACGAAATCCCGGGACTCCTCCGCCGCGTCCTTTTCGGTCGGATTCGACCGAGCGGGGTCGCCGGTCATGCACTCTCCCGCGACCAACGTGCGACATCGCGAGCGAAGTACGTGACGATGAGATCGGCTCCCGCACGACGGATGGCGCTCAACGTCTCTTCGATCGCGGCGCGTTCATCCACGATGCCCTTGTCCGCAGCGGCCTTCAACATCGCGTACTCGCCGCTCACTTGGAAGGCGACCAACGGCAGGAGGAATCGCGGACGGGCCCGCGCGAGCAGGTCCAAGCTCGTGATGGCGGGCTTGACCATCAGGAGGTCAGCCCCCTCCCGGGCGTCCAACTCCATCTCGTGCAATGCCTCGCGTGCGTTCCGATAATCCATCTGATAACTGCGTCGATCTCCGAAGGCCGGCGTGGATTGTTCGATATCGCGAAACGGCCCGTAAAAGGTAGAGGCGTGCTTCGACGAATAGGCCATGATAGCGGTCGCGTCATGGCCGACGGCATCTAACGCGGTCCGGATTCGCGCGACTTGGCCATCCATCATGGCGCTCGGGGCAACCACGTCGGCACCGGCGGCGGCGTGCGAGACCGCCACCTGCGCGAGCCGATCGCAGGAAGCGTCGTTGTCGATCCCCCCTCGGTAAAGTACTCCGCAGTGGCCGTGCGAAGTGTAGGCGCACAAGCACACGTCGGTGATGACCACGAGGTCCGGTGCCGCCCTTTTGATCGCCCGAACGGCGTTCGCCACAACGCCGTCCGGAGACCAGGCATCGCTTCCCTCTGCGTCCTTCTTTCGGGCGATCCCGAACAAGAGCACCGAGCGGACGCCTTCCCTCTCGAGGCTGGAGGCCAGGGCCGCTAGGTGAGGGACGGGGTAACGCATGATTCCCGGGAACGAAGTGATCGAATCGGGCTCTCCTCGTCCCGGGCGGACGAAGATCGGATAGATGAGACGTCGTGGTTCCAAATCCGTTTCCGCCCTCCAATTCCGAAGTGCCGCGGTGCGACGAAGGCGGCGAAGGCGTACCGGCAGCGTGTTGGGAGTCCCGCCGAGGCGGTTCGTCTTATGCCGGGCCATCGCGAAGCTCCCGGAGCAGAAAGCGGGTAAATCGTTGTGCGCTCGCTGAAGGCGCTACCGCGACCCGTCGAAGTCCGATCCTTCGCGCGGCGATTCGGGAACGCTCCCCGAGGACGATCAATCGCGCAGTCCGAGCGAGGTGAGTGAACGTGCGTCGATCGAGGCATTGGCGGAGACGCGCGAGGGCGGAAGGGCTCGTCACGACCAGCAGGTCGGCCTTCGCCAACGCCTGCTGGGCTCGTCGGGTGAGTCGAGAAGGCAATTCCAATCGGTAGACGACCAGGTCCGTGACGGAATGTCCCTGGTTCCGTAGCGCCCGCGCCAGCCGAGGACCAGCGGCGTCCGAGCGAAAG
This sequence comes from Thermoplasmata archaeon, assembly GCA_049584655.1. Lineage (GTDB taxonomy): Archaea > Thermoplasmatota > Thermoplasmata > Lutacidiplasmatales > UBA184 > Lutacidiplasma. The sequence continues at coordinate 8,783 of JBAUYF010000037.1, read as the reverse complement.
TACACGATGGCACGCCGGGCCCGTCGGCCGAGCGCCCGAGCCACGGCGGCGGCGGAGACTGTTTGGGGCCGATGGATCTGACGGATGTGAGCGTCTCGGAGGGCTTGAGTGGTGCCAGGTCCCACGGCCCAAAATTCGAGCTCTCGAGGAAGGCGACCCAACGCACGGCGCCAAGGCAGTAGGCCGCTTCTGACTGCGGTTCGACTCGTCACGACTACGGTATCTGGAGTCGGGGCGCGGGCGAGCCGTTGGATCCAATCGGTCGGTGCGATGGGGCGCGTCACGATTGACGAGATCCGAGTCAGTCGGACGCCCTCTCGATGCAATGGCCGATCGATGTGAGCCAAGGTTCCCTCGGCGGAGAAGAGCACGACGAGAGGGGCGTGGCTGCTGGCCATATCCCTCACTGACGAGTGGGGGTGATGAGGTCGAGCGCTCCGCGTTCGAGCATCTCCGTACCCAGCGTCGATCCAATGCGTACGGCCTCGGACAGCCGGCCCCGCCGGCGGCCACGCAGCGCGGTGCGGCCATTCGGTGTGAGTACTTCCCCTTGTAGCGAGATCGACTGCTCGTGCCGCTTCGCCAGGGCGCCGAGTGGGACCTGGCAATCCCCTCCCAGCGCCGCGGCGAACGCGCGTTCCGCGCTCACGCAGGCACGGGTAGCGGCATGGTCCAATCGGGATACTACTGGTGTGAGGAGGGCGTCGTCCCAACGGGCCACGACGGCCAGCGCTCCTTGGGCGGGCGCGGGGAGAAAGGTCGTCACGGGCAGGATGCGGTTAATCTCGGCGCTCCGGCCGAGTCGAGCGACTCCGGCTACGGCGAGGATTGCCGCGTCGATGGCGCCGGATTGCACGAGCCCGATGCGAGTGCCGACATTCCCTCGGATCTCGACGACGGTGAGGTCGGGTCGCCAGCGCAGTAGCTGCGCTCGTCGTCGCAGACTGCTGGAGCCAACCTTGGCACCCCGGGGAAGGTCACGGGTGTCTCGCGCCGATGCGACGAGAAGACAGTCCCGTGGATCGGCTCGACGGGGGCAGGCCAACAAGGTCAGCCTCGAGTCGAGTACGACCGGAAGGTCCTTCGCGCTATGGACGGCGAGGTCAATCGAGCCCTCGACCAGCGCGCGATCGATCGCGTCCGTGAAGTCGGGTGAGCTCCCCAGGGACCGATCTCGATCGCCACTCGTTTCGACCGGAATCGTGTCGAACCGCCAAGTAGGGGCGACACGAGCGAGCTGGGAGAGCACAAGGTCGGTCTGGACGCGAGCCAGCGGGCTGCGCCGGGTTCCTACCCGGACCCGTTCTGTCACGGTTCTTCGATTTCGGGACGAAGTAGGTCGAGCAGCAGCCGACGCTGAAGCTCCCCCTCAGGGCCGGTTGGCAGCGACCGCAGCCGTTCGGTCGGAGCGGATAAGAGACGCGCGACCAAACGCAACGTGAGGCGCTCGACGGCGGTCTCTTGGTCTGGGCTTAGGCTCCCCAGAAAGGGGCGCGCGACGGATAGTTCCGACCTTCGGATGTACTCCGCAGCCCTTCGAAACGCGTCGATCCACGGTTCCCAGAGGATGGGCTCGAGACGATCGGCGAAGCGATCCGCCAGCTGCTCGATGCGCGGATCCGACGAGTCGCCCGAGAGCGGTCGCTCCGATCGACCATGCAGCTCTTCGAGGTCGACCAACCGTACATTCGGAACGCTTCGCACCCCGGGGTCGATGTTACGAGGCATCCCGAGGTCCATGAGGAGAAGTGGGTGATTACGAGGCAGGTCGGAAGCACGCAACCCGCGATTACCGAATTTGGCCGCCGTGATGACCGCATCGCACTGCGCAAGTTCGGTCGGCAGACGGTCGAGTGGGGCGGATTGCGCCGCGGTCGCGAGTAGGAACGCTTTCTCGGGGGGCCGCTCGTGAAACATCATCGTGACTTCCGCAGACATCGCGAGGCGCTCCGTGACCTGGCGCCCGACCAAGCCGGATCCGACGACGAGCACGCGGGGGCGGGGTTGGTTCACTAATTCCAACAACCGTGCCGCAGCGATGGCGGCGATCGAAGGGGCCGCCGAGACGGACGACCCGGCCTCGTCGGCCGCCGTCGCGGCGGCGGCGAAAAGTTCGTGGAGCACGGGACGTGGGTGTCGGCTTTGGATCAGACGCCCGGCGGCGCGAACCTGTTGACGGACCTCCGCTTCCCCGACCGCCAGGGATTCTCGCCCCGAGGCAACACGGAAGAGATGGTGAACCGCCTCTCGTCCCTCCCGGAGAGTCCAGGACTCACGGTCCCCCGGAAGCTCGGAACGCCAGCGTTCGACCTCCTCGGGAGAAGGAACCAGTAGGGTCAGCTCAATGCGGTGACATGTGGCAAGCAGGGCCACCTCTTCAGTTCCATCAAAACGAGAAAACCATGCGGCAATCTGAGGGCGGGTTACAGAGCGGGCGACGGTCTCGAGTGCGTCGAGCGACGCCGTATCGAGACTGAATTCGAGTCCGTAAAGTGAAAGTGGTGCGGCCTTCCGATCGCGCGGTCCGGGTGACATCGGAAGGGAGGCGAGTTCCGACAGCGGGGCGGTCTGCGGAGTGGATAGTGCGGGCAAGAAAACTTCCTAGGACCATTTCTCAAACCGCGTCGGGACTTTATGATACGAGGTACGAACCATGGAAAGCATCCGGCCTAGTGGGAGTCCCACTTCGGACCCCACCGAGGGCGATTTACGAGGATTTCGGGAGCCCGGGTTGAATCCCGTCCAGGGCGACGTTCAGGGCGTAGCGGCGGCCGTCATCGCCCGCAACGTCTTGCGAATGTATGAGCTCTCAAACACATCGCTCAATGGTCGGGGTCTCCGGTCCGCGAAGACTTCCTCGGCGTACCACTTCGACCCGAACTGAACGAGCGTCATCAGGATCGGGAGCGCGTCCTCTCCTTTCTCGGTCAGTCCCCATCGCGTGAAGTTCCGACCCTTTTCTACGACGCGGATGAAACCACCCCGCTCCAACTCCTTGAGCCGCATCGCTAGGACACGCTTGCTCAAGCCCGGAGTGATCCGGAGCATCTCATTGAACCGATCCCTTCGGTAAAGCCCGATGTTCCGCAAGATGAGGAGCGCCCACTTCCGGCCGAGAACATCCAAACTGGCCTTCACCGGGCAGCCCGCGAACTGGACCACCAGTTCGGGGGGAAAATCCATTCCTGGTCTTGCTACCATACTGGGATAGGTCGAATCAGGCAGCCATTCATATGGATTTGAGGCGATTTCTTGGTTTTCTGGGCGCGGGATCTATTCCGATTTCGCCGCTTCAAGAGCTGGGCCGTGAGAGCTGCGGCGCCCTTAGTCTCCTAACCTCTGTCGCCCGCCCCTGCGGACGGTAGATTTTCCCGACCCTGGTCAGACCTGAGTCGAAAGGGGCGGAGGACACATCAATCAAACGACCGGATTAAAATCATCTCACGGCGGGCGCGCCCGGCTTCTTCCGTGACCACACCATCTCATGCACTACCACGCTTGGGGTGTGGGGGAGGGGCTCGACCTTCCCGGTCGGAACAAACCCCCGGCTCTGGTAGAGCCGGACGGCTGAACCGGCTAGGGGCACGACCCCGAGACGGATTTCGGATGTCGGATGAACCGTTTCCCCCCACACGAGAATCTCGTCCAGCAGCCTTCCGCCCAGCCCGAGGTGCCGGTGGCCGGGTTCTACCCACATCCCGTAGAGATGCGTGATGTTCTCATTCCAGTAGGCTCCCACCATTCCTACGAGATTGCCGTTGTCCTGCTCGGCGACCAGGACAGCCGTCTCCAAAGAGGTGGCACCGAGATGCGCCCAGTTCGTCCATTTCGCGAGGTCGCCCGCCGATTCCTTTGCAAACGTGGACCCAAAGGACATCGGGTCCGTGGCCAGGGAGCGTAGGCGCAAGGCTCGCAGCGCATCTCGATCCGACTCTACAATTCGTCGGATCTTGACCGACGTCTCGACACGGGGATCAGGACTCATTACGGCCGGCCTCGTTCCGGGGAGAAGAATCCCCGGCAGACCTTAGGCCTTCCCTGGGTCGAGCTCGATCTACCGATAGCGCTCGGAATATCTAACCCCTCTCGAGCGAGCGGGGGACCCGACGGCTCTCTTGATATCGGAAGATATTTCCATTGGCTCCGACTTCCGACCGCTATGCCGCTCTATATGGACGTCCACCACAAGATGAAGGGCGTGACCCAGAAGGCCGTCGCGGAAGCGCACGAGAAGGACCTCAAAGTCCAGGGCAAGCACGGCGTCAACTATCGGAGCTACTGGGTCGACGAGAAGTCCGAGACGATCTTCTGCCTCGTGGAAGCCCCCTCACCGGAAGCTGCGGCGCGGGTCCACAAGGAAGCCCATGGCCTCGTTGCCGACGAGATTCACGAAGTCCACCAGGGCTAATCCGGACCGACGGGGGCTTTCCAGGGGGCTGATCTCTGAAGTGAGGGCCAATATGTCGGAGGGGGGATTTGAACCCCCGGCCCCAGGATCTCTCCAAGAGCGGAAGCGGGCCCCGCTCCTCTATGAGTCCCGTGCTCTACCAGGCTGAGCCACTCCGACAAGGCCGGATCGGCACGCACTCCCTCGATGCCTCCGAACGCTACGCGCTCGGAACCTCGCTGCTCTCGACTGGAGCTATAGCCGGCAGATCGGGTGTAGCCGCCGGGGGTCCAACATCGACGGGGGTCGGCTCACTTCCCGGGGCCTCATCGACGATCGTCCCGAGAATCACGGAGGATCGGATCTCGATCTTCTTCAGCGGATACAAAGTCTTGAGCCCGTGTGCCAGGAGCTTACCGAGATCGCCTCCGAGCATCTCTCGAACGAACTCGGGTGCGGTCCGGATCTGGGCTTCTTCGGTGAGTAGAGAGCGGAGCTTGTGGCGAAGCTCGGCACGCAGTCGGGTTTGCAACCGTTGCTCACCGACTGCGACTGGTTTCAATACGATCTGGACGCCATCCTTGGTCGTGACAATCAGCGAGGTGTCGATCTTCGAGCGCTTCCTTCGGGCCAGTCGTCGCACGTAATCCGACGTGAGCTCGTGCCCGATGAATCGGGAATCTGCCGAGTTTTCGCCCGTAATCCGTTCCACCTGGAACTTGAGCTTGATGTGCGCTTTGCCGATGTCGGCCCCGCCGGAGAGCTCCTGGAGCGTCGTCTCGAGCGTACGGCCGACCACCTGTTCGGGCTCCGAGGCCATCGTCTCGCCGAGCTCGACGTGTTGAAACAAACCGGGGGCGCGGACCTTGTACCAGTGCTTGGAGCGCCACTTGTCTTTGACCGTCCGGGCGACCGTTGACTTCTTCGCCGGCGTTTCTTTCTCGGCCATCGCGTGTGGGCCGCCGAGCGGGGTCCATTACTTAATATTGACCCAGAGCCGGGAAGCGTTCTCTTCCGAGGGAACAACCGCGCTCGGGCAAACTACATATTCCAAACCCTGCTCGGCCGCGCATGGCCGGGGGCGCTCGATCGTCGCCTTCGCCTTCGCCCTCTCCCGCCATCGGAGCCAAATCGACGTCGGCTCAACTTCAGGCGTCGGGCGTATCCCCTCAGAACCCCTCCGAGCGGTTCCGGGACGAAATCCTGAGAAAATTGGACGCGGCCCGGGCGACCGGTCTCGATCGACGCGAGGCGATCGTCTCGCTGTTTCCGACCACCGTGCTGCCCGGATCGACCTATGAGGATCTGATCGCGGCATTGATCTCGGGCGCACATGTCCTCTTCTTTGGGCCCTCGGGCGCGGGGAAAACGAGCCTCGCGAAGGAGTTGTGGGACCTATTCCCGAAGGGCGCGTGGGTCGTGCCGGGTTGCCCGGTACTCGACCACCCGATGAGCCTCACGGACCCGGCGACTTCCCAGCGCTTCCCCCCTTGTCCGATTTGCCAACGCCGGTTCGCCCCGAACGGGGACGTGGCTCGATTCGATCCGCCATCCGTCGACGCGAAGCAAGTACCGGCCGAATACGTCCGACTGCGCGAAGGGTATGGATTTGCTCGACTCCAAGGAAGTTCGGAGGTATTTCCGGATCACTTGACCGGCAACATCAATCTCCGCAAACTCGAGGAGGTGGGAGATCCGATGAGCCCACTGGTCCTCGAACCAGGCAAACTGCTCCAGGCGAATCGGGGACTTCTGTTAGTCGACGAGATCGGAAAACTTCCGCTCGGCACGCAGAACGTACTGCTCCAATCCCTCCAAGAGGGAACCGTGACGCCCTCGAAGTCGCGGGAGAGCTTCCCCAGTTGGTTCGTGGCGATCTGCACGTCGAATCTGTCGGACTTGGACAACATCAATGACCCGCTCTCCGACCGGTTGACGAGCCTCCACGTGAGCTACAACGACCAGCATGCCGCGAACCGACGGATCGTGGAGCTGGGAAGGGAGTCGGACCACGGATTCTACGTTCCCGAGATCCTGCTCGACTCCGGCGTACGGGTCGTTGAGGCGTGGCGACTGCGCATGTCGGATGACAATCCGGATATTGGCGAAGTCGGTTCTAACCGAACGCTGCTGGATGTAGCGGCCCGGACCGGCGCGATCGCACTCTTGGAAGGTCGCGATGTACCCGGCGTACCCGACCTGAAAGCCGGGCTCATCCACGCCATGCGCGGGCGCATTCGCGCTCGCAGCGGGGACTCGTTCCGGCAGAACGAACGGCGAGTGGCGGAGTTCATTGACCAGTACCTCGAGGCCGCGCTCAAACGGAGTGCGGGAGTCTACTGGTGCCGATTCTATCGGGACGTTCTCAAACAGAACAAGACCGATGCAGAGGCGCTCGTGAGCGAGGGTCGACGCCTCAAGGACGACGGCCAACTCCAGGCGCAAGTCGCGGAGGGGCAGGGAATCTTCCCGAAATTCCAGCCGTTCGTGTCCTACGTGGCGCAGCGCGAACATCCTCCGACCGGGATCCGACCGGTGGAAGCCGGAGTCAACGCGTTCCGGTTGCTCGAGCATTACTCACTGTTCACGTGTGCCGAGGAGGGCGCGGACGACGACGCCCGCCTCTGACGAAGCGATCTCGCTTCCGGATTGTACCCAATTCCCCGAGGACGTAATCTCCGACGACCTGCTGGACCTCGTTGACTCCGCGGCGCTCATCCGCGCGCTGGCCGAGCAGGGGGTCGCCGGTGCCCAGGCTCTGTTAGACGATCTCGCCAAATCCGATACTTCCCTCGCCGCGCGGATCGCGCGGCTCCGCGAGCGATTGCGACGCCAAGCCTCGCGTCGGGTCGGCCGCGTCGATACGTCGTATCAGGAACGGCTGAACCAGTTGGATTTGGTACAGCGGCGAAGCAAGGAGGAAATCGAGGCCGAGATCCAGGCCCTCGAAGCCCGTCTCAAAGCGGCGCGTGCCGTAGACTTCGCTCGATTGGCATCTTCCGAGTTCCTTCCGGAGGTCACGGATGCGTTGCTGATTCCGACGGCCTCGTGGATGCAGCCGGAGGAGCGCCCTTCCATCTGGGCGCGGATCAAGGCGTTCTTCGCACGAATCGGGGCGTGGTTTCGTCGGCTTTTCGGGGGCCGCCGATCCGCTCCTGAAACGAAGGAACCGGGCGCGCGCCCATTCTCGTTTGCGACGCTCGCCGCCAACGGGCGGGCGCTGGGGCCGTCCCAGGTCGGTGAAGCGCTGGCCCGACTTTCTCCCGCCCAGCGGGACGAGCTCAAGGATCGCGTAGAGGATAGCATCGAGAGCAAGGAGCGCGACCTCCGTCGCGGGGCGGAAGCAAAACGAAAGGAGGCCGAGGCGCAGCAGCGAGCCCTGGAGGCCGAGCGCGAGGAGGCGCGGCGCCGGGCCGAATCCGAAGTTGATTCTCGCGTCCGCGCCGCAGAACAGGCGCGGGTCGAACGTGAGCTCAAGGAACGGGGCTTCGTAGCCGAACGTGGCGGCGAGTTGGTCGTCACGTATGGACTCGTCGAACGTTTCGCGCGGCTCGTCCTCGAAGAAGAGAGTCGCCAACTCCCCGGGGATGTGCGGCTGGCGTTGAAAGGGGGTGCGGCGACCGGCGTATACGAAAAGGCCCAGTTACGCCAACCGGATGAGGTCGCGCATCTCGACGTAGTCTCCTCTCTTCTCGCGGCGCGCATGGAAGGGTCACGTCACATCGACGAGCGTTCGAGCTTCGTCTATCGGGAGATCACGAGCGAGCGAGTCCACGTCGTGTTGGCGTTCGACAAGTCCGGAAGCATGGCGGAATTGGGGAAACTCGAGGCGGCGAAAAAAGCGCTGCTAGCTCTGTACGTCGCGATTCGCCGCAAGCATCCGGACGCGACGGTCGACGTTTTGGCGTTCGAGAACGACGTCCAAGTATTGGACTTGGTCGAATTGTGGGAATGCAAACCCGGGTCGTTTACGAATACGGCCGAAGCGCTCCGGACGGCGCATCTCCTCCTTCAGAGCTCCCGGGCGAACCGGCGGGAAGTCTACCTGATCACAGACGGGTTGCCCGAAGCCTACACAGATATGGAGGGACGCGTGCACAGCGGGAATCTCGATGCGGCGATGGAACACGCCCTCGCCCGGGCCGAGGAGCTCGCCACTGTGACCCCGCTCAAATTCTCGATGGTGCTGCTCAAGTCGGAGCATCCCGAATACGAGATGGCGGCGCGCGCGATCACGCGCGTGCTTTCCGGCGAACTGATCGTTACCGACCCCCAACATCTCGGCGTCGAACTTCTGGTGCGCTGGGCGCGTGGAACCGAAACGACGCGTCGCGCGCCGGCCTCTGCCGCTCCCCCCGCCCCGACAGCCGCGCGTTGGGCGACCGGAGCCCCGGGC
>JBAUYF010000036.1:0-15884 GCA_049584655.1 Thermoplasmata archaeon | reverse complement strand
ACGTACCACTCCTGAGACTCCGTCGAACCCTTGGCTTCTTGGCGAGTCTTGGATTGCCTTGTCGAACTTTCATCAGGGAGCGATGCTCGGTTCTTGACCCTCCCCCGCTTCTCGTGGAATACTGTATGCCCCTTGTAATGGGGCAACGGCTCAATTCTAATCGAAGCTACTTGGTCCGTTATGCCGGCAGGGCCAACATCCGTGCGCTTCGGATGGAAGAACCGAACAACTGGAGAATCTGGATACATCGATATCAGGATGGCGAGTACCGTCACCAGCGCGATGCCGGTAACTGCATCGAAAAGGTATCCGACGAGTGCGCTCACTGAAAGAAACCCCAGCCGGGCAAGTACGATGGCGACCGCTCCGAGGGCAGTGAATATGGACGCAATGGCGAGGAACCCACGCGGTTTTTCCCGATCCATGACTTCAACCACCATCCATCAAGGGAATCTAATCCCACTCTACGGTGGGAGAGCGCAGAATTAACCCCTACGAAACGATCCTGATGCTTACGGAGTCTGGCACCGGGCTGTCGTTGTTCTCGACTTCGATTGTGAACGGCCCGGCCCCTCCAGTCCGGTGTTTCAACGTTAGAGTAAGGCGGTGGCGGCCCGGCGGCATGATTCCCCCCTCCTCCGTCTTTCTCTTGTGGTACGGGTCCCGGTAGTTCTCCGGCTCGTGGATGTAGGCGTTCGTGTCCTCGTTGACCTTGACAAGTATGTCGAGCGTCTTCTGCTCCCCTGGACCGATTGTTTCCGATTTGCAATCTTCCATTATCCACCAATCGATCCAAGGAATGGCTGTCAGTTGTCCGGCGGTCGCCGTCGGTACAAGGTGCCAAGAGAGTGGTTCGGGACGAGAGGCCCACTTCGGGGTAAACGTCCGGTCCCCGAGTTTGAGGACGCCTTGACAGTCTAGCGCGGTTCCGCCACCCAAGAATTGGCCCGACTCGTTCTTGACATAGATGTGCACGAAGAAGAACGGCCCAGACCTCTCGTTGTATTTGTCGTCGGCCGGGCCTACGATCAGGTTGGGTTGCTGAAGCAGGTAGATTCCTAGCGTCAGAAAGAAGCCGGAGGCGATTGCGACCGGGATGCCAAGTATGAAGATGAGAGAACCGGACGGGTTGTAACGGTAAGCGAGAACCGCAACCAGAATCAGCACCGCAGCACAGGCGAACGACCCGATGGCCTCCCCTGACGGGCGCTTCACGATACGGCAGTATGCCCGATTGATTAACGGTTGATGGGGGACTCAGCCGGGCCTTTTGGGCTCGACAAGGACCATCTTTGGAAAACCGATGGACTGAAAACTCGGATCGACGCGGAACTCGAAGGGACCGCTCGTAACCTTCTTGATCTTGAACCGATGTGAGATCACTACCGGCCTCACTACCTCCGACCCATGCTTGACACCGGGCCGTACTGGGTATTCGATTACAACTTGTTTGGAGTCGTGTCCGGGTAGCAGGAAGAAATCCCCCTCCCCATCGATAGGAAAGGTACGGACCTTCGGCCTTTCGAAGAGCTTGCTCCGTACGCCGTCGGCCAAGATGTCCTCCACAGCATCCAAAGGCCATATCTCGACGTGAACTGCCGAACGAAGCCGGTTGTAGACCCTCATCTCGATTCGGCCTACGGCTGACGGGTTTACATTCGAATAGACACCGAAAACTTTCACTTTCAGCGGCTGGTTCGACCAATCGAAGTACCACTCCAGCAGTTGTGGCAGGACAGCGATAACGACTGCCAGAATGCCGCCGAAAATACCAGCAATCTCCAGAACCAAAACTAAGTCGTTCATCAGAATCGGGTGAATCACTTACGGGTTCATTGTCATACCCCCCACAGTTGCGGTTGGCGGGTCCCGAAAATCCTACCAGGCCGATATCGTCCCAAGAACGCTGATAGCGTCCCAAGGCGTCGATATTGTCCCGAAGCCGTGTGTCATGGCGTCGACACCCACTGCAAGAGCTAGCTGCCGATAATTGCATTCGACCCGCGTCGAGGGAAGTGGGACAAGACCCGACCGGCGTTCACGCACTCACCCGGAGGGAAGACGTTGAATCGCGATTTCACAAGGTCATCCGAATTGATCCAGGGTCGACGTCTTGGAGTCCGCGGGATACGTCGGGCGCCCCTCCCGCTCGACTAAAAACGACGTTAATCGATGCGGAGTCGATGATCCCGCACTGAGAATATGGCGCACTTCGATCCCTCGAAGGACTAACGCATCCGCAATAAGGGATCGGTGACAACGCCACGGCACCGCTTCGGCGCACATCAGCGCGGTGAAAACGATTCGCGACCGCATGATCAGTTCGGTCAGAGCGCGGTCGAATTCGACCGACTCCATGTGGTCCGCATATCCCCGAAAACTGGAATTGCGCCATCCCATATTCTTCGAGTCCTTTCGAGGCTTACGAAGTCCACCGAGCGCCGGGGCGATCGCGTAGTCGATTCCCGATGGTTTGAGCGACCCCGGCAAATCGGCTTCGTTGAATTGGGGATTATGACGGGACTTTCGCACGGTTCGCACGTCGAGCACTCTCGTCACGGAAAACCCGGTAAGCGCATCGACGAGTTCTTGGATCGAACGTGTGGAGTGACCGATCGTGAAAATCGGGGGGCTCGGGTGGAAGTCGCCCGATCGCCAGTGAGCTTCATCAGCGGTCACCGGGCCCAGGAGACCCTCGTTCGTCCGCCGTCCCGCCATGGGAGAACCGACGTCTTCACGCCGAGGTAATGGTAAACATGCAGCCCTTTGTGGCGTGCTTCGTGGGGTCGGGTTTCGACACGTCCCAATGCGAACCGAGTCGTGTCTCGAAGGCGGAACGCAACATCTTGGGGCAGAGTACCCGCCCTACCTCCGGAGAATCGGGGGTGCACGCGAAGCAACCGGTGACCCGCAACGTCAAGGGCTTCTGCTTGACGATCGCAAGGCGACCGATCGTGTGGGACTGATAGTAGGTCATCAGCGATTGCGCAACAGTCTCCGCCGTCGATCCCTCGACCTCCTCGGCAATCTGTCGACCGAGCTGATCCGCGAGCAACTCAATGACGGTCGGTAGATTGAGGCGTAGATCTCCCACGCCGCTCGCCTTCATACCGAGCGCGGCGATCTCTCGCACGCGTTGGAAGGCTTCGGATTCGTCGTTCGCCGAAACGGAGAGCACCGCTCGATCCGGATCCTCTAATTCCACGAGACGCGCCTCGGCGCGAATCGCCGTGGTCCATAGCCGCTTATGGTAATCCCGAGCCAATCCGACGAAACCGGGCGCGGTGGACCAGACCGCGATTCGCTCCTCTTCCGCGCGACCCAAGCCGTCCTCCCCCGAGACAAAAACAAGTACGCCACTCCGATCGATGACGATCGCGCGGTTGGTGATCGGAGTGATCGCGTGGCGCAGGTCGGAGAAGCCTTGAAAATGCTTCGCTTCGCTCAGGTTCGCGCGCGTGATCTCCCCCACGATCCGGACTTTGACTCCGCGGGCTTGGGCGGCCTTGAGCATGCGATCGAGTCCGTTGTCGATCTGGTGTGCGAAGGAAAAGCCCTGGGCCGTCCATAGAATCTCTTGGCGCGAAGCACCGATCCGCTTGCGAAGGAATCGATTGACCGTGTCTTGACCCTCCAAGACGGCAAACTTCCGGGGGTCTTGTTCGTCGAGCCCTCCTAGGTTCTCCCGCCAGTCGGTCAGGATCTTGTCCTTGTCCCGCTCGAGCCGCTCGAGGCGCTCGCTGTGGCGTCGGATCCAACGCTCGACCAGCGCCTCAGGGGGAAGCGCGCCAAAACGCATGGGCCGCCCGTTCGCGGAATGCAGGAGGCCCATGGCTTGGAGCTGCTTGACGACCCGATACGCCTCGACGCGATCGACGGCGGCGACCCGAGCGAGCTCCGAGGCGGTCTGAGGACCTTCCCGGCACGCGACGAGATAGATTCGTGCGGCCTTTTCCGGAACGCCGTGCTCCGTCAGGAGCTCCAGCAGTCCGGTTCCCGGACGACCCACGTTACTGACGACCGGCCATTGGGTTAAAACAATGCCGGGAGGCCACTTCTCGCCGACAGCGCTCAAAAGGTCGACTTCGGGCTCCCGCGGGAGTCCCCACGACCCATTAAAGCACGTGCGTCGTTACAAGGCGGCCTGGAAGTCGTCGATCGAATACGAGTAGGGAAGTTCTGCGGACTCCGGCTGTCGCGCGCGCAACACCTCACGAGCGAGCAGCCAATAGACAGTCGCAAGTGCCACGCGCCCCTTGTTGTTGGCGGGGATCACGAGATCGACGTCGCGCGTCTCGTTGTTAACGTCACAGAGCCCGACCACCGGGATCCCGATCGATACCGCCTCGCTCAGCGCCTGCTGGTCGGTCGCGGGGTCCGTTACGAGCAGCACCTTTGGCTCGAAGTACTCGGCCAGGTTGGGATTCGTGAGACACCCCGGAACGAATCGCTCGGAGAACGAGACGGCGCCCGTGACCTTCGCAAAGACGCGGACCGGCTTCTGTCCGTACTGGCGCTGGGAAACGGCGAGGATCTTATCAGCCGGAAAACGCGACAGGAACTTCGCCGCGAGACGGATGCGACGATCCGTTTCTCGAATGTCCAGGACATGCAATCCATCGAAGCGAACTTTGTAAACGAACCGGCGCATGCTGGCCGATTTCTGCTGCGTACCGATGTGGACGCCGCTCGTGAGATAGGTGTCTTCCGGAATGAGGAGCTCGCCCGGGCGGGTATCTTGCCCTTCGCTCTGGCCCACGATGGGCGGTTCTTCTTCCATGACGTCGTCAGGAGTCATCAGTCGTGCTCTCGGTGGCGGCGGCGAGACGTAGGAGTTCATTTAGCTTTGCCACCCGCTCGCCGTAGAGAACCCCACACTTGAGCCCCACGGAACCGAACCCGAGAGCGAGCTGGGAAAGCCAGCCTTCCGGAACGTCGCCCGACCGGTGCGAAGTCACGGTCGCGAGCCCGTGCCGCCGGGCGAGGTCAACCGCCGCGAGCGTGTCCGTCAGCGTCCCGACCTGGTTGACCTTGATCAGTACGGCATTCGAAGCAGGCGGCACCAGACCCCGTTCGATTCGCGCGACCGACGTTGTAAAGATGTCGTCGCCCACGATGAGCGCCTTCTTTCCCATCGTACGGGTGAGCTCGGCAAATGAGGCGTACGCCTCTTGGTCGAAGGGATCTTCGACGTATCGCAAGTCGAACCGGTCGATCAGCCGCGTGACGAATCCCAGTTGACCCGCCGCGTCGACGGTCTGGTCCTGGTAGCGGTATCGTTCCTCTCGGTAAAACTCGCTGGCCGCGAGGTCGAGTCCCGGGTGGACCGGCAAATGAAGGCGATCGCGAACCTCGGCACACGATTCGGCGAGAAGCTCCACCGCTTCGAGGTTCCCGAGGGGCGCCACCCAGCCGCCTTCATCGCCACGTCCCAGCGCATATTTCGGGAATCGTGCGTGGAGCGCCTCCCCAATCGTGCGGTGTACTTCGAGCGCCGCTCGGATCGCATCATACGGTCGCGGGGCGGTCGAGTAGGCGATAAATTCCTGAATATCTGGCCCTCCGATCGCGTGGCGGCCCCCATTGATGCAGTTCCCAACGATGCCCGGAAAGGGAGGGCTCCCCTGTGGCGAGCCCCGCACGACTTGCCAGAGCTCGAGCCGAGATTCCCGGGCGCGCGCTAACGCCGACGCTACCGAGATCGCCGTCGCAGTATTGCCGCCGATGTGCGAGAAGACCGCCGTTCCGTCCACTTCGTGAAGCATTCGATCGATGGCTGGTTGATCCCCAATCTCGAGTCCGATGAGGCCTGGCCGGACTTGGGAATGAAAGGTCGCCAACGCTTCGGGCACCCCGCCGTCAGGAAACGCGTGGACCTCGTGCGTCCCAGTGCTCGCCCCGCTCGGGGCCCCGGCGCATCCCTCGGCGCCTGACTCCGTTCGGATCGTCGCCTCGACCGTCGGCCGACCGCGGCTATCAAAGATCAGTCGCAGGGCGGCGTCTTGAATCTGGGTCAAGGGACCTCAACGAATTCGACTAACACTCCTTGGAACGCGGAAGGGTGGGCAAACCCGACCCGGCGTCCTCGAGCGCCGGGTCTTCCGACGGAGTCGATTACGCGCAGTCCCAGTGCGTTCAATTCCGCGAGGCGGGCATCGACGCTCGGGGTCTGGAATGCCAAGTGATGCATCCCCTCGCCCCGATGTCGCAGGAAGCGGCCGACCGGGGATTCCGGGTCCGTCGGCTCTAAGAATTCAAGGTGCGTTCCCGCGACATCCACGAAGGCGACCCGAACTTTTTGCGACGGCACCTCTTGGGGGACGGAGGCTACGTCGCCGACGATCGGTCGCCATCGCTCGAGCGTGGTCCGAAGACTCTCGACGGCGATGCCGACGTGGTCAATCTTAGTCGAAGAGTCCATGATCAGAACGTCCGGGATGGACGATGTTCACCAAAGAGCGTTCTCCAGATCCCCGCGATCTCTCCAAGGGTCGCCCCACTCCGAACCGCGTCCAACACCGGCGGCATTACGTTCTGCCCTTGTCGCGTTGCCGCCTCGAGCGCGGCGAGCGATCGCTCGACTCCGGCTGGGTCACGCTCCTTCTTCCACTTCGCTAATCGCGCCCGTTGCTTCCGTTCCCGCTCGGCGGGCCCGGATCGGCTTTGGGCCCCTTTCGAAGCGGTCCCGGGGAAGAGAGAAAATCCCGGATGACCTTCCCGGAATTCGTTGACACCGACGACGATCTCCGTGCGAGACTCGCGAGCCCGCGCTACCCGGTACGCTTCGCGCGCGATCTCGCCCTGGAAGAATCCCTTCTCGACCGCGACGATCGCCCCGCCCATCGCCTCGATCCGCGTCAGATATTCTCGAGCCCCCGCTTCGATCGTATCCGTCAGCTGCTCGATTTCGTAGGCGCCCCCGAGTGGATCGACGGTGTTGGGGACTCCGGATTCCTCAGCCAGGATCTGCTGCGTACGCAGCGCGAGGCGCGCGGACGCTTCGGTCGGGAGCCCCAACGCTTCATCGAGCGCATTGGTGTGCAACGATTGCGTCCCGCCCAGGGTGGCGGCGAGCGCCTCGAGCGTTGTGCGGACCACGTTCAGTTCCGGCTGTTGTGCCGTGAGTGAGGAGCCTGCCGTTTGAGTATGGAACCGCATCTGCATCGATCGAGCGGAGCGCGCTCCGAACGATTCCTTAACGATCGCCGCCCACAATCGACGCGCCGCCCGGAACTTGGCGATCTCTTCCAAGAAGTTGCGATCCGAAGAGAAAAAGAACGAGAGGCGGGGCAAGAATTCATCGAGACTAAGTCCCCGTTCCCGTACCGCATTCACGTAGGCGATTCCATCGGCGATCGTGAAGGCGACTTCCTGCGTAGCCGTTGCCCCCGCCTCGCGCATATGGTAGCCCGAGACCGAGATGTAATTCCACTGCGGCATCTCACGGGTCGCGAATTCGATGAGGTCGACGGTCAGGCGGAGCGAGGCCGCGGGTGGGTAGATGTACGTCCCGCGTGCGATGTATTCCTTGAGGATGTCGTTCTGAACCGTTCCCCCGAGACGCGCGCGCGGAACTCCTTGCTCTTCCGCGGTGGCGACCAGGAGGGCAGTGAGGATCGGCGCGGTGGCGTTGATGGTCATCGATACGGTGGCACGGTCGAGTGGGATGTCACCGAAGAGGGTCCGCATGTCCCCGAGAGAGGCGATCGCAACTCCGACTCGTCCGACCTCCCCTTGCGCCCGGGGATGGTCTGAGTCGTATCCGATCTGCGTCGGTAGATCGAACGCCACGGAAAGACCCGTCTGTCCACCTTTCAAGAGATAGCGAAATCGCGCATTCGTCTCCTCGGCGCTGCCGAATCCTGAGTATTGGCGGAATGTCCAGAGGCGGCCGCGGTACATCGTGGGCTGGATCCCTCGTGTATACGGCAGTTGTCCGGGGTACCCAACCCGATCGAGAAACCGTTCGTCGGCGTCTTCGGGAGGGTCAACCAGGAGGGGAACGCTCCCGCCTTCGACCTTCGGGCCAATCTCGCGGCGTGCTTCCGCCTCCCATCGCGCTCGGCCGGTCGGCGCTGACGGGCGCTGCCGACGCGTCATCGGTCGAGGACCGGCGCCGTCTATTAATCGGTTGTCCGTCGGCGCACGAGCGGCCACAACGCGCTGAGGTCGACTTCTGCCCACGCTACTGGAACCGGCACGTGGATTGCGGCGAGTACGCGGGGGTGGAGCTCGCCGATCTCCGCCACCGCGTCGCCTGCCACGCGCACCCGAGCGGCGCGTCCGGGGATCGTACCGGGAAGCTCTGTCGGCTCGCGAACCGAGGACACATCGATCGTTCGAAGGCAATAGTCCACGAGGGCCGCGGCGTCTGCGAACCCCGCCGACTCACTCGCAAAGAATGCCCCCAAGTGATACCGAGTTGCCGCGCCGCTCTCGGCGTGTGGATCGCGTTGAATGACGGGTCCGACCTCTCCGAACCGCTGGGGATAGCCGTATCGGAGATTTCGGGCGAGCACGTCGGTGAGCGATGTCTGAAGTGCGTCGCGCAGCCGACCCAGGTTCTCGGAAACGGGGTTCGTAACCGCGATGGAGTCGGACCGCCCCAGCAGCGCCACGGTGGCTTCGGGAACGAGGACCGTGGTATGGAGCGGGGAATAACCCAGTCCCATCAGCACTAGCCCGAGTCGGCGACGAAAGTACGTTTCCTCGCGACGGTGGCCCCGCGTCGCGCTCGGGGGCAAGCGACCGTCCTCCGGCCGCACCCCGCGCGCAAGAACGATCTCCTCGACTAAATCGACTTCCGCGAGAATATCCGGTCGCCACGGCGGGACACTCACGCGCCATCCACCGCTCTCGGGGTGAGAGGAAAGTCGCGCCTGTCCGAGGTAGCGCTCCACTTCCGAGCCCGAGAGCCCTTTCCCGGCCACCTCATCGACTCCGCCTCGAGAAAGATGTAAGGCCCGCGGAGTGAGAAGTCGACGTCCGTCGTCTTCTCCTGCGGGCGAGTGGACCGGCACCGGCGTCGCCGACCACCCTCGGGTGACGAAGACCAGCATCAGCATCGCGAGCGTATCGTAGACCCGGCGGGAACGCAATCCGGTCGACTCGAGCAACACGGCTCGGTCTCCGATCTGCGCTTCCCCGCCGGTTCGCGAATTGAGAATGGGGGGGAGGCTGAGAACCGTCCCGAGCGCATCGCGTAGCGCGAGGCACCGGTCCCCGTCGCGTCCGAGTGCGCCGTAGCGCTGCGCCATCGGGTGCTCCGCAAAGAATCGAGTCGCAGTCATCTCTTCGCTCCCGTCGAGCGGCACAAAACGTAACGAGTCGAGTCCCTCGAGGGAGTAACGAATCGGCGGATCCAATCGGTCGATCGGGTAGATTCCGAGGCTCGCCGCTCGACGATTGAGTCCCATGGTGGCGTGCAGAATCTCTTGAAATCGAATCGCTTCGGCCAATGTTCCGGCATCCAACCCGGAATCGTCCGGAGCGGTGACGATCACGCCCGCGATCGCAGGGCGCAGTGAATCGACGGACGAATCAACCTCGATGGAGACGGCACGCGCGGATGGCCCGCCTTCACGGATGGCCGGGCAGCCGTGCGCCGCCTCGGCCATTCCTTGAAGGTAGAGCCCGAGTCCTCCCTCGGAAAGCAGGTCGAGACGATCCGGGGTGACCTCGATCGTGATCGCATCGCCCGTTCGCGCGCTGAGCTCCGCTTTAGATTGGTAGAGGATCGCTTCCAGGTGAGTCTCGGAGAGCGGGGCGGGAAGTAGCGACTGCACCCGTTCGAGGGAGAGAACGCTCTGCGGCATGCTTACCGTCGCTCTCCGCGCAGGGTCGCAAGATCGTCTTGGTACAGGTCTCGAATGTCGTTGGCTCCCAGGGCGATCATGGCGAGGCGCGTGATCCCGATCCCCCACGCCGCTACGGGCACATCAATTCCGAGGGGGCGTCGCACTTCTGGGCGGAGGAGGCCGCCCGGGAAGATCTCGATCCAGCCCAAGCGCGGGTGACGGACGTATCCCTCGATCGAGGGCTCGGTGAACGGAAAATAGCTCGGACGGATCTTCAACTCCCGAATCCCGATCGCCTCGGCGAGGTCCCGGAAGATGCCCACTAATTCACGGAGTGTGATCCCCTCCTCGCCAATGACGCCCTCGCACTGTCCGAACTCGATGTGGTGAGTGGCGTCAAGGGCTTCCCGTCGGAAATTGCGATCCAGAGCGTACATGCGGAAGGGCGGCTTCGGATGACGGGCGAGGTACCGGGCAGAAACGGCCGTCGTCTGCGACCGAAGAACGGGCCGGGCTGCGATGGCAACATCGTAGGGAGACCCCCATCCCGGCGTGATCGAATTTGTTTCGCCCGGTAGGGGGCGACCTTCGTGAACCGCGGCCACGCGACCGAGAACGTCGGCCGGCGGGGGTTGACCTTGAATTCCTTGGACGGACAGCGCGTCGTGGATCGACCTCGCGGGGTGATCCTGCGGCATGAAGAGTGCGTCCGCATTCCAGAACTCGGTCTCCAAGAGTGGACCTTCGGACTCTTCGAATCCCAGACCGATCAGAATCTCTTCGAACTCCTCCAACCAGGCTTGGTAGGGATGCGGACGAGCCCCGGAGAGGTACGGGACGTCCGCTCGAACGTCGTACGGCCGGAAGGTCGCGTGCTTCCATCCATCCGAGGCTAGCAGTGAACTGGTCAACGCGCCGAGGAGCGACTCCTCCGAATCGGCCATTGGGAGTCGTCGTCCCTCCTCGGAGGCCGACCAATGCCGAATCGTGTGGCGTTCGATCTCTACCAATCCCCGACGCTGCAGCGCTTGGAAGATTGCCGCATCAACGTCTTCTTCCTCGTTGGCGACCTGCTTAAGGACCAATTCTTCTGGCCACAAGTCTTCGGGGGTCCCGGTCGAACTACGTAACCGAAACGGAACGCCGTCTTCGAGGAGATTGCGTCGGCGAAGGATACCGATCGCCGCCGACCGCTCTTCCTCGTTGAGTCCGAGCTGAGCCACCCCGTCGGGCGATAGTGCGCCGCCGTGTTCGAGAATCGCGCGCAGAAGTCGGCGTTCGGGTAGGCCCCGGGTGAGCACGTCCTTTCCCCGAGTCGTTAGCCGGGACTGTTCCGTACTTTCCTCTTCTACCACCACGAGCCGCTTCGACTTGAGACGCTGCAGACTCCCCCGGACGGTATCCGGGGGGAGCGAAGCGCGCGCCGCGATTTCGGCTTCGTCCCACGGATTCTCCGACTCCGCTCGAAGGATCTTGAGAACGGCGCGTTCCGGCCCCGAAAGGATGATCGGGGCGCCCCCTTCGGGGGCCTCCCCCGTCTCCTCGGCCACGAGTCCCCTCAGCGGGATTCGCGATTAAGGTTTTTCGAGGGATTCCGCTTCCGAGGTCCCGCCGGCGACAGAAGCTAGCCGGGCGGTGGTGATCCGGAATTCTCAGAAGGCGGCGGCGGGGGCGGCGCGGTTTCCACGGGCGGAGGAAGACTCGGTGAAGTCGGGGAAGTCCATGTCGCGTTCGCGCCGGGCGGCATTGGAGGCGGGGGCTGATCCTCGTCTTGACGTCGCGCTCCGAGTCCGTTCAGCGCGATTCCCGCGAGGATCGCGAGAACCATGATGAGCGCGAAGAGGACGTAGTTGTCCGGCGGCGATGGCGCTCCGAGGAGATTGACTTGGACCCGGGTCGAGTTGAGTCCGAAGTACCCGTTCGCGCTCAGCGTCGCGGTCGCGATCGCATGCAATCCCAAGTAGCACCAAGGAACCGCGAGATAGACGAGGGCCTGTCCGTTCGTCCCGGTGGTAACCGTCGATGAATCGAAGTTCCCCCCGCACGGCCCACCCGTGTCTCCGGACAGTCCTAACGCAACAGCAACGTCCGGGATCGGCACCTGATCCGATGCGTTGACGACGGTCAACGTGAACGCGATCGTTGAGCCGGGGGCGACCGATCCGGCTCCCGGCGCGAGTTCGAGGTCCACATAGGTCCCGGTCAGATCTTCGTAGAGTAGAACCCCCCGCGGTGTTCCCCATCCGGTTACTGGGTCCCAACCGGATGTCGCCGAGTAGAGACAGTTCGCGCCGCTTGTCACGTCGATGATCCCTTGGGCGGCCGTTCCAGCAGCCTCCGCCGCGCCGATCGCGTATAATCGCGGCGTAATGAATCCAAAGGGTGAACCTCGAATCGCGTCCATCTCGGCAACGAGTCCCGCCCACAACGGCGTCGCAAAACTCGTCCCGTATCCCGAGAGGGGTTGACTGCTGTAGTATAGGAAGTCGTTCGAAGCAGCGGCGGCGACATCCGGGATACCCCTTCCTCCGCCGGCCGAGATCGGCGCCGCGGCGCTGCCCACTAGTTGCCAGTTCGGCGCGGCATAGTCAGTAGAGAAGCCACCACCGGAAAGATTCCAAGCCGGCTCGCTCGCGAGCCCGTTGGGTTGTCCTACGATGTTGGTGCTGAGGGTGGGGGCTGTTCCGCCGACCGCGATTACATACGGGGAAGCGGCCGGGTATTCCGCCGCCGCACTGCCCGCACAGTCCCTGTCGCTGGTCCCTCCGTTGTCACCGGAGGCGGCCAAGACCGTTATCCCCTTCTGTCCCGCTTCGGCGAAATCGGTCTCGAAGGCGGCTTGTAAGGCTGCATCACCCCCATCCGTTAATCCAAAGGACATTGAGAGGACTTCGACGTTGGGAACATCTTGGATCGCCGTCGTCAATGCGTCCTCCATGCTCGCATCCGTGGGGGAGTAACTGTCACTCTCGGGACCGTCGGGAGCATACACGGCATTCAGCGTCGCGCCCGGGGCTTGAGACCCCGACCACTCCAAGTCGAGCGTCAGCTCCTCCGGCGCACCGCTCGGATCGGTCACTGCCGAGGAGGCCGGCTCAGGAGCACTATCGACCGGATAGGCATTGATGTCGATCGCTGGAAAACCGGAAGGATAGTACGTCGAATAGAACGTCGTGAGATCATTCGGCGAGTACCCATCTCCCCACAAGAGAAGCACGATCCCTTCGTGGGTCGCGAAATGCGGAGAGCCAGAGTAATTGTAGAGTCCGTCGAAGCCGTAGATCACGTGTGGCGTATTCGGATAGATGAAACTGCCCGAGGCCGCCGACGTGGAGGCATCCCTCGCCGAAGCGTCCGGAGCAGGTCCGGCGGTTCCGAGAGGGAGCGTGAAAACCGAGAATCCATTCGACAACCCGGTGACGGCAGCGACTTCGCTTTCGAGCGCCCTGGGCAGCGAGGGCGCGCTTCCCGGGAACTCTACGAGACGGTTGCCGAGCTGGCCAGCGAAGAGATCTGTACAGAAGGCCGCTGCGACGCGTGCGGCCGAACCGGCGATGGTCAGGTGGAGTTGATCGGGCCACGTGTGCTGGATCGTCAACCCGAAGCTCTCGAAATATTGCTCGGCGGCGAGGTACTGCCCGTCCGATAATCCGTACGCGGTTTGGATTTCGGCATTAGTCAAGTAGGACGCCCCGGCGATCGGTGGCGTGAAGAAGGACGCGCTACGCGGCAGGAAGGTAACTCCGACCGAAATATTGCCTTGGAGCGCGTGAACGTCCGTAAGCCCCGCCAGTTCCGAGGGGTCGAAACCGGCTCTTGCGGCGAACGGGGCGAGAAGAGCGCCCGGGACGTTCGTCGCGGCAAATTCGCTCGACGAGGAGAAGGCGGCAGTGTCACCGACGACATTCGTCGCGTGACTGGGCGCGCTCGAGAGGAGTAGAATCCCTACTATCGAAATAGCTGCGATCACCCGAAAAAACGAGCGTCCAATGCGGGCCATTTCGAAGTATAGGCGTCGCGACCTTTCAAATACCTATGTGCGGCGGAAATCCGGGTGGCCGGCCGATTTCTCAGCAGTTCCCCGACGTGAACTGGAACAGTCTGCGGCTGCCACAAGTTCGCGCCATGTTTGGCGACGGCGCTCTCCCGCTCAGCGTAGCGTGAGGAGGTAGGCCACGTCCTCGTCGAATTCGATATTGAGCCAGCGCCGTACTTTGTCTTCGAGCGCTGGCTCGGGAATGGTTGGTGACAGGAAGTCACCTACCACAGTAGCTCGTGTATGTGCGCCTTCGGGCGTGAAATAGACGATCTCCTTCGATCCGGCGAGCGGGCCTTCGAGGTATTCGATGACCTTTCCGAGCGGAGGAAATTGCATGACGCGCGTTTTCATGTGGACGGGCTCGCCGAGAAACTCCATATCCCACGTCGCCAGGCCAATTCCCTCGGCAAGAAGTTCGTCGCGGAGATTCCGCACGGTGGGATGGATCGACGATTGATCGGTACGGTGCGCACGAATCAGCTTCCACACGGATTCGATCGAGGCGTCGTACACGCTCTCGCGATCGAAGATCCGAACCATGGATGGCGCATTCCATTGGACTATTTCGCTCCGGGTGACTCGCGGACTCGGTAACCCATCCGAGTCGGCTGGTGAGACCGGGTCGGCCTTCGAATCAGACTCGGATCGGTGCGGTGTAACCGGCGGGTAGCTTGAAGGTCTCCGTTCCACCGAACGGATCGGGTCGCGGCTGAGCGGTTTCCCCTCGCTTCGCGGCGAGGTAGGCGTCGATTGCTTCGGCCGCCGCCGTCGCCGTTCCCATCGCGTATACCACGGAGCGTCCGCCGGCCGCAAAGACGCCGGGTATGCCGGTTTCGAAACCTTTGCCCTTCCCTTCCGGCCACCCTTGGGAGGTGATCTTCAGGTCCAGCTGAGACTCGAAGCCTTCTAGATCGGCCTTCTGACCCACGGCGACGATCACCGTGTCGCAAGGAATCGTCACCTCGGAACCCTGAACCGGCGCCGGGGATCGGCGGCCTCCGGCATCCGGCGGACCCAGCTCGACGTTCTGAACGACGAGACCTTCCACGTGATTCGAGCCCAGGATCTGGACGGGCGCCTTCTGAAAGATGAATCGGATCCCTTCATGCTCAGCTTCTTGAAGTTCTGCGGGGTCGGCCGGCATCTCCGCTCGACTGCGTCGATAGACGAGCGTCACGGCGCCGCTACCGGTGAGTCGCAGCGCGCTCCGCACGGCATCCATTGCCACATCGCCGCCGCCGATCACGACGACTTGTTTTCCGAGCGGCCGGGGATGTCCCGCACTTACCTCCTTCAGAAGGTCTAATGCCGGTACAACGCCCGGCAGGTCCTCCCCGGGAACTCCGAGGCTTCGTCCGAGGGAGGTACCGATGGAAACGAACACAGCCTGGTACCCGTCCTGGAGCAGGCTTTCGAAGGGAATCGATCGACCCACCTTCGCGTCGCGCACCCAGGTCACATCGAGATTCTTGAATCGCGCGCGATCCTCCTCCACGTCGGCATCGGTCATTCGATACGCGGGGATCGTTTGCATCAGGCCCCCGAGCAACTTCTCTTGCTCAAAGACGGTGACCGAATAGCCACGTACTGCGAGCTCCCACGCCGCCATGATCCCAGCGGGACCACCTCCGACCACGGCCACGCGCTGATTCTTCGGCTTGGATGGGATGTAGGCGATCTCCTTGGTGCCATAATCCAATGCGACCCGCTTGAGGTGACGTATCGCGATTGGTACGCCTTTCTTCTTTACGACGCAGGAATCTTCGCAATAGTGGTAACAAACCTTGCAGAGGCAGGTGGCCAACGGATTCTCTCGGATCGTGACGCGGGCGGCGCCGTCAAAATCCTCGATCGCGATCAGTCGGATGTATTCCCGGGCGTCCTGGGAGATAGGACACGCCTCCACGCACCACGGACGTCGGCATTGGATGCACCGTTTCGCTTCCAAGACGGCGTCCTCCTTCGAATACGCGTGCAAGACTTCTCGAAAATCATGAATCCGCTCCGCGACCGGCTCTTCGCCGATCGGGACCCGGACCGGATTTAAC
>JBAUYF010000035.1:0-22578 GCA_049584655.1 Thermoplasmata archaeon | reverse complement strand
GGCCAAACGGAAGGCGAGCGCCAACGCCGTGCGCTCGCCTCCGCTTAAGGCCTCGGGCGGAGTCCACTCCCCATCGATCGCGACGGCGGGGGAAAACGCTCCATCCGTGCGGGCGACCAGGGATTCGTCTTCGATCAGGGTCGCGAAGAATCGCACAAAGCTTCGCGCGAATTCCGACTGCGCTTGGGCGAGGAGCTTGCGTTCCATGTGGAGCAATGTTTCGCGGAAGGGGCCCGAGATCCATTCGGCCCACCCGCGGGCTCGACGGATCTCTTGGACGAGCACCGCGCGCTCCTGGTTCCCGCTCTCCGCCTCCACCGTTCGACGTTCTGCTTCATCCAGGCGGGTCTCGAGACGCGCGCGCTCCTGCTGAAGGGCGCGTAATGCGGCGCGCCGGGTGCGCAAGGCCTCGACCAGGTCGGATCGTTGCGACGAGAGCTGATCGCCTTGACGGATCGCCCCTTGCAATTGCTCGACCGTAGCCGCGCGTTCCCGAGAACGATCCTGCAACCGGGTGACCTCTTCTTCGACCCGTACGATCTCGGAGCGGATCCCTTCAATCTCGCCACGCCGCGCGCGGATCTCCTCCGTAGAACGTTGGAGGGAGGCTAGACTCGATTCGAGCTCGGTTCGCGCTCGCTCGAGCTCCGCTAATCGATCGACGGCGAGTTCGTATTCCGCTCGCGCCGGCCCTAAGGAGTCGGCGCGAGTTCGAGCCCGATCGTGCTCCGACATCGCCTTGCTGGAGGCGGTTTCTGCCCGCGCGCGGCGCTCCGTAGCGCGCTCGAGTTCCAATCGAGAAGCCGATCGTCGCTGGTCAAGTTGTTCCCATCGATCGTGGGCGCGCTCGTAACGCTCCCGTAATCGCCGTTCTTCCTCGAAACCTGCGCGACCCTCTGAAACTTGGGTCAGCTCGCGTTCAGCTGTGGCGAGTTCGTTCGCCGCTTCCGTTTGATGCCGCGTGAACTCTTCCGGGCGAACGGACTGATGACACCGGGGGCAAACACCAGCCTTCAGCAGCTCGTCCCATTCGGCGACTTCGTTCCGACTCCGAGTGGTTCGTTGCGCCGCGATCGCTTCGCGGTCTCGGCATTCCTGGATCCGCTCATCGAGCTCCGCGAGAGTTCGCGAAGTCGGGGCGGGGGGCTCCCGCGCGGGGCCTTCCAGATTCAGGCTCTCGAGACTCCGCCGCGCCGAGTCGAGTTCCGTTTCCGCCTCCCGGACAAGGGCTTGCGACTCCTGTACCGATCTTTCGGTGGCGCGAGCTTCGGTCTCGAACCGGGTCCGTAGATTTCGTTGGTCCTCGAGATCGACCAGCCGAAGCCGTACAGCGCCGATCTCCGCCCGATTTTGGTCCTGGGCCGCGCGCAGATCGTCATGGCCGCTAACGCGTTTGTGTAGTTGTTCGACTTCTCGAGACAGCCGATCGACCGTAGCAGTCCGATCCGTCCGGCGACGCGCCGCGGATTCGAGCAAGCGCGCGTCCTCTTCGGCGAGCCTTCGCATTCCCTCGAGCTCGCGACGATCGGCCTCCCAGATCCGAAGGCGTTCCTCGACGGCTTCGAGCGACCGCTCGGCTTCGCTCGTCGAAGCGTCAGCAGAACTTTGCTGCCCGAGTTGCAGGGCCAGCTCATCACGGATCCGAGCCGCTTCCGCAGTCCACCGCGGGAGTTCTTCCACCCAATGCGACAGTCGGCCCGCTTCCGCTTCGCGACTCTCGGCTCGACGGCGGATCTCGGTCGCGACCAATTGTGCGTTGTCCGAGGCGATTCGAAAGCGCTCGACCCCCAGCGCCTTGCGAACCGTTTCCAACCTCCCGGCCGGATCTTGCGCAAGCACTTCGCGCATCTTCTCTTGAGGAATGTAGACGGCCCAACGCCAAAGATCGGAGTGCGCGCGCGGGTTCGGGTTGTCGGGAAACCCGAGGAGCTCGATCACGCGCTGGCGCAGTTCGGTGGCGGAGTAGGGAGTCGTGGAGCCGTCAACCGAGAACGTGACCTTCTCCGGTTCGAACGTTTCTCGGCCCCGTCGGACCACGCGGCGAAAACGCCGCGTGATGCGGTAGACGTGGGGGTCTTCTTCGAGAGTCACTTGGACTTCGGCGTGGCCGGCCTGATGCCGCACGAGGTAAGTGGCGTCGACTTCGGCAAAGCCGAATAGTGCCATTTCAATCGCGTAGAGTAACGAGGTCTTCCCCGCCCCCACGTCGCCCGCGATCAGCGTAGTTCCGGGCCCGAGATTGAGCTCCCCCCGAGCATAACTGCGAATGTTTCGCACCTCGACCCGCCGTAGCTGCATCAATCAACTTCCCGGGTCCGAGGCGGGCGATCGAGGCGAAGGAGCTGGAGGGCGCTTTCGACTCGAGATGTCTCATAATCGTGACGCGCTTCTCCCTCCGCTCGGGGAACTCCCAAGTCCCGCATGAGGTCGCGAAGGGTTCGCTCTCCCTCCATTCCGGATAACTCGGGGATCGTGGCGCGGGACTCTTCGAGCAGCTGGGAGAGCAGCGCGCGTTCGATCTCGCTCTCGCTGGCCGCGGCTTCGGCCCCGGTATTAGACGAAAGCGTGAGGTCACGCACATCCCAGTGCACGGTTTTGGCCCCTTGATCTTCGGCGGATCGTGCGGCGTCATTGAGTCCGAGATCGGCCAGACTCCCGTCGGCAAGCACCCCATGCAGGTGCGGAAAGACCAACGCGCCACCCCTCGATTCCGAGGTGACTCGGTCCTGTATCTCTGCCTTCGCCTCTTGGATCGTTTTGCTAGAGACGTCCAGGTCGATAACTCGCAAGATATCCCGGGGTGCCGTGTCGACGTACTCCACAGAAGGAATCCCGTTGCGGACGGTCACAATGACGACGCCCTGATGGGTCGTTTTCGCCATCGCGTTGCGCAGGTCGGTTAGGCTAGTCCCAAAGACCGCCCCCGGATTGACGAGCATTCCGCCTTCCGGGCCCTCCCCCTGGTACGAATAGTGGATGTGGCCGCCCGCGTAGTAGTCGCAACCTCCGGGCAGATCGTAGAGGCTGATTCCTTGAATATGCGCCCGTAAGGAGGCGGGAAGATATTCGCGAATCGCGGCATGGAACTGAAAAATCTTGAAGCCGGGCTCCGCGCGAAACGCTTCCGCATCGACCGCCGCGAAGTAGGCGCGGTCCAGACCGTGCGAGCGACCTGAGATGCCGGCAATCCGGGCCCCTGTCTCGGCGTCCGTCGTAAAGGGAAGGGTCCACCGATCGCCCTCGGCGCGAACCGCCTCAGGGGCCACTTTCAAGAACACCCCCGTCTCGGCAAGCACGTCGAGCCAGCTTGTTCGGTGGGCGACGTAATCATGCGACCCATAGATCACGTAGACTCGCCGCCCGTGCTCGACCAAGCGCCGGAGCGCGGCCGCGATCGGAGCTACTTCGGCCGGTTCGGGGACGGCCGTATGGAAGAGGTCGCCCGAGATCAGAAGAAATTCACAGTTCCGCTTCTCGACCTCCTCTAACGCCCGGATGACGCTTTCTCGCAGGGCGGCCCGAACGGCAGGGTCGCGGGGCCAGGCTCCGATGTGGGCGTCGGCAAGGTGTGCGAATACGAAGTTGCGGGACTCCACACGTCCTCCTACGAGGACTTTCGACCGTTCTTCGAGGCGCTTCGGATCGGGGTTCCCGCCATCGACTCGCCAGCCTTCTTCGCGATCGCCGCCAAAACACCCGCCCCCGCTCCGGCTCCAAGGATAGCGAGCCACAGCAGATCATCCGGGACGCCGGTTCCGGCGGGCACTGCCTTCGGTTTCGGAGGAGCCTTCCGGGCGCCGGCGGAGCCGGGGGTGGCTGCGCCGGCAGCGACCACCATGGCCAGGCGCGTTTCCGACATTCGAATCATCCCATCCATGAGGCCAAACAGTTCCGTCGCCTCTTCCATAGTGATCTGACGTCCTCGGAGGCGCTGAACGAGGTACAAGTACCGGGGGTTGCCCGAACCCGGAGTAGCGGAGGTCCGAGGAGGGGGCGGCGGAGTAGCGTCGTTATTCTGCACGGGAACTTTCTGGGGGAATCCCCTGTCGCTCTTGAAGGATTGGGGGTCTCCCTCAGTCCGCGCGCGTCGCCGTGCTTATAGGACGGCCGCGATTTCGGAGGACAATGGGCTCCCCTACCGAGCAGCCGGCCGATGGCGAAGAGCACCGGCACTTGCACGTGCGGTTAACGGATACTCGGGGCTCGATCTACGACCTCGTAACCGAGTATCTGCAAGCGGCCGGTAAGGCGCCCGACTGGTATTGGCGGACGGCGGGACGATTGGAGGGGAGCGACTCCGACAATCTCGAAGAGCTTCTCAGCTCCGCCTTCGAGGCCGGAGCGTTCATCGCGCACGACCATCCCGAGGATCTCAAGTTCGTGTGGGTCACCGAGCAAGAATGCGAACAAGAGCACCGAGCGGAAGAGCGCGGGGACCAACGGGAGGACGCTCGAAAGGAGCGGTCCTCATTGAGCCACTACGCCTGAGGCCCTCTCGCGAGCTCCCGATAAGAATCGCACGAAAATCGACGCAAGAGCGATGCGCGGGGCCAAGGCCCGGCCCCTCTTCGGCCCGTCGCAGGCCGAAAAAACAATCTGGAACGCCGAATCCAGACTATTTCTCCTTCGGTTTTGTGTCCGAGTTACATCCGCACGTATCGCACATTAGAACAGGCCTCCCGAACTCGCCAAGCCATCGACGGATAAAGGTCCGGTGCTCGCCCGTCGACGTACGCTTGGGCCGTCAGAAG
Organism: Thermoplasmata archaeon; assembly: GCA_049584655.1. GTDB lineage: Archaea > Thermoplasmatota > Thermoplasmata > Lutacidiplasmatales > UBA184 > Lutacidiplasma. The sequence continues at coordinate 17,827 of JBAUYF010000035.1, read as the reverse complement.
TGGATGATCGAGTGCGCTACGATCAGCGCGATGAAGAGAATCGAGATTGTGTTGACGACTTTGATGAGCGGGTTGATGGCCGGTCCGGCGGTGTCCTTCGTCGCGTCGCCGACCGTATCGCCTACGACAGCTGCCTTGTGCGCGTCGGAGTGCTTTCCGCCGAAATGGCCGCTCTCGATGTACTTCTTGGCGTTGTCCCAGGCCCCTCCTCCGGTCGTCATCATTAACGCGAGGGGGAAGCCCGAGAGAATTACGCCGAGTAAGACCCCCGCGAGGGCGATCGGACCCAGTATGAAACCCACCAACAACGGGGTTGCGACCGCGATCACCGCGGGCACGGCAAGCTGTTGAAGCGCCACGAGCGTCACGATATCCACACACTTTCCGTATTCGGGTTTCCCCGTTCCCTCGAGGATGCCGGAGATCTCCCGGAACTGTCGCCGCACCTCGAAAACGATCGCTTGAGCGGCGACCCCGACGGCGTTCATGAGATAGGAAGTGAAGAAGAACGGAAGGATCGCGCCGATGATCAAACCCGCCACGACGAGCGGATTGTCAATGGTCATCTTCGATACGAAGGCGGAGTAAGAAATCCCGGCGTCCTGGCCGCCGGCGAAGATGTAGGCCGCAAAGAGGGCCAACGCCGCCAGCACGGCCGAACCAACGGCATAACCCTTGGTGATGGCCTTCGTCGTGTTCCCTACTGCGTCGAGCGGGTCCGTGACGGCACGGGCTTCGGCCGAAAGATTAGCCATTTCGGCGATGCCTCCTGCATTGTCGGTGATGGGTCCGAACGAATCGATTGCGATGATCATCCCGGTTACGGCGAGCATGCTTGCGGCGGCCAGTCCGACCCCGTACAGCCCGAACTCAGGATTCGGTGCCACCCACCATCCTTGCCAACCGACCGCCAGATAAGCCACCAAGATACCCGTCACGATTACAATGCCCGAGGGCATGGCGGATTCCAAGCCCACGGAAAGGCCGGTGATCACGGTCGGCCCGCCTCCTGCCTGCGCCGCTTCTGCAATACGGTGTACCGGCCGGTACTTAGCCGATGTGTAGTAGTCCGTAGCTAGGACGATGAAAATCATCACCAGGAGTCCCACCACCGTCGCGATGAAGATCCCCGAGCTGGAGTTCATGAACCAGACATCGAGGGCATAGAGTCCGACCACTCCCACGACCGTCGTCGCCGCAAGGCCCTGGTATAGGGCTCCCATGATGGTCCCACCGGGCCGCATCCAGACGAAAAACGTTCCAATGATCGTGGCCAGGATGGCCCACGCGCAGACGATAAGCGGGTAGAGGATCGCCGTCGGAAATGTCGCCGTCACGGGGGCGATCAGGGAAGCTAGCAGCATGACGCTCAGCGCCGTCACGACATATGTCTCGAACAGATCGGCCGCCATACCAGCGCAATCGCCGACGTTATCCCCGACATTGTCTGCGATTACGGCGGGATTGCGTGGGTCATCCTCGGGGATTCCGGCCTCGACCTTTCCCACGAGATCGGCTCCGACGTCGGCCCCCTTGGTGTAAATTCCTCCGCCGACCCGTGCGAAGAGGCTCATCAAGGACGCCCCGAACAAGAGTCCAACCATCTGGAGAATGTTGCCGCCGAACCAGGTGTAAAAGCCAATGAGTTCGAGCAGCGCGAGCCCCGCGACGCACAGTCCAGTGACCGAGCCCCCGCGGAACGCGTAGCGAAGGGTCGCGGGCAGATTTCCCCCGCGCGCGTGCGCGGCCGTTCGGACATTGGCTCGCACGGAGACGAGCATACCGAGGGCGCCCGCCAGAGCGCTGCCCGCAGCCCCAAACAAAAATCCGACCGCGAGTCGGGGGCCGCTCGAGTTGATCCCGAACGCGAAGGTGATCACGACAGCCAACACAATGGCGACGACGAAAACGACGGTGTACTCCCGACGAAGGAACGCTACCGCTCCCTCCCGGATTGCGCCGGCGATGCGACGCATCTCCTCCGTGCCTTCATCTTCGCGAAGTAGGAGGAGCGTTTGGATGCCTGCGTAGGCGAGGGCCAGTATCGAGGCAAGAAAGACCAACCCCTCGATCTGCGACGTGCTGAGGCCCATCCCGGAAAGCACCCTCTAAATCGAGGAGCGCTGTAGCGACCCGTTATTAAAGGATTGCCGAACCGCTCCGATTTGACTTGGTAATCTACCATAATCGAGGGGGAAGTCTATATGCTGCAAACGCCACGGAGAGTAGGATGCAGTCGGCCGAGCCACGAGATTCTGGACTGCGTCGCTCGAGACTCCCGTGTCGCGTTTGCGGCCAAAGCATTGAGCTGGTCCGACTGCGCGCCCATTTACGGGAAGCGCATCAGGTCAATGCGGCTGAACTCGAGTCCCTCTACTTGGATGCACGAAAGACCGCCCGGCGATCGACGCGTTCGCAGCGACGGTGAATGGAGACCGGTCAGGGATCGTAGGAACGCGTCTGGATCCGCTGCAGCAACCGCTCCAAAAATTCGGGACGTGACATCGACTGTTGTCCTTTCTCTCCCCGAACCCGCACCGCGACCGACCCAATTGCCGCCTCGGCATCGCCCACGACCGCCACATAGGGGATTCGGTCGAGTTCCGCCGATCGTACGCGCTTTCCGAGCGTTTCGTGCGCCTCACTGACCTCGACGCGGATCCCGCGTGCGCTCAGTTCCTCGCGGAGGCCGTTCGCGGCTTCGACATTTCGATCCGTCACCGGCAGAATCCGAGCTTGCACCGGTGCCATCCAGGGAGGAAAGCGGCCCGCGCAGTGCTCGATGAAGACTCCGAGGAACCGTTCCCAGGTGCCCAGGATCGTGCGATGGATCACGATCGGAGTGTGGAGCTGGCCATCCGCCCCTTGGTACTCGAGCCGGAATCGCCGCGGCATTTGATAGTCGAGCTGAATCGTGCCCGTCTGCCACGGTCTCCCGAGGGAATCGCGGACATGGATGTCGATCTTGGGAGCGTAGAAGGCTCCCTCCCCGGCCGAGACGCGATACTCAACCCCGGAGGTTTTCAGCACGCTTTCCAATGTGGCGGTCGCTCGGTCCCAATCCTCAGCGTCCCCCAAGGATCCCGCCGGCCGGGTCGAAAGTTCATAGGACCAGGAAAGTCGGAACGTCGTGAACGCCTCCCGAATCCAATCCAGGAGGACGCCGAGTTCCGGTACGACCTGCTCTTCGGTCACGAAGATGTGCGCATCATCTTGTACCATCTCCCGAACGCGGGTCAGGCCGTGGAGCGTGCCGCTCGGCTCGCGCCGGTGCAAGGGGGCGAATTCGGCGAGTCGCATCGGGAGTTCTCGGTAGCTCCGCGCCCGGGACCGGAACATCAACATCGAGCCGGGGCAGTTCATCGGTTTCCAACCGAAGGCGCGATTTTCGTCGATCGTCAGGAACATATTATCCCGGTAATGTTCCCAATGCCCGCTCGTTTCGTACACGGATTGAGCGAAGAGTAGCGGGGTTCGGATCTCGGAGTAGCCGGAAGCGTGGAGATGTTCGGTCACGTAGCGCTCCAGCTCGCGCACGAGGATCATCCCTTTCGGGAGCCAAAAGGGAAAGCCCGGAGCCTCGTCCGTGAAGAGGAAGAGCTCCTGGCGCTGACCGATAACGCGGTGATCGCGTGCCTCTGCTTCGGCGCGCATCTTGAGATACCGGTCCAGCTGGGCGCGATCCGGGAAACCAACCCCCCGAATCCGTTGTAAGGGGGCTCCGTCGGGCGTTCCCCCTTCCTTGATTGCGGAAAAACCGAGTATATGGATGCCTCGGAGCCATCGTGTACTGGGAACGTGAGGTCCCCGACAGAGATCAAGAAACGATCCAGTCGCGTAGGCTGTGATGGGCTCTCCGAGCGGGACTTCTCGAATGTAGCCGAGCTTGTGGGGATTGGACGCAAAGACCAATGCCGCCTCGTCGCGGCTCAGCTCACGCCGTTCGAATCGCTCCTCGCGTTGAACGGAGCCTTGCATTGCGACGAGAACCCGAGCCATATCGTCCGGCGTCAGCGGTCGCATGTCGAAATCGTAGTAGAATCCGTCTTCGGTCGGCGGCCCAACCGTGGGCCTCGCCTCCGGGACCGTTTCCGTCACGGCTTTGGCCACGAGGTGAGCCGATGAATGTTGTAGGATGTCCCGCCCGAGCCGGTCCGAGAACGTGAGGGGAGCGAGCGATCCCGCGCGCTCGAGTCTCCGGTCCAAGTCGATGGGAACGCCTTCCAGTATGGCGGCCAAGAATGTCGGGCTCTCATTCGGGTGCCACTCGGAGAGTGCGTCCCCCGCTCGAGTTCCTATCGGGACGCTGAGACGGCGACCATCCGGAAACGTAAGTTCAATCGTGTCCGATTTCGCCATACATCCTCGACGGTGCGAGCCGACCGCACTTAGGACGAAAAGGTTTAGGTGTTAAAAATCGCCCCTCGCACTTCGTGAATCGTGGGGTGTCACGCCATGTTGTGAGGTGAATTTCGGAAAACCCCACGTTCCGTTTCGAACCAAGGCGGGGAGAGGGGATTGGAGCCGAGTCAATGCAGGTCCCCTGCTGGTAACGATAAGTTGCGCTCGGCTAGTGAGGTACGCGGTTCGAGAGCGTCAACGTTTCTTCTGTAGTTGCGCTTCGATGACCTCGCTACGCGACTCGGAGTAGTGCTGTTATCTCGATGAAGAAGCCGCGTGGAAATGCCGAATCTTCTGAGGTGAGAGCGGAGGAGACGCTGCGAATTCTTCGAAGTATTCCCGTGGAGTCTCGGGCGGCGCTCCTGGTTCGGTACTCTATGGGGGAAGAGCGACCCAACGGGAGTCCGATCGCTTCGCTTGAAGACTCGGGGCAATTGACGCCAGAAGGCCGCCAACGCGCTCGTCATTTCGGGAGGAAGATTCCGTCTTTTGCGCACTTGATACTCAGTCATATTCGGATCGCATGCACCCGAGACACCGCGGAGGAAATCGCCGCCGGATTTCGGGAGTCTCATCCGGATTCGGACGTCGATATGGAAGGGGTCGATCCCGCTCCCGGTCTCACCACGTTGTACGCGAAGGATCAGGCTCTGCGGGACCTCTGGAAGGAGAAGCTCGGCAGGCACTTCCACCATGGATGGCTGGAGGGACAGATTCCCTCGGAGGTCTTGGCACCCGCGTAGGAAGCCGTCACCAACCTGGTCGCCCGAATGCGCGCGAAAATAGATCGACGCCCTGAATCGTCGTTGTTACTCGCGATCAGTCACGACGTAGACGTGTTCGCCGCGCGAGAGGTGTTCTTTGGTAGGGGGGCCGAAGAACGGCCTTGGATCCGGTACTTGGAGGGCCTCCCACTGGAGCGGGACACCGGGGGGCGTCTCACCGCTCGCTGGTGCAACGATACCGTGCGAGTCGGATCGGACTTGTCGCACCCCGCCTGACCGAACGGGTTGCGCACGGAGTGCATACGAAGCGTCATGTAGGGCAGCGTGGCAGGATGAGCCGATGGAACTCATCAAACGCTCCGTCGCCGCTCCGAAAACCGCAGTCTGCTTCGCCTGCAACCAATCGTTTGACGGCAACCCCATCGCCTTGCAATTCGAAAGCGACCTACTTTCACCGGGCGACGCCGCCGAGCTGAAGGGTCTGTACTTCCATCCGCACCACCTCCTCCACTACGCGAAGCGGCGGCAGTGGCACGTGTTGGTCGATTACATCACGCAAAACGGCCCAACGAATTTCTAGCAGGCAACCGATCGGGTTCGTGCCGAATCCTAGAGTTCGAGGGCCGTCCCTATCCTGGCCCGAATGCCGGACGAAGAGATCCAGCCGGAAACGGTGCGGTCTTGGGACTCTGTTCGCATCGGACGGTACTATTCTTCCAGGAGTTGGGGTCGGGCGAGTCAACCTCGAACACGTAGTCGAAGGCAAACCGCGATTGAGGCGCCGCGCCGCAGTACGAAGTCACCAGGGTGACTTTCTCTTGTTGAAAGACTCGAAGGAAGGTGCGAGCTTGTTCGAGGGAGTCGGGGTAGATATTCAGGATCCCATCACCATTCGCCACGACCAAGACTTCAGGTCGAGTGCCGGAGCTGTGACTGGGAAAGAGGGATCGTACGAAATGTGGGATACGAAGTACGTCAGCGATCTGACCGACCTCTTCGTGCGGTCCCTCGACTCGTCGGACCACGAATCTTCCCGGACGACCTGAGGTCGCCGGAGCGTGCTCGGGGGGGATTGCTTCGAGCCGCCGTCGGGAGGGGATTCGCCCGATCATGGATGGTTCGCCGGGGTCCGTTACAACCCCCGGTTGGCGGACCTCGAGCCAAAGGAAATTGTTGTTGATGCGACTGGCCGACTCGAGCGCTAGGTGATTGAGGGCGATACGCGACGCCCCGCCGAAGTAGATCGAGGTGGGTCGGGCAAATGACGGAGCAGTGAAGTAGGGAACGAGGGGCGAAACGTCAGGTCTCATAGGATCGACCCGGCCCGTCTCCGCAGTGCGCCGGCGATCCCGATCATTTTCGCGGCTTCGAGCTCCCACTCTCCCCTCGCCGGAGAGCGGCTCCGCTCGAACCGACTTCGCTTCCTCGACTCGAATCTATGGAGTCTCGCGCTATTTAGAGTCCATCGGCGGTAGGCTCAGGATTCACGTTATCATCGCCGACCGGTATCGGCGTACTTCGACTCCCGGAACATGAGCGAGAATCCGAACGGCGTGTTCGAGCGAGACCGAACCAGCCCCCCTCACTCGGCTCCCGACCTGATCGGTCCCGGGAGTATACTGGATTGGGCCACCAGTGCGCCTACCCAAGCCCACGCGCGACCTTTCCTTCACCTTCACCTAGAAATTGATCTCGCTGGTGGTCAAATCGTCGACGTCCCCTTCGCTCATCTCGAAGCGCTGCGCAATGTCCTACACGCGCGCCACGTCGTGGAATCCGAGGATTTGCTTGTGCTTGTCGGTCAAGCGCTGTCGGGGCTCGGGGCAGTCGGGCTCGAGAAGGTCCGAAGTTGGGAGTTACTCCCTGCCGAATCGATCCCACTTCCACCCCAGGGAGACCACCTCGGCGGAGAGGCGCTCGGGTCCATCCTACGAGAGCTGCGCGCCGAATCGGTGGACGCCCTCAGAAAGGCGACCGGGTTTCACGCGTTGCTGCGTGGCGCAGACGGGAATGTCGCCGAGGTCACCCTCCGTCGAGATCATTCGCGACGCGTCCATGCGCTGTCGCTCGATTTGATCGGGAGCTACACTCGGGATCAATTGAAACACCTGTTGACAGCACTCTCGCAACGCCTCCCGGTTCGGCATGCCGAAGTAACGAAATTCGCTACCGACGCGCCGAGGACCCCTGGATGATATGGGGCTCCAGTCGACGTTGAATCGAGATCGGTCTGACCTTCCTAGAAGGGTCGCACGACGTTCATGCAACCGGCCGTCGCATCTCGCCGGTGCGGTCAGCTCGCCCATCATTCATCATGCGTCAGCTGGTTCTAGGTGTCATCATCCCGCGCGCGAGACTACGGCTCCGATTGGTTTGTCGTTGGCCTAATTCGAATCTGTGGCCTCCCAATTATCCAATTCCCGCTCGATGTGAAAAATACCGCCTACGGCACCGGACTCGGCGAGTTGGTTCAGCTGAGAGACTTCGAAGGTTCCGTCCACCCACAGAGCGCCATCCGAGCCGAGTTCCCTTATCAGTGACCAGTCGGGGTCCGTCCCTCGGGGGGAAATCACTAACTCCGTGAGACCCAGGTCGCGAGCCGAGCGCGCCAGCGCTCGCGGTCCTTCGGCTCGCCACGCAGGGTCCATGGCGACCAACTGGCCCTCGGACATCTCGATCTCGAGCACGAGGTCTGTGGATAGCTTCCACGCGCGACGCAATTCGCGCGCATTTCGTAGATAGGCCGTCGACAAGACCGCGCGTCGTGCCCCGGTCACCAAGATGTCAATGACCTGTTCCGCAGTGGCGGGGCCGGCATCCACCCAGACTTCGGCATCGCGCGCCAACTCCTGAAGGTAGTCGAGCTGAGGCTCGTTGTGTTCGATTCCATCCAGATCCACAATATACAGCATTCTGTACTTCGCCGTAAGACGATCGACCACGTCGAACAGATCGAACGGCTTGCCATCCGGGCCGACGGCGACGTCGGGTCCGATGGGTCCCGGTCGGCAGATTCGACCCTTCCGCAGGAGTACGCAGGGAGTGAGCCGGGGAGGCGCCTTCTCCGTACCGGGCGCGGTAGGCATCACGGAGCCGACGCCCGGGCCCGTATCTCCTTTCGCTTCGCCGTCTACGAGCCTTTTTGGTCACTGCCCTCTTGGGGAGTTTGCCAGGAGGCGGAGGGCAGCTGACGGTGGCGGTGACCGGCAACGGCACCCTGCTGAGGAAAGTCCCCTCTCCGGGGATCGCGGGGGCGGGCGGGAGCCCGCCGGGCGAGAGCGTGAGCAACGGAGCAGCAACGACACAGCTTGGAGGTACGATGAAGACGTTGCGTCGGAGATTCCTTCGAGAGATGGTGAAACGGCCGACTCCCCGGGAGCAAGCCCTGAGTGACGGGATGAGGCAGATCCCCCGACCGTCGAGGAGAGCGCGCAGTCGAATGCTGCCTGAAACAGAAAGGGGCTTACTACCGCGACCTGGCCGTACCGGCGAGAAATCGCCGGTACGTATTCCGTCCCGAGAGGGGGTCGCCCTCTTGGATCTGTCCAAGCTCCGTTAAGGACTACCGCGTCGCCACAAGTGTCGGGGCGTAAGCCGCGCCTCTTTCCGGTAGTCGCGGTTGAGCGACAGGGCGAAATTCTTCCAGAACCCGCGTAACTCCCCTTCCGCCTCGGCCTTCGACGGAATCACCTCTCCTCGAACTCCTGGGCGACGCCGGATCCGGAGGCGGATGGTGACAAGGGTTTGGTTGGGCGAGATGGTTGAAAGACGGTAATCCAGACTCCAGGTCGGTCCGTTTCCCGTCAGCTTCGCATGCCAACGATTCGGTGGATAAAGCGTCACATCGCTCCGGTACCATTCCCAGCCGGTCTTCCGGTCGGTCAGATCCTCGAAGATGACCCGTCGGCGGCTTTTCTTGATTATCTTGCGTTGATAATCTTCCTTCTCAAGCGCCAGGTCTTGAGAAGTGTAGTTGGTGAGCCAGCGGTAGACATACGGTAAGGGGGCGCGAAACGTCTGTTGAATTTCGTACAGGAGAGGAGGCCGAGCTACCATGGAATTTCCCCCAAACTGGGCAATAGGACCCTCGTGGGCTCGATAAAACTTTCTCGAGCAGAACCAGCCCGTTCGGCGGGCGGCCAGGGGGCTCGGACCAGTAATGATTCCGGAGCCCGCTGCATAGCTGGGCTCGCTTCGGTGGGAGACGTGCCGAGGTTTGCGAGAATCGGACTGACGGGCTCAATAACGTCTACGGGAGCGCCGGTCCAGTGTTCTAGAAAGGTACGTGGTAATACGTATATACACGCATAAGGCAATGAGAATCGGTAGAGTGCGACGGCGGGCCGCCCTTTCACCGCACCTGTCGACCGTTCCACCGGCTGCCCGCGATCGCCCTCGCACGGACGATGCATCGCAGTTGGGGAAACGGAAGACACTTCGCGGTTCTTATCCTGGCATTCGCGGCCCTATCGTGCCTTCTTTTCGGAATCGGAGCGGGAGCGCTCGGCTTCCTGCCGCCGCACCCCCAACCATCCCTACTGGGCTCGTCGGGGCCACCTCCGTCATCCACCGATTTCACATTGACCGAAACGCTCACTGGCCCGCAGAATCAGTCTGAAAATCCACAGTTCCCGGTGCCCCCCGGTGGAACGACTTGGGACATCGTTAACTCAACGTGTACTGTGAGTGCCGCCGGCGGATTAACCTCGGACACCTATGCCTACATCTACTCCGAGGCGCAACGAACGCTGCCGGATTTGTACGACCCGAACCTTGACAACATCTGCTTGACACTAGGAGATGACTCCACGAATGGGGTGTCGGCGACCGGCTACGGGGGTTATGGTGGAACACCCCCAGTTTCGGGAGCCCCGTGGATACAGTTCGACCAGATCATTCAGGACACGAACGTGACGGGATTCGCCTACGCGGCCCAACTCAATGCCGGGGAGGTTGCCGCCTTCACGCTAACACTTCAACCGGAGGTGGGGACACATCCGGCCGTCGCGAGGTACGAGTTCAATCCGTCCGTGCCAACGAACGGAAGCCAACAAACCATTGAGATTCCGGGATCGGAGCCACCGGCTGGGAAGGAGTACCGCGTCGACAACTGCGCGTTGGGATTCACCATTGGGACGCAATCTGGGCAACCTGTTGCCTCCATGGTGATCGAGCCGAGCGGGTTCGTCCTCTGTTCGATGAAAACAGTCACGGTGAAGGCGCTGAGTCTGACCGCCCTGGCAACGGGCGGGTATTCTACCTCGCAGACGGGCCCCAACAGCGGACCGGGGCAGACAGGAACTCAGACAGTGTGGTCCTCCGTAGAGAACGTAACGCCGGGAGAATGGATTGATGCGAACTTCGACGCGCCCGACTCCGACGGGGGCCAGTACGTGGTATTGATGGTGGAATATCCGTCAACGCCTACGTATGATGTTTCGTTTGTCGAATCGGGGCTCGTCTCGGGTACCTTGTGGTCGGTGACTTGCAACGGCGTTCCGTTAAGCTCGACGTCGTCCACGATCGAATTCACGGGAATGGCGAACGGGACCTACTCCTACAGTGTGGGGGCGGTCAGCGGCACCACGACCAGCCCCTTGACGGGTACGGTGACGGTAGATGGGGCGAATGCGGAACGCACGATCACGTTCACCCCCACCCCTAAACCGACGTACAACGTGACGTTCACGGAGTCAGGACTCGCTACCGGGACGGCGTGGAGGGTGACCCTCAGCGGGGCCAGCGTCGAATCGACGACGACGAACCTGGAGTTCGAGGACATCGAAAACGGGAGCTACTCGTACAGCGTAGGAGCACTATCGGGCTACAACGCGCATCCGTCGTCGGGTTCGGTGACGGTAGACGGGGCCGACGTGAATCCTGCGATCAAGTTCACAACGGCTACGGCAACCACGTATGAGCTTACGTTTGACGAATCGGCGCTCGTCCCGGGAACCTCGTGGCAGGTAACGGTTAACGGGAGCACGACGGGTTCCAACTTGACTACGATTAATTTCACGGAGAAAAACGGCACGTATGGGTATACCGTCGGAGAAGTCGCCGGATACGGGGCTGCCCCGAGTTCAGGCAAGGTCGAAATTGGGGGAAGTGACCACACGGTGGCCGTGGACTTTACTCGTACCGTAGTAGCCGCCTACGCGTTGAATTTTCTCGAATCTGGACTGCCCCACGGAACGTCGTGGACTGTGACCTTGAACCAAAGCACGGCGGCGTCCTCGAACGCGACCGTTGCCTTCTCCGAAGCCAACGGGTCGTACGCCTATTCGATCGGCGCTCCTTCAAACTTTACGGCGTCGCCGACCTCGGGGATCGCGGTCGTAATCGGGTCGGCGAGTACCATCGACATCGCGTTCACGAATCTTACTCTCAAGATGGAAGTCACAACGCCACAGGGGAGTCCGGTTTCCGGCCTCGTTGCGCTCGTCGGCTTCAACGGAACCCTGTCGTCCCATTCTATTTCGGTCGGTCCGACGAATACTTCCGGTGAGTCGGCCTATTATGGTTTAGCGCCCGGGGCGTCGATAACCAGCGTTTCGATCGAAGCGGCAGACTATCGACTTACGGCGTACGAAGTCCAGACGCCCGAAGCGAATCAAATCCAACTCAACTTGACCGTGGTGGCACTCAGCGGAGTGGGGAACCCGACCACGTACCCGATCCAGTTCGTCCCGCGCGGGCTCACGACAGGGGTCAAGTGGTGGGTAGCTGTGTCCGGCCCCGAGTCCGCCAATCTACCCTCAGAAGGAGCGTCGCTGTGGCTGAACCTACCCAATGGTTCGTATCAGTACAGTGTCGGCGCTGACGCTGGTTATGTTCCCACGACCTCGAATGGCGAGTTCTCGGTGGCAGGGACCGGGGCCACCATCTCTGTGCCGTTTACCCCGCCTAGCACCACCAACTCCACCTCCCCACCCCTTCCGAACCCGGTCGGATTGACTCCGGCCTCTTCATCGCTCGCATCGAATTGGTACGTCATCGGAGTAGTGGGCGCGGTTGCCGTGTGGCTGATTGGGATGGTTGACTTTTTCGTGGTTCGCATGTTGAAGGAGTCTCGTTCGAGTCCGCGCCCGTCGAAATCAGTCGGACGCGCTCGCTCCCCGTGAACTCGGAATGCGGCTTCCACCAGCCGGCGGACCCCTATTTTGTTCACTTCAGGCGGGCTAGTATCAACGCGTCGAATTGACGAGACAAGTGTTACGAGCCCCCACCCTAAGCACCGCGTAAATGGGGTCGGCCGATGGCGGCTATTTAGGAAGCACACGTCTGTCCAAATCGGTCCGGTAAATGGTCGCTCAAGATCGATCGAGATGGATCGCAGGGACCATCGCAGTCGTCATTATTGTGGTGCTCGTAGCGGGTTTTCTGCTCATCTTCCCTAAGGCGGGATCCGGGACCGACTGCACCCCGAACCCTCCGACAGGCCTGGCCGGCGGACAGTCATCGACGCTCGCTACCTGCCACACGATCGTGTCCATGGGTCCCAACTCGTTCGTATCGTACAATGCGGAACGTCTCTCGGACCACGAGTCGATCGTGGGCCAGTACACTGCCAATACCTCCACCGACGATTCGTTAGTGTCTTACTTGCTCAACTCGACGGATTTTGGGATCCTCTTGAGCAATCCGCATCCCACCGGCCCGCCCGCGAATTATTCTTGGACCTCCGGCCCCGGCTCCGTTTGCAATGTCTCGGTTCCCGTCCCTGGATCCCCCACTCAGTACTACTTCGTGGTCGAAAATACGGGTCCACGGAATTTCACGGTCGAATGGACTCAGAGTCTCCTCCTCTACTATCTCCCGACCATGAGCTACTAAGCCATTGTTGCCCGGTTGTACCCGTCGGAGTCCCGCACTCCCTGGAATCGGCATCCAGTGACCACCGAGATAGTCTGGTGCCGTCGAAACCCCTTGCGACAGGCAACGCGCAGATGGGTTCACCGGATTTGAGCTGCGAGACCCATTGTGTGCTCAAGACACGGAGGCCAGGGCACGTCGGACCTCGCCGCCCTCTCGCGGACCGGAGAATGCTAGTTGATGGTGCGACTCGGAAGGGATTAGGACCCGCGCCATCTCGCGCGTGGGGGCTTGCGGCATTCGAAAATTAAGAAGAAGGGAATACGTAGGTTGGAGTCGAGCAACGGCACCTTACGAACTATCTGAGGAGTGGCGTGAGGCTCCTTGAGTGCCGTTACCTCAAGACCGCCGCGACGGAGCAAAGTGAACCAGGTTTCCATGGTTCGGTGCCAAATGGGGTCGAGAAAGGACGTTTAAGTCGCTTCATTTGCCATCGAAGCGGAGCTGGACCTTCGTCGAAGTAGTTGTCGATCATGAACGCCCCCCGGGGACGTTGACGGGGTCGTTCCCAACCCACCGCCGCCGTATTCACCGGGTGCGAGACTGAAAACACCAATCGGCCCTCTGGCCGCAGCACCCGGAATACGCCTCGTATGACCTTCGAGACATCGGGCATGTCCATGAGCGACATTGAGCCAACCACTAGATCGAACCGGGGTCGTTTCCACACAGACGAAAGCCGTCGGGCGTCGAGCTGACGGTACGCGATCCCCAGCGGATGTTGTTCCTCGTGCCGTCGAGCGCTCTCCAGCATTCGGATCGACCAGTCGATACCGATCACGTGTCCGCCTCGACGCGCGAGCTGACGGCTGAAGTACCCCTGGCCGCAGCCGACGTCAAGTATGTTGCGACCTCGAACGGGTCCGATCGTGCGGAGCAGCTCGCGCCCGTGAATCAAGTACCGAGAATAGTCCTTGCCTCCTTCCACAAAATCTTCCCAGACGTCAATCGCAGAATCCCAGGAGCGCCGTGCGCCCCGTCTGGCGGTGCGCTCTGGCGTGCTTCTCGATCGGCGCGGCATGTGCGCCTTTCACGACTGCACTGGGTCTTAGGTTCTTACGGTTCGATCGGAGACGCCTCGCCTTTCGCAGTGGCGATGACGTAGACGCTAGCGAGTACCAGGGCGACACCGAAGACCTGCAGTACGGAGAGAGATTCGTGGAAGTAACTTACGGAAGCAATTAGCGCGACGACGGGGACGAGGAAGGTATAGGCGGCGAGCTTCGCCGCCCTCGTGTGGCTCAGGAGGCGAAACCAGATCGCGTAAGCAAGCCCTGTTCCCAACACCCCTAACCAAAGCACGGTGAGCGCGAGCGAGACGGTGAAGTGGGGGAGTGGTAGTGGGGTGAGCACCACAGTCGCGATCAAGAGCGCGACGGTGCCCCCGACTAACTGGAACGCGTTCGCTTCCTGATAGGTCGCGGGCTCGAATCTACGCTTGAAGAGTACCGTTCCAACAGCCCAGCCAAACGCCCCAACTAGAATCTCGACGGTGGGAACAAGATCGGCGGACGAACCACTGATCTGCCAGACTTTAGACGCGAGGACGACCCCGGCGAATCCGATCACAATCGCGACCCAGTGCCGCGCCGTGATTCGTTGAGCCAGTACGGGCGCAGAAAGGAGTGCGACCATCAGAGGATATGTGTAGACGACGACCGCCGTCAGCCCGGGCGCCAAGTGCTGGGCCGCCACAAACCAAAATCCGAAGAAGATCGCTGTGTTCGGAACGCCGATCAGCAGCGCGTCACGACGTCCCTTGGGGTCCAATCTCCCCCATCCATGGGCCGCGGAGACGTAGACGACAATGACGACGGCCCCGATTCCTGCGCGAAGACTTGCCAACCAGAGCGGGCTAGCGAAGGCCAAGCCGAGTACTACGAACGGATAGTTGAGACCCCAGAACAGTACGACGAGGAGGAAGATTCCCGCGGTCGTCCTGGCACGATCCGACCCCGGCACATCGGGCTCGGTGGCGTCCTGCTCCTTAGCGGTTTCGTCGGGCAAGGAACAATCCGTTTGGAGCGGGTCATAAGATACGGCAAACCATTAATGACCCCCCCTCTCCTGCCTCGATAGAATGGCACTCAAGGGTCGCGACATCATCTCGATTCGCGACCTTTCCCGAGAAGAGATCGAGGAGATTCTTCGCGCTTCGCGGAAGATGATTCCCTACGCGGAAGGTACGAAGGTAAGCCACCAGCTCGAAGACAAGCTGCTGAGCTTGGCCTTCTTCGAGCCTTCGACTCGTACCCGACTCTCGTTTGAGACCGCGGCACAGCGACTGGGTGGCCATTGCGTGACGATCGCTGATCCCACCGTATCCTCGGTTCGGAAAGGCGAGAGCCTTCACGACACCATTCGGATGCTCTCCTCTTACGCCGATGCGATCGTCCTACGCCATCCGAACGAGGGGGCCGCGCGACTAGCCGCGCAGGCCTCCGACAAACCGGTAATCAACGCCGGCGACGGGGCCGGACAACACCCGACCCAGACGCTCCTTGACTTGGCCACAATGCAGGAGGCCTTCGGGACTCTCAGCGGGCTCAAGGTCGTGATAGTCGGCGACCTACGCTACGGTCGCACCGTGCACTCGCTCGCCTACGCGCTGGGCGAGTTTGGCTCTGAGCTTCTATTCTCCTCTCCTCCCAGCCTCCGGATGCCCACCGAAGTCCTCGAGGACCTCAAGCAGATGGGCGTCCGCATTACCGAGGAAGATCAGCTACATCGGGCGGTCCGGGATGCGGATGTACTCTATGTGACCCGGATCCAGAAAGAACGGTTCGTCGATGCCGGCGAGTACGCGAAGGTCGCAGGTTCCTATCGGATCGATTCGGCCGTCCTCGCGGGGGCGAAGGCGCGATTGATCGTGATGCATCCACTCCCACGGACGGGCGAGATCGCGGCGGAAGTAGACGGTACGCCTCATGCGGCTTACTTCCGCCAGGCGTTCCTCGCGGTGCCAGTGCGCATGGCGCTCCTTGCCCTGATCCTGAACGGCAAAGTGAGTTGAGCCGGACGATGCGCGAGCTCAAGATCACGCCGATCAAGAACGGGACGGTAATCGATCATATCGGCAACGGATTGGCCCTGGAGGTGCTTCGGATTATCGGAGTGAAGGAGCTGGACAAGGACTCGACCGTCAGCGTGGCCCTGCACGTCCGGAGCGGGAAGATCGGGTGGAAGGATATCGTCAAGGTCGAGAACATGGAGCTCTCCCCTCGCAAAGTCAACGCCATCGCCTTGATCGCGCCCACTGCGACGATCTCCATCATCCGCGATTTCCAAGTGCGAGAGAAGCGCCCGGTGGATCTTCCCGGAAAGATCGTCGGGGTTCTGCGATGCCCGAATCCCAATTGTATCTCCAATCAAGCGGAGCCCGTGGAAAGTGAGTTCGAGGTCGCTCGCCGGCGCCCCGTTCAGTTGCGCTGCGTCTATTGTGAGCGCCTCGTCGACGAGTTCCTGCACCATCTATCGTAAGGGCGTGGGATTACGACGGTACTCACCGTCCTCGTCACCAATTTTCTCCTCGTCTATTTCGTGATTCTCTTCCTCGAGTTTTTTGACCGGACGAACTTTGCGGTCATCGCACTCGCCGCCAAGCAGCCGGCCCGCCCCACTTGGATAGGCGCCGCTCTGGGATTTCTCACCGTCTCGGCGATCGCGGTCACCGTTGGGGCTGCCCTGACCGATTTCCTCGGTCCTCAACACATTTCGTACCTACGGATCGGCGGCGGGTTATTCCTGATCGGGTATGCTCTCTTTCTGTACTTCGGGGAAGAGGAAGAGAATCCTACTCTGGGCAAAGTTCCGCGATCTGCGATATTCACAGCGTTCCTGCTCATTTTTCTGCTCGAGCTCGGCGACACGACGATGATCTTCGAGATCGTATTCGTGGGTACTACTGGCAACCCCCTCCTGGTCTTCGTAGCTGGTTCGGCGGCGCTCATCTCGGTCGCCGCCACGGGCAGCTTGATCGGTTCGCATCTCGGAGCTCGGGTCGAACCGAAGCTCCTCAAGCGCATTGTGGTCGTCGTGTTACTTATCGTGGGAGCCCTGACGATCTTGTACGGGCTGGCGCCGCAAGCGTTTCCCGTGCTGAGCACCGCCCGTCTTGGAGGGTGAGTACGGGGCCGTCGGAAGCGCGGCGCCACCGGCTCCGCTCTCCGGAACAAACCGTTCGAGATCGCCCAGCCAGGTTTTCCAACGCATGGGGACCGCATCGAACATCTCCGGCGACCAGAGGCGATCGAGATACGCCTTGCCTGCTTCCGCGTGATCGGTCGCGTATTCGAGGAAGGCGAGCCGCACCATCGCCTCCGCCTTGAATCGCGGTTGATTTTGAGGAGCCGGGAGATCGATAAGCACCAGCCAGCGATCGCGGGCGACATCGTAAGCTTCGTCGAGTGCTGCTTTACGCCCTTCTAACATCCAAGCTTCGAGGAGCAGTGGCGAGGGAGGAAGCAGTCGTAGGGTCTCGACCAAAACGCGTGCCCGAGACAAGGCCGGCCCGATCCCTTTCTCCTGATCCAAGTCCAAAGAGAGTCGTGCGATCCCGAGCTGGTGAGCAATCTCAAGCGAAAGTAACTTCATGCGATGTACGATCGGGGCTTGACGACGTCGGATTTCGAGCGCATGCTCGAGGTCTCCCTCCTCAGTGAGGAGAAGCGCCTCCAAGTGCTCGACGAGTTGTTCAAGTTCGTGACGCCGCGCCTCGGCGAGTAGAATGCGGGAGGCTTTCAGAAAATCGGCGGCCTGCTGCTGTTCTTCCGGCGATCCCTCGATCCGAGCGATAGCGACGGAGAGCAAGGCAAGCGCCTGTACGG
>JBAUYF010000034.1:0-5397 GCA_049584655.1 Thermoplasmata archaeon | reverse complement strand
CTGGAGGAGGGATTGAATCGTAAAGTAAAGATTCGCGGACCGAATGCGTCCGCCAATCGCGATCAAAAGACCTCCAAAGAACAGGCTGCCCAGCGCGATCGTTCCGAGGATCACCCCAAGTTCGATTCCCGAGAGTTGCGCGAGACCGATCAAGGGTAACGCCACCAGAACCATGATTCCGACGCCGACCAGCGAGAACAGCAGCGCGGTGAGCAGGAGGGCTCCCAAATACTCCGCGCGAAGGAAGGGACCGGAAAAGATCTGCTCGACCATCGCCCACCGGCGGTCCAACCAGAAGATACGACCCGCGAGTACTGCGCCCGTGATCATCTGGGAGGCGATCATACCGGGGACGAGGAAGGCAATGTACGAGCCCGATGAGCCGACCGAGGGAATCAGTTGATCGAACATCGTCCCCAGAATCACGATCAGGAAGGCGGGCTGCCCGAACATCACGAGCAGCGTGATGGGGTCGAGCGTGGCCACGAAATTGCGGGCCACGAGTCGCACGACCGGGGGTAGTTTCACGTGAGCTCGCCTCCCGGTCCCGTTGCCTCGTTAGAATCCTCGGAGACGAGCGTGACGAACGCCTCTTCCAACGTCGTCTCACGTACCGATATCCGAGCAATGTCGATCTCGCGTGGGTGAGCCCATCGCGAGAGGGCGGCCACGAGGTCTTCGGCATTACTCGCCCGGAAGACGAGGCTCTCCAAGTGACGGGAAATAACGACGAATCCCTCGCCTTCGCTGCTCAAAAGTTGGAGAAGGTCCGCACTTTCCATCTCGGAGAGTGGCCGCTCGAATTCAGCTTCCACGGCGCGCGCGCCGCGATATTTCCGCTTGATTTCGCCCGGAGTTCCGAGGGCCCGCAGCCGACCGTTTTGAAGCACGCCGATGCGATCGCAGAGCTGATCGGCCTCTTGCAGGATGTGCGTGGTAAAGACGATGGTAAGTCCTCGACGGGCCCGGGAGGCGAGGTACTCTAGGATCCGCTTCCGCGTCAGCGCGTCCAACCCCACTGTCGGTTCGTCGAGGAAGAGCAGCTCCATGTCGTGCATCAACTCTCGAGCGACCTGAAATCGGCGACGTTCTCCGCCCGAGAGACTCCAGGGCTTCCGCTGGCGAACCTCCTCAAGTTCGAAAAGAGCCAGCATCTCTTCGGCGCGGCTCCTGGCCGTTTCCCGCGGCACGCCCCAGAGGAAGGCGTAGAGCGTCAGGTTCTGCTCAACCGATACGAAGTCGAGGGACTCCGATTGAAGGACAACTCCGATGCGTTGCCGTTCGGCACGGCCACATTTTCGAAGGTCCTTCCCGAAGAGATAGGCCGTGCCTTCGGTCGGCGGCAGTAAGGTCGTGAGGAGTCGAACCGTGGTCGTCTTCCCCGCGCCGTTTCTTCCGAGTAGGCCGAAAACCTCCCCCCGACGCAAGTCAAACGTCAGGTTGCGAACGGCGAATCGTTCCGGAGTGTACGCAAATCCCAGATCCGAGACCCGGACCACCAGATTGTCCGAAATGGTGCCACCCATACTTCCGTCGACCTCCAACGGTTATCGAGAGTTGTCGGCGCTGAGAACGTTCGGTTAAGAAGCGTTCCCTTCAGTAGCGGCCCGTTTGTCGGGGGGGGCGCGACATATGCGAGCACTCATGGCCCGTTCGCCACGACGGCTCGATGTGACGCAACCGAAGCGGCCTCTCGATTGAGGTTAAGGCGGCGCGACCCGCGACTCACCGCGTAGAGAACGCAGTTGACTGCGAGCCACGGCGAGCCAGCGCCAACCGTCCTCTACCTCGACCGTCGCAACCAGAATGTCATTTTCGGCGAGATTGGACCGGTACTGGAGAAGAGAGGCAAACACGCGTTCGGGCTCGTCCCCCATCAAGCGCGACAACTCCGACGTGGTGCCCAGCCATCCGCCATTTCGGACCAAGTCCTTCAGCACGTGCACGTAGTGCGGGGCGCCGTTCGCCGAGGCGGGAGCCTCCAAGCGCCCGCCGGAGATCGAAAGGTCCAGCGCCTCGGGAGGCCGGGTCTCCGCGACGAAGGGTACCGAGGGCGCATCCTTCCACGATAACGCCCCATCCAAGGGGGGCGCGAGGAGGGAGGGACGGTCCGCCTCGGGCTCCATGCGTTGGAGCGTCGTACCAACTTCCGCTTCGATCTCTTTCATCATCGCTTCCGAGTTTGCGAGAGAAAGCTCGGGCGCCACTTCGCGCTCTGCGACCGTGCTCTCTTCCGACGGGATGTCACCGACCGGAGGGATATCGACGTCGGGATCCGAGATCCGGGCGTCAACGATACGGGCAAAATCGTCGATATCATGATCCGGTACTGGGCGGAGATTCCGCCGCATGCGGAACCGATCGAGGGCCCATCGAAGTTCGCCGCTCGGGACGCGGAAGCTTCTACGATGCTCTCCGTCGAGGAGTTCCACCCAAGGCCGGCCTTCGTCATCCTTGAGAAGATGCAGGCCGGCGTGCAGAACGAGGTCCCGGTAGAGTTCGTGCGCAGGAGGACCTCCCATGGCCCCGATCGGCGGCATCCATTCGTTCGTACCAAATCGACTGACATCGCGAATGTGTACTTCGTCTGGCTTCAACATGGGATCTCGTTGCTCCGAGCCGCCTACGAAGCGAGCTTCGAGGTACGGTTTGGCTGGGATTCCTTTGGCTTCCTATGTATAGTTCTTTTCGAACCACTGGCAGCGGTCGGACCTGGACTGGTGGACGCCCCGGCTGCGTAAGGGAGAGGGGTTACCGGCCCCCCTGGCGGGTCAATTCAGAACGTACAACTTCAAGTCGGGCCCCGAGTCCGTTGGGCAGGAAGTAGTTTTGTCATACGTCGACTTCGACCGGATCTCGAAGCACGATTTCGGCCCCCTCACGGAACTCGAAGTACAGGACTCTAAGGAACTGACGCAATGACGCACGAAGACACCCGGTACCGGCGCGAACCCATCGACGAAGATCCCGGAGCTGTGCGAGCGACGAATTTCGGTGAGATCATGCACGCCTATACGAAGGAGGAAGCGATGCTCGAAGCGGATCGGTGTCTTCGCTGTGCGATGCCGTTCTGCGTTCAAGCGTGCCCGATCACCCAAGACTGTCGCGGCTACATTGCGCTCATCGCAGAGGGGAAGTTCGACGACGCCGCCACGCTGACGTTGCAGGACAATCCGATGGCCACGGTCCTCTGCAAGACGTGTTACCACTACTGTGAGGAAGATTGCGTGATGGGAGGCAAGGGGGTCCCAATCGCGATTCGGCATCTCAAGCGTGCCGCCCTCGATTATGGGAAATCCGACCTCCTGTACGTCCCAAGCGCCCCACGGAGTCAACGTGTGGCGATTATTGGAGGAGGCCCGACGGGCCTGATGGCGGCGTGGGAGCTCGGGCTACGAGGATACTCGGTTACCCTCTTCGAGATGGAGCCCTTCTTAGGCGGACAGATCGACACCATCCCGAAGTACCATCTGGACTCCGATGAGCTCGATACGGACTTGGCCCGCTACCGCAACATCGACTGTACTTTTATTGTGGGCAAGAAGGCGGGCGCGGACTTCACGCCCGAGAGTCTCTTGCAGCAAGGCTACCTCGCGGTGCTCGTGGCGGTCGGGGCTTCCGATCCGCGGACTCTCGGTATTCCGGGGGAACAATTACCAGGAGTGTTTTACGCGCTACCATTTCTCTTGGCCATGAACAAGGGGCCGGACGGTTTACTCGGCCGTAAAGGTCGGAAGATCGTCATGATCGGTGGGGGGGATGTCGCGATGGATGCCGCTCGATCCGGTTTGCGAGTGTCGGAGAAAGGGAACGTCACGGTCGTCTATCGGAAGGCGAAGGCGGACATGCCGGCGGGACCTGAGGAGCTCAGCGAATCGGACGAGGAGGGAATCAACTTCGTCTACGATCGTGCCCCAGTCCAGATCCTCGGCTCAGGGAGCGTCGAAGGAATCGTCGTCCAGGCCACTCGGCTCGGACCTGTCGATGCCAGAGGACGACCGTCGGTCACGCTCGTTCCGGGGACGGAACAGACGATCCCGTGCGATACCATCATCGTGGCGGCCGGTGAGAAGGCTGATGTCGGGGGACTGCCCCGGGAACTCGACCTCGGATTCGCACCGCAAGGCTGGCCGGAAGGAAAACGTCCCGATTGGATGACCGATGTCGAGGGCGTCTTTGCCGCGGGGGGCAAATCCGTCGTCTACGCGATGGCCGCGGGAACCCGCGCGGCAAAGGCGATCGATGCGTACGTCCAGAAGAAGACAGGTCGTGCGCCCACCCCCCGTCCGGACCCATTTGGGCGCTCGACATCCGCCACCCTACCTTCGGGGTACGGCGGCCCGACGTGGCACTTGGATTGACGGCGGGTACCTCGATGGATCGACCTATTTGCGCACGATATACTGGATTTCCGTTGCCTTCCAAGCCGCGGGGCTCCGCCAGGGATCTCCGGGGTATATTTCGCGAGAGGACGACACGCTCTTGATCTCTTTGTCGCGGCGTCTCGCTCGAGTCCAGTCGTTCAGTCCATGATAGACCACGCGAGGAGAGACTTGCTCCGGATCAAAAACTACGCGCGCGACGGTGGCCGCAGGGAATGTCTTCAGCTGGATCCCGCGAGAGGCCGTGGCTCTTCCCTTGATCTCGATGCAGACCTCCCACGTTCGGTTGCCGGGCTCTCGAAAGATCCAATGGCCGACTCGTAGGCGGTTCTTTTTCGCCCAGGACGCGAGGGCATCGAACTTGGCCCGAATTTGCTTCTCGTTCCAGGGTCCCTTCCACCGGATGCTCGCGACTTGATACTTCGGGCTTCGCTTGAATTCAAAATCCACCGTCATCGAAGTGCCTCGGAATTGTCGCATGCATAGAGGCTACTTCTGACTTCCGATAGGTCGCCGAGGTGTCAGCGTTGAGCTCGCACTTCGATCTCGCCGCCCACCGGAAGGTCATTCAACAGGCGGGGGAGGTCCTGACCGTGGGCCAGCTAGCGAAGGAGTACGGCTTCAGGACGTCGATGGCAGATACATTCCAACGTTCCGCATTCCTCGCAGATTCGCCATCGATTAGCAGAACCACGCTTCCTCGGCCGCGACCACCGCACGTGCGAAATTCGGCTCGTCCTCGCACACCGCCGGAGTCTACCGCCCCTAAATCACAGAAATTCCTGGAATTGGCCAACTTCATCTACGTCGACGGCTTCAGGGACTTCGAGGGATATAGGCTATCGGGAGGCACGGAGAATGCGAATTCATTCTAGACGCGGGGGAGTGTTGCTCGATGCGGTGATTGCGATGGGGTTCATCCTGTTCATGGCCTACGCGCTCAATCGACTTGGAATCTCATTCGCTGAAATTCTCCAAGGCGCCGCCCACTTTTTCGGTTCGTAGCGCCCGGGGC
>JBAUYF010000033.1:0-22881 GCA_049584655.1 Thermoplasmata archaeon | reverse complement strand
CCCCGCCGCCTCCGCCGGCGGCACCCCCGCCCCCGCCGCCTCCGAGCTAGTCCGCGAGACTCGAGGCGGAGTCCCGCGGTTCCGCTGCGATTTCGGCATGGGAGGGGGGTACTTTTTGGGCACCCGGCAGTCGATCCTGGAGCCCCCCTCGGGAAGGATTCGACTCCTCGCGTAAACGATATGGACCCTGCCGGCACCATTGAGTTCGATCTAGGAAGCAGATGACCGGTAGCCCACCCTCGAGACCCGGTGGATTCTCCTGGACCGCGAAACCCACGACCTCGGGCATGACGGAACGGGCCGTCCTGCTCCTCACCACGTTGGGTACGCTGATGGTCGCGGTCGACAGCACCATCGTGATCCTCGCGTTGCCGACGATGGCCCGTGAGCTCGTCGCGCCACTCTCGGTGGTCATCTGGACGATCCTGATCTACCTGCTCGTGACCGCGACCCTGAGCACGCAAGCCGGCCGCGTTGGCGATATGTTCGGGCGGGCCCGCGTCTACAACGCCGGGTTCGCGATCTTCACCATCGCGTCCGCATTGTGCGGTTTCACTCCGAATGCCACGTTCCTCAACGGCGCCCGCGCGGTGCAGGCGATCGGCGGGGCGATCATGTTTGCGAATGCCGGCGCGCTGATCGCGGACGTCTTTCCACCGGAGCGTCGGGGCCGCGCGTTTGGTTTCATGGCGTTCGGGTGGGGCGTCGGCGCTATCCTCGGCATTCTGTTGGGAGGCGTCATCACCACGACGCTCGGCTGGCGTTACATTTTCTTCATCAATCTGCCGATCGGCGCCCTCGCGGTCGCCCTCGGGCTCCGCACGCTACCGCACATCGCCCCTCGTCCGACTCACTTCGACTACCCCGGCTTTGCTCTGTTCGCCGCGATGCTCTCGCTGATCTGCTATGGCGCGATCGAGATCGCTTCGTACGGCGCCTCCCTCACGAATTGGAGTTACGTGGCATTGGGCCCCGCGCTGGCGCCGATCTTTGTGTGGGTCGAGCTCAAGTCGCACTTTCCGATGCTCGAGCTCCGCGAGCTGCGAAATCGATTGCTCGGTTTCGCATTGATCGCCGGATTCCTGCAAAGCGCCGGTTACCTGTCGATCGTATTCCTCTTGACGCTGTATCTTCAGGGCGTCCGGGGTCTCACTCCACTCTCCGCTTCCCTGCTCCTTGTGCCGGGGTATCTCGTGGGGGCGGTCGCGGGCCCGGTCATGGGCCGGGTTTCGGACCGATTAGGCGCCCGCAAGATCGCCACCGCCGGGATCGCTTGCATGTGCGTCGGGGTGTTGGGATATTCCTTGATGGGGACGAATACTTGGCTCGGCTGGATTCCGGTGATTTCGCTCATCACGGGTACGGGTACCGGCATGTTCTATCCGGCGAATAGCGCGGCGATCATGGGACAGGCCGCGCCGAGATCGTTCGGGGCCATCAGCGGGCTTCGGGCGACCCTCATGAACATGGGTACGCTCTTGAGCTTCGTTATTGCATTGACGATTGCATCGGCGAGCGTCCCCCGGTACGTCGCCTACGAAGTGTTCCTCGGAACGACCAATTTGGTCGGAGGGATCGGGCAGCAGTTTCTGACCGGCTTGCACGTCGCGCTCTACGGGAGTGCGGTGATCTTGATCGTGGCCGCGATCCTCTCGTGGTCCCGGGGCCAAGATCGGGCGCCCACGCCCCATACCGCTGGTGTTGCCCAGGCGGCAGACATCGCCAAGGGTGGATCGCTCCCTTCGCCCGAGCAGTTGCTGCGTTAGTCGGCGCGATGGTTTTGAATGCGCCGGAGCAGGCGGCGCGCGTCACTGACGATCTGTTCATGATCGAAAGCGAGGGGGTGGGCGGCACGGAGCGGGACCCAAGCGGCGCTCGCCGCATCATCCCCTCCGACGGGCGTTCCGCCGCGGCCTTTCATCAAGAAGACCACGCTCGTGATCGGTTTCCGCGGGTCCCGATCGGGACCGGAATATACGCCCACGAGCTTCCAAGGCCGGGCGGTCAAACCGGTCTCCTCCTTCAGTTCCCGCACGACCGCCGCTTCGACCGTCTCCCGAAGCTCGACAAAACCCCCGGGAAGCGCCCACATACCCTGAAAGGGGGGACGTCCGCGCCGGACCAATAGCACTCGACTGGATCGAATCCATACCGCGTCCGCGGCCAGGGCGGGGTTTTGGTAGGCCGGAGCCACGGCCCCGGTGAGGTCGAACCGAGCTTAAGTCAAGGGGTGGGGAGGCTTCGATGATTCGGTCACGGCCGGTAACCATTAAGATGGCAGCAGCGGTGGCACGCCTCGAATGGCGGGTTTTGATAGTGAACTACCGTCAGTACCATCTGAGTCCGGTACTTCGTCAGTAACGACCCGGGTGCACTCAACAGCGACCGAGTCCCCCGTCTCCCCAACTTCTCCCTCGACTCCGCGTGTCTCGTTCATCTTGGCTACTCTCAACGAGCGGCAGAACCTCCCTGTTGTCATTGACCGGATTCGGCAAGAGTCGCTGCCGCCGTTCGAGGTCGTGGTCATCGATGACGGCAGCACGGACGGCACTCGGGAATACGTAACTCAGCTGGCGGCCTCCGACCCCCGATTTCGCCCGATTTTCCACGATGGGAAACAAACCACGTTGCGGGCACAATGCCAGGCGATTGGGTCGGCGACCGGGGAATTTGTGGTCGTGATGGATTCCGACCTCCAACACCCTCCCAGCGTCGTACCTCAGATGATCCACGAACTGGATCATGGGGCCGCGCTGGTCGTTGCGAGCCGTTACGCGCCCGGGGGCTCCCCGGGGCGACGTTCGGCGGGCCGCATCCTGCTATCTCGAGGTGCCGAGGGTGCGGCGAAGTTGTTGCTCCGGGATGCCCGCGGGCTATCGGACCCGGTTTCCGGGTTCTTCGCTTTCCGCCGTGCGATCTTTCAGCCTGTGAACCCTTTGTATCGAGGTTACAAGCTGCTCCTGTTTGTACTCGTGATGAGTCACGGCCATCGAGTTGCCGAGGTTCCGTTTCAGTTCGTCCCGAGGGCGACGGGGTCGAGTAAGGTGACCCAGGGGTTTGGATTCATTCCGGCGTTCCTCGTCGAAGTATTGCTCGCGAAACGGTTGGAAGCGACGATTTCCCGTCGTTCGAAATCGTTCGGCGCAGTCCCAAAACCCTCGGAGTAACCGGCAAACCCCCCCAACCACCGTCCGAATTGCAAGGTCGCGGCCTGCGAGCTCCATTGCCAGATAGGCGGTTCTCGGTACGCTCCCCACAACCTTTAACGCCGCACTCGCCCACGCTCCGCGAAGAGGAAATTCTCCATGCGATTGCTTATCACCGGCGGCTCGGGTTTCATCGGTCGGTATCTCTGCGCCCTCGCTGCGGAGCGGGGCCACGAAGTCATTGCGACCTACCTTTCGCAGGCGGAGCTGGACGCCTTGCCGCCGCTTTCTCCCTCGATCCGATGGAGGCACCTCAACATGCGGGACCGATTGGAGGTGGACCGAACTATCGACGAGATTCGACCCGAAGGGGTGTTTCACCTGGCGGCCCAGGCGTATGCGTCCGTGGCGTGGAAAGACCCTCAGGCTACCTTTGACACGAATGTCTTGGGGACCATCCATCTCTACGAAGCGTTGCGGCGTCATCCGCCCGAGTATGGAACATTTCTCGCATCCTCCGCCTCTGCCTATGGGGCCGTGAGTCAACTTCCGATGCGAGAAGATTCGGTCTTGAATCCGATCAATCCATACGGGGTATCGAAGGCGTGTCAGGACATGCTCTCCCTGCAGTACTCCCTCAACTTCGGCTTACGCATCGTGCGGGGCCGCCTCTTTATCACGACGGGACCGTCCAAGACCGGCGACGCGGTGAGCGACTTTGCACGACGGGTAGTTCGTCTCGAACGGGCCGGGAAACCCGCCTCGCTCCCAGTGGGCAACCTCACCCCGAAACGCGACATCTCGGACGTGCGGGACATCATACAGGCGATCTGGAAGGTTTTCGAATCCGGTGATGCTCAACGACCAGTGAACATCGGGGCGGGCGCAAGTTTCTCGATGCAAGGGATCATCGACCAGTTAGTGGGCTTGGCGCAAGTTCCGCTCACCGCCTCGCCGGACCCTGCGCTTTTCCGGCCGACGGACGAGCCCGAGATCCGAGCGGACGTCACACGGCTACGCGCCCTAGGTATCACACCAAAATTCACGATCAGCCAAACGGTTGAGGACGTACTCGCCTACTGGCGAGAGCATTGGCAAAACGCCTAACGGGTCCACACGGAACCCCGGACGAGTCACTCCCAGGGAGCGTCAGGAATAGGGGGACGGATCACTCCCGAACGTTCCGAGTCGGCTCGAAGGCGACGCTATCACCATGCGCCCCCCCCATTCGAAGACTCCGACGTGCACGGTTGAGAGTGCGCATGAAGCTCGCACGCGCACAGCCGGTATTCGCGCGATTCATGGGGGTTCTCGCTTTTCTCGAGGACGCTATGCCGTCCAAGATGCGGAGTACCGATAATTCCGTTTTATATGATAAATCAGAACAGTAAGAATATACTAAATACTCGCGAATCATGGGGATGACGAGGAAGCCCATGCCCAAAGCGAAACAAACGAAACCAGAAAGCGAAGAGAACCTCGCGTGCTGCAGTTCGGACTGTTGCGGCTCCGAATCCGGGTGTTGCGGCCTCCCGTCCTCCGGGAGTTGCCAAGTGAAGGCCGTAGTCAGCGTCGACGGGCGCGGCCAAGTAGTCCTTCCAAAGGAAGTTCGAGAAGAGTTCGAAATCCGTGCCGAGGACAAACTCGCCGTCGTGAGCTGGACGCGAGCGGGCAAACCCTGCTGCCTCACGCTGCTCAAGGTTGACGACCTCGCGAACGCGGTGCGCCAGACCTATGGTCCGGTACTACGGGAAATCATCTCGAAATGACCCAGGCGCGAGCGGGGAACCGGGCCACCGAACAGACGGTTCTCTTTGTCTGTGTGGAAAACGCGTGCCGCTCCCTAATGGCCGAGGCGATCTTCAACGCCAAGGCTCCGACGGGCTGGCGGGCCATCTCAGCCGGGACTCGGCCCGCTAGTGCTCCGAACGCTCGGACGGCACCGATGTTAGACGAAATCGGATTGAGGCTCCCACGACATCCGCCTCAACTTCTCACACCCGACTTGCTCCACTCGGCCCGGATCTGCGTCACTATGGGCTGCTTGGATGATGCCAGCTGCCCCAGCTTCCTTCGCACGGTGGAAGTTCGCGACTGGAACCTGTCGAATCCGTCCAATCTTGATGACAGCGGTTTTCGGGGGGTGCGGGATCGGCTTGTCGCGCTCATCGAGGCGCTACTGAGAGAGTCCCCGATTGGTCCAACGGCGTGAATTCGATCGATTGCCGGCACGTCCCAGTGAGGCGAACGGCGGCAGTCCGCTGCGCCGCTGAGCTAGGCGGCACTGCGTTACTCGTGGGGATCGGAACGGGAGCGATCGTTGCTGCCGCTCGCTTTGGAGGGGTTCCGCAAGGGGTGATGGCGCTGGCGTGGTTTGCGGCGGTCCTCCTTCCCATTTGGTTGTTCATTCGCGTTTCCGGCGCCCACCTCAACCCGGTCGTGACCGTCGCGTTGGCCCTGAGCGGCCGGATCGCACTTCGAGAAGCTCCCGCCTACTGGGTCGGTCAATTTACGGGGGCTTTCGTCGGCAGTTTGACCGTTTGGGGTTTGCTTGGCAATGCCGCGCACTTAGGGGCGACCACCCCGTCAATCCCTTCCTTAGTGGGAGTTTTCCTGTCGGAAGCCGCATTCACCGCGCTGCTCGTCGCGACTGTATTCTGTCTCTCGGATTTCGGCGAGGGCGGAGGTCGATGGCGGCTACTACTCCCGCCGCTGGCCGTGGGACTCGCGACGTGGCTCATTGGGCCTTGGACCGGTAGCTCTCTCAACCTGGCAAGATCCCTGGCGCCCGCGGTTCTCTCTTCGACCTACTCCGACTTGTGGGTTTACTTTGTCGCAAATATTGCCGGGGGATTGGTCGTCGCCTTGTTTTGGCGACCTCGGACGGTGGATCGGCTCGATCGAGGCCCCGGACGGCCGAGCGTGTCTTCTTGAAGGGTCGCGCCCCGTCGGACCTCCGGTCAAGTACAGACGTGCCGCAGTGTTGGGGATCCTACAGAGCAACCTTCGAAGAATCGCCCAGGATCAAGGTGATCTCGGTAGCGGTGGAATTCTGCGACAAAACTTCGGCGTTTCGACCAACCAAGCTATTCGTGGCATTCACCCCCTCGATCCGGGCCCCATCCATTACGATAGACCGCCGAATTCGAGATCGCGAGATTTGGACATTGTTGCCGATGGCCGAGTAGGGACCGATGACGCTGCCAGGACCCACTCTTACGTCAGAGCCGAGAATCGAGGGGCCGATGACCCGGGCGCCGGTCTCGATAATGGTGCGCGGACCAATCCCCACTCGACCCTCAACCGAGGCTCCGCGCTGGACCTCTCCGTTATTCCCGAGTTCATCTTGCGACAAACTGCGGAGCACGAGCTCGTTGGCCTCGAGGAGGTCCTCGGGGCGCCCCGTGTCTTTCCACCAACCTTCGACCCGCCGGACGACGACGTTGTGACCCGAATTGCACAGCTGCCAAATGGCATCCGTGATCTCAAGCTCCCCTCGGCGCGAGGGCGTTAGGCCGGCGATGATCGGGTGGATCGCCGGGCTGAAGAGATAGACCCCGACGAGCGCGAGATTACTGCGTGGCTGGGCGGGTTTTTCCTCGATCGACACGACTCGATCGCCGCTCAGTTCGATCACGCCGTACTGACCCGGATTCCCTACGGCCGTCGCCCCTACGACCGCGTCAGGGTGGGTATCCTCGTAGAGGCGGACGAAGGAAGATACCCCTTCCTGAAGCAGGTTGTCCCCCAGATACATGACGAATGGATCCTCGGCGAGGAACTCCCGAGCGCACAACACCGCGTGCGCAAGGCCCTTGGGGTCCCCCTGTTCGATGTAGCGAACTTTCAATCCGAACGCGTCGCCGTCTCCGATCGACTCGCGGATCCCTTCTGTGACTGGACCTAGGATGATTCCAACTTCCTTGATCCCGGCGCTCGCGAAGTGGCGAAGTCCGTAGGAGAGGATGGGCTGATTGGCGATCGGGAGCATGTGCTTGTTTCCGCTGAACGTCAACGGACGCAACCGGGTTCCGTGCCCTCCAGCTAAGAGGAGCCCCTTCACCGCCAAGCCTCCTCTCGTACGAGATGCTTGATCCCCTCGCGCCAGCCGGTAGGCTGCAATCCGAGTTCCGAAACGTGGCGGCACACCAAGCCCCCGACCCGCGGGCGAGGTGCCACACCGGGCGCGCGGTCCGCACTAGCGATCGACCCACGAGCCAACTCGGGAGTATGACCGCCGACCGCTCGTACGAGTTCGGTCGCGAATTCCCAAGGGGTCGTGACCTCGGAGGAAGCTACGTGGAATATTCCGGACTCTGTACGTTCGATGAGACGATCGATTGCCCGGCTTACATCGGGAATCCAGGTCGGAGTGATGTGCTGATCTCCGTAGAGAGGCGGCAAGGTCCCTTGGCGATAGCGCTCCATCATTCCGTGGGCGAAGTCTCGCTTGCGAAGGTAGCCCGAGCGATACGGGTAGGAAATCCGGACTATTGCGGCACGTGGATCTTCATGCTCAACGTGCCGCTCGGCTTCACTCTTCGTCCAGCCATACCAGCTTAGATCCGCTGAGTACGCGGAGCGCGCTGCCGCCTCGTCGTAAGGCCCCGCTCGGCCGTCGAAGACAAAATCCGTCGAGAGTTGAATGAGGTATTTTCCGGCGCTTTTCGATGCTCGCGCCATGATTTCGGGGGCGCGCGCATTCACCTCCCAGGCGGGACCCCCTTCAGGGGGTTGGCCAGGACCGGGACGCTCGCGCTCGATTGGATCGACATCGGTGCGAGCGGCGAAATTGATGATCACAGGTTCAGCGGATTCGCGGACCAGCTCTTGTAATTGTGGCAAGTTCCTGAGGTCCAGCTGCGCGAACCGATCTACTGCCAGCCCCTGCGACGCGGGGTCAATTCTGCCCGCTGCGGCCACGGCCAGTTTCGTCCCGGACACAAAATGCGAACCCACGAGGGAGTCGGCTCCGAAGACGAGCACATCGGCCGTAAAAATTCCTCTAGTTGCCGCCCGCGCGGGAATTGACCAAATCCCACGCGAACGATCGGCCCAAAGCGGGGATGATCTGATCCACGAACGGAACCCGACCCTCATCCTCGGGATTGAAGAACTCCGTCGGGTAATTTTGGAGAACGAACAGTTCCTCAGAGAGATTTCCAATGCAATGGTAGACTCCGGGAGGAATGGGGACCAAGTACGTTGCAAGGTCTCGCCGGGTCGCATGAGCGACTTCCCCGAGCGGGACGCCGACCATCCGAATCACCTCGAGTCGGTCGCGCGTCGGAGAGTCGGAACGTGCATCAAAGAGCGCGAGAATCATTTCTCCCAATGGAACAACGAACCGATCGGTCTGGATCTTATGCGCATGCCAGCGATCGACGTCGCGAAACTGGCCGGGCAGCGTGACGGATGTGTAGCCCATGACGAAGTGGTCCCCGCGGACGGCTTCATCATCTTGGCGCAACGTTTCCACCAGAAATCCTCTCGGGTCCTGATGGAGCATTCGCCGGATCGGTCGAGCCCCCACGATCGAGATTTGCTCTGGAGATATCGGAACTAACTGGGACGGCCGAGCTGCCTTCGAGCTTTTCGCGCCGGGAGCGCGGCCACTCTCCACTACGCGTCAGCCTCCTCGCGCGACCAAGGGGCCCCACCATGACTCATGCGTCCGGTACCACTCGACCGTGTTCCGCAGGGCTGAATCGAAGTCATGACGGGCACTCCACCCCAATTGCGATTTAAGCCGGCCGGGGTCGAGGGCGTACCGCCGGTCGTGTCCCATGCGATCGGGGATGAACTCGATGTCCTTTGGCCCCCGCCCACACAATTGAAGCAACCGCTCGGTAATTTGGCGATTCGAAAGCTCGTTTTCGGCGGATACCAGATACGTGGTTCCCACCGTGCCCTTGTGGGCAATCAGATCGATGGCGGAGCAGTGGTCTTCGACGAAAATCCAATCACGGACATGGTGACCGTCGCCGTACAGTTGGGCCGGAAGGCCGCGCAAGAGTCGCGTAATCGTAAGAGAGATCAACTTCTCGGGAAATTGGAAAGGTCCGAAATTGTTGCCGCAGTTCGAGATGGTCACCGGCATTCCATACGTTTCAAACCAGGCACGAACGAGATGGTCCGATCCCGCTTTACTCGCGGAATATGGGCCGCGAGGCCGATACGGTGACTCCTCGGTGAATCTTCGCGCGTCGGTCAACTCTAACGATCCGTAGACTTCATCAGTCGAGACGTGGTGAAATCGCTTCACCCCGGTCGCACGACAAGCTTCGAGCAGGGTGGCCGTACCCAGCATGTTAGTCCGGACAAATTGGAGCGGGTCCCCGATTGCCCGGTCGTTGTGAGTCTCCGCTGCCAGATGAACGACTAGTTCAGTCCCGTCGAGCGCGCGGATCACCTGTTCCAGGTTAGTAACATCGCCGCGGATGAAGCGGAATCCGGGGCTAGCGTCCAAATCGACGAGGGACTCGCGTCGGCCGGCATAGGTCAGAAGATCAAAGACGGTGAGCTCGTCCCCCGGGTGCTCTCGGTGCCAATATTGGGCGAGGTTCACGCCGATGAATCCAGCCCCGCCGGTGATCAGAACCTTCACGACCCGAGCGAATACGAGGGGTAGAAGACTGTTTCTTACAGTAGCTCCGGTTTACGGGCCAACCTCGTATACGATCTAAGGGAACCGGCGGACGGGGTTTGTGAGGGGCGTGCCCCAGACTCCGCGGAACGTTTCCCGTCCGAAACCGCGCCCCGAGCTACGCTTATAGGTGCTCGGCTGGCTCTGGGCAAGTGGCTGATGAACCGTTGGGGAAATCAGGTGGCAAGCAAACCCGGCCATCTGTCTCGGGAGTTACGATACTACGTCCACTTCGGGCGTCTCGTGGGCGTCAGAGCGATGGTCGGGATGGCGACGGAGTATGTCGCGGGGCGTTCCATGTGGCCGTGGTACGACGCCCTCAAGTCGCGGGTCAACGACGGAAAGGGACTGGAGATTGGGGGGCCGTCGCGAATCTTCGGAGCGAAAGGACCGGTTCCCATCTATCCGTTTCTCGCCTCGTGCGACAACGTTGATTTTGCTCAGGAAACCCTGTGGACCCCCGCATCGGCCCCTGGGCAGAACGGGGGCGCGACTCCCGTTCCGAACGGTTCGAAGGTCGTGTCCGATGCGACGCACATCCCGGACTTCAATTCCGCAAGCTACGACGTGCTTCTCAGTTCCCACGTCATTGAGCACCTGGCCAACCCGCTCCGAGCGCTCAAGGAGTCGAAAAGGCTCCTGAAAACTGATGGGGTCTTGCTTGCCGTAGTCCCTGATGGAGCCCGCACTTTCGACCACCGACGCCCAGTGACCTCACTCGAGCATATCATCCACGACTTCGACAACCACGTCGAAGAGGACGATTTGAGTCATCTTGAGGAGGTTCTCGAACTCCACGACCTTTCCATGGATCCGGGTGCGGGAAGCCGGGAGGAGTTCGTGGCTCGTTCCTACAACAATGCACGTGTTCGGGCGCTGCACCACCACGTATTCAGCATGGAATCGTTCGGCGGGGTCCTAGGCGCGGCCGGTTTCAGTGTCAAGGTGATTGCGAGCTTACCGCCGGACAATATTCTGGCGTACGCGGTCCCGTCGCGCGAGTCACAAGGCAAATCCGAAGCCCGGGCTACACTGCCGCGCAGACTCAATGACTAAGTCACGTCTCCGGAAATCCGGCGACGGCCGGGAACCCGAATGGTCTTGACACAATCCGCTACCGCAATTCGGGAAGGTTTATGGCGGGCGGCTCCTACCCGAAAAAGGCTGCCGGGCAGGGCCCGGGTCGCCGGGTCTGGAACCACTTGGATCGACCCCACGCCTCAGAAACCCGATGGGATGGACCCGGTGGGCTGCCCTCGAGCCCCTTGACATGCACCATCGGACGAACCCGAAACTTGGGCGACATACACCGCGCAGGGAGGCAGGACCGGCCCGTGGTGCGGGGGGGGGCTCTACCCGTTCAAACCTCTAGGAACAGGACAGGACCATGAGAGCCGGGGCCACCCGCAGGTCGCGGTCCGCCGAATACCAGGTACCCTCGATGAAGATTGAACCGGCACGAGCGCGTCAGTATCAGTTTATCGCGGTGCTCGTCACGGCGCTCATCGTCTCCGCGGCGTACGTGGGGCTCGTGAACTTCGCCGTGGTCCACCAACCGAATCAGTTGGTTGTGGGCTGGAGCGACAGCCAATTTTCGGGACGCTGGTCGGAATCGGGTTCGGCCGGAACGCCCGGGTACATATCGATCTCGAATGGGACCCTGAGCGTGGGTGCGGTGGGCACGGCCCGCCCCGGCGTAATCATTACCGCGGTAGGCTTGGACCTACCGTCGCTCAACGTCGGTCGCTACCCCTACCTCGCTATCTCGGTCAAGAGCCCGAGCGAGTATCTTGCGATTCGAATCGTTCTCTCGTATGCCCCGGGCCAAGCCTTGATGGTCGTCCTTTCGACGTTCAACGACCAGAATTGGCATACCATCTACGCCAATCTGGTTTTCCTCGGGTTCAGCGGCCAGGTGCCGGTCAATTTTCTTGAGATAGGATGGATGGCAGTGCAGCAACCCGTTGGACCGAACCCGGTCGTGCAATTTCAGAATCTAAGCCTCGTGGCGTTTTCTGGGAGCTGACCTTGCCGACGCCCGCAGATATTGATCAATCGGTCGCGACGGTACCACCCGAGCCGATCTGGCTCCGCGTCCTAGCACCGGCGCTCCGTTCCCAGGCGCGGCGGGTCTGGTTCTGGCTGGCCGTGGGGCTCGCGATCCGCGTGGCGCTGCTGCCGCTCTTCGCATCCGTCGATCTGTTGTCGAATGCATTCGTCACCACGGTCCTGGTGAATCAGCACCAGTTAATCGTCACCAACGATCCACCCCCGATTTTTTACATCGAAGGAGCGCTTGACTGGCTCTTCCGCCCCTTCATCTCGTCTCAAATTGGCACGTACTTCAGCCTGGGACCGAGCTTCACCCCCTCCAGCGCTCCCGAGTCCCTTGCCGCCCAAACGCCCGGGATCAACCTGTTTGTCTCCATCTTGAAGCTGCCATTTTTGGCCGCCGACGTGGTCATCGCCTTCGTACTTCCGCGGTTCTTCGGCAACCCCCGGACCGCCTACATCGCCCTCCTCCTCTGGTGGTTCAATCCGATCTCGATCTACGTGTCGTACATGGTGGGCCAGTTCGACGTCGTTGCGACGGCGTTCTTGGTCCTCGCCTTCTATTACCTCCGATCGAATCGAGACCTGTGGTGCCTCGCCGCCTTCGGCCTCGCCATGTTCTTCGAACTCTACGCCGTCGTTCTCATTCCGTTCCTCCTGATCTATTGGCTGCGGACGACGCCCTTCAGCCGAAAGACTCTCCAACGCTGGGGAGGGACTTTTCTGACCACCGGGTTGGCCGCCCTCGGACTCCTCCTGATCCTTCACTTCCAAGCGCTAGCCTACACTCCCGCAAATCTGGCGCTGAGCAGCGTCGGGGTGAACGGAAACTTTGGATCGATCGTGTACAGTCGCGGTTTGACTTCCCAACCGTTTCTCGCCATTGCGTTTACGTTCCTAGGATATTCGGCTCAACTTCCGATCGATACGGGTCTCTCCGACGTGATTCTGATCGTCGTGGTGGCGTATGGGGTGCTGTTGATCCTGTTCAGTCGGACGCCGGGGGTAACTTGGAACGACATGGCCGGTGTCACGCTGGCGTCGTTTCTCGTGTTCTATGCCCTTTCCGGCTTCCTCGTGCAGTGGGTGCTATGGTCGATGCCGTTCTTGGTTCTGCTCCTCGCCAAAAACCTCCGGGCGCTGATGCTTCCCTATGTGATTCTCATCATTGGCTACTTCATGTACGCATGGTACTTCCGCACCGTACTTTTCGGGGCATTGCTGCAAGTCTCCTACCCTGGAGCGAGCGGAGCGGACCCCATCGCTCTCATGGACTCGGCGGGCCTTCCGGGTCTCATGGTGGTCAACGCCGGACGTTCGCTCTTCTCGGCGGCGTGTCTATGGTTTGCCTACCTCGCCGTGCGCGATTCGATCGGCAAAGTACATCGTGCCGCCAGTTCAGCATAATTCGGGGCGCGACTCGGGCCTAGTCGTTATTTCTCCCCGAGTCAGCTCCTGGGTAGAAGGTCGGCGCGGTCCGGCGGGGGAACGCCCGGAAGGGTGGTGAGAGAACGAGGAGGCGTCGGGACTATGGCGTGCACCCCGAGGCGGAAACCCCGGGCACGAATGCCAAAATGGCCGCGTCTTGCTGCTCGACCAAGAGGGTGAAGTCAGGCGAGGAAAGAAGGGGCCCGATCTGAAACGGAGGGTACGCCGCGGAACTGCGGCCCGCAACGAACACGGTGGTGACCCCGATCGAGAGGAGCTCGCTTCGAGTGGAGTTGAGATACGTACCGTCAATCAGGTCGTTGACCGCTGCGTAGTAGGAGAGATTGACCGTCGGGGGGAAGACGGGAAACACGAGCTGGACCTCGGCGTATTCTGGCAAGTACTGCGCGACGGAACCGGGGGCCACGAGAACCCGCGAGCACGGCGGCAGGTGAGCACCGGCCCACGCGAGGACCATGAGATCTCCTGGGGTCACATTCGCCAACGCCTCGATATGATCATGGATGAACGAAGGGACGTCCACGACCGTATAGCCCAGCCCGAGGGCAAGCGGCAGAACGAGGAGGGTCACGGCGCACGCGACGGCGACGGAGTTGCTGGGAAGAGCGGTCGCCCCGCTACGGCGCCGGCGGACGGGAGGACGCTCTACTTCGCGAAGCGCGGGGGTACCGGGCGAGGGGTCTGAGGGCGAGTGGGGCTCTCCTCGCATGAGATAATTCAGGGCATACAAGAGAGGGACCAGGGCGGCGAGTTCGAAACAGGTGAAAAGTAAGATCGAAATTTCGTCGAAATTCGTCACGGATTGAGGTCCGGTGGCGGACGCATTCCATCCGGAGATGAGCAGCAGGACCGATTCTTCGGCAAAGATCGTGACGGTCGCAACGAGGATCGTCCACGTGGGGGGTAGGGAGAGGAAGGGTCGAACTCTAGAGGAGTTAGTCGCCGCGTTGAGAATAAGTAGGATCAGACCGGCCCCCAATAGGAGGGCGATGACCAGGCTCAACGGGGGAAACGGCGATAGTTTGGGTTTCCAAAGGACGAACGGATCGAGCTCTCCGACGATGATGGACGAACTGAGCGGCTGCGGAAACCCATAGGACGCATACGGAGGCGAGCCGACCGCCGCCCACACGTGTCCTGGGTAATCGAACCAAATGATCAGCCCGACCAGACTCCGGATGAGGAAGGTGGCCATGACCCCCAACCACGTCAGGAGCGCCGCCCCCCATCGGCGGATCGACAAGATCAGATTACCCGAGAGAAGCAGCAAGAAGACCGCTAGGAGGAGAAGCACGGTCATACCGGTCGACGCACTGAGTGCAGCGGTCGAGCCGAGAAGAAGTCCGAGTACCAGGGTCTCTCGGCCGGATCGGGTGGGTCCCGTTGCCAGCGGAACCAGCCAACCGAGCAAGATCAAGAAAAGCGGTAGGCTGAACAGAAAATCGAATGATCCTCCTACGTACAACCGCGGCCAACTCAGCACGAGCCCAAAGAACCCTGCGAAGAGGAGCCCGACCCCAGCCGATCGAGGCTCGGGAAACCCGCCCAGGCGCTCTCCGAGACAGAACGCGGCCGGCACGGATAGGGCGAGAAAAAGGGGAGGGACAACGACCGGGAGCGAGACGACTGGCCAACCGAAGGCGAGGGCGGGGAGGGTCATCCAGACCGGAGCGCCTTGCGGGTAGACGACGCCGGTCGCGGCGTATGGTTGGAGCGCCCATGGGAGGGTATGATTTCGGAGGATCAGATTGACAAAGAGCGCATAGACGCTCCCATCAACACTATTGCCAAGGGAGAGAGACGCCACGCTGAAAACTTCGAGGACCAGAAGCCCGCCGGCCAGCGCCAGGAGAATCAGGCCAACGGGAGTTCGAACGAATTTAAGGAACGGAAGGAGATCTTGGCCACGATTCCGTATCGCGAGTGCGGCCCGAACGACGATCCCAGCGACGAGTATTCCGAGGACGGTTCCGGCCGTGTAGATGGGTAAAGGGATCGAAGCTAAGACGAATAGAAAACCGCCGGTCGCGTAGAACGAGAGGAGAACGCGTTCGGTAACGGAGAACTGAATTCTCCGTCCGATCCAACGTTCCGCCGCCTCCAAGAGAAGGGACCCCAGCGGCAGCGCGAGGAGGAATAATGCGACGAGCCCGGCTATAACCTGAATGATCGGGAGAGGGACCAAGGACCTAATGCCCTCGGGCGCAGCGATTCCGTGCCGACGTATATACCTTCGGGGGGCGGCGAGAGCGCCTAACGCCCGGTGGAGCGGCGACTACCTAGATCGAATCGCGACGGGGCTCCACCCGCTCAGGTGGAGGGGTATCGGTCGAGTTTCGGGTAGTCTCTCGCCCTCCCGAGAAAGTAGCGCAGGGGCAGAATTCCTCGGATCATGAGGTGCCGGAAGAAGGAATCCGGATGGGTACGGGCGGACTGGGCTTTGCGCCGCATCGCGGCGACGCGTCGTGGGTTTCCGATGACCCAAACGAACCCCTTCACCGCTTCGGGGAATTCCTGCGTACCGCGCGCCGCCAGCAGGGGCCAGCTGACCACCTCGAGCAGGACTCGAACGGGGAGCCGAAAGCGCAGCTCGCGCGAGCCCCAGTTCTTGATGACCATGAGGAGATCGTTGCGGTGCATCATGTAGTACTGGAGTTGGGTCGCACTTCGACTGGCTTTGAAGCTCCCAGACCCAAAGTGGTAGACCCGGGAGTCCGGGCAGAATCGGACGCGTCGCCCCTGCATGTGGAGCCGCCACGCCAGGTCCGATTCTTCGTGAAAGATGAAGAAATCTTCATCGAATCCGTCGATACGGAGGGCGGCCTCCCGGTCGATCATCAGCGCCGCCCCGGAGGCCCAGAACAGCTCGCACGGGTCGTCGTATTGGCCGTGATCCTCCTCGATCGAGTCGAATACGCGGCCGCGGGCGCAGGGGTAGCCGTAGCCGTCGATGAAGCCGCCCGCGGCGCCGGCGTAGTCGAAGTGACGACGGTCCGAGGAAGAGAGCACCTTCGGTTGGATGAGCGCCGCTTGAGGGTCTCGATCCGCGGCTTCTCGGAGGGGGGTCAACCAACCCGGGTCGACCGTTAGGTCGTTGTTCAGGAGAACGACATACTTCGCCTTCGAAAGCCGAAGCCCCTGATTCGCCGCACGAGAGTATCCGGCGTTGACGGAATTCACCACGACCTCCACGG
This sequence comes from Thermoplasmata archaeon, assembly GCA_049584655.1. Taxonomy (GTDB): domain Archaea; phylum Thermoplasmatota; class Thermoplasmata; order Lutacidiplasmatales; family UBA184; genus Lutacidiplasma. The sequence goes on along the minus strand of JBAUYF010000033.1, from coordinate 6,394 downwards.
AGGGATGATCGCGCTGAATCTGTTCGACCGGGGCATCACGAATCCCGTTTACGACGACGATGATCCGATTCGGCCGCGTCGAGGCGTCTTCGAGCGACTGTAAGCACTTGGAGAGAAAGGGGTAGGCCCCATACTGCACAATGACGACATCGATTCCCGCCTCAATCGGGACGTTGTTGTCTCGATTAGCTGTCACCGCTCTCCTCTTCCCCTGCCACAATCCCGTAGCTTCGTGCAGATTGGGCCGGACCATCACCATGGGATGTGCCGGCACGCCGGTATCCCTCTACGGCATGGGGGCCGCGCTGCGACGGGTCGAGCCTGAAGTGGTACTTCAACGTTGACGGCCGCCGGGCGTGCGGACGTAAAGCGATGGTCCCTCTCATCGGTGGCATCATGGTGCACGAAGCGCCAATCGAAGATACGCTCGGTCCCGCGAAGCCACAGTATCGATGGAAAGTGCCATCAGGAGCCCCACTCGCTGCATCATTTTTCGGACCCCCCGTTGGGAGCCCATCGCTGACCTTGGATCATAGACGGCCTTTACCAACTCGGCCCGCCGGGCCACGCTGTAGTGACTCAACCGGGTGTGGAAACTGTTGGATCGACCAGACAGAACTCCCGCGTAGTAGAACCCTGCGTAAATGCGCTGTAGTGAGCGGCTGAAGAGCGACAAGTTGTCTAGCGGATGGCCGAACTGCTGCCGGACCATCGCCCGATTGATCCGAACCAACACTCGACCCGACGTACGGAGTCGGGCGGCAAAATCGAAGTCGACTCCCTCCACGAAGAGCGATTCGTTGAACCCGCCGATCGCGTCGAACGTCGAGACACGGATCAAGATGCCGGAGGTGATGACCGACCCGACGGGCGTCCAAGACCGGTTCATGGCTGGGGGAGGCACCGAGGGCACACTATCGGTGACGATAGGTGCGACCGCCCCGACTGGCACAACAGCCTCTCGCTCTAGTTCTTCGAGCAGCGCCCGCTGGACTTGGAAAAAATCGGGGTCTATCCCGGCGTCGTGATCGAGAAAATAGACGCAACGGCACCCCTTGGCACGGGCAGCCGCGACGCTCGCATTCAGCGCGCGCGCTAAGCCGAGGTTGGCTCGATTCTGGATTAATACGTAAGGAATGGGACTGTTCTTGCAGAGCTCTTGGATCCGGGTCTGAATCTCCGGGGAAACGCTGTTGTCCGAGACCACAAGAAGATCCACTTGTCCCGGAAGACTGGCCCAAAGACGTCCATCCGGTTCCTTCTCGTGAGTCACTATCACCAGAGCTGAGGGCCGACTTGCGTCTTGCGACGGGTCCGGAGTTTCGGCCGAGCTCATTGGTGGTGGTCGTGCGTTCCATCGGAAAAGGTCATCGCCGCTCGCCCCTCCACTGATCTAGATTGCACGAGACGGCGGGCCTGCCATAAGACTCGACCGCCGCTCCCGTCGAGAGAGGGTCCAATGGGGGGGACGCCCTCCGTACGTCCTCCGACGGCGCCGTTTGCTTGCGAAGCTCTACTTCAAGCGAGCCATCGTGCGGTTTGCACGGGACGGAACGGTACCAAACTCTCGCTTCGCACTGCCTAGAAGAAATCGAAGCAGTACACTCCCGTAGGCGGTAGATCCCAAGTGCCTTCAGGAATCAGCCGCCGCCCGCGGGGGTGAGGCCCGGTTCGATTTCGGCTGCCGCGCGAGCCTGCGAGCCAATTGGAGAAGTCCGATCGCCTGAACCCACAGGATCCGGGGGAGTTTCTTCCAGGAATAGATGGAGGTCGACCCGTTGATCCGAGGACGGTGGGAGACCGGTACCTCGAGAATGCGGAAGCCCCGATGATAAGCCAGGATAGAGAACTCGGCCCAGAAGCTGTAACGAAGCGAATCCACGTCGGGAAGCACTTTCTCAATAACTTCCCGTCGAATCAGTCGAAATCCGCAGTCCATGTCCTGGAGAGGGACGTTCGTAAAGGTCTTGGCGAGAATGTGGAAACCCCGCGAAAGAACCGTCCGATACGTGGCCTCGCTCCGTTTGACTTTCCGACCAATGACCATGTCGTTCCCGTCGAGCTGGTTCCAAAGCTTCCAGAAGTCCTTCGGGTCGTACTGCCCGTCGGAATCGGTGAAGAAGACCAGGGGTGACTCGACTTGTCGCAATCCATCGCGAACGGCGTCGGCGTAGCCCTTTCTCGAATCCCCGATCACCAGTCGCATGCGTAAAGTCTGGGCGAGATTCTGGAGAACTTCCTTACTTCCATCGGCGCTCCCATCCTCGCAGACGAGGAGTTCGGCGTCCATGGGCTGTACCACTTCATCGTGGAAGTCCTGAAGCACCTCTCCGATCGAGCGGGCTTCGTTATGGACTGGCAACAAAATAGTCAGCTCAGGAGGGTAAAGCCGACTAGGGGAAGCGTACGAAGCTGTTACCACTGGGGCGGATGACATTGATCACTTTCCAGCAGAACACCGACCGAACTGGCCTTAACGTTGAGGTCCGCCTCGAAGGAATGCGATGGGACGAGGTCTTATTAATCCCTAGGATGCATCGAAACCAGTCCGAAGGTCGAAATGAGGGGTTGGCAACGCAATCACGAGGACAAGTTGAACGCTTTTATAGACGGGGGAGTCGCCATGTTTGGCTACTTGCCCACCGAGGCGCCAACGTCCTCATCGAAGGTGGAAGCCGATACCGAATCTCGAAATTAGTGTGTGGATTGAGTTAGTATGCCGGGAACATCGAAAACGAACCGCCGAGCCCTAGTTACTGGGGCGGGCGGGTTCATAGGACACCATCTGATCAAGAGGCTGAAGTCCGAAGGCGTTTGGGTGCGCGGAGTGGACGTACGGCCACCCCGGTTCGAACCCAGCGCGGCCGACGAGTTCGAGATCGCCGATCTACGTCATTTCGAGAATTGCGCCCGATCGGTGCGAGGGGTGGACGACGTCTACCAGCTCGCCGCCGATATGGGCGGGATCGGGTACATCACGACTTACCATGCCGCGCTGAGCCGTAACAACATTCTGATTAACAGCCACATGTTGGAGGCGTCTCGCATCGCGAAGACTCAGCGTTATTTCTACAGCTCTTCCGCGTGCGTCTACCCCGCGAATCTTCAGGAAGAGAGTGATATTCGACCGCTTCGCGAGTCCGATGCGATTCCCGCCGAGCCCGAGAAGGGTTACGGGTGGGAGAAGCTCTTCGCGGAGCAACTCACGTCCTACTTCGGCGAAGAATACGACATGGACGTCCGGATCGCTCGATTCCACAACATCTACGGGCCTTTGGGGACTTACGAAGGAGGGCGCGAAAAAGCACCAGCCGCTATCTCTCGAAAGGTCTCGGAGGCCGAGAATGGCGCCTCTATCTCAGTCTGGGGCGACGGCCGCCAAACACGCAGCTTCTGTTACATCGACGACTGCGTTGAAGGAATTCGTCGGATCATGGAATCTGGCGAGCGCCGACCTCTGAATCTAGGGTCCAGCGAGCTCGTAACGGTGGACCAACTTGTCGATATGATCTGCAGCGCCGCGGGAAAACGTCTTACCAAGGTGTACCAGCGAGACAGCCCCCAAGGCGTTCGGGGGCGAAACAGCGACAACACGCTCCTCCATTCGCTGTTGGGTTGGGAGCCCAGCATCCGACTTCGGGAAGGACTCGCCGAAACCTATGGCTGGGTTTGGCATCAACTCGCGCTCGAAGGTCGAGCGAAGGCTCCGGAACCGCGCCTTTTTGCCTCCCCTGTCGGCTCCATGAAGTCCCGGGGTAAGGGATCGGTGGTCAAGGAAAGCACTGCACTATCCGAAGCGGCTTCGCTTCACGCTCGGAACTGATGAACTTCGACTAGCCACATCGATCGAACCCTCGAGGGGCGTCCCCCACCCTAGAGGGGCTAGCCGCTTGAACCACCTTGGAGTATCTACCGCCTTGACCCGGCCCTCTCCTTTCTGGAGGTCCGAGTCACTCGTCTCGTCTGCTCCAAGCTCGAAGGGCGGTTTCGCAATGAGCACCAATTATTCGCCGCGACGGGGGTACCAGAGCGGGTCGGCAAGGAGTGTATCGAAAATATGGCGAATCCCCCGAGTTGAATCCTATAAGTCCTCCGTAGTACATTGTGGAGGAAGGACTGGGTCCGGTCGGCCCTCTCCTCGGGAGATTCATGGGCCACGGGTCACACGCGCGGGTCGTCAGGCGACCCCCGTTGCCCGGTGCCGTGACGGCCTGGAGGATCGCCGCTGTCGTGGCCATTCTCGTGCTGGTTTTGACCATCATTCTTCCGGTTTCGGACGGAGGAGCTCCGGCGGGCACCAGTTCCATGTTCGGTGGAGTTCTTCGCCTTCCATCTCTACCCAATAGTGGCCGCGATGGGCCAGCGCCTCTACCAAGAACTGCGTTCTCTACGACGAACCAATTCGGCGTCATGTCTTCTTCAAAATCGGGAGATGGCGAGCGACCCCTGCTCGCCGGCGCACACCCCCGGGCCCCGCAGCCGGCGGGTTTTCGACCACCCGGACTGGTCGTCTCTCCGGGAGACGGGGAAGTCAACAGCCACGTTACGGTAGGTGGTTCGTTCTTCGATCCGTTCGCAAACTACACCGTTTTCTGGTCCATTTCAGACGAAGTCTGCTCAGGATTCACGAACGCGTTGGGCAACTTTACGTGCGGCTTCAACGTTCCCCCGGCGGTAGCGGGCAAGCACTCCGTCTCCGCGTTCGAAGGGAATAACTCGGCCGGAACGACGTTTGCGGTGCAACCGTCCCTGTTGCTGAGTACGGGCCAAGGGGCGGTAGGCAGCTACATTATCGCGACGGGGGCGGGCTATCACGGGAGCAACGCCACGACGGCCGTGATCTACGGGGTGTGGTGGAGTCAGAGCCTGCTCCTGTGCACGGGCAAGACGACCCCGACGGGAAATCTCACGTGTGCCTTCAAAATCCCCGCCGTCCCAGTGGGGAGCTATCCTATCACGGTCAATGACAGCACCGACCCCCTTGTCACGGTTTTTTTCACGATCCCCGGTCCATCGCACGGGATTCCCTTCTGGGTGATATGGTCAGTAGTTGCCACCATCGGAGCGGGGGTCGTCGTCGCGTTATTGCTGATCGCCCAATTCGTGAGCCGTTACTTGAGGGGAACTAACCCGTCCCGACGGGCTCCGTTCGAGAGTTCGCCTCGGCGGCGCGGTTGGTCGCGGGCGGCCCGCCGTCACAGAGGGGAATCGACGGTGGACCTGAGCTCCGAAACGCTGTTGGGCTCGGACGCGAACCGGCCGCTTCCTCGCGAGGGATTCACGGATCCCGAGCGCCCGGGCGTCATCTATGTTCGGGTGAGGAAGCGCCGGTCCGACCTTTATCCGGGAGAACCGATCGTTCCCCCACCGGAGACCGAGACTCCCCCGGCCGAGCCACCGAATTAGGCCCCGACTGCCGAGGGGTCTGCCGTTGGATCGTCGCCCGGTCCCGTGACCTGGCTGGCATGAGGTTTAGTGCAGCGGCCGCTCCTTCAGATTGATGACAGAACTCCCGCGTCGCCCGCTAGGAAACTCGGGCCTGAAGATCGCACCCTTCGCCCTCGGCGGAAATGTCTTCGGATGGACCGTCGAGGAACGAACCGGCTTCCGGCTACTAGACGAATTCGTATCGGCAGGTTTCAACCTAATCGACACCGCAGATACTTACTCGAAGTGGGTCACCGGCCATCACGGGGGGGAATCGGAGAGCATGATCGGACGCTGGCTCCATGAATCGGGCCGACGCAACGAAGTGCTTATCGCGACCAAGGTAGGCATGGAGATGGGGGATGGGAGCAAGGGACTAGCGCCCAGTCACATCGAATCGTCCGTCGGGGATTCGTTGCGCCGACTCCAGACCGACGTCATTGACCTGTATCAGGCTCACATTGACGACCCGGAGACCCCCCTCGAAGACACCCTCCGCGCCTTTGACAAGCTCAAAACCGCTGGGACGGTACGCGCGATCGGAGCTTCGAATTACAGCGCGGCTCGCCTCGAGGAAGCCCTCCAAACGAGCGAGCGGCTTGGATTATCCCGATTCGAGAGCCTGCAACCCAAGTACAACTTGATGGATCGGAGCGAGTTTGAGGGAGAAGTGGCCACCGTCTGTAAGAAGCACGGCCTGGGCGTTCTGACGTACGCATCGCTCGCAGCTGGTTTTCTCACCGGCAAGTACCGTTCCAAAGCCGACACCGGGAAGAGCCCCCGAGGCGGGCGTGCCGGGGCCCGATTGGTGGAGCGAGGCTACCGAATCCTAGCCGCTCTCGACAGTGTGGGCGCCCGCCTAGGAGCCCGTAGCACTACTCACCTCGAGACCTGACGACCACTCGACCGGAGGTACTATAGCCGGCCTCGCCTATCGGGGAGCATGCCCACCCAGAGCGGTCCGACG
>JBAUYF010000032.1:0-21848 GCA_049584655.1 Thermoplasmata archaeon | reverse complement strand
GCAGTTCGAAAGGGAGGTGGACCCGGTCCGCAAACTCTCGCTGTTCGTCCAAGCCCTCGTCCGGGTCTTGACCTTGTCCGCTAACTCCGAAGACTCGACAGTTCAGTTGTTGGAACTCTGAAAATACGTCCCGAAATGCGCAGTTCTGCACGGTGCAGCCGCGAGCCCCGGGAATCTCGCTCCACTCACCGGGAATTGGAACACCGGGTTTCACCGTAGCGGGGTAGAAGAAGAACACCGACAAATGCTGGGACTCTTCCGCGATATCCACCAGCCGTCCTCGGGTCGATCGGAGAGAAATGGACGGGATCCAAGCGCCTCGCAGATGCCGTGCCGCGCCGTCGTCCTCCGGCGCGGGCAGGAGGTCCGGGAGCACGAACAGGTTCGTGTCCGTTGGAATTCCTATCGACGGCATTCGCTCTCCATTAGTCACGAGGTTGGCTTATCCATGTTTATTGAGCTCGGTGATCGCATGAGTCTTCACCCGATGTAGGGAAACCCATCGGGTCCTTGGGTTTGGTGAACTGAGAAGTACGGGAGCCCAATCCCGGGTACGGTGACCAAGGTTGGATAGAGAGGATCCCGGAGTACGCTGGCTCCTCAAGTCGAAGGATCCGTCGGTGCGGTACTTCGCCCTCACCGATATCCTCGGAGAATCGGAAAAGTCGCCTGCGTCGCGCGCCGCGAAGGAGCGGATTCCGCTAGGAGCTCGACTTCGAGCTCTTTTTTCCGGCCAAGGGTCAGATGGAGGGTTTGGGGTAGACTGGTACAAGAAGTGGGCCGGAGCCACCTGGCGTCTGGTTTCGGCGGTCGAACTAGGGGTTTCTCCGGAGAGCATGCCGGCACGGCGGGCCGCGAACTACGTACTCACTAAAGTCCCCTTGAGCCGGACCGATCCTCACCAGATCCGGGGGCGATTCCGCCTTCACGCTTCCGTCATCGGCAATCCGCTCGGAGTATGCTCTCGACTCGGTCTGGCCAACGATCCGCGTGTCCGGCGCATCGCCCACTCCCTCGTCCGGTGGCAGTGGCCTGATGGCGGCTGGAACTGTGACTCCTCGCCGGACGCGAGGCACTCTTCCTTCTACGAGAGCTTGGCCACACTCTGGGGGCTGAACGAATACCAACTAGCAACGCAAGATGACTCCGTCCGGGCGGCGGTCGACCGAGCGGCCGAGCTCTTCCTGAAGCATCGACTGTTCCGGTCGTGTCACGGAGACGAGGTGATCGACCCGCGCTGGATCCGACTTCACTACCCGCTCTATTGGCACTACGACATCTTGCAAGCTCTCCGAGTGTTGGATCGGGTTGGCAAACTCACTGACCCACGCACGCGAGAGGCTCTCGACCTTCTGGAGGCCAAGCGGGCCAAGGACGGCACGTGGCATCCGGAAGGACGATTCTGGCACTAGGGTCCGGTGAGGGCCGCCAATACCGAAGTCGTAGACTGGGGGGCATCCGGACCTAACGAGATGATCACGCTGAACGCGCTCCGAGTTCTCGTCAGCTCGGGCCGATACGCTTGAGGCGGGCCCGAGGGGATTCGAACCCCTGACCTTGCGGTTAAGAGCCGCCTGCTCTACCGGGCTGAGCTACGGGCCCACGACGAGGCGGCCCGAGTCGGTCGGTGCTTGATAAAACCTGCCCTAGAGCCCCTGCCTCGACTATCGGCGGATACGTTCGAGGGCGGCCGCAACCATCAACGGAAACAGCGTCGTCGCATCCCCGTCAACCGTAGTGTGACGCGCCGTGGGTTTGACCTTCCCCCAGCTCACCGCTTCGCGAGTCCGCGCGCCAGAAAGACTGCCGTCCCATTCGACGGCCGTCGTGACATAGAGGGCGGCGTCGAGTCCTCCCCGGAACTGATTCCACCAAATGGTGTGGTGTTTTGAAATTCCACCCCCGAGGATGATTGCTCCGGCACGTTTCGCGTCAAAGACGAGATCCGAAAGTCGCTGTTCGTCACTCAAAAGATCGAGACTGAGCCCTTTGTGGCGCTGCCAAAAGAGCCAGACTTGCGAACCGACGGCGCCGTCGGTAATCCCCGGGACGACGATCGGGACTTGTTTTTCATACGCCGCGCGCGTGATACTGCCCGCCCCCGCCCGTCCCGTCAGGTCCTCGCCGATCGCCCATGCGAGATCCACGCTCGACAACTTTCGCACTCCGTCCTTCCAGAGGCATTCCAGCAAGCGCTGCATGCGCCGTTCGATGATCGTTCCGTAGTTCGCCTCGGGAATGACGAGATTGCCTAGCCGGTAGAGGTGTTGCCGATGAAGCTTCGCGTCGTCGAGCGCCCAGTCTCCGTGAAAGTAGGGGCGATACGCTCGCGCCAAGTCGTGATCGAGCGTGCCGCAGGTGGTGACGATGGCGTCCACGTACCCGCCCTGGACGAGGGAGGCCAGGACGCCTCGCATACCCGTGGCGACGATATCGGCGGGGAACGCGAGAAAAGTCGTCATCTCCTGGTCGGCCAGAATGCGGGCGAGCAGGTCGACGCCCTCTGCGAAGGCTTTCGCGCTGAAGCCCCCGGCCGCCTCCATGCGGCGGACAAGGACGTCTAACGACGGGGTATCGTCGATGCGAATATCTTCGACCCGCCGGCGCATGAGGCGAGCGCAGGCGATGGAAGCCTAAAGGCCTCCGGTCAGGCCGAGCGTGAGGCTCCGGAAGATAACTAGGTAGACGAGGGCGTAGCCCACGAGCGCCCCTCCGTTCAGGAGTGGGAGCCCCGCCTGCGGATTGCCGCGCATCACGAAACGCATCAGGATCGCGAACCCGACGAGCGAGCCGACCAGCGCTCCTATCGCCGCCCAGAAATTGCCTCCGATTCCGAGAAACGCGGGGGAGCTCGGGAGCCAGATGAACGCCGATACGATGAGAGTGCCCGGGATCACGACGTCCCCGAGTCCCATGAACATCGCTTCGCGCTCCTCCGTAGGTTGGGCGCGCTGCTCCTGAAGGGTCGGCGCGCGCGTGTAGTCATAACCCGCCGAGGAGGGCATGACCATCAGGATCGGGAGTTTCATCTCGGTCACGACATCCGCGAGCGAAACCATGTGCTTCGTTCCGTAGACGGCGACCGCGTCGTAGATGAGTAGCGCGATCAGCAAGATGAACGCCGGCAGGATCGCGAAGGAGATCCCGAGAATGGCGATGAGCGAGCCCGCGGCGAGGAAACCGGTGGCGTCGACGACGTACCACTGCGGCTCGATGAGCAAGGCCAGGAGAAGCCCCACGGAGACGAGGCTCGCGAATAGGATCGCCGGGTCAAACTGGATGCCGGCAGAGGCGGGCGGGAGGTAGAAAGGGGCCGGTCCGATCAAACTGAAAGTCTCGAAGAGTGTGAAATAGAGGGCCCCCCCGATCGCGAGCAAGATCAGGACGCGCAACGAGGAGAATCCGCCGCGCCGCCGGACCATCCAGAGGATGAAGAGCGGCGCGATGACGATGAGAGCGATGATGAACAATGGCGCCGTCGGACTCGACGGATTGGATGTCGAGGAGAGACCGGCCGTCTTGAAGGGGATCGCGAGCAGCAGCGCGACGACCTGCGCCCCGAGGAAGAGGGCGACGAGTCCGAGAAGTCGGGCGCTGCGCATACCCGGATCAGGGTTGGACGATCGCGTACGCGTTGTTGCCGAGCACCTTCGTGATCTTGGCGTTGATCGTCGTGCCCCGCTGCGTCGCGCCGGTCACGAAGATTACGAAACCCTCCTTCTTGGCAACGCCGTCCCCGCGCCGGCCCACGTCTTCGATCGTGAGGCGGTAGACCTCCCCGACGACGACCGGCGTCTTCGGTCGCTCCGGCGCAACGACGCGTCGCATCGTCACGGGACGTTGGGCACCGCACGCCTCGCAAATCAGGAGCGTGAGTCGACCCTCCTTGCTGAGGTGGGTGTCCGGCCGCTTGCATTCGGAACAGATCACGTACTTGTCGGTGTACTCCCGCAATCGTTGAGCGATCGCATCTTTCGAGACGCGTGACTTGAGAATGCCCCTCGGTAAGTCTAACACACCGGGGCAGCCGAGTTCTCGGGCTAAGTACCCGATGACATGGGCCGGTTCCCGGCGGAGGACTTGCGCGATCTCCTGGAAATTGCGAATCACGGTGTTCTTCCCGTCGGTCATGACGTCGGCCTCCGGGATCTGGAACCGCTCCGAAGCGACCTTGACGACGGGCAGATTGGCCCGGGCGCGATCGAGGAGCGCACGATAATCTTCCATATACTCTCGAAGAGAGCCGGGGACGATTCAAAAGGATTGGCCTCGCCGGTGGCGCCGGGGCGCCGCTCCGGTTAGCCGGGAATCCGCCGCGGGGCTTCAGCCCGATTCGGTAAGGAGAGCCACGATCGGCGTCATATCCGACCCCTCGACCACGGTAGTAGCTGCGGCGCGTACTGCGTCATCCTCGGGATGGAACGCGATTCGGATCCGGCTGCGGCGGAACAACCCGACATCGATCTCGGAATTGCCCACTGACGCCGTCGCCTCCGGCGCGACGCCGAGTTGGCGCTGCACTTGCGCCAACACTTCCTCCTTTCGTTTGATCGGGACTCGGACGATGCCTTCCCCCGTCAGACGTCCATCGGAGTCAACTTCGAATCCGTTGGCCAGCACGTAATCGACCCCGAGTTCGCGACCGATCCGACGAGCGAGAATATCGACTCCGCCGCTCACGATCGCCGTGAGACAATGCCGTTTGTGGAGCGACGCGAACAGCTCGGTCGCGCCCCGCATCAAAGGAACGCGGGCCAGGATTGTTTCGAGATCCTCGATCGAGAGGTCGGGCTTGTGCTTCCACCAGATTCGAATATCACTTCGAATGAATGCTTCGTCGTCGAGCTTGTTTTCGAGGAAGAGTCGCAGACTCTCCGTATTGGAGTCGCCGAAATGGGCGTGCACGGCCGCCCAAGAACTCTCCACGTCGACGAGCGTGCCATCCATATCGAATGCGACGAGCTCAATCACGTTCGCCTCGAGCGATCGCGTCCGCTCGCTGCAGGACGTCCGCCGAGGGAATGTGGTGCCAAGCATCGAGTGTCGCATCGACCTGCTCGGGCCGGCTCGCCCCGCACACTGGCGCCGCGCCCTGGGCGCGGAGCCAATGGAGTGCGACGGAGGTCATCGACTCCTTCGTCTCCGCGACGAAGGCATTCAACGCTCGTGCGCGTTCGAGTACCTCGGGGATCCACCTCTCCTCGGTGAGGCCGTGCGCCATCTGACGAACTTCCAGGGGCAGCTTCTTCCCATCCAGATAGCGCCCTGTCAGGAGACCTCGGGCGAGCGGCGAGTATGCCTCGATGAGAATCCCGTGCGATCGGCAAAACTCCTGGATCGGTACGGCGTCTTCCCGGTCGAAAAGATTGAACCGGACCTGATTGACGAGGATCGAGGCTTCGGTAAGCCCGCGCTGCGCTTCTTCCAGTTCCTCGACGGAGAAATTGCTCACGCCGATCCCGGCGATCTTGCCCTCCTTCCAAAGGGCCTCGAGGCTGCTCATCGTCTCTTTGAGAGGAACATGCGAATCGGGGGCGTGGACCAGGTAGAGGTCGACCGACGGCCGGCCAAGGCGTTGCAAACTCCCGATCAGCGCTGCCCGAACCTGATCGCGGCGCAAATGTTCCCAGGAGACCTTCGTTACGACAAAGGGATGGACCGAGGGGGCCGTACGTTGGAGGCACTCTCCGAGCACGCGCTCGGATCGCCCGCTGCCGTAGACCTCTGCGGTGTCGAACCAGCGAACCCCGCGTTCCAGGGCTCGTCCGAGCGTCGCCTTCGTCCTCGCCTCATCTTCACGAGTCCATCGTCCGAGCGCCCAGAGGCCGAGACCGATCGAAGGATGCTGCAATCCCGTCGTACCGAGCGGAATCCCGGCGTCCGGGGTGGCTGGCGGCGGACCTTCGGTTCTCGGTTGTTTGGCGCCCAATGCCCGAGGGCGTCCGCCCTTTGGCTTGGGAGGTGCGGGAGTCATGGCGTCGTCCCCGAGGCGAGGGGACGACTCAAGTGGTCTTCTATCAAAGCCAATCGTTCGGTGAGTTCTCGCACCTTTTCTCGGGTCTCCGTGACCACGGCGGCAGGCGCCCGGTCCAGAAAGCCTCGATCGGCTAGGCGCGCTTGTGACTTCGCGAGAAGCTCGAGGAGCTTCTCCTGCTCCCGCTCTAGCGCACGCCGGTCTTCCTCTCGAGCCGGAGGTAACCCGAGAAAGAACTCGCCTTGATGGGCGACGCGGCTCGCCGCTCCGGTGGGGGCAGGCGCACCCGCCCCGATCAGCTCGAGTCGCTCGACGCGCGCGAGGCGCACGATCGTCTCCCGCTCCGATTCCATTAACTGCGCTTCGACCGTGCCGGCCGGCCGGACCCACGCCGGGGCAAGCGACTCCGCGGAGATCCGATTCTCCGCTCTTAGATTCCGGAGTATCCGCACGGACTCTCCGAGAACTTCCATGGCGACCTCCGCCTCGGCATCGAGTGGCGCCTCGCCGGCGCTCGGCCACGGGGCGACCATGAGCGCGTCTCCCGTGTGTGGGAGTGCATGCCAGAGCTCCTCGGTCACGTGCGGCACCCACGGATGCAGGAGACGGAGCGTTCGCTCCACGACAAAGAGCAAGACCTCACGCGTTTCTCGGGCCACCGCCTCACCGCGCTTGCCACGAAGTCCTTCCTTCGCGACCTCTACATATCGGTCGGCGAGATCGTGCCAAACAAACTGGTACAGCAGCTGACTTGCGCGCGTGAACTCGTAGGTGGAAAGCGCGCTATCGACATCCGCCACCGTCTTGGCGTAGCGGGACAAGATCCAGCGATTCTCGAGACGCGCACTCGTCTCGAGCGATGGAAGTCGATCCGGGGCCGGCGTCCCCGCGGGCAATTGCGAGAGGGTGAAGCGGGCGATGTTCCAGAGCTTGGTAAGGAAGTTACGAGCCGATTCGATCGTCGACGTTCCAAACGGGCCATCCTGGTCGGTCGGGTTGGGGAACAGGAGGGCGAATCGGATGGGATCCGCCCCATGCTGACGGATCATCGTCAACGGGTCCGGCGAATTCCCGAGGTGTTTCGACATTTTACGGCCTTGTTCATCGCGAACGAGGCCCGTAAAATACACCGCAGAGAACGGTTTCTTGCCGGTGAAATAGAAGCCGGCCATGATCATCCGAGCGACCCAGAAAAACATGATCTCTCGCCCGGTGACGAGTACACTGTTCGGATAGTAGTGGGCGAGATCGGCGGTCGCCTCCGGCCAACCAAGGGCGTGGAACGGCCACAGCCAACTCGTGAACCAGGTGTCGAGCACATCCGGATCCGAGGTCAGCGAAGTCCCCTCGCATCGAGCACATTGAGTGGGGACTTCAACCGAAGCGATTTCGGAGTGGCATTGGTCGCAATAGTACACCGGGATCGGGTGGCCCCAAACGATCTGGCGAGAGATGCACCAATCCTGGAGATTCTCCATCCATCGAAAGAAGGTGAGATTCCATCGTTCCGGAAAGATTCGGACGGACCCGGTTCGAACGGCGTCGACCGCCGGCCCCGCCAGCGGCGCCATTCGGACGAACCATTGGGTTGAAAGGCGAGGTTCGATCACGGCATCGGACCGTTCGGAACGACCTACTGAGTGGCGGTACGCTTCGCTCTTCTCGACCAACCCCTTTTGGGTAAGTGCTTCGATCACCCGGGAGCGGGCGACCTCGCGATCCATGCCGCGGTACTCCGGGGGAACCCAATCGCCCTCCAGACGACCTCGCGAATCCAACACGCTGGGCGGGAGGCGAAGTCCATCGTGTCGGCGGAAGATTTCGTAGTCCACCAGATCATGGCGTGGCGTGATCTTGAGCGCTCCGAGGCCGAACTCCGGATCGACCGCGGCATCTGTGATGATGGGGACCGCCCGGCTGGTCAGGGGCACGATGACGCTCCTCCCAATGCACCCGGCATAGCGTGAGTCGTCTGGATGCACAGCGACTGCCACATCTCCAAAGATCGTCTCGGGGCGTACGGTGGCGACGATGATGCCGCCTTCCGACCCGTCGGCCCATGGATACCGAACAAAGAAAAGAGTGGCATTCTCCTCCGAGTGAACCACTTCGAGGTCCGAGACGGCGGTTTCGAGTTGGGGATCCCAATTGACGATCCGTTCCCCCCGATAGATGAGCCCCTCCCTATACAATTTGACGAACACCTCGCGGGTCGTTCGTATGGCGGCGGCGTCCAGCGTGTAGCGGAATCGCTCCCAATCGAGCGAAAACCCAGCGGCCTCCTCCTGCTCGCGGATCCGCGCCTCATGCTCGCGACGCCATCCCTCGACGTGCGCCAGAATCTCCTCCCGGGGCAAACGCTCGAGCTCGACTCCCTGTTTGGCCAGGCGACGGCGAACCTCGACTTGAGTGGCGAGTCCCGCGTGATCCAGCCCCGCGACCCAAGTCGTGGCTCGACCTTGCATGCGATGGTACCGGATCAGTAGATCCTGGATCGTGTCTCCCATGATGTGACCAAAATGGAGCACGCCGGTGACGTTGGGGGGAGGAAGAATGATCGAGTAGGTGGGGCCGTGAGGCGTTTCGGGGCCGTGCGCGTACCCTCGCCGCTTCCACTCGGCCTGCCAACGCGCCTCGATCGGCCCAAAATCGGGGCGCGCGGTCAGCTCCTGGTCGGTCAACGTCCCCCTCCGGCACCAAGCCCGAGCGCAAGCGGTGCGCAGATGGCCAGTTCGGCGAGCGCGAGGCCCCCCATAGCCGGGAGCGCCTGGGAGAACGGAAGGGCTCGGAAGTAATCGAATACTAGGAGGGGCGCTCCGGCGACGATGAGACCGGGGATCGACACAGCTGCGACCCACCATGCGCCGGCGTAAAGGTTTACGATGGGGAGGCCGGATCCTCTCGCACGACGGAAAAGTATTCCGAGCTCGAGGAACGCGGCGGCGAGGATACCGGGAAGTTCCGCCAGCAGGAAGAGAACGAAGACCGCGGGCGAGAAGACCCGAAGGAGGGTGAGACCCAGCACCAGCCCGGACGCGACGAGATAGATCAGCGCGACGAGCGATACTTTCCCGAGCATGAGCGATCGCTCGGGGAGCGGGAGGCTCCGCGTGTACGAATATCCCATCACTTCGATGGCGAAGAATGCAGGGCCAAAGAAGGTTGCGAGCAACGCCGCCGTCGCGACCGCCGCGAGCGCGAGATTCAGGACGTCGGCGGCGGCCGGCGCGGAAACATAGGTCCACAGGCCGATCGCAACCGCGTCGAGCAACGGCAGGAGAATTAGAAATGCATAGCCGGGGGTGCGCGACGCGGTTCGCAGGTCCTTGGTCAGTACGGCCCAGCTGACGTTGCCCGTACGGAGTCGCGCGAGTGCGAACGATCGGTCTCGCGGAGTCCTGACGGGGACACGAGCGAGCCGTCGTGGGGCGCTTCGGAGCCAGAGCAGCGTCCATGCAAACAATGCCCCGTAGGCAGCGGCGGCTCCCAAGGCGACGGCGAATGCAACTCCACTCCATCCGGAGGCCGCTGGATTGGCCGCCAATCCGGGGAGGAATCCGAGTGGGAACGGATACGTAATCTCGAGGAGAAGGAGCTCAAGCGCGGGGCCGTTCGCCACTAGGTTCCCCAAGAAGGTAAAGAATCCCGGCGCCGCCGCCACGAAACCGTACATGGCGAACGCGGGAATCGCCCAGAGCACGAGGTACGCCCAGCGTAGGACGGTGTGACCCGGACGACTCTCCGCATTCTGCACCCGGTGAAGGAAGAACCGGCCCGTCAGCAGGGCCAACACGAGGGCAAATGAAATCGCCATCGCGATTCCCACGAGCGCGGCGAGACCCGCAATCACGGAACCGAGGGCGATGCCGACGGCCAGCGGGAAGAGGATCAGGGATACGAGAGCTGGAAGGTCGAACAAACGAAGGAACAGGAGGAGGGTGGCTCGATCCAGCGTGCGCTCTTCTATGGGTAACGTCTCGAGCAAGTCCACGATGCCCGAGCCGAGGTAAGTCGGAAGAACCTGCAATCCCGTCCACCAAAGCAACGCGATTTGAATGATGAAGAGGGCGCTGAGAACCCCGCCCGCGTAGTAGGTAAACGGGAGTGCGACCGAAAGGTGCCGGGTCAGCGGGAACCGAAGCAAGGCGAGGGCGCCGAGCGCCAATACCCCCATTATCAAGCTGACCAAGATCTTGCTCTGACGCACGCGGCGACGCGCGCGTGGGACGAGAATTCGAGGGTCCGAGGGCGGCGGCACATTGCCCTGACGGAACGCATAGATCGCTTGGACGGAGAGTTCGGTGAATCCGATCGACGAAATTCGCCACGCCTCTCGCCAGCTCATCGACCCGCACCCTGGAGTGCCCGAACGGCGTCTCGCACACCCTCCTCCTCGTGAGTAAGGCGCAGAAAAATCTCCTCCATCGTGGCATCGCCGGAGGCGATCTTTTGTTGGAGCGTCGCCAGGGTTCCCTCTCCCCGAAGCACCCCGGAATCCAAGATCCCGACGCGATCACACAGCTGCTGTGCGACCTCCATGGTGTGGGTCGAAAACAGAACCCCGCGGTGCCCATTTTGGACATAGGCGCGGAGGAGCTCCTTCATGATCCGGACCGAGCGAGGGTCGAGATTGTTCAGCGGTTCGTCCAGGACCAGAAGGGGCGGTTGGTGAAGGAAGGCGGCGATCAAGAGCACCTTTTGCTTCGTTCCATTCGAGAGCGTGGAGATCGGTCGCTCGAACTCGGGTTCGAGCTGGAACGCTTTGGCATACGTTTGGGCGCGCTCCGTCGCGGTCGACGAGTCTAACTGCCGGACGCTCGCCACAAATTCTAGGAATTCGCGCGGGGTCAATGAATCGAAGAGTAGCGCCGTCTCCGGCACGTATCCGATCAGTCGCTTCGCGCTCAGCGCCTCCGCAACTGGGTCAATCCCGAAGACACGCAGCGAACCCCCCGCCGGGGTAACTAGCCCAACGACCGCCTTGATCGTACTCGACTTGCCGGCCCCATTGGAGCCGAGGAGCCCGTAGATTTCACCGGGACGAACGGTCAACGAAACTTCGTCGACCGCGCGATGGGCACCGTACGCCACCACGAGGCGATCGATCATGAGCGGAGCGGACTCGCTTTGAAGAATGGGCCGCCCCTGCATCGTTGCACCCGTTCGATGCGTCTTCGAGCTATTAAGGGGGAATCGCCGCCCGAAAGGGCCGAAGCTCGCGTTCCAATTTAGGTGGCCCGACGGCGCCGTTGGGGGAAGAGGATCACTTCCTTAATCGACGGGACGCCCAGCAGCGCCATCACGATACGATCGACGCCAAGCCCGACCCCGGTCGCGGGGGGCATTCCGTAGCGCAGGGCTTCTACGAACTCCGCGTCGTACGCATAGTGATCGATCCCGCGCGCGGCGAGCTGTTCCTGAAACCGACGCTCCTGTTCGTCGGGATCGTTGAGCTCGGTGTAGGCGTTGCCTAGTTCGAACCCCTTACAGAACAGTTCGAATCGCTCCACACGACCCGGTCGCGAACGATGTCGCTTCGCGAGGGGGGTTGTCGACTCCGGATGATCCATGACGAAGGTAAGGCGATCGAGCGTGGGTTCCACGTAGTGTTCGAAGAGCTTGTCGAGAAACACGCCGGCAGGTGAATCCGCAGGAACCGTGGAACCCACGCCTCGAGCAAGATCTCGCAATTCCTCCGGTGTCTTAGAAAGGAGATCCGAGATGCCGGACTTCCGCTCGAGCTCCTCGACAAAGTCGATGGTCGCAAAGGGGGGCTCGAATTGCGCGGTCGCGCCCTGAATGGTAGGGTCGTCGGGAGCCCAAACGCGGACCTGTCGGGCCAAGTGGCGCAGCAGCCCTTCGACGAGCTCGCGCATATCGAGGTAGTCGGCGTAGGCCCAATAGAGTTCGAACATCGTGAACTCCGGGCTGTGGGTGGTGTCCCCATCCTCGTTGCGAAAGCAACGGCCCACTTCGTACACACGTTCGAGGCCGCCCACGAGCAATCGCTTGAGCGGAAGCTCCTCCGCGATCCGCAGCTGCAGATCCGCGTCGAGGAAATTGGACCGAGCGACAAACGGCTGGGCCGCCGCGCCGCTCGCGATCGGAACGAGAATTGGGGTTTCGACCTCGAGAAATCCACGTTGGTCCAAATATCGACGCAGTTCAGAAACGATCAGCGATCGCAGCCGGAACCGAGTTCGCGCCTCGGCCGACGAAAGGAGGTCGACGTGCCGATGGCGAAGTCGTTCCTCGGGGTCTTGGAGTCCATGGAATTTCTCCGGGGGCGGCGTGAGCGCCTTGCTGAGAAGCACGATGTCCCGGACGAGAAGAGAGGGTTCGCCCCGCCGCGACACCATGGGCGTTCCCTCGGCCCCGACGAGATCGCCCGGGTCCAGATCGGCCAGCCACTGCGCATACGCTTGGTCGCCGAGCTCATTCACGCGCGCGAACAACTGGAGCGGGCCGGAAAGGTCTTCGATATCCAGGAAGGAGCTCTTCCCATGAGATCGGACGGCCTTGAGGCGGCCGGCTACGCGTACGGTGACGCCTTCTTCCTGAGCCCCGGGGGGAAGTCCGGCGCATCGAGCGAGGACGTCCGCGATCGGAACCCGGTGCGGAAAGGTCCAAGGATAGGGCTCCCGGCCGGCAGTTCGGAGCCGGGCCACTTTCTGGCGCCGCTCCTGAACGAGGTGGGATTCTTCTTCGGCTGGCATGTGGGCTCCCGAGTTCGGGAGACTTCCAGGGGAAAAAGCGTGTCGTCGAACGAGCTCAGCTCGCGAGACCTTCGAGCGACAACCGCTCGGTTCCAATCGGTCGCATTAGCACGAGCTCCTCGGGATGGCCCGGCTCGGTTCCCGCAACCCGCGCGGGATCGTAGAGCAAGAGGAACGTTCCGAAGAAGAACTCCGCGGTGGCGTCGCCTCCCCCGATCCCGTAACTCACGTAATCGGCGAAGTAGACGTGTACCTGACCGGAATGATGCCGGCGGAGAGCCTCCAAGAAGGAGCTCAGCGCTTCCGGCCCCTTGCGCTGAAGTTCTTCGATGAGGTCCCGGAGAATAGGGCGCTGGGAAAGGCCCCCCAATCCGTCATAGGCGAGGTAAACTGCGGGCCGGGGGTCGAGCGCGACGACGTCTAGTCGCAACACGCCTTCGACCTGTTTCGTCCGCATGGTAGCCGCCGCCTACTCGCTCCGTGATAAGAAGACTTCGGAAGTCGAGTGCGGGTCGAATTCGATGCGCGCGGTGAGTCGATGGCTGGGAAGTGGTTGGCCAGTGCGCTTCGTCAGTGGTCGTGGCCGCCGCCGGGCGGGCCGGGACTCGACTTCTTCGACGCGATGATATCATCGATGCGGAGGACCATGTTCGCGACCTCAACCGCGCTCGACAACGCCTGCCGCTTGACGCGGGACGGCTCGACCACGTGGAGTTTCCACATATCGGCGGCCTTTCCATCCGCGAGATTGACGCCTACATTGCGGTTCGCGTTGGGTCCGTCATGCGCTCCTCGCAGTTCGATGAGCGTGTTGATCGAATCGAAGCCTCCGTTCTCGGCGAGAGCCCAGGGGATGCACTCGAGGGACTGCGCGAATGCCTCCACGGCGAGCTGTTCTCGGCCGCCGACGGTGGGGGCGAACTTGCGCAGTTTCACCGCGAGATCGATTTCCGTCGCGCCGCCGCCCGGACAGACGACTCCGTCTTCCAGCACGCTGGAGACGACCTTGAGCGCATCGTTGAGCGACCGTTCGACTTCCTGGGTCACGTGCTCGCTGCCGCCCCGAATGAGGATCGACACCGACCGCGGGTTCTTGCATCCCGTGACGAAGGTCATGTCGTCGTCGCCGACCTTGCGTTCCTCGACCTGGTTCGCCGATCCAAGATCGGCGCTCGTGAGCTCCTTGATCCCGTTGACGATCTTTCCGCCCGTGGCGCGAGCGAGTTTCTGCATGTCGCTCTCCTTGACCTGTTTGACCGCGTAGATGCCCGCCTTCGCCAAGTAGTGAAGAACCACGTCGTCAATCCCCTTCTGCGCGACCACGACGTTCGCTCCGGACGCTTTGATCGAGTCGACCATGCGCCGGAACGTCTTGTCTTCCTCGTCGAGGAAGCTTTGGATCTGGTTCGGGTTCTTGATGTTGATTTTGCTCTCGATCTCGGTCTTCTTGATCTCGAGAGCGGAGTTGAGCAATGCGATCTTCGCGTTCTTGACTTCAGAGGGCATCCGAGGGTGGCCCCGTTCCTTGTCGAGGATGATTCCCTCGATCAACGAGGTATCCCCGATGGTCCCGCCGTGGCGCTTCTCGACCTTAATTTGATCGACGTCCGCGATGACCTTTCCGCCACGCGTTTCCGCGATCTTCTGGACGGCTTGGACCGCAATCTTGGCCAGTTTGTCTCGCGATCCGAAAACGCCTTTCGACCCCATCGCCGTGGTCGCTACGTCGATGAGAATCTCCTCGTCCTTTGGGTTGACCGTGCTGCCAATCTCGGCATCGAGTAGACGGCGGCCCTCGGCGGCTCCGATCTGGAATCCGCGCGTGATGACCGTCGGGTGTATATTCTGCTCCAGCAAGTATTCGGCTCGCTTGAGGAGTTCGCCAGCGAGAACGACGGCGGTGGTGGTTCCGTCGCCACACTGTTGGTCCTGAGTCTTGGCGACCTCGACCAGCATCTTGCCGGCCGGGTGTTCAACGTCGACTTCCTTGAGAATTGTGACGCCATCATTGGTGATCGTGATGTCGCCCATCGAATCGACGAGCATCTTATCCATGCCACGCGGTCCGAGGGTCGTTCGAACGGCATCCGCGATCGCGCGGGCCGCGGCGATGTTACTTGCCGTTGCGCTCTTGTCTCGTGCCCGTTCAGTTCCTTCCTTCAAAATGAGGATCGGGGTCCCTTGCATCATGGTGTCCACCAGGTCTGGGAGACGAGCGCTTCTATATAATACTACCTTAAAAGTTGACTTTGGGAATTAAAGGTCCGTCTGCGTGCCGCTGTGAATTAACTCGATGAATTGTGATTTTAATCCGCTCGCGCCGAAGCGTGCCCCTGGCTGGTGTCCAATTTCGCGTGCCGTCCGGCCGAACTTGGTCCCGATCGGGTGCGTCACGGACGACTGTGACGCCCAAACGATGATCACTCATACAGGGAATGCCCCATTCAAAGCGGCCCTGTTCCTCGACAAAGGTTGGGAGGCGATGTATGAGCCCGGCGAGAGAACGCTCCTGTACATGTGTCCAAAGTGCATCGCGAAGACGATTGCCGAGGTCGAGGCGGATATGGGCCCACCTCGGCGATCCGTCAGGCGATAGGTTTCTGGATGGGCTCTAAGTCGACGCCGGAGACCTTGACGACGGCCTGCCATGCGGCTTCCTGGTTGGCGCGGTCGTGAAAGTGCTGGTGGCGCATCGCCTCGATTGGGCCTGTGAGCTTCTTGGGGGCCGAGGCGAAGAATTGGCCCGAAACATCGGTGCCGAACTCCGAGGCCTGGATGTAACGACGAGCCGCGGTCTCCGGCGTATGAGACATGCCGGGGATGAGCTTTGTCATCGGAATCAACAGCCACCTCGTGGCCGCCCCAGCATTCCGCACCGCCTGGGTGGCGGGCGCGGCACCAGGCGAGACGGCGTATACGGCCATGCCGGAGGGTAGGCGGCGCGCCAGTGCAGCGGCCCACCATGCGACGATGAGCTTCGCGTCGGCGAACGCCCGGTTGGGCCGATACTTCACGTTCGGCCCGCCGCGCAACAGGGCTTCCACGGCGGCAATTCGGTCACCCTGGTGATGAGTGGCCGCGAGGGCCGTCACGTCGGTGTAGTTGAACATAGGCACGTCCCCTCGGGCAGCTTCAGAGCTAGCGATAACAATCCGTGCGCTGGGGCTAAGCAGGTTGCCGCGGAGCAACCTCACAGTCAGTTGATGATGGCCGATTAGTGGGGCCTGAGCCGCCTCAATTCCCTCCGCGGTGACTACGAGCTCCTTTCCGCCGAGCACCCCCGCATTGAGCAGAAGAAAATCGATCGGTCGACCTAGCTTGACCAGCTCGGCTAGAGCGGAATGAACGCTTGTCGGCGAACCCAGATCCAGTTCCAGCGGCGTGAAGACGTGGGTTCTTGTCTCAGCTGCGAGCTGAGAGGCCGTTTCCTCGACCCGGGCCAGAGTGCGGCCCGTGATGATGACCCGGCTACAGCCCTGGGCGGCGAGCATGCTGGCTGCCGCATAACCGAGCCCGGAGGTGGTGCCGGTGACGAGAGCTATCGAGTGTCTTGGATGGTTTCCTAGCGACGACATGGTGGCCTTGCTAATTCGGAACTGATTGGTACTATAATAAGAGGTGCTGCGCCCGAACCTACTTGAGGGGGGGATCCGTGCCCAAAATGTCCCTGCCCGTCAGGCCCCTCGTCAGCAAGTCGTGAGTCAGCACTTAATAGGAACAGTTGGTCAGGTGCAAGGAGTTTTGAACGAGATGATTCACAATACTACTAGGTCGCGCGGACGGCCGCGCAGCTTCGACGAACTGGAAGCGCTGCAAAAGGCGACGCAGGTGTTCTGGTCGAAGGGCTACGACGGAGTTACGATCGACGATCTCGTCGCCGGGATGGGCGTTGGTCGGCCGAGCTTGTATGCAGTCTTCGGGGGCAAGCGGACGTTGTTCCTGCGCGTCCTCAGGGCATATGCCGAGAAGAAGGGCGCTCTCGCTGCGAAGGCAATCTTCTCGCCGCAGCCTCTTCGGGATTCGCTCGCTAGCTTCCTGAGGTACGCCGTCGAGAGTGCGACCGAGGAAGACTGCCCCGCGGGTTGTCTTCTCGTGTGCGTCGCGCCGCTTGTGGACGACGCAGAGGTCCGGCAATTCCTACTGAACGCTACGGCTGGGGGCGTGGCGTTGGTGGAACTTCGTTTCCGGGACGGGATCAGCGCGGGAGAAATCCCATCGGACTTTCCTGTAGCCGCTCGGGCGAGCCAAGTCACTGACCTTGTCCGTGGTTTGACCGTGCGTGCGAAAATGGGCACGGCACGCAAGACGCTTCTCAGGGAAGCAGAGGAAGCGGCCGACTTGGTGCTTCTGCCGCGGGGGACTAGCCACGGGCCGAGCGGAAGTGCCCGGAAAGCCCGTACGGTTCGGGGCTGACTTACGCGTCCGCGGGACAGCAGCTAGCGCAAGGACGTACGCGTGGAAGGCTTCGGGATCGAAGGTGCCGTCGCCCATCCACTCGACGAGCTCAGCTCGGTTAGAGGCCCGGCGGCTGCTCCGAATAAAATCCCAAAGCCACTTGCAGTAGACTCTATTCGGCAAGGTACGAATTTTATCCAGCCAATTCGGTGGTGTGCTTTACCGTGGCCCCAGGAGATTCGATCGGAGCCCTAACCTTCTATGAGGGCAGCGGCGAATATGAACTATCACTCGACGATTTTACGAGCGATAAGTCGTGCTCAGAGGAGGCTACGATGTCCATGGGCTCACCCTATTGGGCGCAGTACATGTTCGAAAATCCTGTACTTGCTGGTGAGAATCCGCCTACGCCTAACTTTAGCTACGCAACTTTCAACACTCTGTATATCGGTTCTGTGGACAACCTTGAAACTCTCTCCGACATCCCCTATTCGGAAGGATACAACACCCAGCTGGATGGTTTGACGTACGGTTCGTACTGTAGTCCGAATCCAACCTGGGCAAGTTGTTTTGCTGTGGCACACACATGAATTTATCAAGAGGACGACACCTCGTCAATCAAGGCTGGACAGAACAGGGCGAAGACAAGAAGGAAGGTACCTGATGGGGCGTCGAACGCCGGGAGGCATTTTGCTAGTCTTTTTGGGACTGTCGATCGCGGTGTTTGCCGTGTTGGTCTCCGCTTTCGCGCAGGCGGGGGTGGCGACTTCTGCCGCGACTGGCGGCTCCCGCCCTTCAGTGTCATCGGTGGAGGTTCTCTTTGGTATGATTGCCATTCTTGTGATCGGAGCAATATTGATTTCATTTGGGCTCACGACAAGTCCGAGGGTCCGAGATAACCAAATGCAGACCCCAAAACCCAAGATGAACGGCGACTATCCTGATCTGAGTTTCACCCGGGTCGCCCTCTTTCTGGCTACCTTGGGGGCGGGACTTATTTCGATGGGGGTTTTGATTCCTCGGCCCTATTTCGTTTTTACTCAGGATGGGCCGGCGATGCTCGGATCGAGCCTCCTAGCTGTTCCAGAGGGTCTCATTGTGCTTGGCGTAGGTCTGGTAGTCGTGGCAATCGGCCTCTCATTCGTTCGTAGGTCAATTCGTAGTCATCGAGAGCGACATCTCTCAAGCCGACACGCGAACTGATCCGTCGAACGGACTTCTCGACTCGCACATCCTTGTCTCCCGCTTCGGACCCTTCCGTCCTCGGGTGACCTACTGACCGTGACTTTCTCGCCGGTCGTACCGATAGTCCAGGGAGTTCGTCACCTTTCGAGTAAGCAACGAACTCCGCGACTGCCTTTGTCCAAATAGACTTTTTCAGATAAGTCGTGGCGTTTGGGGACAAGGGAGCCTTTTCGAACAAAGCCCGAAATGTATCAAAAGGTTAATACTCGTGGATTCTCCACCTTCAAGCGTATGCAGTAGTTGAGCCGAGTCACGGGACGTTTTCGAGTCCTTGAGGTGCTTGGGGCTCGTGACTGAGTGTCCTTCTCGGCGCGATTCATATAGTGGGCGGGAGTTCTCCGCTCGCGATGATTCGCGTTCGAGTCCAGGAAACCCGCCTGTTCACGAATCTCGGGCCCACAGAGGTCGCGATCGTGGCCGCGCAGCTCGAACATCAGCTTAACGACCACTTCGATCCGAAGGAGCTACGGGCCAGGCGGAAGTGGCGAGAGACGGTTGATGTCGAGGCGGGGTCCGGGGCGCTCCGTTACTTCTGCAACTGTAAACTCAAGGACGAACAAGAAGGGGATTGTATAGTCCATGTCACAGGAATCACGAAAACACAAGGGAGGCGAAGCGGCGCGAAGCCGGCATGGTGAGCCGGAGGCCGAATCGGGGAAAATGGAAGCGAAAGGTGAAACGGAAATGGTGCGGGTGGACATTCCGACTGTGGATGCACACGGGAATCGAATTGTCCTTCAGGGAGTCCGTGTTGAGAAGGACGTTTCATCCGGACGGCTTTCGATCGATCCTGCTCTGGTCGCTCGCGCGGAAGCAGAGTACATCGCCTCGAAGGCGGGCGTAGACCCCCGCGAACTTCCCATTCTCTTAATGCTCTATGCCAGAGCCGGGTATTTCGTACAGGGGGTAGTTCCCGAGCTATCCAAGTTGCACAAACTGCTATTCTACCAGTCGAAGCGGTTAGAGAATCTCGGATTGGGGGATGGATACACTCGCCACGAGTTTCGGAGTGCACGGGGCGGTCCGGTGTCCGAGTCACTGAAGGACGATCTGAAGAAACTATCTGAGGAAGGTTTTCTCAAAGTGGATTGGTCGGAGAACGTCGAGAATCCGACCAAGGTCGAACTTACGCAAGAAGGCATGAAATTGGCTGAAAGGATCTGGTCGTTCACTCCGGGGCCCGTGCGAGCGGTGAGCATCGACGTCAAGGAGGACCTCTATCCTATGTCTGGCGCCACACTCCGAGAAAGAGTCCACTTAGACTACCCCACGAATCGACGGATTTACCCAAAGCGCGCGAGGGGTAAGACTCGGACCGGATAAAGTGCGCCCGAGCTAGGAGCCGCTCGTACCGGATTGAACGCAGCCTCCAAAACGACGGTGGCGGTGGCAGGCGCGTCGCGGTAACTGGCGCTCGAGAATTTTTGGTGGGTCCTCGGCGTGAGGATAACCGTCGAAAGCCGCAATAGGCGTTTTCGCGCGATGCCGTCGTTACCGAGCAACGACAGATAGCTGAGCCGAAAGCTGAGGGTGTCGACAATCCGAATGATAGGCTCAGAACCTTCTGGGCAGGATTCGTTCGCCCCACGCAATAGCTGCGTGTTGTCGGAGTCTTTTGTAGTCGATTCCCTAGTCAGTGTTTCAAGTGCTCTGTGCTGGTCGTTCACCGGCATTCGCGCGGACATGGGGTCGCTTCGATAGTTGCTGACTTGCCTTTGCCGGCTCAATCGAGCTTGAGTGCTATCCGATCCATAAGGAGCATCAGTTTCCTCGATATGATCCGTCAAAATAACGCGTGCCCTACTATTGGGAGTCTCGTTTGAGGCGTAGTATGCGCGTCCTCTTAGGCAACTGGCCTGCGATCGGTGCCGTCGCGGTCGTGGTAATGGCAATCGTTGCTTGGTCCGCGGCCACCAATCTCGAAGAAC
Organism: Thermoplasmata archaeon; assembly: GCA_049584655.1. Taxonomy (GTDB): domain Archaea; phylum Thermoplasmatota; class Thermoplasmata; order Lutacidiplasmatales; family UBA184; genus Lutacidiplasma. Next base: position 1,590 of record JBAUYF010000032.1, on the reverse strand, counting down.
TAGCCGGCACCACCAGATCGACGTCAGAGACTGGTTCCCATCTGTCGCTTGATTCCGGCACCAACGACGTTCTGCCGAACATCGCTAACATCGTCAACTTCACGATCAACCAGAATACCTCTGGTGATACTGGTCCTTTTAACGTCGCTCCGACGGATACGATCGTCGTATTCGTGGAGTTATTCGGTAGGACGACGGTCAACAACGTTACTATTGAAAACGGCCCGAACGACACGTTTGTCGAAGAAGCGTCTCTCTTGGACTATGTAAATGGCGGGACTCACGGGTTCTCCGTATGGGCTTGTGCAGATGTGGACGGGGGACCCTCCACCAATGTGAATGTGACCCTCACGGGAGGTACCACCGACAGCGCCGCCGTTGAGGTTGTCGACGTGAATGGCGGAAATCCTTACGGTGGAAATCCAATCTCCTTTGTCGATCAAGTCGCGAGTATCGAACACGGCGTAAGCCATACGCCTAACGAGGGCCTGACAGTTCACGCTGATGACCTAGCCCTTGCGGGGATCGGTACATGGAGTTGGAACAACGTTACCACTGGCGGTGTCTCACAACTGGGGGATCAAGTGACGACCAATTCCAGCGTCGCGGGCACTAACGTCACGGCCGCCGTTTTGTATTACTCAAACGCCAATTCAACGTCTAAGACCGTCAACATGAACGGGACGTTGGAAACGAGCGCGCCGTGGATTATCGACATGATAACAATCGGAGCTACGGATTACACCACTACATACGCTGTTACGTTCTCGGAGACTGGGTTGCCCTCTGGAACGACATGGTGCCAAACCATCCAAACCGTTGGTTCCACCAAGTGTGGGACTTCGGGCTCGAGTTGGGTTGCCCAGAATGGGACGTACGATTGGAACGTATCGGTCAATAGCGCCAAAAATTATTTCGATCCAATCCTCGGCAACTCTGGGTTATTGACCGTTCAGGGGTCGTCGGATACGATGACCTTCAACTTTACCGATCCGCCCTGTGGATACTCTACTTATCCGGCCTGTATTCAACATGCCGTCATTATCGTTCTCGAGAATGAACCGTATTCAGCGGTGATCAAATCGGGCAACTCCAATGGGGGCGACACTGAGAAGTGGCTCGCCAAAAATTACATGGGGGCATCCAACTTTCAGGCAGCGTGTCACCCATCCGCACCTAACTACCTGGCACTGATTTCGGCGAACACAGATCAATGCGGGACTGACAGCTACAACGATTGGACCGACATCACTCTCGCGGACACTCTGACGCACAACGCCCAGTACACAGGGGGGCAAGCCTTTACCTGGGCAAATTATGCAGAAGATCTGCCTTCAAATGCATGCTCGAGTCCCTCCACCTATTCCGGCATTCAGCCGGGGGTAACGACGGGCACCGCCCTTTTCTTTTCCAAGCATGTGCCATTCCTCTACGAGCAAGATACTACGTCGCAACGCTCCTATTGCACTAGGAGCCCGTAGTTCTACTCCGCTTTAAGCGAGTCGGCCCACGGGAACCGCTCGTCGGGGTGTTCTACCCCTCCGCTGTTCTCGGTCGCTCGCCCCTCAGGCCCACTCAGCAGCGTGCAAC
>JBAUYF010000031.1:0-32724 GCA_049584655.1 Thermoplasmata archaeon | reverse complement strand
TCCTGGTCCTGCGGGATCGGACGGGCTCGGCGCAGGTCACGGCCCGCAAAGACGCGCTGGGCGATACGCGATTCACCGAAGTGGAGCACGTTCAGATCGAGGGTGCGATCGCCGTCACGGGCACGGTGGCCGAAGACGCGCGCGCGCCCGGTGGCCGCGAGGTCCGCGCGACCGCCATCGAGGTTGTCGATCCGGGAGAGCCATTTCCCATGTTCGCCGATCAAACTGAGGAGTTTCGGCTCGACAAGCGGCATCTGGTGATCCGCTCGCCACACCACGTATTGACGTTCCGCGTGGAAGCAGAGTTGCTGCGGGCGCTCCGCGAATTCTTGGCCGAGGAGGAGGTGCTTGAGATGACGCCGCCTGAACTCACCGGCAACCCGGCCGAGGGCGGTGCGGAGGCATTCCAATTCGACTATTTCGGACGCCCCGGATATCTCTCCCAGACTGCCCAACTGTATCTCGAAGCGCTCCTCGTGCCCAACGAGCGCGTCTACGCTCTAACCCATTCTTTCCGGGCGGAGAAGAGTCGCACGACTCGCCATCTCACCGAGTACCTGCATCTGGAGGTCGAGTTGGCCTGGTGCGACCTCGATCAATTGCTCGATTTCGTCGAACGCATGATCATACACGCGGCGCACGCGCTCGCCGAACGACGGCCCGAAGAGCTGCGAGCGCTCGGGCGTCCCCCCGAGGAGCTCCGGGCGCTGGCCGGCCCCTTCCCTCGCGTCTCGTATACCGAGGCGATCGACCGGCTCAAGTCGACGGGCTTCCCGATCGAATGGGGAACCGCTCTCGGAACGGCGGAAGAACGCGCCCTCACGATCGAATCCACCGTCCCCATTTTTCTCACTCATCCGCCGAAAGATCGGGTCGCGTTCTACATGCTGCAGTCCCCGCACGATTCCCGTTTGGCCGAAGCCGCCGATCTCCTCGGTTCGGAGGGATACGGCGAGATCGTCGGCGCATCCTGCCGCGAAACGAACCTGGCGCGATTGGTGGAACGACTCAAGGCCACCGGCAACGACGTGGCGGCCTACGAATGGTATCTCGACCTCCGCCGACACGGTAGCGTACCCCACGCCGGATTTGGTCTCGGGATCGAACGCCTCATGCGCTGGTTCCTTCGGTTCGAACACATCCGAGAAACGACTCCATTCCCCCGGACGCCGAGCCGACACACTCCCTAGGAGGCTCCGCGGGGCAAGGCTCAAGAGCGAGTGCGCTCATCCGGTCGTGCTCACTCGATTGCGGAGTTCACAAGCGTGGCGGCACAAGGCAGTTCGGACCGCGCGGGGGAGCGCTCCGGTTCCTCGACAGAAAAAGGCAACGATCGGTCCTCGACCTTAGCGGTCGAGCGATTGACGCACGCGGAAATCCCGGAGATTTGTTCCTTGTTCAAACGAGTCTGGGATGCCTTCGAGCCGGGGCTCAGTCCCGACCTTGCCAAGTCGTGGAAACCGACGCCGCTCGAATTCACCAGCTGGATGGAGCGGGTCACCTACTTTGCCGCCGTTCGAGACGGACATATCGTCGGCACGGTCGGTTGTGAGATCAGCGACGGGAACTGTCGTCTGATCCACTTGGTCGTCGACCCCGAGACGCGGCGCCAGGGCGTGGCGTCGGCGCTCGTTCGATCGGCGTTGGACTGGGCTCGGCATAACAATTCGCACGAGGTGTGGGTCGACGTGCTCGCACGATTTACCGCCGCGAGCGCGCTCTTGAAGCACTTGGAGTTCGAGGACGTCGGCGTGCTCCACCGCCATCGCTACAACGAAGACGTCAGGTTCTTCGAGAAGCTTCTTTGACCCCCGGGTCGCCGGCCCGATCGGGGCGGAACGATCCCAGGTGGTGGCTCTGCGCCAGCGTGCGTAATCGGCGCAGCGCTTCCTCGGGATGACCTTTGTAAAAATCGCGCGCCCCCCGGGCCAATTCCATCGCCTCTAGTTCGATGGCGGTCCCATGGGCGCGTTCTTGGATCAGGAAATTCCCATACTCCGTGATGTACGCCGGTAGGCCGACCTTCAATCGATTCACCGATTGCAGTCGCAACGCTCGAATCTCTTGCTTGAGCGCGGCGAGTCGACCCGCGCGAAGCTCTCGTTCGAGCTCCTCGGCGATTTCGGTCGGGTCCTGGGGAGGCGCGAAACCGAGCGCCTTCATATCTTTCAAAAGCGCGACCACTCGTTCGAGCTCCTCTCGAGCCTGATCCAGATGGCGTTCCTTGAGCGCCACGACTCGGTCGACTTGCTGATAGGTTGAGAGGCCCTGGGAAACATCGCCCGTGCGAACGGCATGGAGCACGTCCTCGATCTGATCCCGTTCTAGTCGGCTATCGACCGAGTACGCCTCCAGGCGACCAAGTCGTCCCTTTGTTTGCTTTTCCCACTCTTCTAACGCCGTGACCACTCGCTTTTGGGCCAACCGCTCTACGCCCCGAACCGCTTCCGCCCACTGTTCCGGATTTGGCGCGGTTCGGGCCGCCTCTTCGGCCCACTTCGGTAGGGAGGGTATCTCGACGTCCAAGGACTGGGCTCCCTCTTGCCACTGTTGCAAACGTGCCAAGCGTCGCGCGAGTTCGGCCGCGAAGGGGCTGGAACTCGGAGGTCGACCGGTTTTACGTCGGGAGGGAGGAGCCGGTGGGGTTGCGATCGGGGATGCAATACTCGCCTCTGAGGCAAGGGGCGCCTCGTGATCGGGTAGCTCCGCCGTTGCCTCAGGAGTTTCCGGGGGTCGATCGGGCTCCAACGTGTCGGAAGGTGCAAACTCGACGGGCTCGCTGCACGCGGGACAGACGAGCACTTCCGGGGGGAGCGGCTCGCCGCAATTTCGGCAGGTTCGCCCTTCGTCCATCGTACTCATCGTGGGGAACAGGTGACGATTGGGTGGCCCCCGTCCGTGCCGTGCCCGGTGTCTCCTTGCCCCCTAGATGGTAGGAGCGCGGGAGTTAATTCCTTTCACCTCACGGAGAACTCGTCGACCCAATCCCGAGGCGGGTCTCGGTCGCCCCAGGTCCCACCCGCGGATCACGAAACCCGACCCGCGGCGCGTCGCGGACACTTTCAGTGACCGCGCTGACGCAACCGTTCCCGGAAACGGGAATAGACTGAAAGCGCTTCGAGTCCCACTCGGATTCCACGTACCGTCTCGGGGTCTGAGTGGGTAGCGAAGTACTCGCGAACTTCGGGTTCATGGTCGAGTCCGAAGATCGAAATGTTCGATCTCAGGAAGGTCGAAAGGATGGGGGAGTGCTCCCATATTTTGGCGAGCCGAGGAAGTTGCTCCGCGATCCAAGGCCAGTGGAACTCGCGGACATCGTCATTGTTGCAAACTCCCTCGAGGAGATTCCAGTACAGCGACGGGCTCACCCCCTGGCCCGGAAACATCGTGAGCGCGCCTTTCAGTAGTTCGGGGTCGGGGCAACTGGCGATTCCGGCCAGCATCTGGAGGCGTTCCTCATCCCGTAGCGTCGTGCGCAATCGTTCCAGCAACGTTGCGAAGGCCGTCTTCCCGCCGGTTCGTGCGAATCCGATGGCGATGGCCACCCGCAGATCGGCGGGAGCGGTCTCCCACTCGGAAAACCGATTTCCCAGCTGACGGGCGAAGTTCCCGTCGAGGCGAGCCAAGTTCACCGCGAGCCGTTCGCGAAGGATGGAATCCGTAGCCGGGGCGTGCGGCACGTTGGCGAGTCCGATCCGTTCGAGCTGGTGCACGAGAAAGCGGTGCATCCCATCCTTGAACGGAACGAAATCGATCAGGACGGGGCGAAATTGAACGACGGAATCTAGCAGTCCGCGCAGCGGCAGGTAGGCGGTGATGTCGCGCCCCTTCGCTAAGGCTTCCAGATATCGCTCAAACGGAAGATCCCCGGAAACGACGAGTGACGTCACATCCTGGACGAGCCCCCACTGATCGACCGGCGACCACTGCAGGAACGCGGACCAAACTTGGTCGAGCAGTCGAGCGTCGTACGCGACTCGATAGAAGCCGAATCGCCCCGGGTCGACGCACAGATCGGGGGCCGGAGGTAGCGGAACGTCTAAGGTCGGGGTATCGAAGAGGATGCGATGGACGGCTCCGTTCACCTGGACGCGTAGGGGGATCGGCCAGATTCCGTTCTCCACCGAACCGTCGGCGAGAAAGCGGTGTTGGCGGAAATGCAAACCCTGGCCGTCCGAAGCGACCTCGACCACCGGGTGGCCGGGGCGGGTGACCCACTCCTGCATGATGCGCAGCACCGGCTCCTGCGCCGCGGCCTCCAAGCACGCCCAGAGGTCAGAGGTGCGCGCGTTCGCAAATCGAAATTTTTCCAGATACTGGATGACCCCGTTCCGGAAGGTTTCCTCCCCCAGATATGCCTCGATCATTCGGAGGACGCACCCCCCTTTGCCGTACGTTACCTCGTCTCCGATCTCGGATACTTCCGAGGCGTTTTTCATCGGAACCTGCATTGGATGGGTCGCCCGCAGCGAGTCCAGCTCAAAGGCCGAGGGAGCCTCGTCCCCGAGAAAATCGCTCCAGGTCTCCTGATCCGGATATAGGCGGTCGATCATCTTCGAGGCGGCAAACGTCGCGAAACTCTCGTTGAGCCAGAAGTCGTCCCACCACTCCGGCGTCACGAGGTTCCCGAACCATTGGTGCGCGATCTCGTGCGAGAGTACGAGACGCACGACCCGTCGCATACGTTCACTCGTCGTCGGACCTACGAGGAGGATATACTCGCGAAACACGATCGCGCCCCAGTTCTCTTGCGCTCCTGCCCAGAAATTCTCGACGCCGACAAGGTGGAGCTTGCGCAGCGGGTAGGGCTGCCCATAGTACGATTCGAATCCTTCGACGAGCTCGGTGGCGTGGGTCGCCGCGAATTCGCCGGCCCCGGCCCGGCCCGGGGAGACCGCCACGATCACCCGTCGCTTCGCCGGGCCGCGTTCGACCACGTCGAAGCGTCCAATCCCAAGGTAGAGAAGATACGCCGACATGGGTGGTGTCGGAGAAAATTCGATGCGCCGCCGCTCGCCCTCCACGGTCTCGTGGGTCGCGTCCGTGTTGAAGATGGCGTGCACTCCGTCGTCCACCGTCAACGAGAGTGCGTAGACGCTCTTGATCGACGGCGCTTCGAAACACGGGACTAAGCGTCGACTCCCGGTCGGGTACATCATCGTCGTGAGGACGTAGCCCGAGCCGGCGGGGGAGCTGTAGAGCCCAAGCAACGAGGTGTCGCTGACCGCTCCCCGGTAAGCGACTTGGAGCTGATGGGCTCCCGGCGGGAACTGCTCAAAGCGGAGAACGCCTGCGTCGCGGTCTTCGACGAATGAAACGGGTCGGCCGTCCAGGTGCGTCGCCTCGATGTCAAGGTCCGCGGAATCGACCACCAAGGTGGGGTCAGCGTCTTCGAGATGGATCGTCACCTTGCCCGAGAAGGTCTTGGTCCGGTACTGTACGTCGAGCGACCAATCCATTCGAGGAGCGCGCACGCGGCCGCTACCTCTTTTGGAAATTAATAGTGCCGTTTATCCTCGAGTCGGCCGCGACGCCACCTTCCGTGCTCGCCGACCCAGCGGGAGTTGGCTCTCAGCTCTGCGGGCGCAGCGACAAGAGGAAGGTGCAGGGGGTGAGATTTGAACTCACGAACTCCTACGAGACCAGGACCTCAACCTGGCGCCTTTGACCAAGCTGGGCCACCCCTGCGAGACCGTCGCGCGCGTACCGAATCCGTAGGATAACCTTTGCTCCGGCGAGGCGGGGAGCAACCACTGCGACGGCGAAAAGAGCTTGTAGCGCCGGACGGTTTCGAGCGACATGTCGTCCCCGGAACCGGCCCGACCGCCGGTCCTGGGTGTGACCGTGTTTATCGGACAGAAACCGACGATGACTTACGTGTTCCAAGTCGTCGCGGAGTTGAACTCGGGCGCGGGGCCCGTGATCGTGAAAGCGCGAGGGAACGTCATCGGCAAAGCGGTCGATGTCGCGGAAGTCGTCCGTCATCGGTTTTTGGAAGGTCAGATCGATGTCGGGCCAATAGAAATTGGAACCGAGCGGTTGACGAACAAGGAGGGGCGGGAGGCGAACGTTTCCTCGATCGCCATCGCGCTCAACCGGACCGGCCCCCCTCCGCCGCGGGGACCGGCGGTGGGGGCAACGACTCTGCCGCAGCGACCGGTATAGCGTCCCGCACGACCCACGTGCCGGCGAGAAGGTCTCCGAAGCGCTGACTCTCGTTGGATACAATCATAAGAATCCAGCCGACGAGTCCGCATAGTCCGACGGTGATGATGATGAAGCCCAGGACCGTGAGGAAGGCGAAGGGATCTCCGGCTAGCACTACGCCCTGTCCGCCGACCGTGACCGAAACGTCCGCCCCTCGAAAGAGCAGGATGACGCCGATGGCTCCGCCCACCCCGATGATGCTCAACGGCAACAACTTCGGGGCGTCACGGACGAGTACCGCGGTGATCGTAGGCTCACCCAGCGCGCGGTTCCGGACCGACAGATGCACGAGGCTCTTGCCGACGGTGGTACCGAACCAGCCTTCGGCGATGACGAAGTACAAGAACGCCCAGGCGGCAAAGCCCAGTGCCACCGCTCCGAAGACGGTGTTCGAGAGGATGTCGACGACCGTGCCGGGAATCGTGAGGGCTAGATAGAGCCAGATCACTGCGGCGGGCGCCGTGACCAGCAGGAGGTCGATGAGAAAGGCAACAACTCGAGCGAGCGGAGAACCGAAACGACGGCGACCCACGTCTTGGCCGATTCGCACGAGCCATCGGGCCGTCGTCCATGCACGGAACGCTTCACGTGGGTTGTCTGGCTTCGCGCGCGCGAGGGCATCGAGATTCGTTTGGTCCGCACTGATCCACGAGGGGAGGCCGAGTCCGTCCCAGGGACCTGCCTGGGGGACGACGTCCCCTCGTCCGAGCAGCCGCCGCCCCACGGCCGCGGCGTCCTGACTCGCGCGGTCAGCGGCTTCGATAGCCTCAGTGACATCCCCCTGAACTCCGAGATCAAACGCCTCCCGAAGCCGTCCATTCGGTGTCCGCGGTAGCTCCCCGAAACTCCCGACGGGACTCGTCGCGGGAGTCAAGGCCCGTTCCATTCCGTATGCTCCCACGAGGGCGAGCAGGCCAGTGAGGTAGAGCAGGTCCATGACGCCGGCTCCGCCGATGACGTAGAATCCGGAAGGACCGCTCAGGTAGAGCGGCGGTTGGCGTAGGAGATCCGCGCCGATCAAAACCCCGAACGTCGCCGACGCGTACGCGAGCGGAAGTCCCGCGATGCCAGAGCGCGGTCCAGAAGTTTCTCGCAGGACAAGTACGGCCATCCCTCCGGCGAGCAGAGGAATGAGCAAATAGAACGGGAAGTACGATACGATGCCCACCCCCGGTTGCGCGGCGGTGGTAAGGAAGGTCGCAACGAGGGCCGCAGAGGTGAACCCGAGCGCCAGAGTCGTGGGCAGTCGCCGGGCGCCTTCTGGTGGCCGCGGGGATCGGGACTCCAGGATGCCGACTAGCGCGACCGCAACGGCGGCCACGGCGATGACCGCAAGGGACTGCACGGTCGCCGAGGAGACGAACAATACGAGAGCAAGAAGAATCCCGCTCTCGGCGCCGAATGCGAGATAAAAGGTCCAGGGAACGACGTTCTTTGCTCCGTAGAATCGCCGGAGTAGAAGGGCCGCAAGCACCAAGGGAATCACCCCGCCGGCAAGGTTGATCCCTAGAATGTCGGCCCCGACCGGTAGAAAGGGGAGATTCGCGATGAGGCCGAAAAAGCTGGCCGGCAAAAGAAGCCAGAAGATTGTGCGCGTGAGTCCGGCCTGCCGCGCGAATACCGGGCGTTCCCAGATGAGCAGGTAGAGAAAGAGCCAGAGCGCCGGAAGTAGGGCGAGATAGATCAGCGTCTGACCGATGTCATTGGTGAGGGCAATAGGATCGACCACGCACGACGCTCCCGCCGGACGCACCCACCCTAAGGGCGAAGTCGCAGCGCGAACTTGGACTGGGCCCCGGACCTAAAGTGTTTTCGCGTTGCTCGGAAAGGAGCTGGGCGAATGGCGCGGAAAGGCATCATCCGTTGGTGAGATTTTTCAACGCTAGTGCGAATCGATGGTTAATGGGTCAGTCCCCCCCGACTCATGTCACGGGAGACGGAACGAGGAGAAAGACTCGTGCCGATGAGCTACCGTTTCAGTACCCCTAGCGCCGGATACAAGTAGCCTCGTCGACTTCGATTCCGGGCCATGCCCGAAACTCCCTCGAAGCTGCATCGCGACGCGGCCCGCAACATCGTGACCAAGTACCTCAAGGTCCGAGCGGGAGAGAACGTGATCATCGAGTCTTGGGAGCACACGATGCTGCTGGCCTCGGCAATGGTCGACGAGGTCCGCCGTGTGGGGGGCAAAGTCCTCTTTGAATACAACGACGAGGACGCGTGGTGGCGCGCAATCGACCGGAAGCAGACCAAGCTCCTCGGTAAGGCAAGCGCCCCGGAGTGGGCGGCGTTGGAAGCGGCGGATGTGTACGTGAATTTCTGGGGTCCGAGCGACACCGACCGCATCGAGAAGCTTCCCGATGAACCCGGCAACGAAGCGTTTGCCTGGAACTGGCCGTGGTACGAGGTCGCCCGAAAGGCGGGGCTCCGCGGCGTGCGGATGACCGAGGGGTTCGTGACGAAGGGGCGGGCCAGGCAGTGGGGGAAGGACGCTTCGAAGTGGGAAGAGAGCATGCTGCGAGCATGTCTCCCCGATCCGGAAGTGACGGCGAAAAGTGGCGTTCGGCTCTCCAAGGCACTTTCACGCGGGAAGAAGGTGCGGATCTCCCACTCCAATGGTACAGATTTGGAAGTCGCCCTAGCCGGGATCGCTCCGCGAGTGATCGACGGGAGACCCCACCCGTATCACAAGGGCGACTCGCCATCTGGCATGCTGCAGCAGGTCCCCGCGGGGACTCTTGATGTGGCCCTCGGCTCCAAAACCGCGGAGGGAACTTTCCACGCCAACCGCCGGACCAATATTTGGTGGAACGTTCACTCCGGCGGATCGCTCGAATTCACTCATGGTAAACTTGCCTCGTACACCTTCGAGGAGGGAGAGAAAGAGTTTACCCGTCAGTACAAGGACGGGACGGCGGGCAGAGACCGAGCGAGCGCTCTCAAGCTCGGCCTGAACCCGGCCGTCAAGGACGTCCCCAATCTGGAGACCGTCGAGGGAGGATCCGTTTCCCTGCAAATAGGGCGGAACCTCCACCTTGGAGGCTCAAACCGATCGAAATTCTTCAGTTGGTTTTCGCTCGCCGGCGCCGAGATCGCGATTGACGGGACTCCCATCATCCGCGCTGGTAAGCTCCTCTAGCGCCGCGTCCTGCGGTGGATTGCGGGACTTAGACTAAACTCGCAACGGATCCGATTGACGAAGAGAGTCGTGAGTCGGGCGGCTTCCGCCGCTCGTCTCCCTCGAGGCAGTAGTCCCCCGCCTCTCCAAGGGGACCCTGATGAAAGTGAGGGGTTCTATCGCGTTGTATCTACACCTAAAGTGTTTTCCTCCGACCTCGTTTGTGCCGCTCGATGGCGGAATATCGCATCGAGAAGGATTCGCTCGGAGCGCGGGAAATTCCCAGCTCCGCGTACTACGGGATCCAAACGCTTCGAGCTCGAGAGAACTTTCCAGTCAGTGGACTTCGCGCGTCGCCCTATCTGATCCGCTCATACGGATTTCTCAAACTGGCTTGCGTTCGCGCGAATCTCGCCCAGGGCGTCATCGACTCGCGTCGCGGCTCGGCGATCGAAAAAGCGGCGCTCGAAGTAGCGGAGGGCAAGTGGAACGACGAATTCATCGTCGATGTGTTTCAGGCGGGGGCCGGTACGTCGTTTCACATGAACGTGAATGAGGTCATCGCAAACCGAGCCCTGGAGCTGTTGAATATTCCCCGGGGGTCGTATGAGGAACTGTCCCCGAATGATCACGTGAATCGGGGACAATCGACCAACGACACGTATCCCTCGGCTGCGCACGTCGCACTACTCCAAGCCCTCCAAGATCTCCGGAAAGCGATCAAACCCCTCCTCACCAGCCTCCGTGCGAAGGGCGAGGAATTCGCTCGTCTTCCGAAGGCGGGACGAACCCATCTCAAGGATGCCATGCCCGTTACCCTGGGGCATGAATTCCACGCGTGGGCCTCGGCGCTCGAACGGGTGATCGAGACCCTCCCTTCCGTCGAACGGGGGTTGGCCGAGCTTCCCCTCGGAGGGAGTGCGGTAGGAAGTGGAGTGAACACGTTTCCCGGGTATCGGGCCAGCGCGATCCTCGAACTGGCGCGCCTGACAAGCCTACCGCTGACGCCGGCTCGCGACGCGTACGAAGCGATGGAAAGCCGCTGGGCGCTCGGGGCCGCCTCTGCATGGCTTCGCAGCCTTGCGAGTGAGTTGATCCGAATCGCCAATGACCTGCGCCTTCTCTCGAGCGGCCCCGTCACCGGGCTGGATGAAATCCGACTGCCGGAGATTCAACCCGGTTCGTCGATTATGCCGGGCAAGGTCAATCCATCGGCGGCGGAGTGCTTGGACATGGTCGCCTTCCATGTCGTCGGTGCCGACCTCGCGAGCACGATCGCGGTGCAGGCCGGGCAGCTCGAGATCAACGTGATGGTGCCCCTCGTAACCTTCGAGTGTCTCTTCTCGATAGAAATCCTCGCCCACTATCTTCCCGTGTTCGCGCGCACCTGCGTCGACGGAATCACCGCCAATGTACAGGTGCTTGAGCGGTATCTGTTGGGCTCCACGGCTCTCGCCACGGTTCTAACTCCGCGGCTCGGATATCTCAAGGTTGCCGAGTTGACTCATACCTCCGCCCAGACGGGCCGACCCGTCGCTGCGCTGCTGCTGGAGCAAAAGCTCCTGACCCCAGAAGAAATCGAGACCTTGCTTGGTCACTCCGCGTTGCTCAAGCTCGCCGAGACCGTTCGGTAAAGTGCCAAAGGTCAGCGTTAAGTCCCAACGCCTGCCTAGTGTCGCACCTATGGCTGCGGTCGAAGAGGTGGCTGTTCAACTGGGCAACCATGCCTCAGAAGAGTTCCGCCGGGCCGTCGAGGTGCTGGGAAAGGTGGGCCTGACCTTGTACGAGGCACGGGCGTACATCGCGCTCGTCGCGCGGGGGGTGGGCGACGCCTCCTCCCTCGCTCAGGCGGCAGGGATTCCGCGGACATCGGCGTACAAGGTGCTCGAGTCGCTCTCGGAGAAAGGGTACGCCCAACCCACGGGCGGAAAGCCGATTCTCTTTCGCCCGACCGCTCCCCTCGACGTCGCCGAGAACCTCAAGGGGGCGATTCAGGAGGTCTTTGAAAAGCTCTCGACGTTGCATCGAATCACCGCGGAGCACGGCGAGCCGCAACTCGTCTACTTGCTGAGCGGTCGCGATAAAGTGCTGAGTAAGGTCGGCGAGCTCCTCGATCAATCGACGCGCACGTTCATTTTGACGACGCCCCAGATCTCGGAAGTACGGGACGAGCTCGGAAAAAAGATCCAACACGCAGTCAAACGTGGTGTGAAAGTCACCTTTGTCACCGCTCCGCTCCAGCGAATCCCGGAAGGGGTAGAGTATGTGGGCCGCGAGAACCTCCTCGCTACGGAGGTCCTCGCCGACGGGGAACACGCGCTGCTCGCCGCGCCGGGACTCGATGCCTGCGGCTTCACCGATAACCCGATCCTGACCGCGCATCTGCAACAGTTCCTCGAAGTGATTTTGGAAAAAGGGGCTGAGATCAGCGAGTGACCGCTCGACCGAGCGCCCCGGTCGAGCGCGTTCGCTCCAAGCTCGCGCAAACGGCCGGTTCCGACCTCGCCGCCGCCATGCCGGCCGGCTACCATCGCCTCGGTCGGGTGCTCCTCGTCCGACTCCCCTCCCGCCTGCGTCCCCATTTTTCGACCATCGGAGCGGCTTGGCAGGAGGTGCTGGGCGTGGAAACCGTGTTGACCCAAGTCGGCCCGATCGAAGGCGAAATGCGACGCCCGCGTGTCGAGACGATCGCCGGCGGACCCACGATCACCGAGGTGCGAGAGCACGGGATTCGCTATCGATTGGATGCGAGCGAGATCATGTTCGCGACGGGCAATCGCGGTGAGCGCTTTCGCGCCGGGCAAGTCACCCGCCGAGGTGAGCACGTCGTCGACCTGTTTGCCGGGATCGGGTATTTTGCTATTCCAGCGGCAAAGTTCGGGAGGGCGGCAGAAGTACTCGCTGTCGAGAAGAACCCGACCGCGCTTGGCTATCTTTCCACGAACGCGTCGCTCAACGGTGTCACCGATTACATTCGCCCGGTTCTCGGTGACAATCGAAGTGTCTCCTTGCCGCTTGGCAGCGCCGATCGAGTGTTCCTCGGCTACCTGCCTTCATCGCTGCCGTGGATCCCCCGGGCGTTCTCGCTGTTAAAGATCAACGGAGGATGGATGCACGTTCACTTGGTCGAGGATGTCCGAGGGGGGTTGGCCCGGGCGTGCGATCAGGTCGCAAATGCCCTGATCGCGACCGGAGGCGCAGTGCGATCGATCGACAGTCGCCAAGTCAAGCCGTACGGACCCGGACGAACCCACGTGGTCGTCGATGTGGAAGTCCGACCGGTCGACTCAATCGCCGCGGGTGAACCTAGGCGGTCCCGAGAAAATGACCAATGAGAAAGCCAGCGAAACCCGCGCCCAAGCCGATGAGGAGCATCTGGATGCCGCTCCGCCAGAGGGAACCGACCGTTGTTCGCGCTTGATACCAACCGATGCTGAAGAGCGTCACCGCGCTCAGCACGATCGCGATCGTCACGCTGAGTAGCGTGTTCGAGCCCACGAGTAGGAAGGGGATGAGGGGGATGAAGGACCCCAGAATCGTCGCGGTGCCGACGAGGTACGCGCTCTTGAGCGGCGCGTCATCCGCGACCGGAGCGAGCTTGAGTTCGAAGGCCATCATGAACTCGAGCATCGCGGACGGGTTCTGGCAAATCCGGTTGGTGAGGTCTTCGAGCTCGGCATCGGTGTAACCCCACTTCTCGAAAACTTCCCGGACCTCGGCGCGCTCCATTTGCGGCACCTCGCGCATTTCGCGCCGTTCCCGGGCCTCTTCGCTGAGGTAGAATCGGCGCCGAGCATTGGTGGAGGTATATGCAACGGCGCCCATCGAGATCGACTCCGCGCCCAACGCGGCAAAGGCCGCGATCAGGAGGATGCGCAAATCCGCCGCTGCCGCCGTGAGGCCGAGAACGATGCCGAGGATGTTGACGAGCCCGTCCTGACTCCCGAGAATGAAGTCCGAGAGCAAGGTAGGGTGGGGATGTTGTTCCGCCAGCGCCCGACGAATCGTCATCGTGGGATCGTTCGGTCGGGCGACCCTTAGGCCCACTTAGCGATTGCCGGGCCCTCGCCGCTCCTCACGTGGGTGTAGGAGCGGGAGTCGCCACGGTCGAACCCGGAGCCAATCGGGCGATCGCGGCCGGAAACGCGGTGAGAAATCGGTCGATTTGTTCCGAAGGATTGGAGAATGATACGCGGACGAATCGGCTCCCAAATTTCGGGGATAGATAATTGCCGGAACGCACGAACACCTTGTCGCGGACGAGGAGGTCCTTCTGCAATGCCTCCGGTGAGATGCCGGTCTTCGCGATATCGATCACGAACATGTTCGCCTGGGAAGGGAAGACCGGTAGGAACGTTCCCGGAATCGCATCGACCGCGGCCCGGATCCGCGCTCCATGGCATCGCGTCGTCGCTCGGACGGCGTCGAACCAAGTGCCTTTCGTCCGGAGGGCCGCCAACGCGGCGACTTGGGCGAGGACGTTGACCCCCAAATCATTGGTATTGAATCGGCCAATCTTTTTTACGAGCTCGGGACGGGCGGCTACGCCTCCCAACCGTAGGCCTGCCTCGCCGCAGTTCTTCGACACCGACCAAACCGTGAGGCTCTCCTCGGGGGCGAACGAAGCCGCGAGCGTGTGCGAGTCGCTGAAGTCGCGGTACGTGACGTCGTTCAATAACCAGAGATGGCGATCGTGGGCGATCTCGGCAATCGCTCGAACCTCTTCCTTCGGATAGCCGGAGCCGAGCGGATTAAGCGGATCGATCAGAAGTATCATGCGGGTCTTCGGGGAGATCGCTTCCTGCACTCGGTCCGCGGTCAAGCGATACGGGGGCTCATAAATGTCCAAATTGCGCGTGCGAGCCCCGCACAGTTCGATGAACCGGTGGATGATCAAGTAGCTCGGGTCGGAGGCGACGACTTCATCGCCCGCGGTCAAGAGGGCGCGTGTGAGCATGTAAAGTGCTTCCGTGCCCCCCGCGGAAATGAGTCCGGTGAAGTCGCTGGGTACGCCCAGGTCGCCGAGAGCTAGCTGCATCAGTTCAGGGTCCCCAGCGGCATAGGGGTACCCCTCGTAGCGACGTTCGCGGACCGCCTCGATCAGGGCAGGCTCGATGACGGACGGCGGAACGAGATGGTTGGTATTCTGGCTCAGCCAGGCGACCTCTTTCCAGTGCTCGTGCGCATATCGAAACGCATCGAACGGAGCGTCCATGTCTGCTTTCCAACTGGGGGGTTGGAGGGCTTAACCCCTTGCCCTCGCCTCCGCGAAATAGGTCGTCACGATCCCCATCGATTGCGGGTGCGCTTCGGAGCGGGAAAATCCGGTCGTCTCGAATAGCTGCAGCATCGCTTCTCGGCTGGGGAGCGATTTGAGGGACTCCGGCAAGTAGCGGTAGGGGCCGGCGCTCCGGACCGCGGCTCCGAGCCAGGGGACGACCCGATCGAAGTAGGCGTGGAACAATCCGCGAAACCACGGGTAGGTAGGTTCGGTGATCTCGAGAGTCATCGCAATCCCGCCCGGCCGAAGGATGCGGTGCAACTCGCGAAATGCAGCCGGCAGATCAGGCAGATTACGGGCGACAAAAGCCGACATCACGAGATCAAACTTCTCCGCCCGAAAGGGAAGGTGAAGGGCGCTCGCACGTTCGAAATCGATCCGAGCCCGTTCAGGAGGTCGGCCGATGCGCCGATTTGCCTTCGTCAGCATGGCGGCGGTGAAGTCGGCCCCGACGACGAGCGCTTGGGGGAAATGGCGCGCGGCGAGACGGGTCAGATCTCCCGTACCGCACCCAATGTCCAGGATCCGACGTACGTTGCGTACGGTGAGGTACCGATCGAGTTGCCAGAGGGCGCGGGGACGCCACAGGAAGTCATTGCCCATCGAGGCCACATGGTCGAACCAGTCGTATCGTTGGGCGATGTACGTGAACATCAGTTGCACATCGCGTTCAAACGTCGGGCGACTCCGATCCGGATACGGGGAGCCATCGGCGGCTACGCGGTCGGGAGGAGCCGCCGGGCCGTTCGCCATGGAACGCGCTACGGTCACCGTGCCGATATCACGCTTCGCCTGAGCGGAGGTCGCGTTCGAGCTCATCCACTTGGCGCACCAAATCGACCCGGCGTTGTCGAATATTGGCGGCGAGCGCCGCGTCGAGCGCAGTCCGCGCGGCGGCACGGTCGCCGCGACGTAGGGCCAAGTGCGCGATCCGGAATTGCATCTCCGCGACCTCGGCGCTCATTTGGAGTTGCTCGGCGACGGACCGACCCGATTCGAGGAGGCTCTGCGCTTCGTCGTACTTCCCTTCCTCTTCCGCGATCATACCGCGGATCATCGCGATCTGCTGGGCCGCGAGTCGATCCCCCAGGGGCTCCAGAAGGGAGGCGGCGCGGTCGATGTGGGCGCGCGCATTGGTGAGGTCGTGCCGGTCGAGTTGAAATTGCCCCATGTTCAGGCAGCAGTAGCCGATCCAGATCGGCGAACGGGAGCGTTCGGCCGATTCCAGCGCTTGGGTAATGCTCGCGAGGGCCTCGGCCAATTGACCCACGCTGTACTCGTGTAACGCCCGATTCATGAGCACTCGAGCGAGGGCGGCGTGGTCTTCGCCCAGCCCGAACAATTCGGCGGCTTTTTGGTAAAGCCCGAGCGCCTCCGCGTCGCGTCCCTCAGCCTGCAACAGAAGGGTATTCGCAAGATCGATGAGCGCATGGCCCCGCTCAACCGGCGTACCCACCTCCTCAGCGACGGCGATTTGCTCCCGCTGGTGCCGTTCGGCCTCCGCGGAGTCGCCCAAGCGCCACGTGGCGATCCCCAGAATCCGGTGCGCCGCCATTCGTTCCCGTGGAGTTCCACTCTTCTCGAGAAGACCGAAAGCCTCTACCGCGAGCTCCTTGGAGGAAAGGAATTCGCTGAGATCCGATCGAGTTTGCGCGAGACCCAAGAGCGCGAGAGGAAGCTCCCCCACCGCAGATTCCGCGGCTCGGGCACGTGCGACGGCATCGATGAGCACCTCTTCCGAGCGCCGGAGGCGCCCTAATTCGTCGAGAAATCGCCCGAGCTCCACTTGGAGACGCACCTCGAGCGCCAGGTCACGCTTCGGAAGTCGCTGCGCGGATTCGTACGCGCGGTCGAGATGGACGACGGCGGTCTCGTACGCGAAAGACTGGGCGGCGCGTTCGGCCGCCTTGCGATTGTACTCGATGGCCTTGGGGTCATCCCGTCCGAGATACGACTGGCGCGCGAGTTCGAATAAGTTGGATCCGGAACTCGCTTCGAGGGCGTGGGCGATTTTTCGGTGCAGGATGCGACGCCGGGTCTCGGTCAGTTCTGCGTAGACGTCGGCCCGGATGACCTCGCTCACGAATTCGTAGACTTCGGCCCCCTTTTCCCGGATCAACCCAATTTGGACAAGGCGGTCCAAGTCTTCGCTCAATCGTTCTTCCGACTGTTCGCTCGCCGCCGCAAGGTCCGGGAAATTGAATTCCTTCCCGAGGGCAGCGGCATACGCGAGAAGTCGACGTTGATCGTCCGGTAGGGACCGAAATCGCGTGCGCAAGAGTTCCACGAGATCTCGACCGTTTTCGGGCGACGAAGGCGCGGCGGAGGCGCCGTATCCCATCGTGGCGCGCAGGAGGTGCTCGACGAAAAGTGGGTTTCCTTCGGTCTGGCTGTACCAACGCATCACAGCATCGACTCCCGGGTCGCGCCCGTGGAGCATCCACCGGACGTACTCGCCCAGTTCGGGCGGTGTCAGCGGTCGTAGCCGGATCGACGTCACGTTGGGCGAGCGTGAGAAGAAATCCCCGGCGGAGCCTCCTCGATCCGGTGCGCTCTGCTCAGAGGTCGACGTTGCCGCGATAACGATGGGTCCCTCGGGCAGATGCGGCGCCAGATATCGGAGAAACTCCCGCGACGAGAAGTCGGCGAAGTGTAAGTCATCGATCGCGAGCAAGAGCGGACGGTCCGAAGCGAGATGGAGAAAGAAATCCACTAACCGGGCAAAGAGCGTGCTTCGACTCGCGTCAAGCGATTCCACGGGGCTTCCAAGCCGCGTGATCAACCATTGCGCTTCCTCGGTCTCGAGCGACTCCGGGTCGGGCCCGACCGTCCGAGACGATTCTACCGTTCCCTCCGTTTCGAACGGGCCGAGGAACATGGGAAGGAGAGGCGGCGGAGTCATCAGTGCCGGCCCGGGGTCGACGTGGCCGTCGGGTCGGAACAGGTCGTTAACCAGCGAAAAGGGCTGGGGAATCTCCACCGGCAGCGCACGTCCGTTCATGACCTGAAATCCCAGCTCCTGTGCAGTACGCACAGTCGCGCGCAGGACAGTGGTCTTGCCGACTCCGTCGCCGCCGATCAGCACCAGCGCCTCTCCCCTTCCTTGGCGCGCCCGTTGAAGGATCCGTTCGACCTGGTCCAGGATTTCGTGCCGCCCGAAGAGTGGGCCAGGGCCTCCGCGTCGAGTATCCTGGCTGGCGGCGCTCACGCAGAATAAGACGGGGGCCCTCGGATAAAAGAACTCACTCGGCGGCGGCCGGTCGGCCGCGAGCGTCGCGTGGTGACTCGCTCGTCGCATTCGTCGCAGCGGCTGCCAACTGCCGGCCGAGTTCCCGGAACGCCGTGGTCAGCGACGGCTTGAGCTGGGGAAGGTCAAGGCGCAGGGCCACTTGGTACGCGGTTTGGGCTTCGAGAAGGTTGCGAGTCTTGAACATGAGTCGGGCCAGGTGGTACTCCGATTCGGCCACGTCGGCGGGGAGGTCGTGCCGCTCCGCGATCTCGATCGCCTGACGGTACGAACGCTCGGCGTCATCCCATTGTCCGTGCTTTTCCAGGATCAAGCCGCGATTCATTTGGACCTGCTGCAGTCCGAGCTCATCCAGCATTCGTTCAAAGAGCCGGCCGGCCTGCTCATTGTCCCGTTGGGCTTCCTCCACCTGCCCCAGGGCGAGCCGCATCTCCACCCCAGTGAGCAGCGACCAGGCGATCGCGCGCGACTCGTGACCGCGTTCCGCGTAGGCGCGCGCTTGCTCGAGATACTCAAGCCCCTCGGCCGGACGCGTCTCGCCGACGGCGATGGCCAAGTTGTGGTATGCGCGGGAGATCTCGGGCCAGTCCCCGACCTCGCGCAATCGCTCGATCGCTCTTTGATACCAATTGACGGCGTCCTCGCGAACGTCCGGTCCCAGCATCGAGAATGAGTTTCCGATATCGATGCACAGCCGTCCGGAGATGCGTAGGTCGCGCGTTTCGGAGAGGATCTCCAGCGCCTGCATGCCTTCGTCGAGGGCTTCCCGATAGGCCCCCCGCGTGAAGGCAAGACGGGCCAATAATCGGTGGACCGACGCTATCCCGAGACGATCGTCGACAGATTGGAAGAGCTCACGTGCGTGCTTGGCGCCGCGGACGGCGCCCTCGCCGTCGAGACTTTCCCGGGCCACCTCCGCTCGAGCCAAAACAAGCCGAGCCTTCAGCCGAGGATCGACTCGATCCCCATGGGAAAGCGCCTCCGTGTAGAGGCGATCGGCCGATTGCACGTCCCCCATCGAATAGTAGAGGTCTCCTAGCTCCTCGGCCAGCTGGGTTTCGTCTCGCGCGTGGTCACCGGGAAGAGAGCCAAGGTCGATCCGCGCCCGTTCAAGGTGATGGGCCGCGACGTCCGGTGTATCGTCCATTCGAGCTAACTCAGCGGCCTTCCGATTGAACTCGTACGATTTCTGAGGGACCTTCCCGAGAAAGAAGTGACGGCCGAGCTCGGGAACGATCTCGGCCGGCGGGTCGGGATAGAGACGCTCCATGGCCTCGGCGATCTTCCGATGGAGAACGCGTAGACGGCTGGCGGTGAGCGACTTGTAGAGCCGCGCTCGAAGCTCCTCTTGGACAAATCCGAATCGGTCGCCGCCGACGCGTTCGCGCAAGATGCCGAGGTGCGCGAGCCGCTCGACCTGCTCAGCGAGCTCTTCTTCGGGCGCCCCCATCGCGGCGACGAGGAGTTGGAAATCGAACTCGCGCCCGATCGCACTCGCGTAGGCCAACGTCCGTAGCTGATCGGGCGTCAGAGTGTCGAGCCGGATGGCCGGTCCTTCCCCCGGTCCCGGCGGCGCGAGAGCCTCTTCGGCCATCTCGCTATCCCATGCCCCGGTCGAGGGTTAAAGCTCTCGGACCTGTACGCGTAAGGGTTATCTCGCCACCCGCGGCTGGGAAATCTATATGGCGTCGGGGACGGCGGAGTCAGCGCCGGCGACGGATCGGGCGCCTACCACGCGCCAGCTACCGCTCACGCGCCGCGTAAGTTTTTGGGCGTTCGCGAGCCTGATCGTGCTCGCGGTCGTCCTCTACGTCTGGTGGGGCGTTTCCTTTGGTGTCTGGATTGATAACGGGCTCTATGCGATCGTCATCACGCTCGCGTTATTCGGACTGGCCGGCATGTGGCTTATGATGCCCAACCCGCCCCTGCCGACTCCGCCGCCTCCGTAGGACTTTTCCGCTAGATCTGTTGGGCCGCCACGGCCCAGCGGACATTTTCGGAGGCGTGGCACGCAACGCATTTCCCCGGGTCCCCCACCGGGATGGGGAGCGCCTCTTCCGGAATGCCGAGCAGATCTCCGTCAATTCCCTGCTCGATCTGGTGACCGCAGGCTTCGGCGCCGCACCACGGTACCAGACTCACTCCCGAGGATTCCTTCAGCTCCACCAGAGTGCGAACTATGATGAACGCTTGAGCGAACGCGGCATGAGCCCGCGCTTTCAGCTGTGCGTCGAACTCGCCCAATCGAAGCCGGATCGAGTCGCCCAAGCCATTCGCGGAGAGGGTCGCTTTCGTCCCGAGTCGATCGGCGACCGTGACCTGCCGCAACTCGGCCTCGCGGGACCCGATCTCGATTCGCAACGGAACCCCGGCGGACTCCCACCGATAGTACTTCGCGCCGGGTCGTTCGTCACCTGCGTCGAGATGAACCCGAACGCCGGCTTGCTCGAGCGGTCCGACTACCTCGCGTGCCATCCGGAGTGGAGCGTCTCCGGACTTGACACCGAGGATCGGAATCACCACGACCTGGTAGGGGGCAAGCGTACTCGGGAACACAATTCCCTTCGCGTCGCCGTGGATGGCGACGACCGCGCCCAGCAGCCGCTCGGAAAGCCCGAAGGTCGTTTGACTCACGAACCGCTGACTTCCGTCCGGTGCCTCGTACTGGATCTCGTACGGCCGTGAAAAATTCTCCCGATAGTGATGGGACGTGCCGAGTTGCAACGTACGCTTTCCACCCACTGGAGTGTCAAATGCGACCGAATAGTACGCACCCGGAAATTTGTCCCACTCGGGGCGTCGTATGGCCATGTACGGGAGTCCCATGGCATCGGCCATCGACCGGAAGGCGTGCAGATTCGAGCGGACTCGGTCGGTCGCCGCGGCTTCGTCTGTCTGACAAGTATGCTCCTCGAAGAAGTGGATTTCGCGCACTCGAACGAAAGGTCGTGTGGATTTCGTCTCGTACCGGAACGTGTTCACGATCTGGTAGACGTTGAGTGGGAGGTCCTTGTGGGATCGTACCCAAAGGTGGAAGATCGGATACATCGCCGTCTCGCTGGTCGGACGTAGGACGAGTGGTATGTCGAGCTCGGTCAATCCGCCGCGTGTAACCCAGTACACCTCCGCGTCGAATCCCTTGATGTGGTCCTTCTCCTTCTGAAACTCGGTCGCGGGAATCAGGGTGGGAAACTCTACCGCCTTGGATCCGGTCGCCTCGATCTCACGGATCAAGATCTCATCGAGGCGCCGCCGCGCTTGAAAACCGTACGGAGTCCAGACGTTCATCCCCTTCACGGGGTACCGCTTGTCCGTCAACTGGGCGGTTTCGACCGCCGCGAGATACCAGTCGAAGAACGCGCGGCTCTTGTCCGGCAGGTCGACCATAGACGCCGAGAGCCGTTCTCTCGGCGGGTATATGGGCGTATGGGGGCGATTGGGGGCCCGCCGAGCACCGCCGAACGACCGTCGCGTCCAGACGGCGGGCGTCGCGACGCAAGCGGTTAAGACCTCGGAAGACCCATTCCTTTGGGCCATGCGGCTCGTTGTCTGCGTCGATCGCGACGACGACCTCGGCCAGAAGGCCGGGATTCGTGGTCCCGTCGTCGGTCGTCAGCAAGTGCTCGAAGCCGCGATGAGCCTGGGCACCGCGGACCCTTCGGATGCCGACACGAACGCGATGTTCGCCGCAGTTCACCTGCTGGATGAAATTCGCAAAGTAGGCGAAGACTGCGAAGTTGTGCTGTTGACCGGCTCTCCCAAGGTAGGAGTTCTTTCCGACCGGAAAGTCGCCGAACAGTTCGACAGCGTCCTTGCGCGGATCCCCGCGCAATCGGCGCACTTGGTGTCGGACGGTGCCGAAGATGAGTATCTGTTCCCCATTCTCGCGTCCCGCGTCAAGATCGATGGGGTGCACCGGATCTACATTCGACAGAACGCCAGCATCGAGTCGACGTACTATACCGTCGTGCGGGCCCTCAAGGACCCTAAGTTGCGTGCGAAAACCGTCCTGCCGCTCGCGTTCATCTTGCTCACTCTCGGAATCGCGGCCGCCGGCGGCGTCATCGTCTGGGGAATCATCGGGCTCGCGATCCTGCTGGGGATCTATCTCATCTTCTGGACGTTCGATATCGACGAAGCCCTCATCGATTCGATCCGTTCGGCGTCGACGGATATCCGCCAAGGATCCGTCGCCTTTGGGTTCGGACTGTTTGCGCTGGCGCTCGTCGGCGTGGGGTTCCTTTCGGGATACAACCAATACTTGAGCAACGTCGGCCAGACCCCGATCGACCGGCTGCTCCTCTTTACTCAGTCGGGTTTGCTCTGGTGGCTACTCAGCGCTCAGGTCTGGGAATCCGGTCGCGCGATCCGACGCTACTTCACCTACGGAAAGGTGCCTCGCTCGTTCGCAATCGCGACCACTTCAATCGTTGGGATCGGTTTCCTCAGCTATGGGATCATCTACCTGGTGAAGTACCTCGAATCCGCCCTGCCCGCGGTACAGACCCCGTTGCTGGTCGCCTGCATCGTGCTGGGACTCGCGCTCGTGATCTCGGCCGGCGTGCTACAGCAATATCTGAAGGCCCGCGCGGCCGCGACCACCGCGGGCACACCCGTGTCGTAAGGCTCACGCGGCTTCGGGTCGCCGCTGGGCGAGTCGCTGGAGGTCCTCGATCGGGATCGAGAGACCGCACCGTTCCTCGAGGGTACGAGCGATCGACGACAGCTCCGAATTGACTTCGGAAGCTCGGCCCGCGAGGGTCGTGAGATCCTCCCAGTAGTTCCAGGGAAACACTACCCATACCCAGCGGTCGCGGGGGATCTCTTCGGCGAAGTAGGTGGGAGCGAATTTCGAATGTGCAATGTGGAGACATGTGGCACTCTCGACTCGCTTAGCCCCTGACTGCGTCACGTGCTGAGTCGCGAGCTCCAGACTCTCCCCCGTGTCCGTGATGTCGTCAACTACGAGGATCTTCAAGCCGGTGACTGGGGCGCTGAGGCCCTCGGTCAATTCGGCCTTTCCACTGGGCGTGGCCGTGACGCCCCAATGCTGGAGGCGCAGCGAGATCATCCGCTTGATACCGAGGCGGTCCGCGAGGAGTCGTGCCGGAACCCAACCGCCCCTCGTGAGACCGACGAGGGCGTCGGGAACGTGCCCCCGCTCTCGAATCTGGGCGGCGATGCGATCGGCCCACCCGTCGACCTCCGCCCAACTCGTCCGACGGCACTGCGGAAACTCCGGCATCGTTGGAACGACCGCAGCGACCGGGCCGGGGTTACGTTACGGATAGATGCCGCGGATCCGAATCGCGTCGACGACGCGCTGGATGGCCAAGATGTACGCCGCGGTGCGGTTGTGCACTTTCTGCTCGGTCGCGGCCTTGTAGACGTCGGCGTACGAGCGGACCATCACGCGTTCCAGGCGCTCGTTGACTTCCTGAAGGCTCCAGTAGAACCCTTGGATGTCTTGCGCCCACTCGAAGTAGCTGACCGTAACGCCGCCGGCATTGGCCAGCACATCTGGAAGTACGGTGATCTTCTTTTGGAAGAGGATCTCGTCCGCCTCAGGAAGCGTCGGCCCGTTGGCCGCTTCCGCCACGATCTTGGCTTGGATGTCGTCGGCGTTCTTCTTGGTGATCTGATTCTCGAGCGCAGCGGGGATCAGAACGTCCGCCTTGGTCTCGAGCACCTCTTCGTTCGTGATCGCCTTCGCGCCAGGGAATCCGACCACGCTGCCGGTCTTCTTCTTGTGCGCTTCAACGGCGTGCGGATTCATTCCATCCGCGTTGTAGACGCCACCCTTGGAATCTGAAACCGCGACGATCTTCGCGCCTTGCTCGTCATAGAGAATATTCGCCGCCACGCTCCCGGCGTTCCCAAACCCTTGGACCGCAACGGTGCCTCCCTTGACCTTGACGCCCGCATGAGGAGCCGCTTCACGAATGACGTAGGCGCAGCCGCGCCCCGTCGCCTCGGCGCGACCCTCGCTGCCACCCAACGAAATGGGCTTACCCGTCACGACGCCCGGCACGGAGTAGCCCTTCTGCATGGAGTACGTGTCCATGATCCACGCCATCGTTTGGGAATCCGTGTAGACGTCCGGGGCGGGAATGTCCATCTCTGGGCCGATGAAGGCGGAGATTTCGGAGGCGTACCGTCGTGTCAAGCGCTCGAGCTCGCCGTGACTGAGATGTTTCGGGTCGCAAATCACGCCCCCTTTGGCGCCCCCGTACGGGATGTTCACGACAGCACACTTCCAGGTCATCCACGCGGCAAGCGCGCGCACTTCGTCGAGCGTCACCTGCGGGTGGTATCGGATTCCACCCTTAGTGGGACCTCGGGCCATGTTGTACTGGACGCGATATCCGGTGTAGACACGATACGAGCCGTCATCCAAGCGAACGGGGAAATTGACCGTCAATTCGCGCTTGGGGTGCTTCAGGACTTCTCTAACCCCACCATCGAGGCCGAGAATGTCGGCCACAATGTCGACCTGTCGTTTGGCGGTTTCAAACGGATTAATGACGGCGGAATTATTTCCCATCGGGATCACCTATAGGTGAGTCAGCAGTCGAGCCAGCCTACTTGAATCTAGCGAGGGTCTGCGACGTCAAAGCATGGGAGTCGTACGGGAAGCGAGGCTCCCATTCGCGCTCCTCTGAATCGACCTAAGATCACCCGAACGGCCTCCAACCGGCGTGCGGGAGTGGCCCCGTCACTCCCGCGGCCGAGAGCCACGCTCCGGCGCCGCGTTCCACGCGTCCGATTACGGAGATAGGAGTCCCACTACGTCGAAGGAGCCGTCGCACTCGAACCAAATATCGCGGGTCGAGTGCGGCGAGGAGCTCGTAATCCCCCCCGTAGAACACCCACCGATCGAGCGCGGCGCGCGTCGTGCCCGGCCGGCGCCACGGGGCGGCCAGCGGAAGTCGATCCCATTCCAAGGTCACTTTCACGCCACTTGCGCCGGCCAACAGGTGTGCCGCTTCCGCCAGCCCATCGGAGGTGTCGAGCATCGCATGGACGTACGGCCCCAAGATACCCCCTTCGAGCACTCGTGGTCGCACTTCGAGCAATAGGCGGAGTGTGCGCGGAGTCGGAGAAACCTCGTGAGCGAGTTTCATGGCGGCCCACCCCCCCTTCCCGACGGTTCCGGTCGTGACGACTAAATCCCCTGCCCTGGCTCCCGTTCTAGGCGCAAGAGCACGAATTCGGCCCAACGCCGCGACGGTGCTGACGACCACTCGACGTGACGACGGCTTGGTATCCCCACCCACGAGGTGACACCCGAACCGCGCCGCCATCTCCTCGGCGCCTCGGGCGACCGAGCGCGCCCACGACTCCGGGCTCCCGCGCGGGACGAGAATGTCCAACAGTACTGCGATGGGCTGGGCGGCCTTCGCGCCGGCATCCGATAAGGAGACGGCCGCGGCCGCGCGACCCACGAGCCGGGGAGCGGAGCCGATCAGAAAGTGAGTGCCCTCGACCAGGGTGTCCGTGGTCAGTACAAGGGCACGACCACGGCCGAGAGCAAGTGCGGCCGCGTCATCGCCCAACGGTAGGAGGCCTGAGCGACCGGCGGGCAGGTGGCGCTGGAGCCAGCGGTGAAACGAGGCTTCGTGGATCGCGAGCGGCGGCGGAGAACGCATTCGCAGGCTCCGACGCGTTGCGCTCCCCTAGTAAGGGCGAAACTCCTTTCCCAAGAGCTCGCGGCCGAGAATAATTCGCATGATGTTGAGCCCTCCTTCCGCCCCCACGAGGTAGGACATGATCCCACGCAATCCCATCTCCAATCCGACGTCCTTCGTATAGCCGGCGGCGCCAAACCACATCATGACGCGTTTGACGGTCTCGAACGCGATGGGCGGCGCGGTAAGTTTGACCGCCGCGACGGCGCGATCCACCTCCGATCGATGGCTTTGGTCTCCGCGAAGGGTATACTTGTCCAGGAGCCATGCCGCACGACGGCACTGCCACTTGACGGCTTCGATCTGAGTGTACAGATCCACGAGTTCGAATTGGATGCCCTCGAATCGCGCAAGCGGCCCACCGAACGCCTGCCGTTCCTTGATGTAGGCCGTTCCGGTTTCGAGGGCCCGTTCGGCCGCCCCGACACACGCCGCCGAGACAAACGTGCGCGCGACGGTGAAACCCTCCATCGCGCATTCGAACCCGTGCCCTTCTGAGCCGATCAGATATTTTTCCGGGACCTCAACATCCGCATACGTGAGGGCGCCGGTCGAGATTCCCATTCGGCCCATATTCTCGAACTTCTGGGTAGAAATTCCAGGGGATCGGGTCGGAATGTACAGGAAGTTGAAACCGGAATCCGGAGCTCGCGTGAGGGTCAAGTGACCTCCCCCGAGCGACCGGGCTTCCTCTACGCCGGAGAGAAACGCCTTTTCACCGCGCACTCGAAACACGCTCCCGTCTCGGCGCGATTGCGTGCGCATGTGCGCGAGATCGCTACCGCCCGTCGGTTCCGTAGTCGCGATCCCGAGGAACGCGTGTCCCTGACAAACGGGGGGAAGGATCTCCTTTTTCGCCTCTTCCGTTCCGTGGCGACTCAGCAGGTATCCCCAGCCGGCTTCCAGGAGGAAGAAGACCGCGGTTGCCATGGACGAATCCCCCCGTCCGATCTCTTCCGCGGCGAGCTCCGTGAGCACGGCAGACGCGCCGATTCCGCCATACTGAGAAGGGACCGGCATGGCCAGCAGACCGAGGTCGGCCATCGCCGACAATACCTCGTCCGGGATTCGCCCCTCGCTATCGATCCGTCGTTCGTTCGGCCGCAGGACCTTGTCGCCAAAGCGTCGGACCGCTTCTTGAAAGGCGCGCTCCTCGTCGGAAAGGTCGAAATCCATACGAAGGCCGGTCGACGCCCTCTCGGGTAAAAGCGTATCCAAGTCCCGGGGCTGTCGAGCGAATCAGGCCCCTCCGACGTGCGGCAACTCCTATAATCCCGCTCCGACTCCGGAGCGTAGCAGGTCTGGAATGGGCGTACGCGTCGGGGTCAACGGCTACGGGACGATTGGTAAGCGGGTCGCCGACGCGATCGCTCGCCAGCCCGATATGACGCTGGTTGGTGTGGCCAAGACGCGCCCGAATTTCGAGGCACGACGGGCCGTCGAGAAGGGCTACCCCCTGTATGTTACGGGGGACGGCCACAAGGAGGAGTTCGAGCGAGTCGGGCTCCCGATCGCCGGCGGGCTCGACGACCTGTTACGGAACGTTGATCTGATCGTAGACGCCGCCCCGGAACGAGTGGGCCGTGAGAATCTTCGGCTGTACGAGGCCGCCCACGTGAAGTCGATCATCCAAGGAGGGGAGAAAGCCGAGGCGGCCGAAATGTCGTTTAACGCGCTCGCCAACTACGGGGCGGCGCGAGGCAAACGACGGGTGCGCGTTGTTTCTTGCAACACGACCGGCCTAGCCCGCGCGGCGGCCGTCATCGAACCGAAGTGGGGCGTAGAGCACTGGGAGGCTACGATCATTCGCCGCGCCGCCGACCCACCGGAGACGAAGCGGGGTCCTATCAACGGGATTCTACCTTCGTTTCACCTCCCCTCACATCATGGGCCGGACGTCCAGACGATTTTTCCGAACCTCCGTATCGCCACCGCCGCGGCCGTCGTCCCGACCACTTTGATGCACGTACACGTCAACCACGTTCGCTTGGTCCGTCCCCCGGCCAATGAAGGAGAAGTGCTCGAGGCTTTTCGGCAGACGCCCCGGTTCCACCTTTTCGCCGAATGGGAACACGTGGACGGAACCCCGCAGGTGATGGAGTACGCCAAAGATCGACACACGGGTTACCCGGACATGATGGAGAACGTGCTCTGGGAGCATGGGCTCAAGCTCGAGGGGCCGGATCTCTACTTTTTCCAGGCCATTCATCAAGAATCGATCGTCATACCAGAGAACATTGACGCGATCCGTGCGATGCTCGACCTAGCCAAGGATGCTCCAACATCGATGGCGTTGACAGACCGATCGTTGGGCCTCCGAGCGTAGCCCCGAAGCGTCGGGAGCCGCGTCCGCGAGCGAAGGACCGGCGGACTAGAGCAGCCCTCGACGCAACCATCTTATAGCGGTCCCCGCTGGCGCGCGACGCATGTATTATCTCGACCACCGACGGGATGTTGTCCGCATTCCACCCGAGCGTTTGGGCCCCGAACTCGCCGGCGTGCTCACCGAGTTGGCCCAGCAGCAGTTCGAAGGGAAGCTCGTCGATGCCCAGAACCTAACGGTTATCATTCGAGACGTGAAGCCGATCGGCGAGGGTCACATCATCCATGGCGACGGCGGAGTGTACCAAGAGGTAGAGTATCAGGCGCTCCTCTTCCGGCCCGAGATCCAGGAAGTGGTCGAAGGCGCAGTCGTCGAGATCCGTAAGTTCGGAGCCTTCGTTCGATTCGGCCCGCTCGATGGGCTCCTCCACGTCTCGCAGATCATGGACGATCGAGTCAATATCGACGAACACAATCAACGGTTGGTCGGGGTCGAGACAAAGAAGGACCTCAAAGTCGGCTACAAAGTGCGGGCTCGGGTCGTATCACTGTCTCTTTCGGAGATCTCCCCACGGGATAGCCGGATCGGCTTGACCATGCGGCAGCCGGGGCTTGGTCGTTTGGAATGGATCGTCGAAGCGCACAAGAAGGGCGAGGAGAAATCCGGAAAGAAGGCCCCGGCAAAACCCCCGGGCCGGAACTTGTCCCCCGGTAAGGTCGCCGCAATCTCCAAGCCGCCCAGCGCCGCGAAGCCCGCCGCTCCCCCGGCGGCGGAGAAAACCGCATGATCTCGCTCAAAGCTTGCAAGAACTGCCGGACGATCACCGATCAGAACAAGTGCCCGCGTTGCGGCGGCGAGGTTTCGCGCGAGTGGCAGGGGTACCTGATCGTGATCGATCCCGAGAAGTCCGAAATCGCGCGCAAGATGGGGATTCATGCGAGCGGGCGCTACGCCCTCCGGGTCAAGTGAGGAGCGCGTCTGGATCGTTCCCGACTCGTTGCGCTCCACCCTAGGTCAACGCTACGGGCCGGTCCTTTCCGGGGCCGAGGCGGATCGGCGGTTTCAATCGCTCCAACTTTTTGCCACGTGCGGGGATCGCGTCACCGCGCAGGCGCTATCGTTGGACATGATTCCCTTCATCGCGATCGTTGATTACAAAACGCAGCGGAACGATCCGATCGCGTCCGACCAGTTCGATCGCTTGGCCGACCGTCACCTGATCCGGGTCAAGAACCCCGCCGGGATGTTGACCGAGCGGCTGCGCGGGACCGTTCGCCAGTTGGTTTCGGCCGGCGGGGGACTGATCGAAGTGGACGGAGAGGAGGATCTCGGCTCGTTGGCACTCGTCGAATCGATGCCCGCCGGGGCCACAGTTATATACGGAATCCCAGGTGAGGGGGCCTCCTTCGTCACCGTAGATGCGGCGGCCAAGGAGCGAGTCCACAACCTCATCGCTCAGATGGAAGTCAGGAGAATTCCCCTTGGAGATTAAGATCCTCGACGAGCGGCCGAATCCGCTCCTCAAACGAACGGACTATCGATTTGAGGTCGACCATGCGACCGCGGCGACGCCGAGTCGCGACGTGATCCGATCGGAGTTCGCGAAGATCGTGAAGGCTCCCAAGGATCGGATCATTATCGAGCGGATGAACGCGCGGTATGGGACGGCTAAAAGCCTGGGCGAAGCGGCCCTCTACGAATCCGTCGATGCCGCGAAGGCGGTCGTGCGGGAGCACATCCTGGTGCGCAACGGACTCAAAGAAAAGACCGTGAAAGGACCGACTCCGTCGGCCGAGAGCGCCCCCGAGAAGCCTCCTGCGAAGGCGGAGGCACCCGAGGCTCTCAAGGAGTCTTCGAAGGCGGCTCGAGGAGAGCCGAGCAAAGACGCATCGAAGGAGCCGGCGGCTGAGCATCCGAAGGAGTCGGCCAAAGAGTCGCACAAGGAGCCAGCCAAGGAGTCTCACAAAGAAACGGCCCGAGAGTCCCACAAGGAATCCGCGAAGGAATCTCACAAGGATTCCACGAAAGAGTCGCATAAGGAACCGTCCAAATCCGCCGCCAAGGAATCTTAGATCATGGCCAAGGGACGGATCGGCCTCTATGCGACGAAGGGCGAGACGCTCTCGCGGACCCACAAGTCCTGCCCCAAGTGCGGGCCCGGCATCTTCCTGGCCGAGCACGCGAATCGGCGATCGTGTGGAAGGTGTGGCTACAGCGAGTCGAAAGTCGCACCGGTCGCCAAGCCAAAAGTCGCCAAGGCCGGCTAATCCCACCGGCGTCCGGAAGACGGCCCCGCTTCCTATTTCACCGGTTGGATGGGTCGGGCGTACGTGGCGAGCAGCTCTAGGAGGCGCGTGTCCTTTCGCGCGCTCGCAAGTAACGGTGACATTCGAACTCGAATCAGTTGCAACGTATGCGCCCGGGCGGCGAGCGCCATGCACTCAAAGTATCGGTCGAGATCCCCGAGGGCGTAGTAGATGAAGCCGATCGAGGAGATCACGCGTGAATTCGCTTCGCGAGACGATTCGTTCAACTTCGCGATGACGCGCATCGCCGTCGCGCGATCCCCCTGGCGGGCCGCCAAGTAACCGCGACAGAGGTAGGCGTTGTCACTCGTCGGAGCCATCCGCTCCAGTTCCTGGACCGTCGCTTCGGCCTTCACGAAATCACCCTGCAGAAAGTAGAAATCCGCCAGACCTCGGTAGCCGTCGAGCGGATTCAGTTCGAGACATTTTTTCCAATGCGCCAAACAGTCTTCTAACCGGCCCGTGAAAAAGTAGGCGTTCCCGAGGGACCGCACCGTGAGGGGCGATAACGGGTCTAAGTTGTACGCCTCCTCGGCCTGGCTCACATACGTCTCTACGACACCGAGCGATCCGGCGAGGGCGCTCAGCATCGAGTGGGCCTGGGCCAAGTTCGGATTCAACTCCAGGGCGCGGCGAACCTCTCGATGCAAGATGTCGGCGAGATCATCCCCCATGAACGCCACTTCGGCACGCAATCCGTGGGCTTCGGCCAGGTCCGGATCGATCGCGATCGCTCGTTCGGAGGCGGCAATGCCTTGCTTGATGGAGTCGATCCAGGGAATGAACCCCTCGGTCCCGAGCCCAATATATGCGCGCGCGATGCCGGCGTAGGCTCGGGCGTACGCGGGGTCGGTTTTGAGCGCCTTTTGAAAGAAATCTATGGACTGTCGGAGGGAGGCCTCGTCTTGCTTCCACATCAGCGATTGACCCTGGAGGTACGAGAGGTAGGCTTCCGTCTCTTTCGGCTTCTCCAGCTCGGGAACCGCGGCACGTCCTCGCTCCAAGTTCCCCGGAAGGGAGGTCGCGACCTTCGTCGCGATGTCGCTCTGCACCGAGAAGATGTCGTCCAGATCGTCGTCATACTTGGCCGTCCAAAGATGCTCCTCCGTGGCGACATCAATCACCTGGACGGTCACGCGAATCCGGTTGGCCGCCCGCCGGACGCTGCCTTCGACAACGGTTCCAACACCCAGTTCCTTCCCGATGGTCGCGACCTTCTTTTCCGTCTTTTTGTAGCCGATGACGGACGTACGCGCGATGACCTTGAGACCGGGCACCAGGGAAAGGTTCGCGATCAGCTCTTCCGTGAGTCCGTCCGCGAAGTACTCGTCGGCCGAATCCGGGCTGATGTTCGCGAAGGGGAGGATCGCGATACGATTGCGGTCCAATACTAGGGGTTCCTCCCCCTGGCCATTGGATCCGTTTCCCATCCAAGGAAGGAGCATGCGGTAAACGTCCATGGGCATTTGGACCCCCTTCATGGCCTTGGGTTCCAACTTGGCAAACTTGTCGGGAACTTTCGTCCGGACCTGTTCGTACACCGCCCCCGAGACACAGATCCCTCCGGGTTCGGCCAGTGGTTCGATGCGAGCGGCCAGATTCACCGCGTCGCCCAATATGTCCGACCCATTTTGGACGACGTCGCCGAGATGAACGCCGATGCGGATTCGGATGGGGTCAAAATTCGCTTCCGCGTTCCGTTCGTAGATTCGACGCTGAATGCTGACCGCACACTGAACCGCTTTCAAGGCACTGTCAAACTCGGCGAGAAACCCATCTCCAGTCGACTTAATCTCTCGGCCCTGGTGAAGGGCTAATACCGGCCGAACGATCTCGACCTGTTGGCGTAGCAAATCGAGCGTACGGCCCTCATTAGCTTGCGTTGACGCCGTGAAGCCAACCGTATCGGTGAACATCACCGCCGCGAGTCGACGCCCGGACGCCACGAGCGTGTGATACACTCTGTGAATTAAGCGTGCGGGCGCCGACTCGGAGCGAGCGGACCTAGGCTCAGGATTGTCAGGGGGCCGCCCGGAGAGGTATTACTATGGACCCCATCGAATTGAGCCCGTAGCGGGCCCGTAGTATAGCTTGGACATCACAGAGGCCTCCGGAGCCTCGAACCCGGGTTCAAATCCCGGCGGGCCCGTAACCATTTCCTTATAGAACCCATACCGGAACGGGTCCCGAGGCGAGGACGGCCAACCCCTCTCCCCGGCTCAAGTTGGGCCATACCCTTGCGACTTGAAACGGCATCGGGGGTGGTCGGTTGACGCCCCGGTACGCCGAGATCACCTTCGTCGTCGAGCCTGACAGCGCTCCCCTCCCTCCGCCCGTTCCTCGATTCGTCTGCGAGCTTTGCCGCTCCGAGGCCCGCCACAACCTGACCCTGCGCCTCTCGTTCTGTCCGATCCACGGCTTCGCGGCAGAACTGGTGGAGGTCCGACTCACCGGGTACGCGCGCACACGGGGGGTCCCGGGGTGAGTCTCGTGGAGAGACCTTCGTCTCCGTCAGTGAGGGCTCCCTTCGAGCCCGTCCCGGGCTCTCCCATCC